>NWBJ01000038.1:31695-106513 GCA_002633115.1 Muribaculaceae bacterium Zag1
TGTATTACAAAAAGAGATACATAGATCGGCAGCTTAATGGGGGGCAGAAAGATGAATTTCAATTTAAGTCATTGGCTTATCCTGATTTGCTGGATCTTTACCGGAAATCTCGAATAGTGTTGGATGTGCAAAAGCCAATGCAGATAGGGCAGACTATGCGCTCGTTTGAGGCCCTCGGCTCTAAGCGCAAGCTCATCACCACCAACTCCGACATCGCCAATTATGATTTCTACCACCCCGACAACATCCTCATCATCGACCGCCACCACCCCATAGTACCTCCCTCCTTCCTTCATTCGAATTACACACCTTTACCTCAGGAAATTTACACCTCCTATAGCCTTTCCAATTGGTTAGGTTCGCTATTGGGGTAAAAACATTTTGGCTAAAAGTAACTACAAATTTGAAGAAATGTAGTAACTTTGTCTAGCGATTTGAACAATACAGAATATCATGGAAATGCGAAATATATTGATTACAGGTGGGGCTGGATTCATTGGAGCGAATTTGGCACTGGAGCTGGTGAAGAGAGGATATCGGGTGAGAGTGCTGGATGCGCTTACGCCACAGATACATGGGGAGAATCCCGAGGAGGATTCTCCGCTGTATCAGTCTATAAAAGGAAAGGTAGATTTCATAAAGGGGACTGTGACTTCTCGCTCTGATTGGGAAAGGGCCATTGAGGGCGTAGATTGCATTGTGCATCTTGCTGCCGAAACTGGCACTGGGCAATCAATGTATGAGATAGAGAAATATGTGACTGCCAATATTGGAGGCACTGCTATTATGCTTGACATTCTGGCCAATCAGAAACATAATGTAAAGCGAGTGGTGATTGCTGAGTCAAGAGCCATTTATGGCGAAGGGCAATACTACAGCGAAGAACTCGGAAAAGTGGTTTGTCCTGGCCCCAGAGCTGAAGCTGACATGTTGGATGGCGACTTTGAGGTGAAATATCCGGGATGTAACGAGACCTTAAGATTGGTAGCCACAGATGAGAATTGTGAGATCCATCCAACCTCGATTTACGGACTGACCAAGCAGGTGCAAGGACAGATGGCCCACATGATATGCCCTGCCATCGGCATCGATTGCGTAACTCTGAGGTATCAGAATGTATATGGCCCAGGCCAGTCGCTGCAGAATCCCTATACTGGAATTTTGGCCATCTTCTCGACTCTGATACGCAAGGTCAAGAAGATAAATATCTTTGAGGACGGGCAAGAGAGCCGCGACTTTGTCTACATCGATGATGTAGTCGATGCCACTATCCGCGCCATTGAGGTGCCAGAGGCTCGAGGTCATGCCTTCAACATTGGCACAGGAGTATCAACTACAGTTACCGAGGTGGTAGAAACCCTAATGGAGAAATTTGGTCGACAGGTCCCAATAGAGGTTAGCGGCAATTTCCGCATAGGGGATATTCGCCACAACTATGCTGACATCTCCAAGGCCCGAGCCATTTTGGGTTTTGAGCCCAAATGGGACTTCCCCAGCGGAATCGCCAAATTCGTTTCTTGGGCAAAGACCCAATCAGAGGGCACCGACGCCTACGAAGCCTCCCTTGAAGAAATGCGCCAAAAAGGACTGTATAAATAAAATAAAAGACCAAATTACTCAGATTGAAGAATTGTAGGGCTATGCGGATAATACATACGAGTGATTGGCATATAGGCCAGAATTTTTATGGGTATGAGAGAGATGACGAGCATCGCTATTTCTTTGAGCAGCTCGCCGAGATCATGGGGAGAGAGCGGCCCGATGCGCTGGTGGTGAGCGGAGACATCTTCCATACCGCAGTGCCATCGGCTGCAGCCCAACGGCTCTTTGTCGATGGGGTGCTCATGCTGCATGACGCATCGCCAAATAGTACTATCGTCATCACAGCAGGGAATCATGATGGAGCTTCGCGCCTGGAGGCGCAGAGCCAATTGTGGCAAAGATTAGGCATCAAGGTGATAGGAGGAACACGGATTGACACTGATAAGGAATTCTGCGCCGAGCAATTCTTGGTAAATATCCGTGGCATTGGAGTAGTGGTGGCTGTACCATATTTTCACCCATCGTATTATCCAGCAGTGCATCCCGATGTGATGCGCGAGGATCGGCAGTCAGAATTTTTTGCCGCATTGATGCAAGCGGCCCAGAGAGACGAATGTCCCGTAGTAATGATGGCTCATCTGGCGGTAGAGGGAGCAAATCTGCGTGGCCATGAGGATGTGCCAGTTGGTGGTATGCTCAAAGACAACATAGACCTGCTCGGCGATGGCTATGACTATTTGGCCCTTGGCCATATCCACATGCCTCAACGAATTGATAATCGGTCGTACTATTGCGGTACACCGTTGCCAGTAAGCTTCAGCGAGGATTATGACCATTATGTTAATTTGGTAGATATTCAAGCCCATGGTACGGTGCCTGGCGTGACCCAGCTGCAACTGCAACTAAAGCGCGGCGTCAAAACCTTGCCGCCCGATGGAGGCATCCTTGATGAAGCTTTGGCTCTGTTAGAGGCCATGGCCCAAACAGACCAGAGTTATGTTAGGCTGCTTGTTGAACCAGAGGGTGGACCACTGCCAGCCGATGCCGAGGATAGGGCTCGAAAAGTGGCACAAGGCAAAGATTGCCGATTCTGCGAGATACGCATTAAGCCACGCAAAGAAGCCACGAAGGACTCTCAGCGCCTCAAAATAGTAGAAGTGCAAGATTTCAGGAGCATAGAGCCTATCGAAGTGGCCAAACGCCACTATCGTGACAAGATAGGCCAAGACATGAGCCAAACCATATCCGAGATGATAACAAAAGCTATCGAAATTGCCCAAAATATAAGAACACTGTAAGCCATGAAGATACAACGCCTGCAGATAAAGAACATAGCCTCAATCGAGAACGCCGAAATCGTTTTCGACCAAGGTCCCTTGGCCCAGGACCCCATATTCCTAATCTCTGGAGACACTGGTACGGGGAAAAGCACCATATTGAATGCTATCTGCTTGGCTCTATACAATGAGGTGCCAGCCCTCAATGACAATGGCACCAAGGATAACGACCGCGAAGGAATCGGCGTGAACAATCCTCGCCAGATGATGCGTCGTGGAACTGGTTCAGCCGAAGTGGTCCTCTACTTTATGGGCAATGATGACAAGCCATATAAAGTAGAGTGGGCATTGCAGCGCGCCCATAAGAAGATAGAGGGCAAGATGCAAGATGTAAAGCGAGCCATAACCCGATTGGACCAGAATGTCACTGAGACAGGTGATAAGAAAGTGAAAGATCGGATCGTGAAAGCAGCGGGATTAACCTTCGAGCAATTTACTCGCATGACGATGTTGGCGCAGGGGCAGTTTGCGGCTTTTATGAAGGCTAAGGAGGCTGATAAGTCAGATATTCTCGAAAAACTCACTGGCACTGATATTTACGCTGCCATTGGCAAGGAGATATTTGCCCAGAAGAGCGAAAGGGAAAAAGTCAAAATGCAGCTTGAGGCAGAGATTAAGGGTGCCAATCTGCTCACAGCGGAGCAAAGAGACGAGTTGCAAGAGCAATCCGTCAAAGCCGAAGCTTTGGCCAAAGAAAAAGGCCAACTCGCCGCTGAGATTGGCAAGCAATTGCAGTGGCTGAAAGGACAACTAAATCTCAACCAACAACTAAAAAACAAACAAGACCAACTGACAATCGCAGAAAACAACCTCGCGCAGCGATACGCTCGAGTAGCAGCGGGTAAAACCTGGATAGAAGGCCAGGCCGAGGCTGAGCGCAAAATTATAAACGAAATAGAGTCTGCCGCAAGCCAACGCTTCGAGGGGCTTGCCCCCGAATCAGAAGCCGCGCGCCTTGGCGCAACCTTGGTGCAGGCGCAGACTGCCCAACAAGAGGCCCAGAAATCCCTCGATGCAAAAGAAGAAGAGAAAAAGAAGGTAGACATTGAGGGTGCTACCCACGCCTTGAAATCAGTGGTCGATGCCATCTCCCATGCCCAGAATGCTATCCTTGCTGTAAAGAATCAGAGAATGCTGCAAGAGGCTTACGACAATGCGGCCAATGTCAAGGCAGCAAAAGAAAAAGAACTAATCGAAGAGAAAGCAAAACAAGCTGAGGAAAAGACCAAACTTGCCGAGGCTCAGAAAGCTTATGAAAAAGCGTCAGCAATCTGGGAAGGCCAAAAAGAACTGAGCCATCATCTTGATTCGATACGCGAGCATTTCGAGGGGGAAGAAGTCTGTCCTCTATGCGGCTCACAAGACGTGCATTTCCATGCAGCGCAGATAATAGATGAGGCACTCGCCAAGGCTAAACAAAAAGTAGAAGAAACTAAGTCGGCCTACAACGAAATCCAAGCCAGCCTCAGTCGCAAAGAGGTGTATGTAAAAGAATTGACACGATACATCAATGCGGCCCAAAAAGAGATGGATAGTAAGCGCAAACCATTAGACAAAGCCAAGAAAGAAGCCGAGACACTGAGCGTAGACGCTGCTAATCCTCAGATGCTGGACATCCTCAATGCAAAGATGGCCGAGTTGGACTTACAGAAACAAGATAAGCAAAAAGCCCTTGATTATGCCTCGACTATCATAAAGCAATATGACCAGGCTCGCCAAGCATTAGATAAAGCCAAAGAGAAAGTGACTAAAGCCCAAGAGGCAATCACTCAAAGCATTGATCGCCATCGTAAAGCCTTGGAGAACATAGAGCGCAAGGTCGAAGAATGCAATTTGGCATTGGAGCCATTTGCCGACAAGTATCCTGAGGCCACTGAATTGCCCGAATATGAGGCAAAGGCAATCGGGTCGAGAATAAGCGTAGAGTTGGCAGAATTCGGCAAAGCCATTGCTGCTCGCAACACGGCCCATGACCAAATCGCTGTGTTGAAAGAACAAGCCGAGAATCACCAAACCCAAAAGCCGGAAATACCAGAGGAAACCTCGATCGAAGAGCTTACAGAAAGCAAAAAGGCGGTTGAGGCAGCAAAAGATGAAGCGCTGAAAGAGCGAACAGCCGCCATCACTCGCTTGACTGACGACGCTAAGAAAGCCGAAGCATTAAGGCGCAAAGAATCACAACTGGCCACTCTCGCCAAAGAGGTGCAGGATTGGAGCCTCCTCAACGACCTGTTTGGCGGGGCCGATGGCAAGAAATTCCGCAACATAGCGCAGAGCTATGTGTTGCGCGTGCTGCTTGGCAAAGCCAATTATTACTTGGAGATGCTTTCGCCGCGCTACAGCCTTGACTGCGAAGACGGCTCACTGTCAATCAATGTGAT
Organism: Muribaculaceae bacterium Zag1; assembly: GCA_002633115.1. Taxonomy (GTDB): domain Bacteria; phylum Bacteroidota; class Bacteroidia; order Bacteroidales; family Muribaculaceae; genus CAG-873. Next base: position 36,956 of record NWBJ01000038.1, read on the forward strand.
AGACAATTTCCAGGGCGGCGCTGTGCGCAATGTCGGACTGCTTTCAGGCGGCGAGGGGTTCATCGTCTCATTGGCTCTGGCCCTGGGCCTATCGGCCATCAGCAAAGAGCGGCTGAATGTCGACACCTTGTTTATCGATGAGGGATTCGGCACCCTTGACCGCTCAACCCTCGAGACAGTGATAACCACCCTTGACCGCCTCCACCAAATCGGTGGCCGACGCATTGGCATAATAAGCCATGTCGAGGCCCTGAAGGAACGCATTCCTACCCAAATCCAGCTGCACCGGACAGGTCCAAGTTCGTCTGAGGTTAGAATCGTCACGCTATAGTTACAATTTAATCAAGATGAATTAAAAACTGCCCCCGAAAAGGCGTGAAAGTGAGAAAAATTTCGTAACTTTGCAGTTTAAAATAGCACTTACTAACGACATCAAGATATGGGATTTTTCAAAAGTCTGTTCAGCCGCGAGAAGAAAGAGACCCTCGATAAGGGCATGGAGAAAACCAAACAGGGATTCTTCAGCAAGCTCAAGCGAGTGTTTGTGGGCAAACGCACCATCGATGACGATTTCCTTGACGAACTCGAGGAGATTCTCATCACCTCAGACGTGGGCACAGAGACCACCTTGAAAATCATCGACCGCATACGCGACCGCGCTGCCCGCGACCAATATGTGAGCAGCGATGAGCTCAACGAGATGCTGTGCGAGGAAATCACTTCGCTCTTGGCAAGCGACAAAGAAGAGAATGCCACTGGCGAATTTACCCTACCGGCCGGTCGGCGTCCTTACGTGATAATGGTTGTTGGCGTCAATGGCGTAGGCAAAACCACCACTATAGGCAAACTCGCAGCTCAGTACAAGAAGGCTGGCTACAGCGTAATGCTCGGAGCCGCCGACACATTCCGCGCTGCCGCAATCGAGCAGCTTGAGGAGTGGGGCCGACGCGCTGGCGTGCCAGTGGTCAAGCAGCAGCTTGGCTCAGATGCCGCCGCTGTAGCTTATGACACCCTGTCATCAGCCGTGGCCAATAATATCGATGTGGTGATTATCGATACTGCCGGCCGCTTGCACAACAAGAAGGGCTTGATGGATGAGTTGACCAAAATCAAGAAGTCGATGTCGAAGGTAGTGGCTGGAGCCCCCGACGAGGTATTGCTCGTGCTTGACGGATCTACCGGCCAGAATGCATTTGAACAAGCTCGCCAATTCTCGGCTGCCACTCAGGTCAGCCATCTCGCAATCACTAAGCTTGATGGCACAGCCAAGGGCGGCGTGGTGATTGGCATCAGCGACCAATTCCGCATCCCAGTGAAATACATAGGCCTGGGCGAGGGGATTGACGACTTGCAAGTGTTCAACAAAAAAGAGTTCGTGGGCTCGCTCTTTGGGCGCCGCGACTGACCTGTCGACAATGGCAAGAAAAAAGACTGTAGACATTATCACGATGGGCTGCTCAAAGAATCTTGTCGATTCTGAGCGGCTCATCAAGATGTTTGAGCGCGCTGGCTACACTGCGCACCACAATCCATCGGAGGTCAAATCTCAGATTGTGGTGATCAACACCTGCGGATTTATCGGCGACGCCAAACAAGAATCAATAGATATGATCCTTGAGTGCTGCCAAGCCAAGGAGCAAGGCGCAGTCAAGAAAGTGTATGTGATGGGATGCTTGAGCCAGAGATACGCTCAGGAATTGCCCGAGAGCATCCCCGAGGTTGACGGCTGGTTTGGCAAATTTGACTGGAAGGGCATCTTGGGCGAAATCAATGATGAGACAGCATCACCGCAATGGGAACGCACTCTCACCACTCCGCCACACTACACATACCTAAAGATTGCTGAGGGATGCAACCGCTTTTGCGCCTTCTGCGCAATCCCACTGATTACTGGCCGCTACAAATCACGTCCTATCGAGGAGATAGTGGAGGAGACCAGGGAACTGGTAGGTAAGGGAGTGAGAGAATTCAATGTAATTGCCCAAGACCTGACATATTACGGACTCGACCTCTATGGCAAGCAGCGCATAGCTGATTTGGTTGATGCCATAGCCCAAGTCGAAGGGGTAAAGTGGATACGTCTCCATTACGCTTATCCCACACAATTCCCTTATGACTTGCTTCCAGTGATGGCTCGCCACAAGAATGTGTGCCGATACATGGATATAGCTCTCCAGCACATCTCTGACAAGGTGTTGGAGAATATGCGACGCCATATCACGGGAGCTGAGACTCGTGAGTTGCTGCGCAGAATGAGGGCAGAGGTTCCAGGCATACATATCCGCACTACACTGATGGTAGGATTCCCTGGCGAGGGAGAAAAGGAATACCAAGAGCTTATAGATTTTGTAAAGGAGCAACGCTTTGAGCGCATGGGCGCATTTGCTTATTGCGAGGAGGATGATACTTATGCGGCAAAGCACTTCGCAGATGATATTCCGGCTGAGGTGAAGGAGCGCAGACTCTCTCATCTGATGGAAATCCAGGAAGAAATTTCCTTGGAACACAATCAAGAAAAGATAGGCTTGACAGTGCCCGTGGTCATTGACTCGAAAAATGAGGAATACTATGTCGGTCGTACAGAGTGGGACAGCCCCGAGGTCGACAACGAGGTATTGGTGTCAATTGCCAATACACCTAAATTGGAAATTGGCAAAGTTTACGATATCGAGCTTATAGAGGCTATGCCCTTTGAGCTCATAGGAAAATTGAAAGAGAATGTTTAGTCTAAACACATATAAAGCTATCGAATGGTGCGTGTACCGACGCGTGCCGTTTGTGGCTTACATAGCTCCAGGCGAAAAGAAAGGCCGTTTCTTCTCTGCTCCATCTTTGCTACAGAAGCCTTTGGAGCAAGCGCCTAAGGAGGGCTTCTTCATGGGCAAATTCAATGAGAAGAGCCCTGACTATCTGTGGGTACCCTTTGAACTTGACGGCGAGCAGACTTGGAAACAGCGATTCTCTCTCCCCGACAATTCCACCATGCCAGATCCGGCGCCTCTGCCTGATACAAAGCGAGAAGATTACATCCGGGATGTAAGCACTCTCATCAAAAACCTTGAACTCGATGGGAGAAAAACCGTGATTTCCCGAGTCAAGACCGAGTATTTTGTTGATAGAAGCATCAATGACTTGCTCGAGAATCTTTTCGCAGCCTCAGGAGGGTGCTTTGCTTATTGCTGCTATCACCCTGCAGCAGGATTCTGGATGGGGTCTTCTCCTGAGATTGTATATTACAAGGATTCTAAGGCTCATAATTTCTTTACCATGGCCTTGGCTGGCACTGTTGGAAAGAACGATGAGTGGGATGAGAAAAACATAACTGAGCAGGAAATCGTGGCTGGAGATATTTTAGTGAGGCTCCAGGAAATGGGATTAGATCCTTATGTTTTCGATCATGAGGATAGAATTTTTGGCTCAATAAAACACAAGTGCTCGCTTTTGGGAGCACAGCCTGGCCAATTTACGCCTTTTGAGATAATTGATGCCATAACGCCGACAGCGGCTCTGTGCGGCTACCCGAGAGACATTGCTCTTAAGGATATTGCATCGATTGAGAAGCATCCTCGCTCATATTACGGGGGCGTGATAGGAGTGATAACTAAGAAAGAGACAATCGCATACGCAAACATAAGATGCGTGAATTTCCACAAGTCAAGATTTACATTCTATGCCGGAGGTGGCATAATGCCTGAGTCAGTGGCTGAAAATGAGTGGGAAGAAACCAATAAGAAAATAAGTAGTCTGATGGCTAAAATGTTGACTGATTAGAAACCTATAAAAAGGGTTACAGATTATGGATGATATAAGAAATCGCGCCGAGGCAGAAATGCCGCTTGAGCAGCAAGGAGCTGCTACGGCTGTCGAGGCGCAACAGAGCAGGAATGAAAGAAATAGGTGGCAGAGGGGATATCCCTTTGTGGCAGTTTTTGCTGCCGTTGCCATAGTGTATGGGCTGTCGTTTGTCCCTTGGGGCAAATTGACTGGCAATTATGCTAAGGACTATGACCTATTCGCTGACCTGTTCCCTAAAGATTCGACCGCAATGGTCATTGCGAGTAATGAACCAATAGACCCCGAACTAATCCAAGAGGTAGCCATCCTCTCGCCCGATGGCCAGGAGGCGGCTGCATTGGAAGAACAAACCACTGTAGCAGAAACACAGCCCGTAAGGACTGTTCCAGAATACAATCCAAGAGTCGATGGCCAGATGGTGATTGAGGACTATACCCCCGATGGCCGAGGACTAAGCCGCTTGAAGAGCGCTCTGTCTGGCACTGGCCCGGCGAGAATAGCGGTGATAGGCGACTCGTATATCGAGGGCGACATATTCACCCAAGACCTGCGCGAGCAATTGCAGTCGCGCTATGGCGGTCGTGGCGTGGGGTATGTGCCTCCCCACAGCATGGTGGCCGGATTCCGGCGTACTGTCACTATGAATGGCAGCGGCTGGTCGCAACATGGCATACAAAAGAGCAATGGAGGCCGTTTCCCCAATATCGCAGGCGAATATTTCATTGCTCCCGGGGCAGCCTCAGTAACATACAAAGGCAACCCCAAGGAGGAACGTCTAGCCTCATGGTCATCATCGCGTCTGCTGTTCGTGGCTCCCGACTCTGGCAAGATCACTCTCACAACAGACAAAGAGACCTTGACTTATGACGTGACTCCCAACCAAGAGGTGCAAGCCTTGACAGTGCCAGGCGAGACTACCTCGTTCAGCGTTGAATCAAAGGTGCCCGGACTGGCTTTCCTCGGCGCGTGGCTCGAAGACAACGGCGGCGTGGTGGTCGATTGCATGTCGATGCGCGGCGTGAGCGGCGTGGCTCATCGCAAAATCAATAGCGAGTTGGCCTCAGAGATGAGAAAATACATCGATTATGACTTGATTATAGTCGAGTATGGCATCAATGCTCTCACTGCCGACCAAGACAATTACTATGGCTATGGCAAGCTCATGAGCCAAGTGATAGGGAAATTGCGCGAATGCTATCCCAAGGCAGATATCCTGATGATGGGCATTGGCGACCGTGGGCAGAAAGTGGACGGGCAGGTGCATTCCATCCCAACAGCCGGGGCCATGGTTAAGGCTCAACGCAAGACAGCCCAAGACACCGGCTGCCTATTCTGGGACACCCGCGAGGCCATGGGCGGATATGATGCTATCGTCGACTGGCGCGAAAAGCGTTTGGTCAATGGCGACTATATCCACCTCAATTCGGCTGGCGGCAAAGTGCTGGCACGAGAGTTGGTATCCTCGATGCTGCGTCTGATGGAATAATAAAGACATAAATACTTTTACCACAATAAAAAGATTGAACTGATACGTGTGATAAAGAAAATTTGGCTAATAGCGGCACTGGCAATTTGCGGCTTCGGCTTTGCGCAAGAGGCGCAGGATTCGGTCGATGACCAGGCAGAAATCAGAGAGAATCCCGAATTGGGAGTCTCTGACGGCTATGTCGGCGCCCAGGACTATTCTCTTTACCCTTTCCTCCATCTCTCGGCCAACCGCATCAACCTCAATGGGGCCGACTGGACTGATCTGAGAGGCCGCTTTGACATGTGCGGCGATACGGTGATTTCGATAGTGCATATCGGCGACAGCCATATCCAGGCCGAGGGAGCCACCTCACGCACCCGCGCATTGCTTCAGCACAACTATGGCAGCGCAGGGCGCGGATTGATAATCCCCTTTCGATTAGCTGGTACTAACCAACCTCTGGATTACAAGATTACATCAAAATCGACATTTACAGTAGGGAAACTTATGAAGCATCCCTGGGTTGTCCCTATGGGATTTACTGGCGTGTCGCTTCAGCCTGACAAGAAAAATTTCGACTTCACCATATCCATTGTCGATAGCAAGGAGGCCGAACCTGACTTTGACATAGTGAAAATGTACAAGCAGGGCGCTACCCCTCGGCTATTGTCAGCTATCAGCGACAATGGATTTCCGGCCTTGTACAACGAGTTTGCCGATCAGGATACCATCACTATCTTTCTTTACGAGCCAGTGACCTCAATCACCCTCAATTTCCAATGTGAGGAGAAATGCCAGATTTTCGGATTCAAGCTCGAAAACGAAATGGTCGGAGTAGAGTATAGCGCGATAGGCAACAATGGAGCCACATTCTCATCTTACAATGCCCTGGGCACCCTTGGCAATGACCTTAAGACTCTTTCTCCAAATCTGGTGATAGTGAGCTTGGGCGCCAATGAGGCTTTTGGCCGCGTGTCTGACGACGATTTCTATGGGCAGATTGACCAGTTGGTGAGCGATGTGCGCATCCACAATCCTCAGACCGAGATATTGCTGGTCACTCCCTCAGAATGTCAGCGCAGCAAGACTACCCGAGTGGGCAAAGGTAAAAATCGCAAGAAAGTAAAAACTTATTCTGTCAACACCAACATACCTCGCCTCAGAAATGTTATTTTGCAGTATGGTCGCGACCATGCGGTGCCCACTTACGACTGGTATGAGGTGGCCGGAGGTACTGGCAGCAGCCAGGAATGGCTGCTCAGGAAGCTGATGAATACCGACCGCATACACAATACCTGGAGCGGGTACGCTCTGCAAGGCGACCTGCTTTTCGACGCTTTAAATCGCACTATAAATTCACCATCAGAAATTATCGTTGCCGAGACCGATGAATGAATTTGACCCTCATTTAGCTGCTCAGCTACTGGCCTACGACAGAGCCAACCCACTGCTTTTCAACACCGGACTTTTCATGGTCTTGTTCTTGGGATTGCTCTTGGCCTATCAGGCTATGCGCCGGTGGCGCACAGCCAAGATGCTTCTGGTCATTCTGTTCTCACTGTATTTCTATTACAAGTCGAGCGCAGAGTGCTGCTTCATCTTGCTGGGCGTATGCCTTAGCGACTACGCTTTAGGGCGCTGGATGGGAATCGTTAATTCTAAGCTGGGACGGAAACTGATAATCGCCCTCAACGTTTGCCTCAATGTGGGCATGTTGGTATATTTCAAATACTTCAATTTGATATTCTCCACCTTGGCCGATATGGCTGGGCGTTCGTTTGACCCCCTCGATATAGCGCTGCCGGCAGGCATATCTTTCTTTACTTTCCGGTCTATTAGTTATCTCGTAGATATCTATCGAGGCCAGATTCAGCCCTGTCGCAGCCTGCTCGACTATGTGTTTTTCCTCACTTTCTTCCCGCCGCTGCTGGCTGGCCCGGTAGTGAGGGCTAAGGACATGCTGCCACAAATCGCGGCAAATCCTCAAGCCACAAGCCGTATGGTCAGCGAGGGGCTCTTCTTGATTATTTGCGGCTTGCTCAAAAAGATAGTAGTGGCTGATTATCTGAGCGGTAATTTTGTTGACCGCGTGTTTGAGAATCCCTCGCTTTACACTGGATTTGAGAATATGATGGGGTCGATCGGTTTTGCCTTGCAGCTGTATTGCGACTTTTCGGGTTACAGCGATATGGCCATTGGCTTGGCATTGCTGATGGGTTATCGGTTTAAAGAGAATTTCAATTCGCCGTATAAGTCGCAAAGCCCTACGGAATTTTGGAAGCGCTGGCACATTTCGCTTTCATCTTGGTTGATGGATTACCTGTATATACCCCTGGGAGGCAATCGCAAGGGCAAGCATCGCCAACGCCTCAATCTGATGCTGACAATGCTAATCGGAGGTTTGTGGCATGGGGCCTCGTGGATGTATTTGCTATGGGGAGGCTACAACGGTCTGTTGCTTGTGGGCCACAAGGCTGTGCGCAAGAGCTGGAGATTGCCCGAGCATTTGCGCAACACCCAATGGGCGCGATGCGGCAATGTGGTGCTGACGTTTATACTCATTACGATTGGCTTTACATTCTTCCGCGCCAATTCGATGCAAGACTTGGGGGATATGTACACCGCGATGTTTACCAATTTCCATCTCGATGTCTTGCCTCAATTCGTGGCTGGATACGCTACGATAGTGGCATTGATGGTGGGGGCATTTGCTCTGCATTTCATGCCCGACCGAATCTATGACCGGCTGATCGATAGATTCACTGCGATGCCGCTGATTGGTCAGTCAATGATGCTCGCAATAGCCATCTTCATCGTAATACAGACGCGCCAGAGTTCGCTGGTGCCATTCATCTATTTGCAATATTGAATCTCTGCTAAGCTATGTCGGCGCCAGTCTTATTGTTGTGCTGGCGCACTCTGTCAGTGACATATACCGTGAAAAGCGGCAACATCATCATGCCCAAGATAGGCAGAATCACTGAGATGATTTTGCCAACAGGTGTGACGGCTGAGAAATAACAACCGACTGTGGTCATATTCATCGAGGCCCAGTAGAGCGCATCCCAAAATGATTTCACATTTGGATTGACTCCAAATTCCTCGTAGTAGAACAGCATGGCGAGGATGTAAACGCATGTAGCGAGGATTACGGTGTATTGGGTGAGCAGAGATACAGCCTTGTTGTTTGACACGAATCCAACCACAAGCACCAACGAGTAGGCTCCTCGGAACAGCGGTATGAATCGTATGTAATACAGTACCTGATGCGAGAAGTGTATATCAAACTGGTTGATGATGTTGAGGTAGGGAATTGACACTAAGAAGAAGAACCAATAGTTGCGCAGGTACTTTTTCTTGTCCTTGCTGTAAAAAAGAGTGATGAAGAAATCCGCTAAGAACACCACGCAGACAAAAAACTGGAATGTCATGTAATGGTGGTTGCTTAAGAATGGAATCTCCTTGAAAGTATCATAAGAAATATACACGATGAGCAGCAACGATAGAATCAATACCAGAGTGTGCATTATCCTAAAGATAATGCGCTCAGATAGCGGCTCTTTGGGCTTAGGCGCGGGTGTGGTGGCTGGAGTTCCCGATGTGGTGGCTGGATTTCCCATAGTTAATAATAGTTGATGATATAATTATTAACAATTGGGAGGGGAGAAAGGTTATTTTTCTTTGTTCCCAGTCCACTTTTCAGAGGGTTTCGTCGAGGTGGGAGCGAGTGGGTGCCTTGGGCTTTTCTTGCCGTGTCTTGGTGGATTTCTTCTTCTTGCTCTTAATGGCCGAGGTGGTATCTTGGCGCACTTGGACCGAGTTGCTCTGCTGTATCAATGAGTCAATCAGGGCTTGCGAAGGAGGCATTGGGCTGTCTTGCGCGCTCTTTGTTCTAGATACCAATGCAACCACAGCGTAGATGACAAGGGAAACGGCGAGGGCCACCAGGCCCACGCGCTCAGGGGTGAACATGCGGTGTCCACGCATACTCAATCCTCGCAATAGTGGCGTAGCACGCGCCTATAGGAATTGAAAATCTTGGACTTTGATACAAAGCCCACATGCTTGCCATTCTCTACCACGGGCAGATTCCAGGCGCCGGTATCGTCAAAGGTCTTCATCACCTTCTCCATTGTGTCGCCAATCTCAATCTTGGCCGGGGGGATGGACATGAAGGTGCTGACCGTCATCTTGCGATAGAGGTCGGGACGGAACATGATGTTGCGAATCTCATCGAGCAGCACTATTCCCATCAGCACTCCCTCGGGGTTGAGCACAGGATAGAGGTTGCGGTTTGACTTGGAGATGACATCAACCATCTCCTTCAGGCTCATCTCAGGCGTGACTGGCATGAAATCCTTCTCGATCACATTGTTAATCTTCAGCAGGGTCAGCACAGCCTTGTCTTTATGGTGAGTGAGCAATTCGCCTCGGCGTGCCAGACGCATCGTGTAGATGCTGTAGGGCTTGAATGTCTTGATTGTACCGTAGCTGACAGTTGATACAATGAGCAAGGGCAAGAATAGTGAGTAGCCGCCAGTGAGTTCGGCTGTCAAGAAGATTGCCATCAGCGGGGCATGCATTACGCCAGCCATTACTCCAGCCATGCCAATGAGGGCGAAATTCTTGCTGCTCACACCCATACCAATGTCAAAGCTATTGACTATATAGGCGAATAGGAAGCCCGTAAGGCACCCCACGTAGAGCGAGGGCGCGAAGGTACCGCCCACGCCGCCGGCGCCGTTAGTCGATGAGGTTGCAAAAGCCTTGAGCATTGTCACAAGCGCGATGAACAGAATCACAAACCACATATTTGGACTCTCCTGGGCAAAAGGCGAAGCAGCCACCACGGCTGATACATCGCCATCGAGCAAATAGTTGATCGAGTCATAACCCTCGCCATAGAGTGGCGGGAAGAGGAAAATAAGCAAGGTCAGGATGGTGCAACCTATCAGGGTGCGTACCCGTTGCTTTTTGAATCGACGGAAGAAATTCTCCATCATGTTCATCACATTGGTGAAGTAAAGCGAGACCAAGCCGCAGATGATGCCAAGCACAAAAGCGTAGGGGAGGCGACCGATTACAAAGTCCTCGCTTTGCACAAAGAAAAACTCAAAGTCGAGTCCGGTATAGAAGTAGGCGATTGTTGCGCCAGTAATCGAGGCAATGAGCAAAGGCATCACGGTCACGGTGGTGAGGTCAAGCATCAGCACCTCGAGGGTGAATAGCATGCCCGCAATTGGAGCCTTGAAGATTCCAGCAATGCCGGCTGCCGCTCCGCAACCTACCAGAATCATCAAGATGCGTGGAGACAGACGGAACAGCGAACCCAAGTTTGAGCCAATAGCCGCGCCAGTGTAAACAATAGGGCCCTCGGCACCAACCGAACCGCCAAAACCGATGGTAACCGAGCTGGCGATAACCGAGGTGTACATGTTATGCCTCTTGAGGCGGCTCTTTTTCTGCGAGATTGCGTACAGCACATGTGTCACACCATGGCTGATATTGTCCTTTACCACGTATTTGACATACAGGGTCACAAGCACAATACCTACGGCTGGCGCTATGATGTAGGAAAAATTAATGTGGAGCGCGTGGTCGGCGCCTACGGCCAGCACGATGTGGCTGATATTGTGGATAAGCCATTTGAGCACCATCGCCGCCAATCCGGCAAAGATGCCCACCAACAGAGCCAGAAAGATCACAAAGTTTCTCTCTTTGATCTTGCGTTCTCGCCATGCCAGAAATTTCATAAACCACTCTGGCGGGTGTGATATGTGAGTCTGAGGAGCTGCCATTTCTAAATTCCTTTGCCGGTTACCACTGTGCTGACAGTGTAGAACAAAATCTTCATATCTACCACAAATGAGACATTCTCGACATAGAGAAGGTCATATTTGAGGCGTTCAATCATTTCATCGACATTTGAGGCGTAGCCGTATTTGACCATACCCCAAGATGTGATGCCGGGCCTCACTTGGTGCACCAGATTGTAATGGGGTGCCCGCTTTATGATTTGGTCGAGGTAATAAGCGCGCTCTGGCCGTGGGCCAACGAGCGACATATCTCCGCGCAATACATTCCAGAATTGAGGCAATTCGTCGAGACGATATTTTCTCAGCACTCGGCCAACTTTGGTGATGCGAGGGTCATGCGTTGATGATAAGGCTGGGCCATCGGCCTCGGCATCTGTGCGCATCGAGCGAAATTTGTAGATATTGAATGGGCGTTTCTTGTAACCGATGCGCTCCTGCTTGTAGATTACCGGGCCCGGCGAGTCTTTTTTGATCAGGTAGGCGAGCACAGCGAACAGGGGCGACAGCACTATCAATGCTATCGATGAGCAGAAGATGTCGCCCAGGCGCTTGAGATTGACAGTGCTGGATGGGATATTGGCTTGCGACACATCGATAAGCACCTGACCGGCTACCATGGCGGTGCGCGGTCGGGCCGACACTATGTGGTAATTGTCGGGAGTCAGATACACGGCTTGGCCTAAAGGCAAAAGGGTGTTGATGGTCTGGATTGTCTGCTGCGATGATTCATCACCGGGCACGATTACGAACGACTGTATGTTGAGGCGCTTTGCCTCTTCTTCGATATCGGATATGTCAAAGGTGGGGAGAGGTGACGAGGCTTTGCGTCCGGGTGTTCCGGCATTGACGAAGCCCAGTACCCGGAAGCCCATGCTGCGATGTCGCTCTTCAAAATCAGCCGCGAGAGCCAAAGCCTCGGGCGAAGTGCCAACAATCAGGGTATTGAATGCAATCTCTCTGCGCCAGATGCGCTTTGTGGCTACCGAGGTGATGATTAGTCGGGGTATCGTGGTGAAGATTGAGAATAGGCACCACAGGATGAGGATCATCTCAAAATTCCCCAAGCGGTCGTCTATCTTGTCGTTGAATAGGACAGCGAAGAAAATGATAAGCGTGCCAATCAACGCCATGCCCATAGCGTTGAGAGCATCGTTGAGCCTCGATTTGAAAAACACATGGTTGTAGTAGCCCGATATGGCGTAGAGCGTAACCATCATTACGGGAAATAGGCATTGTCCCCAGATCACCGGGCCCATACTGAGATAGGTGCCCAATGACATGGTTTCGTAATTGTATGGCAACGTCAAGAATCGGATTATGTTGAACACAAACCAAGCGCAGTTGGCCGATATGAAGTCGGCCAATATGTAGTAGAATCGTTGTCGGGCAGTCTGAAGCAAAAAGGCGAAGGAGTTAAACGTGAGAAGGTATTAGTGATTGGGAGCGAGAGGTTTTAATCACGCAGGATTCGGAATAATCCTCCTGATGAGATCTTGATCACCATTGACGGCTTTGATTTGGTTTTGGAGTCGCGGCCTGATGTGCAAACATAGTCGACTTGGCTCAATATCTCCTCGGGTATTTCTTGAAATGTAGCCGGGGCCGGAGCACCGCTGACATTGGCTGAGGTAGACACTATCGGTCTACCCAAGCTAAGGCACAGTTGCCGAGAAAATTCCTCGCGAGTGAGGCGTATGGCCAAAGACCCATCGGCGGCCAGCAACTGAGGCGCTACTCCAAGGCCATTATCATACACCACTGTGACGGGGCGGTCCGATACTTGGATTAGTTGCCAAGCCACCTCGGGCACCTCCTCGACAGCGCGCTCGAGCTGGCCCTCGCTCCCCACCAGGGCAATCAAGGCTTTTGAGTCGGCTCGATTTTTGATTTTGAACACGCGCTCTACTGCCTCTTGATTGGTGGCGTCGCAGCCTATGCCCCACACAGTATCGGTTGGGTAGAGAATTACGCCGCCTTTGCGCAGACAGTCGAGAGCGGCTTTGAGATCTTGATTGTCGATATTCATTTTGTCTCTTTTATCAATCCGTGACGATAAGCCCAGAGGAGTTCTCGCAATTCGTCGATTTGTTTTTGCAGTTCATGGCCCTTGTCGGTGTCGCGCACCAGTATGCGCTGGTTGTTGAGTTCGACCACCTGGGTGGTGCTTACAATGTCAGTGCCATTGCGCACCGAGTCTTGGGCCGAAGTGAATGGCTCGTGTTGCACCAATTGCAGCCCACGGCTGTGGAAAACCAAAGTGTAACCGGCAATGCCTGTGGTCTTGTGGTAAGCCTTTGAGAATCCACCATCGATTACGAGCATCTTGCCATTGGCTTTGATTGGGGTTTCTCCCTTGCCAGCCTTTACCGGCACGTGGCCGTTGATGATATGGCGATGGGGGCCCTCTACGCCAAAGGCATCGAGGATGCGGTCGCACACCGCTTCTTGGTCGCGCAGCTTATAGTACCAGCCTTTCTCCTCGGCATGGGTTTCCTTGTCGGCTATGAAATAGCGTTCAAAGGTTGCCATCTTGGATTTGTCAAACAGTGGCGAATCGGGTCCGCACCACAGGTACCAGTAATAGTCGCAGGCGCGTTGGCGATCCTCGTCAGATGTGTCGCGGTTGAATGCCGAGCGCATCTTCAGTCCGATTTGATCAAACAGGGCGCGTCCGCTGTAGGTGCCGCTACTCAGGGCTATTTCCTTGAGCGTGCCGTCTTCGTTGAGAGGCACTGAGGCATGGAACATCAAATTGCTGTTACTGATATTGTATAGGCAGCCATGTGAGAAAAGTATGCGTATATGGCGCTTGAATTTGTCGCTTACGTTGAACGAGTGCAAAATCTTGGCCATCAAGTCTTTTTCTTCCTGGCTCAGCTCGTAGGGATTGGCCGGATCGATGGTCGGGAAGCGAGTGTCGCGCAGAGGATATTCTTTGCCATCGAGAGTGATGGTGCCTTTTTCCTGGTCGATACGATGCAAGAGTTTGCGGTCTTGCATTTTCCACTCGGGATAACGCTCGATAAGCTGACCCTCGAGCTTGAATTGGATAATGGCGATTGCCTTGTGCATCTTGGCGAATAGCTGACGGCTCTTGTCTGACAGGTCTTGACCTTCGCCCATAGGCGAGGGAATGAACAATTCGCATGGGTCATCAGCATAAGTCTCCATGGCGAAGGTAGCGAGCGGTGTCAGGTTTATGCCGTAGCCATCCTCAAGCGTGGCCATATTGGCATAGCGCAGGCTGATGCGCAACACATTGGCGATACAGCTGAGATTGCCAGCAGCAGCTCCCATCCACAGGGCATCATGGTTGCCCCATTGGATGTCAAAGTGTGGTATGTTGGCCAGATAATCCAGGATGATATGGGCGCCAGGACCACGGTCGAAGATATCGCCGAGCAGATGCAGACGGTCGATGCTGAGGCGCTGGATCACATTGCAGATGGCAATCACAAACTCGTTGGCTTGGCCGATCGAGATGATGGTCTCGATGATGCGATTGTAATAGCCCTGCTTGTTTTGTCCCGACGGGGCCTCGTGCAGCAACTCCTCGATGATGTAGGCAAATTCCTTGGGCAGGCTTTTGCGCACCTTTGAGCGAGTGTACTTTGACGACACTTTCTGCAGCACCTTGATCAGCTGATGCAGGGTGGTGTAGTAGAAGTCGACCAAGTCAGGCTCGGCTTGCATCACATACTCCAGTTTCTGCTCGGGGTAGTAGATGAGCGAGCACAGTTGGCGTATGTCACTATCGCGCATGGTATTCCCAAATATCTCAATCACTTTGCGCTTGATGTCGCCCGAGGCGTTGCGCAAGATATGCTCAAACGCTTCGTTCTCGCCATGCAAGTCGGCGATAAAATGCTCAGTGCCCTTGGGGAGATTGAGAATCGCTTCAAGGTTGATTATTTCGCTTCCGGCGGCTTGTACGCTGCCATGATTCTGGGCCAGCAGTTCGAGATATCTGCGGTCCTTTTCGATAAGAGCGGGGGAGAGAGGAGATTGGGAATCCATACGTCGATTAATTTAAGGGTTGGAAATGATTTAAGCTTGTTCGGTTTCTACACCAGCCAGCTCGGGATCAATCATGATGCGGCCGCAGTATTCGCAGACGATGACTTTTTTGTGCATCTTGATTTCCATCTGCCTTTGAGGGGGAATGCGGTTGAAGCAGCCGCCGCAAGCGTTGCGTTGCACATACACGATACCTAGGCCGTTGCGGGCATTCTTGCGGATACGCTTGAAAGCCTTGAGGGTGAACTCATCGATTTTGGGCTCGATAGCCTTGGCTTTTTCACGCAGATTCTCCTC
Organism: Muribaculaceae bacterium Zag1; assembly: GCA_002633115.1. GTDB lineage: Bacteria > Bacteroidota > Bacteroidia > Bacteroidales > Muribaculaceae > CAG-873. Next base: position 52,349 of record NWBJ01000038.1, read on the forward strand.
TTCTTGGCGAGTCTCTGATACGATTTCATCGAGCTCTGACTTCTTTTCGTGCAATATGTGTTCCATATCGGTGAGCTGGTCCTCGGTAGCGCGAATCTCCATCTCTTTGTTCTCGATTGAGCGCTGGTGCTCGCGGATATGTTTCTCAGAGAGCTCGATTTCGAGGTTTTGGAACTCTATTTCCTTTGACAGGAGGTCAAATTCGCGATTGTTGCGCACGTTGTCGAGTTGCTCCTGATAGGTAGCGATCTTTGAGCGCGATTCCTCAATCTTGTTGCGCTCGGCGGCGAGCATTTGGTGGAACTCCTCCACCTCGCGCTTGTAATTCTCGATGCGGGCATTGAGGCCGGCGATATTATCCTCGAGGTCGCTCACCTCAAGTGGGAGTTCGCCGCGTATTGTTTTGATGCGGTCGATCTCAGAGAGGATAGTTTGCAACTCGTAGAGAGCGCGTAGGCGCTGCTCTACATTGGCAGTCTGCTCTGCTTTCTTGTCGGTAGCCATTTCTTTAGGTATAAAGAATTTAGTGACCAGTGATTAGGCAGGGCCTGAATCGCTAATCATATAGTTACTGGAATTATTGGTAATTGATGGGATTGTCGGTTGAGGATGTGCAGTAGACGGGGACCATGGGGAAGCGCTTTGAGACGACCTGAGCGAAAGCCTCTTTGATTGGGGCCTCAGTCTCAAAATGGCCAGCATCGATTAGCAAGATTTGGTCGCGGTAGTCTACAAAGTCGTGATAGCGAATGTCGGCTGTGACATAGGCTTGGGCTCCCATGGCCACGGCGCGGCCTATCAGTTCGCCTCCGGCTCCGCCGCATAGGGCCACGCGGCGTATCTTGGCATCGGGACCGAAATCAACCTTGGTGGTGCGCACAGCCTTGCAACCGAGCACTTGCTTGACATGCTCAACAAAAGCCTCTGGGCTGAGGCCATCGTCAGAGATACCGTATATGCCTATGCCGAGCTGCGAGGGTGCATTGAGCATGGGGGTGAATTGGTAAGCCGGAGTCTCATAAGGATGGACCTCGAGCACGGCGCTCTCTACAGCACCCATCTTATGGGTCGGCAACACTACCTGGATTTGTATCCCGTCTTCCTCGTGGCTTAGGCCCAAAGTGCCCACAAAGGGATTAGAGCCCTCCAATGGACGGAATGTGCCCTGCCCGGGTATGCTGAAGCTGCAGCAATCATAATTGCCGATTGCGCCGGCTCCAGCATCGAATAAGGCAGCTTGCACGACCTCGGCATGCGACCGGGGTACTATCACGCTGAGTGCCACCATATAGCCCTCGACTGGCTGAAGCACACGCATGGGCTTTACGCCAAGACGTTGAGCCAGCACGGCATTAACGCCGGCGCTTGCCGAGTCGGCCGCGGTGTGGCTGCTGTAGATGGCGATACCGGCTTTTATGGCTTCGAGCGCAGTGGCTTGCGGTAGGGTAGCGCCTACGAGCTTTTTTACTGGCTTGAAGAATAGTGGATGGTGGCTTACGATCAGGTTGCATCCCTTTTCTTTAGCCTCGGCCACAACGGCTGGCGTGGCATCCAAGCATACGAGCACACCGGTACATTCATCGTGGACCGAGCCCACTTGCAAGCCAGTGTTGTCCCACTTTTCTTGAAGCGCGGGGCAAGCGTATTGCTCAATGGCGTTTATGATGGCAGCTATCTTCATAAATTAAAAATTTAGAATGAATAATGAAAAATAACCATTACTGTAATTTTTTCATTCTTCATTTTTCATTTTTTCATTTTTCATTTTTCATTTCTTTTCTACTACGGCGAGGGCGAGTTCGTCGAGTTGCTTCTGGTCGAGTGGTGCAGGAGCGTCGAGCATCACATCGCGGCCCGAATTGTTCTTGGGGAATGCTATGCAGTCGCGGATGGAATCGAGACCGGCAAACAGGGATACCCAGCGGTCCAAACCGTATGCCAGACCTCCGTGAGGGGGTGCACCGTATTTGAAGGCGTTCATCAAGAATCCGAATTGTTCTTGAGCTTTCTCTGGAGTAAAGCCGAGGATCTCAAACATCTTGGCTTGCAGGTTGCTGTTGTGGATACGGATTGAGCCGCCGCCAACCTCAACACCGTTGATGACCATGTCGTAGGCATCGGCGCGCACAGCAGCCGGATCGGTGTCGAGCAGAGGAATGTCTTCGTCCTTAGGATGAGTGAATGGGTGGTGCATAGCCATCAGGCGTTGCTCCTCGTCGCTCCATTCAAACATTGGGAAGTCGACCACCCAGAGGCAGGCGAATTTGTCCTTGTCGCGGAGGCCAAGCTGGCGTCCCATCTCAAGGCGCAGTTCGCACAGCTGCTTGCGTGTCTTCATGGCATCGTCGCCGCTCATGATCAGGATCAAGTCGCCGGGTTCGGCTCCCATCTTCTTGCGCAGCTCTTGCAGCGCGGCTTGGTCGTAGAATTTATCGACTGATGACTTTACGGTGCCGTCTTCGCCAACGCGAGCATAAACCAAGCCCTTGGCTCCGATTTGCGAACGCTTTACAAAGTCGGTGAGTTGGTCGAGCTGCTTGCGGGTATAGTGAGCGGCTCCCTTGGCGCAGATGCCGCCGATGTATTCAGCGCTGTCAAATACGGGGAATCCGTGGCCCTTCATGGTATCCATCAATTCCACAAATTCCATGCCGAAACGCATATCGGGTTTGTCGCTGCCGTAAAGTCTCATAGCATCGGCCCATGACATGCGCAGGAAGGGCTTATCAAATTCCACGCCTCTGATTTCTTTGAACAGGTGCTTGGCCATGCCCTCAAACAGGTTGATGATGTCGTCCTGTTCGATATAGCTCATTTCGCAGTCGATCTGGGTGAACTCGGGCTGACGATCAGCTCTGAGGTCTTCGTCGCGGAAGCATTTCACTATTTGGAAATAACGGTCGATGCCGCCAACCATCAGCAGTTGCTTGAGGGTCTGTGGCGACTGAGGCAGAGCGTAGAATTGGCCTTGGTTCATGCGCGAAGGCACCACAAAGTCGCGAGCGCCCTCAGGGGTAGAGCCAACCAGCATCGGGGTTTCGATTTCGAGGAATCCCTTGCTGTCAAGATATCGACGCACCTCCATGGTCATGCGGTGACGCAATTCGAGGTTGCGGCGCACCGGATTGCGGCGGATATCAAGATAGCGGTATTTCATGCGGAGTTCATCGCCTCCGTCGGTATTGTCTTCGATGGTGAATGGGGGCACTTCGCTGGGGTTGAGCACCTTGAGATCAGAAGCGATGATCTCGATGTCGCCAGTGGGAAGATTGGAATTTTTCGATGCCCTCTCGGCCACTTTGCCTTTGACTTGCACCACATATTCGCGGCCAAGATGATTGGCAGCCTCATTGAGGTCGTGGTTGTCGCTTTCCTCAAACACAATTTGAGTGACACCGTAGCGGTCGCGAAGGTCAAGGAAGGTCATGCCTCCCATTTTGCGGATGCGCTGCACCCATCCAGCGAGAGTTACCTCTTGTCCCGCATCGCTAAGGCGCAGTTCGCCGCATGTTTTAGTTCTGAACATATTGTTTATCGAGTATCCTAATAATAGTTGATATTTGAAATCAAAGTGCAAAGATACTAAACAATTTGCACTTACCCAAAAAAAAGTAACGGGGTACCCCTCATTTCACTACTATTTTGAGGGCCTCAGAGCCTGGGCAAGACAGAATATAGACCCCCGGGGCGAGTGGCCGAGTGTAGTCAATCTGGCTTCCGCTCAGGGTGTACAGCTTGGGCTTATTATCGTAAGGTGAGTATATCTCGAGGGTGCGGTCAGGGCGCAAGGTCACTATGGGTTTCATAGAAGGGTCGGATACCGAATTGATATCCAAAATATAGCGCAGACCGGCCAGAGCGTCGATGCAACCCGCTCCCCATTTGGGATTGGTGATATCTGAATAGTCAGTCTTGGCGGTCATTTGGGCTATCTCCCTGGCTTCGACGCCGGTGAGGGTAGGGTCGGCTTGTAGCCAAAGCGCCATGACGCCGGCAGCGAAGGGCGATGCCATCGAGGTACCACATTGTGAAATCCAATAGTAATTTGTAGAGTACACTGTAGATACAGCAGCCAATGCTATCCGAGGATCATATTCTAAATAAGGTGTGCTCATTGCCGAGACTACATAATTGCCAGGAGCGCAGAAATGGGGGAGAGCTTCGCCTTGAAAACTGTTGCCATAGGATGTGAAATTTGACACTTGGTCAATGTCAAAACTCCACGTCTCTTCATTGCCTCCAAGCAACGGGGCGCTGTTGCGCGAATTGCACGACCCAACGGAGATAATGCCCTCGGCAGTGCAAAGGTTGCTGATTGACTGATCGGGCGATGGGGTACAAGCCGGGGATATCTTGGGCTTGGAGAGTAGGGAGTATGNNTCAGAGTATATGTCGATGCTGGTGCCGGGTGCGCCTTTTACGGCTATGCCTAAGCGATAGCGGCTCCAAGCTCCGTTGACCGAGTATTCTGGTGCGGTGATGTCACATAGCATACATGCGTTGTAGCGATTATTTAGGTCGTCGATTCCAGCAGCCAAGTCGACACTGCCGGTTAAGTATTGGCCCCATTCGGTGTCTTCATCGCTTGTGATGGAAATATATGAAGGTTCATCCTCGCCTCCGATCCAAGGCGACGTGTAAACCAGTTCTTTTTCGTCATTGTCATACACCTCGATGCGGCAACTCAACAGAGTATTGTCGTGGCCCCACACATCTGTGAGCCCGTAAACCTCCAAACCAGAAACATTTGGATTATCCATTACCATCACTCTGGTCAATGGGTCATCGGTTGTGAAATCCCAACTGGCCGAGATGTTTTTGTATCCGTAATTTCCTGATGAGAGGCAGATGATGGCCTCCTCGGCGCATAGGCTCAGATAGCGGCACATCAAATCGGTGCCGTCGTGTGGACCGGTATAGGAACCTAACGACAGGTTCACCACGGCAGGCTTTTGGGCCTCGCGGGCGTATTGCAAGATGTCCTCCACGCCGCACAGGATGCCTACGTCAGCCAATTGGCTGGTCGTAGCCACAATCTCGGCGTTGGTGGCCACACCGTAATAGGGAGATGACAAATATCCGCCAGCCATGATATTGGCAACATGCGTGGCATGGAAATATTCATTGTCGTCAGTGACCCAAGCTTTTATTTCGGCAGCAGTAGTGGCTGACAGGGCTATGCCCTGATATGTGTCGTAATCGTAAATAGCCCCGATACGGCCCTTGAACGCTATGTGCTGAGCATCAAAGCCAATGTCAGAAAATCCAGCGATAATGCCAGTGCCATCGTACCCTTGGGGGAGTTCCGAGCCAGACTGTACGGCATCGACTTCGCAAAATGGACGAGCCATATTCATGTCGGGGGCAGCCGAAAAAGCCGCTTGCACATTTTTTACCCCATCAAGATAGAGGGCCTGGGTGAGCATCTCGACAGGCACCGATGTGAGAAGCATATCCTCGCGTTGCCTATAGATAATGCAGCCAAGGGACAATAGCTGGTCGATGGTATCGTCTGATGATATTTGTATTATTAATGACTGATAGGGGTAATCTGCAGCTCGTGATTGGCCGCGTTGGCTGGCCGATAGGATGGCGCGCGTCGACGCTGACATCTCGGCAGCGGCAACCGGCATCTGGTCTATCCATGTTAGGCTCAATGCCCACAGGGCTGATAGAGCTATGGTGCGGGTAAGGGTCATAACGATTGTCAAAAATAAAATTGTTTACAAAGTTAGCCTTTTTGGCGCAATATTTGTTATATTAACAACAAAAATATGTGTTTGTGGCTTTTCGCCACTGGATTTTTAACAAAAACTATTGAATACGACAATGGAAAAAATCGAACCTGGCAAGCATGTATCGCTTGTGTACGATCTATACGCCATCTCTGACGATGGTAAGCAAGAACTGGTGCACCAATCCGACCCCAAAGATCCCGAACAAATCATCTTCGGCGTTACCCAAGGCGTGATCGCACCGTTGGAGAAAGCTCTCGATGGCCTCAAGAAAGGCGATGAATATAATGTCGTGGCCAATGCTGAAGAGGCTTTCGGCCCATATCTTGAAGAAAACATTGTCACCCTCGACAAGGACCTCTTCTTGGTCGATGGCAAATTCGATGCCGAGTTGGTAGCCGTTGGCAAATACGTGCCGATGGTGACCCAAGACGGTTTCCATGTGAGCGGTCTGGTCAAGGAGGTAACAGATGACAAGGTAAGACTTGACTTCAACCATCCTCTGGCTGGCAAGACTGTCCGCTTCAAAGGCAAAGTGCAAGATGTGCGCGACGCTACCGAGGAGGAACTCCACATAGCCCAGGGCGGTTGCGGATGCAGCTGTCACGACTGCGGCGACGGAGGTTGCGGTGATGGATGCGGCGACAGCTGCAGCCCCAAGGGATGTGGCTGCGGATGCGATGATTGAGTCCCCTCGACCACCCATACCATCCCATCTGTATAACTCATAACTCATAACTCATAACTCACAACTATAAGGCAAGTGCCGAACCAAAGAGGTCTGGCACTTGTTTAATTTTCAGAGAGGGGTCCCTTGGGGCTCATTCTCGACAGAGTTATACAGAAGTAGTAGCACCCAATTCATAACCAAATAAATGTCAAGGATTATGCACAGGGCCGACGCTTTGGTATCACCTCCGATAGCCGCTGCGGCAGGGGTGATAGCCCTCACATTGATTGTCACTGCCTCAAAAGAAATTTCACGTAACAAGAGGGAAGGAATGATTCCCCTGATGGGAATCCTGGGAGCTTTTGTTTTTGCTGCCCAGATGATAAATTTCACCATACCCGGCACTGGGTCGAGCGGGCACATCATCGGAGGTGTGCTGCTTGGGGCGTTGTTGGGGCCATGGTGCGCGTTTTTGACATTATGTTCGGTGTTGATCGTGCAATGCTTGGTTTTTGCCGATGGCGGCTTGATGGCTCTTGGGTGCAATATCATTAATATGGCGGCCATGAGTTGCTTGGTGGCATACCCGTTGGTGTATAGGCCGCTGGTGCATGTCAACGCCTCGAATGCTCGCATCATGTGGGTGTCTATTCTGGCCTGCGTGGTGGGTCTGGAGTGCGGCGCGCTGCTCGTGACAGTCGAGACTGTTGCCTCGCAGATTACAGCCCTGCCGTTTGGGGAATTCCTGCTATTCATGTTGCCGATACATTTGGTGATAGGCATCTGCGAGGGTATTGCTACCGGTCTGGTGATAATGGTCATCAAGCATGGCAATCCAGCGCTATTGCAATATGATGATGACAGAGAGGTTGACCCCTCGCTGCGCTATCGTCGTCGCATGACTTTGATAGCATTTGGGGCAGCCGCAATTGCAATGGGCATAGCATTCGCTTGGATCGCTTCGACCAATCCCGATGGATTGGAGTGGTCGATCATGAAGATTACCGGAAGTCCCGAATTGCAAGAGACCATCAATCCCCCGACTGCCATAATGCCAGACTATAATTCGCATATAGCCGGTGTAGTAGGCGGTGTGATAGTGATGGCTATGGTTTGGGCTATATCCACGCTGCTATTTCGCAAGAAAAAACATAAGTTGGCATGAGCGGCATTGACAAGGCTATAGTGGCCCTCAGGGAATTGGATACTGGGGCCACACGGATAGCAATCGATGCTCGCATACAATTAATAGTAGCTCTGGGGTTTGTGGTTGTGGTACTGACAGTGCCGCTCACCAATCCCGGAGCTCTTGTTTGGATGTTTGCCTATCCGATAATAATGTCTGAGGCCTCGGGCGTGGGCTATCTGAGGGTGCTGAAGCAATCGCTGTGGGTGCTACCGCTGATTGCTGCCATAGGCATGTTTAATCCCATCCTTGACACTCGGCCAGTGGCCGTGGTGATGGGCATCACTCTCACTGAGGGCTGGGTTACCTTTGCGGCCATCTTGCTCAGAGGTTTGCTCTCTGTACAGGCCTTGCTGGTCTTGACCAATACTTGCGGCTTTCGCGAGGTGTGTCGAGCTTTGCAGCGTCTTGGCTGTCCGGCTGTGTTGGTCACACAGCTAATGATGCTGTATCGATATATAGGAGTATTACTCGAAGAGGCTCAGTCGATGCATCGAGCTCGTCTGGCTCGCGGCTTTGGACGCAAGAGTTATCCGCTGAAGATGTGGAGCGAGTTTGTAGGCCAACTCTTGTTGCGCTCGATCAAGAGGGCGCAAAGGGTGCATCTGGCCATGTTGGCACGCGGTTTCAATGGCAATTGCTTCATTGAGTGGGCACGTCCCTCGCTGCATTGGAGGGATTTGACCTTCTTGCTGGGATGGGCTGCGGTGATAATCGCATTGCGTTTCTTGCCCATCAATGCCTTTTTGTCAAATCTTATCAGCCGATAACCCATCATTTTTCCAAAAGCCAAAAACTAAAAACCAAAAACCAAAAAAAACACCATGAGTCATCATTACATACGATATACCAATGTTCACTATAGTTATCCCTCGGGGCAAGAAGCTCTAAAGGGTGTGGATTTGTTGATTAAGCATGGCGAGAAGGTTGCCCTGCTTGGCCTCAACGGTGCTGGCAAGTCTACGCTGTTGCTCCTTACCAACGGCTTGCTTTTGCCCACCGAGGGGGAAGTGAATGTTGGAGATGTGCCAGTGAGCAAAAAGACTGCACCAATGGTGAGGCGAGCGGTGGGTATGGTTTTTCAGAATCCCGATGACCAATTGTTTATGCCCACAGTGTGGGACGATGTGGCTTTTGGACCGAGGAATATGCAATTGCCGCCATCCGAGGTTGAGAGGCGAGTTGAAGTAGCCTTGCGGTCGGTGGGCGCGTGGGATTTGCGCGACCGTGCGCCGAGTGATTTGTCGGGGGGACAAAAGAGAGCCGTAGCGATAGCCACGGTGTTGTCGATGGAACCCAACATCCTGGTAATGGATGAGCCGTCGAGCAATCTCGATAGCCGCACTCGCGAGCAGCTTATGGCCATTGTCAATGACTTTCATCATACGGTGGTGATTGCTACTCACGATTTGGAGATGGCTCTTGAGCTATGCCCACGGTCGGTGATAATGAAAGATGGTCGCATCATAGCAGATGGATTGACCGAGCGGCTGCTGCGCGACCAGGAGCTGTTGGAGTTGGCCGGTTTGAGCCTCACCCCAGCATTGGCGGAATACGTTGAGAAATGAAGAGTGAGAAATGAAGAATGAAAAGTGTAGGATGAGAAATGAAAAATGAAGAATTATGGGAAGAGGTTGAGAAAAAAGTCGTACCTTTGCACTGGCAATGGAATTAATCCTGGTCTCCCTTGTGGCTTTATGCCCTTGTGGCTTTATGGTTTAAAGGCGCATCGCGCCGCTCCCATTTTTCATTTTTAACTTTTCATTTCAACTATGGATATCAGAGAGAAACTAATCGATCAACTAATTGACCTTGCTTTTGCCGAAGATATCGGCGATGGCGACCATACCACCCTCAGTACAATACCTGCCAGCGAATACGGCGCACAGCAACTCATCATTAAGGAAGAAGGCATCTTGGCCGGAGTTGAGATTGCCCGTAAGGTCTTTGAACGTTTTGACCCAGACCTGGAGATGACTGTCTTCATCGAAGACGGCGCTCATGTCAAGCCAGGCGATGTGGCTTTTGTGGTCAAGGGGTCGGTGCGTTCTCTGCTCCAGACCGAGCGTCTGATGCTCAACATCATGCAGCGCATGAGCGGTATCGCTACCACTACGGCTCGCTATCAAGCCGAACTCAAAGGGCTTAAGACTCGCGTGCTTGACACTCGCAAGACCACCCCTGGAATGCGTCTTTTGGAGAAGGAAGCCGTGAAGATTGGCGGTGGCTGCAACCATCGCATTGGCCTATTCGATATGATTCTCATCAAGGACAATCATGTGGATTTCGCCGGAGGCATTCCGCAGGCTGTGGCCTCGGTGCGCGAGTATCTGCGTCGCAACCACAAGGACCTGAAGATCGAGCAGGAGGTGCGCAACACCGAGGAGATTGATCAAGCTCTTGAGGCTGGCGTTGACCGCATAATGCTCGACAATTTCACTCCTGAACGTACACTCGAAGCTGTGAAGCATATCCGCGAGAAGAATCCCACTGTGGAGATTGAGTCTTCGGGTGGCATCACTCTTGAGAATCTGCGCAAGTATGGCGAGTGCGGTGTCGACTTCATCTCGGTTGGCGCTTTGACCCACTCGGTCAAAGGTCTGGATATGAGCTTCAAAGCAGTAAAATAACAAGTGACAATTCACAATTCTTAATTGATATTGTGCATTGTGCATTGTGCATTGTGAATTGTGCATTGTGAATTGTGCATTGTGAATTGTTATGGGAATCTATATTCATACCCCTTTTTGTCACAGTAAGTGCGCTTACTGTGACTTTTATTCTATGGCTAATGTCAGCAGCGAGAGCCGTTGGGCTGAGGCTATAGTGAAGGAGTATGAAATGCGCCGCGGCGAGGTGCCTAAGCCTAATACTATATATATAGGTGGAGGCACTCCGTCGATTCTTTCTGAGGAATCTCTTGCAAAGGTAATTGAGGCGCTGCCAGTTTCTGATTTGGAGGAGTTTACCATCGAGGCCAATCCCGAGGATGTCACTGTCGAGAAGGCTCGCTTTTGGCGCAGCCTCGGCATCGATAGGGTGAGCATGGGGGTGCAGTCGCTATGCGATGCCGAACTGAAAATCATCGGTCGGCGCCATACTGCCGCTGAGGCCGAACAAGCTATTAAGAATCTGCGAGAGGCTGGTTTTGACAATATTAGCATCGACCTTATTTATGGGTTGCCCGGGCAAGACCTGGTATCGTGGCAGCGATCGTTGACACGGTTGCTCGACTTCAGGCCGGAACATTTCTCAGCCTACATCTTGAGCTACGAACCAAAGACTCGCCTGTCGGTGATGCTACGTCGCGGCGAGGTATGCGAGGCGACAGAGGATGAGATAGGGGAGATGTATGATTTTCTCTGCGTTTGCGCTCGCGACCGAGGGTATGACCATTATGAGATTTCTAATTTCTGCCTTCCGGGTCGTGAGGCTCGCCACAACAGCAGTTATTGGCGCGACGAGCCCTATCTTGGCTTGGGCCCTTCGGCCCACAGTTTTGATGGTTCATGCCGCCGCTACAATCCCTCCAACCTCAAAGAATACCTAGCCAAGATCGAGTCTGGCCTCCCGGCCTATGAAATAGAGAAGGAGACTCCCGACAACCGCTTTAATGACCTCCTGATGGTCACCCTCCGCACCCGACAAGGCCTCCCTCTGGCCTCTGTCCCCACCTCACGTCTCCCCCAGCTTCTCCGCGATGCCTCCCCCTGGCTCGCCTCTGGCTCCCTCATCCTCACTTCCACTCACCTCTTCATCCCCGAGCCCCACCTCCTCATCTCCGACTCCATCATATCCTCCCTCATGCAATAACCCTTAACCCAATGCCGATAGCGTGCGAAAGTTGAAAGATTTCATCAACTTTCGCACGCTATCGGCGCATCTGTCAGGAAAAATTACTATCTTTGCGTAAATTTTACGTGCGAATGGTACAGAAGATTATCGGAAGACGAGACGAGATGAAGGCACTGGACTCATATTATAGGTCTGGTGATGCTGAATTTGTGGCCATCTATGGAAGGCGTCGCGTTGGCAAGACTTTCCTCGTGCGCCAATATTTCGGGGGCAACATCGATTTTGACCTTACTGGAGTGATGGAGGGCAATAGGTCTGAGCAAATGGAGGCTTTCCATCAGGCGATGGTCCAGTATGGCTATAAAGGCAAAAAGGCAAAGACTTGGATGGAGGCTTTCTTCTCATTGCGCCAATTGCTTGAACCAAGAATTGAGGCCGGGAAAAGATGCGTCATATTCATTGACGAACTTCCTTGCCTTGACACCCCAAAATCCGGTTTTGTAAAAGCCTTAGGCCATTTTTGGAATAGCTGGGCAAATTGGCAGTCAGAAATAATGCTGATGGTGTGTGGGTCGGCAACCTCATGGATGGTTCGCAACATAATCGACAATCATGGTGGGCTTCACGACCGCATTACCCATGAGATGCATCTACATCCCTTTACCCTCAAAGAAACAGAAGAATACTTCCAGTCCAAAGGCTATTATTGGAATAGGCTTAGCATTGTCCAAGCCTACATGGCTATTGGAGGCGTGCCATATTATATGAGCCTATTCAATCGTGGCGAAAGTCCAGCCATTGGACTTGATCGCCTATTCTTTGGAGAAAAGTCGGAATTGAAGAAAGAGTACAAGCGTCTCTTCTCCTCGTTGTTCAAGAACGCTCAGCCTTACCTTAATATAGTAGAGGTGTTGGCTCAGAATGGAGCTGGTTTAACCAGAGATGAGATTGCAGCCAAGCTCGATCTCTCAAACAATGGCAAACTTGGAGATTGGCTTACCGATTTGGAGTATTGCGATTTCATCTCCAAAAATAAAGTTCGGAATAAGAAGGTTAAAGAAAACTCTGCGGTCTATCAACTAATTGATTTCTATACTATCTTCTATCATACTTTTATTCACAAGGCCTCGGCACAGCCGGACTATTGGTCGCAAAACTCTGGTTCACCAAAGGTAAACACTTGGTATGGTCTGGCTTTTGAGCGAGTTTGCAAGGCTCATGTGGCACAAATAAAAGATGCGCTGGGCATACCCAAGGTTGCCACAGAATCGTATGTATGGAGAAGCAGCACAATGAAACCTGCTGCACAAGTAGACCTTATCATCGATCGAAGAGACGATTTCATAAACCTTTGTGAGATCAAATACAGCAAAGGCCAATATGAGCTTGATCAAGAAGAGTACCAAAATATCATGCGTAGAGTAGAGACATTCAAATCCGAAACTAACACTCACTCAAGCGTCATACCTACTCTCATTTCGACCTTCGGAATGACGCCTGGCCTCTACAGTGATCAAATCTCAGTTTCCCTCACCCTTGAAGACCTATTCAGATAAAATTACCAAAGTTATGGCCTTACCCATTAAAGGAATACCCACTCTCTACGGAGAAGAGGCTCGCCGATTAAGAGAAAAGATAGAAGAAGTAGAAAAGAAATTTGATGCTTCCCCTCCTAGAGACATCACCAAAGACCCACGCTATATCATGGCCCTCAAGATAATTGAGAAGGCCTCAAACAGTCCCCTAAATAACTCATCAGCTTAATGTTTATGAAACCGAGATGATTGTAATCATAAGGCAAAAATTTTTCTTCAAAATTTCTTAGTTTCAAAACAAAGCACTATCTTTGCAATAAGATAGATGAAAAGGTGTCTTTTCGTCGATTTACTCTGTTTGGCAGAGGCCAACAGGAACTACATAATAAAAAAGAAAGCGTCTATGCTTATCTTGTCAACTGAAACCTGGAAAATTTCTACGCAAACAAGGACAAGCATAGTAGAATCCACGCATATACGTATATGCGTGGGCTACTATACCCACATCTGTTTGCAAGGTTTTTCCAGGGCCACAGTTGAAGGCGTGGCATAGCGGTCCACGCATTTCTTGTCTTTAAACATAAGCCACTTAGGACCGAAGGGCACTTTAATTCAATGAATAAAGCTATTTCATTCTTTAGGCTTGGCCTGATGATGCTGATGCTTCTATGTTGCTTTAGCATCAAGGCAGACGATGTCATTGTCATGCGCAATGGGGATGTGGTGAACGCCAAGGTCACTGAGATTACCCAAGACGAAATCAAATACAAGAAGGCCTCCCGTCCAGATGGCCCTCTCTATACCGTCAACAAGTCAGACGTACTCGCTATCAACTACGAAGACGGTGAAAAGGAAACCTTCGAGGATTATGCCCCAGCCGCTAATGAAGAGCCTTCAGGGGTGACCTATCTCAAGCCCGAAAACTTATCGCCAGAGATAGCTCAATTGAATGCTCAAGCCATCCAAAAAATCAACAGAGAAGTACCAACTAAATGCGAGGATAAGGAAATAGGCAAAAAATCTAAGGATATCATTTATCGTTTCTTGGTAGATGAGAATTCTATATTGCTCAATGAGGATTTAGCTATTACTCTTACTCCAGGGAAAAGGGTTAGATGGGGCAAAAAAGATATTGGAGAATTCAAAGAGTGCCATACAGCTTTGAGTCCTGCCTTGTTAGTGACTATATCCAACAAGTCTAATAGCACCATTTATCTCGACCTGGGTAACACCTTCTTTATACGTCAAGGGAAACCAATATGTTATTATGTGCCTTCCGTCACCACATCAGCCTCATCTAGCACTACTGGGGGTTCAGTAAATCTTGGTTCTGTGGCAGGGGCTATGGGAATTGGAGGAGGTGCGAAAGCATTAGCTAGCGGTGTCAATGTAGGGGGGAGTAATACCTCAACTACAGGGACAACTATTTTCTCTCAACGCATTATAGCAATCCCGGCCAATACCTCTTATGAATTGGGGGCAGAATATATTCTTATGGATGAAGTTTCAAACGGCCAATATCCTCTTTGTAAGGGATTGTATTATAAAGTTGATGCCATGTGGGTAGCACAATATAATGGATTCGCGTTGTTTAATTTCTTGGAAGGTAGCGAATCTGAGCCTATAACTTTTGATGAATCTTTCAGATATACTTCACAGGAATCCCCTCTTAAGGTAAGTTATTCTCTCACTTACTCCAAAACTGAAGACTTGAAACTTTCTAACACTTTTGAATTCTCTTTGTATTTGGGAGAATTAGTTGGTGGATACTATGATGGAGAGAATCTGCAAGATCTCCTTTTTTACGGGGGGAAAGCTCACACAAAAAAGAACGAGCCAGTTTTCCCGCGACCTAATTGATAAGTAAGGTCGAGCGATCAAACGATCGCTCGACCTTACTTTCTATTACTTTTGGTTGAAAAAGGTGTGAAGAAATTCAAAAGCACCTTATCTAATCCCCTTTACCAGATCATATTGCGGTAGAGTAGATAGTTGTCGAGAGCATCTTGTTGCTGTCTAAGATTAGAGAAAGATTGACATGTATTACGGTATTGTGTACCCGTATTCTCAGCTATCTTGATTACCTGTTGGAGAAATGGGAGGAGCGCTTGATTACTAACCGCACCAGCAGCGGTATAATTGTTGTACTGGTTGCATGTGATATTCCACATATTCTGTACTTCCTGTGGAGTCACATACCTATACTGCAATTTAGCATTTCCCTCATTACACCACTGGATGAAATTGTCCAGTATTCCTCGAGCCGTCTCGTAGCGCTGGGCTAAATCTGGAGAAGATTTACGCAATTCGTTGAAGAGACGTATCTCTTCATCGCACCAGCGGCATCCATATCGTAGGTTGCGGGCCACAGCATAAGGATTGGGGAGGCCTAGGTCATTGCCCTCATAAAAATCAGAACTATAGTCGCTCCCAGAAGAGGAACCTCCATTCTTGCGATAGCCAGTTCCACCGCAGTGCGAGCAATGCACATGAGTATGTCCCGAGTAGTGCCATTCTCCACATTCTGGACATTTTTTCTTTGTGTCTTTTCCGTAGGTACTAACCGTTAGGTTCTTCACTACTTTGCCCGTACCTCCGCAGTAAGAGCAGTCGCCACGGGCCGACATCATAAGGGGCATAGCGGCTGCTACAACCATTGCTATGCCAGCAGTTAGAAGTTTATTCAACATTTTCTTCATAAAAGATTTACTTATCATTGATGGAATAGTTGATAGAGCAAGTTTTTTGGTATGTTTAAAGACAATAAATAGTGAAAGTTGACGAGAGATTTTATAACTTGGTGGGTAAAGTCTTCAAGTTTATCTAAACAACGCCATCCCTTTCAAAAGCAAAGGTACGGAATTTTTTCTGAATTAAGGTAGATTAAACCTAAAAATTTCTCTGCGAAATTTCGCTGTTTCAAAACAAAGTACTATCTTTGTAATAAGATAGATGAAAAAGTGTCTTTTAGTCGATTACTCTGGATGGCAGAGGCCATCAGAACAACATACCAATAAGAAAAGCGTCTATGCTTATCTTGTCAACTGTAGCCTTCCGCAGTTGAAGGCGTGGCATAGCGGTCCACGCATTTCTTGTCTTTAAACATAAGCCACTTAGGACCGAAGGGCACTTCAATTCAATGAATAAAGTTATTTCTTTTTTCAGATTTTACCTGATGATGCTGATGCTTCTATGTTGCTTTAGCATCAAGGCAGACGATGTCATTGTCATGCGCAATGGAGATGTGGTGAACGCCAAGGTCACTGAGATTACCCAAGACGAAATCAAATACAAGAAGGCCTCCCGCCCAGATGGCCCTCTCTATACCGTCAATAAGTCAGACGTACTCGCTATCAACTACGAAGACGGTGAAAAGGAAACCTTCGAGGATTATGCCCCAGCCGCTAATGAAGAGCCTTTAGGGGTGACCTATCTCAAGCCAGAAAACTTATCGCCAGAGATAGCTCAATTGAATGCTCAAGCCATCCAAAAAATCAACAGAGAAATCCCTACTACCTGTAAAGAGAAGGAAATAGGGAAAAAATCGAAATGGCCTCTATGTCGTTTCTTGGTCGATGAGAATTCGATACTTCTGAATGAAGATATAGAAATAACTCTTTCTACCGGCCAAAGATGGAGAAATAGTAAAAAGACATTGGTGAATTTGAAAAATGTCATCCAAGAATCAGCCCAGCATTGGCTGTAACCGTAACCAATAAGTCCAACGGTACTATTTATCTGGATCTTGGAAATACATTCTTTATCCGTCAAGGTAAATCAACGTGTTATTATGTCCCTTCAGTTACAACTTCAACCTCATCCAACACAACAGGTGGGTCTATCAATCTTGGCTCAGTAGCCGGAGCTCTCGGGGTAGGAGGAAGCGCAAAAGCTTTAGCCAATGGAGTAAATGTAGGAGGAAGCAATACCTCTACTACTGGAACCACTTTTTTCTCACAACGTGTAATAGCCATCCCAGCTCACACTTCTTATGATTTAAGTGCTGAATATGTTTGGATGGATGAAGTTGAAACCGGACAATATCCCCTCATTAAAGGGATGTATTATAAGATAGGAGGTAATAATGGATATTACAAAAATGGTTATGCACTATTCAATTTTCTTGAGGGAAGTGAATCGGAACCTATAATGAATGAGGAAACAATCAAATTCTCGTCACAAAATTCGCCATTTAAACTAGGATACTCTATAACCTATTCTAAAACAGAAGATTTTAAGAGTTCAAACACTTTTGATTTTTCTTTGTATTTGGGAGAATTGGTAGGAGGATATTATACGGGGATGGAAAAAGACGAAAATTTCACCGATATCCTTTATTATGGTGCGGGAGCTCACACGAAGAAGGACGAATCAGTTTTTTCCCGACCCAATTGATAAGAAAGGTCGAGCAATCTTTTGATCGCTCGACCTTTCTTCTTTTAGCACCCATGTCGATAATGTACACGTTGTGTACCTAAGCTCATGCCTTACAAAGATCTCCGCAGTGCGGAGACTCTTTTCTCTATTGGCTATGGGAACTTTATCATCACTACAAAACTATGATAATTTCCAGCATCTTAAATAAGAAATTTTCTAATAGACCTCTTCCATTTATCCATGCTTTTGGCTATCTTTGCACAAAAATTTCTATACTGATGAGAAGAATATTCTATTTGTTTATAACCCTCATTACTTTTCTCTCGACGTTGGCCCAAACTGCAGAGGAAAGAGTAGGCAACATGATAAACAACCGCCAATGGTTTGAGCTTCGCGAGTTCTACGAAACAAATAACGAGCCCATAACGCCATATCTCGATATCTTAGCCAAGGCTATGCTCACCTATTTCTTCAACCAACCTGAAGAATCAGTAAAGTATTGTGGAGACTTGCTTAATAACTACGCGGGTGAATTAGGATTGAGCAACGTTTTTTCTATAAATACTATCCTATGCGATAATCTTAGTGCGCAAGGTAAGAATGAGCAGGCTGCCTCCATATTACAGTCCATAACCTCCCAAATAGTTGAGTATCTTGACTCGGCCACTGTTGCGGGGGCACAAACGCTAATTGCGCTCTATAAGGCAAAGGCTCCTTTTAAGATGAATGAAGTGCTTCCTTTTGAAAATGCTGCAACCGTCAAATTCCGACTTGACTCAATTGGCGCTCCGGGTAAGCGCTCGGTTTTAATGATGTTAGACAACTCTACCATAAACGGACACTCTTGCTCACCATTATTCGATACCGGTGCTGGTGTAAACATTATATCCGAAGACTTGGCCTCGAGAATGGGGCTGGAAATTTTCGACATAAATGTGACGGCCATAGGCAAGGGGAAGCAATCTGCAAAGTTTGGCATTGCCAAAGAGATGCGACTCGGTGAACTGACCATTCACAACGTACCTTTTTATGTGATGACAATGCTATCGGGCCACGACGAGGCCGACAAATATATGTCGCCTTTCGAACTTGTCGTAGGTCGTCCGGTGATGGAGGCGGTAAAATATCTGACACTGGACTACAATAATAACGAGATAGTCTTCAGTGTTCAGTCAACAGTGCCCACCTCAGCCAAGCCTAACCTTTGTATAAGCCCCACCGGTGTATATCTTCTGCAATGCTACATCGAGCGCGGCCACCCGGCAGTGGTAATTCCCGATACGGGAGATGCATCGTTCGGCAGTTTGGAACTCTCGCAATGCCCTTATCTGGCAGAATTAATCCCAGAAGGCATAACTCCCGAAACCATACGCTCGGCAGGGGCTGGAGGCTATACAGAATTATCTGGAGTCCATCTCTCCGACCTCCACTTTGCGATAGGAGAGGCGACGGTTACCATCCCTTCCATAAACCTTCTGCTGCAAAACGACCCCACAGGCACCAGCAACCGTATGGGCATTGAAACCTTCGAACTCTTCAAGGTTCTTTCATTCGACCTTGAGCGTATGGTTTTATATGCCCCACAATAATCCTCGTAATTTTCGGGCCACAGTTTAGAGCAAAGATGAGAATCAGCCTCAAGACGCCGATAGCGTGCGAAAGTTGACTAAATCTTTCAACTTTCGCACGCTATCGGCGCTGGGATTGGTGGAACAACCCCTAACGGGGTAGCTGGGGGATTTCAAATGACATTCCTACACAGAGGCGACCCTACGGGCCGCGATGGGGATACCATACCAATGCGGCCCGTAGGGTCGCCTCTGTGTAGGTGGGGCAAACATTTAAGGTGGTTAAAACGTTATAATAGTGTAAATTAAAAGGGGTATAACACACACTGACACACACGCGCCCCGAGGAGAGATTTACACCTTTATTAATGTCTTAATTTCAACTATTATGAAAAAAATGTTTTACCTACTGATTGCAGCATTGCCGATAATGGCCATAGCGTTCGCATCATGCAGCAACGATGATGACCTGCCAAATGTCGACATTTCGCTTGACGTGTCTGAAGGCACCGTTGTCGATGACACGATTTATGTGGTGCAAGGCGATTCGTTGGTAATCTCCGGAATCACGGTAACTAACAATGAAGAGGGAAAGGCCGCTACCGTCACTAATGTCAATTATTACTGGGATGGCTATTTCATGGGTCCTTCCATTTTCTCACCCTTTGGTTTTGCAATCTCAACTGAGAACGTATCCGTTGGCATCCATACCATAGGAGTGACTTGCACAGTGCTCGCTGTGGATAAGTCGATAGCCACTGCGGCATTGTCATTCCCAGTAAGAGTTGTGGAATCAACCACCGACTTGCCCGAAGCCGATGCCTCGGCAGTGCATGGCTTGGCGAGATTGAAATTATAGCTTAGAGGTTCTCCAATCCACGCTTGGAGAACCGACAAGAAGAAACAAAGCATCCGAATCCACGCCTCGGATGCTTTTTTATTTCCTCGTCTCAACAAAATTCAGTAACTTTGCCGCATGGACAAATTCCTCAAACAAGTGGCAAGCTACTACGCTGCCAAAAAGGCCGAGGGGCTCGATTTGGGCTCCTACACCTTCGTGTTCCCCAATAAGAGGGCGGCAATGTTTATGCGCAAATACCTTAAGGAAACTTACGGGCAGAGTTGCTTTATGCCGCGCATGATCACCATCACTGCATTTACTCAGGAGTTCTCATCCCTGCCCATCGGGGGCAACATCGAATTGCTGTTCCTGCTCTACCAGGCTTATGCCCAAGTGATGAAGGAAAAAGGCCGAGCCGACCAGGCCAAAGACTTTGACGCATTTGTATTCTGGGGCCAAGTATTGCTCAACGACTTCAACGATGTGGATTCATGCCTTGTCGATGAGTCTCAGCTTTTCAAAAACGTCAAGGCCGAACGTGAGATAATGTCCAATTATCTCACTCCCGAGCAGATCGAGGTGGCTCGCATCTTGGGTGAGAAATACATCCAAGAGGTAAAACCCGAACATTTCTGGCGCCACGTGGGCCATAACGATGATGCCGAGAGCGCCCAGAAAAAGTTTATCAACCTATGGGAGGTACTGCATGAACTCTATTGCCGCTTCAACCGCTTGCTGGCTCAGCGAGGCATCACCTATTCGGGCATGCAGTCGCGAATGGTGCAGCATGACATAGCTGACATGGGAGTTGAGGATTTCCATGGGCACCGCTACGCATTCATAGGATTCTATGTCCTGCCTCCGGCGCGTATGCTGATTTTCAAGAAGCTGAGGGAATTGGGTATCGCGGAATTTTTCTGGGACACCGCTTCGCCTCTATTGTCGCTCCCTGGCAATAAGGCTGCAGACTTGATAAAGGCTCTTGCCAAGGAATTTCCAGCGCCCCGAGATTTTCAACTTGAGGAGATAGCCATCGACGACCTGCCCGATTTTCGCATCATAGCCGTGCCGTCAAATATCGGCCAAGCCAAGGTCGCTGCCAGAGTGCTGCGCCAATGGAGCGAGAATGACCGCGAGGCAGGGACCGATGCCATCAACCATGAGATAACGGGTCTGGTGCTCCCCAACGAAAAACTACTCACCCCTGTGCTATATTCCCTGCCCGGCGATGTCAACAAGCTGAATGTGGCTATGCGCGTCAACTTCACCAACACGCCATTCGCTTCGCTCATCACGGCAATCCTGTATATGCAAGAGAATTGCCGCACTATGGCCGGAGCGCACAGCTATTTCTACAAAGATGTCTTAGAGATACTCTCTCAGCCGTATGTGTCCTCGATGGCTCCGACCGAAGCCCAGGCTCTGCGCGACAAAATCACAAAAGAGCATCTCTACAATGTACCATCGGCCGAAATATGTCAGATGTGCCCCACGCTGGCTCCGATATTCCGTGAGGCTGGTCGCGATATCATCTTGGTTAAAGCATATCTCGATGGCTTGATTGAGGCCCTCTCAAAATTTGTCACCGAGAGCATTGGTAAGATGTCTCATAATATTGATGAGGAGATAACCACGCCCTACGAAGCTCTGATTCTCGAGGCTTACGGATTAGCAATCCGTGATATCTACGAGCTTGCCGACCAGTATGGAATTGCGATGAAAGAACGCACCTTCTTCAGTCTGCTGCGTCGACTGCTCATATACACCCATATCCAGCTCAATGGCGACCCAGTGACCGGGTTGCAGATTTTAGGACTACAGGATGCCCGCGGCCTGGACTTTGACAATCTCATCGTCTTGTCGCTCAACGAGCGCATCCTGCCCAAGAAGAATTTCAGTCCATCGCTTATTCCTCCTACGCTGCGCGCTGCCTACGGCATGCCCACTGTCGAGACTGAGGAGATCACGATGGCCTATCAATTCTATCGCCTAATCACTCGCGCCACTCGCCTGTGCCTAATCTATGACAGCCGCACGCCGGATGAAGCCTCGGGCGAAATCTCGCGCTATCTGCAGCAGCTCAAGATTATGCTCAAAGACAAGGCCAAGGTGGAATCACCCTACGTGGGTATGAAGCCATTCTCGCCTCGCACTATCACTATTGAAAAAGATGAGAGAGTGATGGAAGAGCTAAAAAGCTTCCTGCCCGGCGGTAATCGCAATATCTCTGCCTCGGCGCTCAAATCCTACATCCAGTGCCCACTGCGATTCTATCTACAGAGCGTCAAGGGCATGAGGTATGACAATTTCGATCCTGAGTACATGGATGCGGCCTCGTATGGAAGCATCCTCCACAAGGTGGCTGAGAGATTCTATATCGGACTCAGAGGCGAGGGCAAAAACGTGTTGATACGACCGGAGCATCTGCGCCAGATTCTTGACAACCCACGACTGATAGGGCAGCTCACCAAAATGGCCCTTGACGCTATGAATGAAATATACTATGGCGGCAAGTACGCCGATGTCAGGCTAATCCCAGGCGAGGGCAGAGTATTGGCACGAGTCATAGCTACCTATATACGCCACATGCTGCAATGTGAGAGCGGAGGCAAGGAGTTTGTCTTTGTCTCGGGCGAGGACGAAGGCGGCAAGCATACCCATCAGTGGTGTGTTGACGGGGAGCGCACGGTCAATTTCACTATGTCGATCGACCGCATCGACCAACTCGATGACGCTGGCCAATATCTGCGCTTCATCGATTACAAGACTGGCAGCGATGAGTTGAGAGCGCCCTCAATTGAGTCGCTTTTCGTCAACCACGATTTCGGCGCAATCTTCCAGCTGATGCTGTATTGCTTGGCTTACGGCGACCTGATGCAGGGTCAGCGCGGGGTCGACTATGCAATCCAACCCAAGGTGTATCTGTTCTCAAAAATCAAGACAGAGGGTCTGCCGGATTTGCTGATAGGCAAAGAGCCATTGCTCGACTATCGCAAATACCGGGATGAGTTCAGAGAGCGCCTATCGGGCTTGCTTGAGGACATCTTCGGCCCGGAAAAACCTTTCACACAGACCGAAGACGCTGATCAGTGCAAGTACTGTCCCTTTGCGACCATGTGCGGCCGCATCGACACTAAAGATTGAGCCAACGGCCAGTGTAACTCTCCTCGCAGGCGGCTATCTGCTCGGGTGTGCCTTGCGCCACAATGTAGCCACCGGCATCGCCGCCCTCGGGGCCAATGTCTATCACATGGTCAGCGCATTTGATCACCTCGAGGTTGTGTTCGATGATGACAATGGTATGGCCCTGTGAGATTAAGCGGTCAAACGATGCCATCAGCACGCTGATGTCATGGAAATGCAGACCCGTGGTCGGTTCGTCAAATATGAGCATGGCCGGCTGCGGTTTCTCTTGCGACAAGAAATATGCTAACTTGACGCGTTGGTTCTCGCCCCCTGATAGGGTAGAACTGGTTTGGCCCAACTTGATGTAACCCAAACCTACTTGCTGGAGCGGTAATAGGCGCTTTACAATCTTTTTGGCCTGGCTGTCACCGTCTTCGCCAAAAAATTCAATGGCCTGATTTACTGTCATATTCAGCACATCATCGATGTTCTGGCCGCGATAGCGCACCTCGAGGATGTCGGGCTTGAAACGCTTGCCATGGCAAGCCTCGCAAGGAATTGAAATATCGGCCATGAACTGCATCTCGATATTTATCACGCCAGCGCCCTTGCACTCATCGCATCGGCCGCCATCGGTGTTAGTCGAGAAGTAAGCGGCTGTGAAGCCCATCTGCTTTGCTGCTTGCTGGTCGGCAAAGAGTTTGCGTATCTCATCGTAAGCCTTGAGATAGGTGGCAGGATTGGAGCGCGATGAGGTGCCGATAGGATTCTGGTCGACAAACTCGACAGCGGTAATGCGATGCAGATCGCCCTCGAGGCCGAGATGCGCACCCGGTGCCTCGCCAGCCTCGCCGAGACGGCGCCGCATAGCGCGGTACAGCACATCCCTTACGAGAGTGGACTTGCCGCTGCCACTCACACCTGTCACAACAGTCATCACTCCGAGAGGGAATTTGACATCGACGTTTTTCAGATTATGCTCGCGTGCGCCTTTCACCTCGATAAAACTGCTCCAGTGGCGGCGCTGCTTAGGCGTGGGTATCTCAAGTTGATTGGCAAGATATTTGAGCGTGTACGAGTCGGGGTGCTGCTCAACCAGCGCCTTGTCGTCATCAGCTGGCACTGGCCCTTCGTAAACAATCTGTCCACCCAATCGCCCTGCTTTGGGCCCAACATCCACAATCCAATCGGCAGCGCGCATTATCTCCTCATCATGCTCAACAACCACGACGGTATTGCCGATTTGCTGCAGGTCGCGCAGCACCCCAATCAGCTTCTGGGTGTCGCGGGGGTGGAGGCCGATTGACGGCTCATCAAGGATATAAAGCGAACCCACCAGGCTGCTGCCAAGTGAGGTGGCGAGGTTGATGCGTTGGCTTTCGCCGCCCGACAGGCTGTTACTGAGGCGGTCGAGGGTTAGATAACCCAAGCCCACTTGCATCAAGAATCCAAGTCGATTATTGATTTCGGTTAGTATGCGTTTTGCTATTGCGGCATCTGTGGGATCGAGCTCGAGCTTGGCGAACCACTGCTGCAATTCGCTCACGGGCATTCTCACCAATTCGGTGATGCTGCGTCCTGCTACCTTGACATACTCTGCCTCGGGGCGCAAGCGAGCGCCGTGGCAGTCGGGGCAAGTGGTCTTGCCACGGAATCGAGCCAGCATCACTCGGTATTGGATTTTCGCTTGCTGGCGCTCGACCCATTTGAAGAAACCGTTGATACCCTTGAATCTCGAATTGCCCTCCCAGAGCAGTCGCTTTTCGGCCTCGGTGAGGTCGCAATAGGGACGATGGATTGGGAAACTGATGTGGGGCGCAAGATGTATGAGTTCGCGTTTCCACTCGCTCATCTTTTCTCCGCGCCAGCACACCACGGCATCGTCAAAGACCGAGAGGGCTGGGTTGGGAACTACCAGCTTCTCGTCAATGCCTATGATTTTGCCGAAGCCCTCGCATGTAGGGCATGCTCCGTAAGGGTTGTTGAAATTGAAGAGTTGGTCCGATGGCTCGAGAAATGTTATGCCATCGGCCTCGAATCGCTTTGAGAAATCATGCCGACGAGCGGTGCCATCGGCATCCCAAACTACCAAAGAACATTGGTCATGGCCCTCAAAGAATGCGGTTTCGACTGATTCTGAGAGTCTCGACACCTCGTCTTGCTCATGGCTGGCCGCGAAGCGGTCGATGAGCAGGTCGTAACCCTCGGGGGTAACCGGGAGCTTAGGCTGCGCCAGCAGTTCGTCGATTGGCACAAACTCGGCCTTTGGAGCCTTGCCTTTGGCGCGTGTCCACTTTACCAAGCGTGAGAATCCCTCCTTAATATATATGTCGAGTTGCTGGGCCAAGGTGCGACCCTGGGGCAAAGATATAGGCGCAACCAAAGCCAAGCGTGTGCCGTCGGGATAAGAAGTGGCGCACTCGATGACATCTTCGGCCGTGTGTTTCTTGACTTGTTCGCCACTTATGGGCGAATACGTGCGGCCCACTCTCGAAAAGAGCAGGCGCAGATAATCGTAAATTTCGGTGCTTGTGCCGACCGTGGAACGTGGATTCCTTGTATTCACTTTTTGCTCGATGGCGATGGCTGGGGGCAATCCCTTGATCCAGTCACATTCGGGCTTAGAGAGTTTGCCCATAAATTGTCGAGCATAAGCCGAAAGGCTCTCCACATATCGGCGTTGTCCCTCGGCATAGAGGGTGTCAAATGCTAAAGAAGATTTGCCGGAACCAGACAGGCCCGTTATGACTATGAATTTATTTCCGGGCAGCTCGAGGTCGATATTCTTGAGATTGTTGACCCGGGCTCCCTTCACTACTATGTTTGCTGACATTTTCTATTCGTACCAATTGAAATAACCTACAAAGGTACGAATAATTTCTGACATAAACAATACCTATTATTGTTAAGGGGGGTGCTAAATGAAACAACCCCTAACGGGGTAGCAGGGAGGGGACAACCAATGCGGCTAGATGAAATAACCCCTAACGGGGTAGCGGGGAGGGGACAACCAATGCGGCTAGATGAAATAACCCCTAACGGGGTAGCAGGGTGAGGCCGGAGACTGAGGTGAGGCGTGCCTCCACCATAGGAGAGTCGGCGAGGTTGCACTCGATGGTCATCGAGCAGGAATTGTCGAATTGTTGGGAGATTACCCTTACTTGCGGCATTTTTGCTATGCGCATCACTTCGTTCATCGACAGGTATGGGAATGTGAAGGAGAATCGGGCGGTTTGGTGTTTTTCAATGATTTCGGCCTCGCTGAGAGCCAAGCGCGCGGCCTCGCGGTAGGCAGCAATAAGGCCAGATGTGCCGAGCTTGATGCCCCCGAAATAGCGCACCACGATCACCACGATATCGGTCAGATTGAATGAATTGATTTGGCCCAAGATTGGCTTGCCAGCAGTGCCGGAGGGTTCGCCATTGTCAGATGACAGAAATTGCTTCCTCTCTGGGCCAATCATGTATGCCCAGCACACGTGGCGGGCATCGTGGTATTCGTTTTGCTTGCGAGCAATCTCAGCCTTAGCCTCTTCGGCTGAGGCCACAGGTATGGCAAAGGAGATGAAACGGCTCATCTTCTCCCTCAGCTGCGCCTGCGATGGCTTGCTTATCGTAAAATATGAATCCATAGGGGTAAAACGTAAGCACGTAACTTAACGTAAGCACGTCCCAACGTAAGCACGTAAGCTTTACGTAAGCACAATATTGATAATTATTTTTTAGACAATTATTTTTTTGTTTTAGGTTAAAACCTATTACTCAGTTTGTGCTTTCGTAAAGCTTACGTGCTTACGTTGGGACGTGCTTACGTTAGGAAGAAATTAGTAGACGTGGGAATCGGATTGGAGTTCTTTCTGGGTGAGCGGTGTGGCATTCATCTTGTACCAGCAATACCAGATGTAGGCCAGCACAAACGGCACCAGAATCGATACCCAGCTCATCACTACCAGGGTGAAGTGAGAAGAGCTGCTGTTGGTAATCGAGAGCGAGCTCTGAGCGTCGAGCAGCGATGGATAGTAGGCCGTGCCGTTGTATCCGGCCAGCCAGAACAGCACAAGCACAACAAGCACTGTGCCGATGCCGCTCCACCAAATGCCCTTGAAGAAGGTGCCGCACAGAGCAGTGCGCAAGATGGCGAACAATACCATCACCACGCCAATCAGCAGGATTGGCACGCACCACCACATCTGCCATAGGTTGGTCCAATAGATGTGAGGCTCGTAGGCGAATGTGCCCTCGGGGGTCATGCGATAGCCGCCTTGCATAAACAGCAGGATGGCGAATGCAATGAAGAGCAGGGCGAAGATAGCTCCATTAAAGAGGGTCTTGATGCGCATCGACTGGGTGAAACCGTTGCCTCCATCGATATTGTTGATGAAATACATGCAAGCCTGAGCGCGAGCCAGGAAGAAAACTGCAAAGCCAAGCAGCAAGCAGCCGGGCACGATCATAGCCTCGAGGCCATGAGTCTCGGACCATTGCGAAATCACCGGAGCAGAACCGTTGAGGATGTTGCCCTTTGAAACTGTGAACTCAGCGCCGAAGAAGAACATGCCCACGGCGATGCCGAGCATCACGCAGCCAAACAGGCCGTTGAAAGTCAGCAAGGCATCGTAGGTGCCAGTGCCGTAGAGATTGCCGTGCTTGCGGCGGAACTCAAAGCTGAAGGCTTGCACAACAAAGCTGACCAGGATGAGCATCCACAGCCAGTAAGCGCCGCCGAAGCTGGTTGAGTAGAACAATGGGAATGAGGCAAAGAATGCGCCGCCAAACACCACCAGGGTGGTGTATGTGAATTCCCATTTGCGGCCTATCGAATTGACGATGAGGTCGCGGTAGTCGCGATGGGTCGACCAGATGAGGCTCTGTCCGCCTTGCACGAAGAGCAGGAACACGAGCAGGGCGCCAAGCACCGATATTAAGAGCCACCAATAGGCTTGTAAGCAATACATAATTTTGGTTTTTGGTTTTTAGTTTTTGGTTTTTGGAAATATTACCAACCAGGTTTTTAGTTTTTAGTTTTTGGTTTTTGGAAATATTACCAACCAGGTTTTTAGTTTTTGGCTTTTGGTTTTTGGAAATATTACCAATCCATAGCCCATTACATGAAATATGGAGGTGGTAATATCTATATGGGCCAAGGCGTCGTTATTGCTTGGGGATGATGTTTTTCTTCTCTGAGTTGATGATGAATCGCACCATGATGCTGATTTCAGCAAAGAGAAGCAAAGTGAATATTGCGGCGAATACCCAGAATGTGGCTTCGACTGATCCAGCCGAGATGTCTGAGATAGCCACATTGCGCGGCAGCACATCCTGGATGGTCCAAGGTTGACGGCCCACCTCGGCTGTAATCCAGCCAGCCTCAGAGCAGATGTAGACTATGGGAATAGAAATCAGGCCGAAGAAGCAAAGCCAAGGATTCTCGAGGGTCTTGTCAGAGCGGTAGCAAACGAAGATAAGCACCACGAAGAGCAGCAACAGGTAACCGCCAAAGATTACCATGATGTGGAATGCGTAGAATGTCATTCCCACTGGCGGGATGGCATCGGCTGGCGACTGGAGGTAGCCGTAACCGAAGTTCGCGTAATTCTCCTTGATAACCTGGGCGGCTTGCGCCATCGTCTCTTGATCACCGATAGCTTGAGCCTCTCCATAGAGTTTGAGAGCATCTTGGGCGAGCAAGCCGCTGGCCATGCGGTCGGCGTAGGTGATACCGTAGACGGTGTCTCCAGCCTCATTGATGGAGATGCCATTGATCAGGTCGTTGATGCCCGGCACAAAAGCGTCAAAGTCATGAGTGGCAAGGAATGACAGTCCCTTGGGAATCTCGATGGCAAAGAGCATGGTCTCCTCATCGTTGTCATATTTCTTGTCGGGATTGAGGATGCCAAAACCGGTGAGGCCCTGTCCGCGACTGCCATTGTATACACCCTCCATAGCGGCGAGCTTCATTGGCTGAACGCGGGCCACATCGACTGCCGAACCATCGCCAGTCCACATCACCAACAGGATGCCGATAAGGCCTACCCACGATGCCACGCGCACCGAATCCTTGGCCATCAGGATGTTGCTCTTCTTATACAGGAGCCAGCTGCTGACGCCCACCACGAATACGGCCGACAATACCCAGCCGCTGGTGACAGCGTGGCAGAATTTGTGCATAGCCACTGTCGAGAGGGCTACGTCCCAGAAATTATCCATTACATTGCGCATTTGAGCCGGGTCAAACTCCATGCCAACGGGATATTGCATCCAAGCATTGGCGATGAGGATCCAGAGAGCCGAGAGCGATACGCCGATAGCGGTGAGCCAGGTCGAGGCAAGGTGGAAGCCGCGGCTTACCTTGTTCCAACCAAAGAACATCACGGCCACAAAGGTTGCCTCCATAAAGAAAGCCAAAAGGCCCTCGATGGCGAGAGGGGCGCCGAAGATGTCGCCCACAAACCAGCTGTAGTTGCTCCAGTTGGTGCCAAACTCAAACTCGAGAATAAGGCCGGTGGCGATGCCGCAGGCGAAGTTGATGCCGAAGAGGGTCATCCAGAATTTTGTGATGGCCTTCCATTTCTGTTGTCCCGTGCGCACATAGATGCTCTCCATGATGGCGACTATCAAGGATAGGCCGATGGTGAGGGGCACGAAGAGCCAATGGTACATGGCTGTGAGAGCGAATTGCGCCCTCGACCAGTCGACTAAGCTCGTAAGTTCGTTCATGATTGTGATTTATTGGTTTATTGATTTATGGATTATCTGGGGATTCGGGCCACAAACTGGCCCGACACAGTAGCCGCCATCCGGATTATTTTGAGGGGAAGGACCGTGGTGAGGACTATGGAGGGCTGAGGGCCGAGCGGACGGCCTCGGCTTTTTCGGCATCGGTTGAGCAGCGCTCAGAGAGCACATCCGGCATGAAGAATAGGCGCATCACCAATAAAATCACAATGAGTTTGATGATGATCAGCGCCCACAATTTGCGGCCAATGGTCATCGAGCGAAAACCAGTGACGTAAAATTGCCAGATACGCATTGGCAGGGATGGAGCTTTTTGAGTTGTGCTCATGGTAGATTGCTTTGCATATATGTTGCAAATTTAAAGAAAAAAATTGGAAAACCACTAATAAAATAAGATAAAAATGTGATGAAAAGCCACAAAGCGGCTATTGACCATAAAGCCACAAGGGCATAAAGCCACAAGATAAGGCCACAAGCGGCTACCGCAAAGGAGCAAAGGCACAAAGCAGCCCTCTTTGCTCCTTTGTGCCTTTGCTCCTTTGTAGCAGCCCTTATGCCAGCTCGCAAATCAGCGTAGCTGAGGTGGCATCGATTACTTTGACCATCACATAGTCGCCCGGGCGGAAGTTGCCGCGCGGGAATACGCAGGTCTTGTTTTGCTGGGTGCGTCCTACCCACTGGTCGGTGCTGCGCTTTGACACGCTCTCGACCAGCACTTCGAATGTCTTGCCGATGTCGCGGCGATGCGATTCGAGCGACAACCGATTCTGCAGAGCAATCATGCGGTTGAGGCGTTCGATCTTCACCTCTTCCGGCACGTTGTCGGGCATCTGCCGAGCGGCGAGGGTGCCGGGCCGCTCAGAGTATTTAAACATAAAGGCAGAGTCAAATCCTACCTCGCGCATCAGCGAT
Organism: Muribaculaceae bacterium Zag1; assembly: GCA_002633115.1. Classification (GTDB taxonomy): domain Bacteria; phylum Bacteroidota; class Bacteroidia; order Bacteroidales; family Muribaculaceae; genus CAG-873. The sequence continues at coordinate 82,829 of NWBJ01000038.1, forward strand.
AGGGTCTCCTGAAAATCCTCCTCGGTCTCATCATGAAATCCAGTGAATAGGTCGGTCGAGATGCCGCAGTCGGGAATTGCGGCGCGGATAGCGGCGATGCGGCCCAGATACCACTCGCGGGTGTATTTGCGGTTCATATCCTTTAGCACCTTGTTCGAGCCCGATTGCACCGGCAGGTGCACATGATTGCAAATATTATGGTGCGACGCTATGGCGGCAATCGTAGCATCGGACATATCTTTGGGGTGCGAGGTGGTGAATCTCACTCTCATCTCGGGCGCAGCCTCGGCCACCATGCAGAGCAACTGATCAAAGGTCAGTCCCTCGTGGTTGTAAGAATTGACATTCTGGCCCAGCAGCGTTACCTCTTTAAAACCCTTAGCTCGCAGGTCGGCCAGCTCTGAGAGGATGCTGTCGGCTGGGCGGCTGCGTTCGCGTCCTCGGGTGTAAGGCACGATGCAATACGAGCAGAAATTGTTGCACCCGCGCATGATGCTGATGAATCCGCTCACCGGGTTTTGTCCGATGCGTCGGGGTATGATGTCGCGATATGTCTCGGTGGTGCTGAGCTCGACATTGATAGCCTTCTCGCCAGCGGTGGCAGCAGCGAATAGGGCTGGCAGGTCGAGGTATGAATCGGGTCCGGCCACCACGTCGACTCCCATCTCATTGATGAGTTTGTCCCTGACGCGTTCGGCCATGCATCCAATCACACCCACAATCAGCCGATGCTTCTCTTTGTTTTTATTCTTGCGCAGCGAGGCCAGATATTGCAGTCGAGCCACAATCTTCTGCTCAGCGTTGTCGCGGATTGAACAAGTGTTGAGCAGTATCGCATCGGCCTCAGAGATATCCTCGGTGAGTTGATAACCCTCCATTCCGAGGATGGCAGCCACTACCTCAGAGTCGGCTACGTTCATTTGGCATCCGTAGGTCTCGATAAAGAGCTTTTTTGCCCCTCCGGGGGCCTGAGATTTGTTGTTTGGTGAGATATTTTTGTCCATTTGTCGAATCTTGGGGAAAGTAATTTTGGTAGATTGCACAATAATTAGTAATTTTGTGCAAAATTACAAAATTATATGGAAGCTGACAACATCTTATGGGTAATATTGTGGATTGCACTCATGCTTGTAGGGTGGGCTGTGGAGACAAAAAAGAAGAAACAGGCCGCCGAGGAGCAGCGCAAGCAAGCCCAATCTGCCCAAAAGGCAATGATGGAGACCTGGGCTGAAAGCCCGGTTGAGCCCAGTAGGAATCCTATGATTCCTAAGATTCCTAAACCAGAAAAGTTGGCTCCCCAATCGATGGCTGTGAGCCTCCCCGAGGAGGGGCAGCGCGTCACCAAAAAGCGCATCCAGCCCACACCCTCGGCCGCTCTCCAAGCCTCGGGCCTCCACAACAAGGAAAACCTGAAGCGAGCCATCATCTTTGGCGAGATCCTCGCACCTAAGTTTTAAGTGATAATCAATTTAAACAGAAAACCAAACATATACTTTAACCTTATTTCCATGGCATTCAATTACATCACAGCCGAAGAGGCAGCCGCAATGATTCCCAATGGCGCCACTGTAGGCATGTCGGGCTTCACAGCCCCCGGTACTCCCAAGGCTATCCCTACTGCAATCGCTCACAAGGCTGAGGCCGAGCATGCCGAGGGTCGACCCTACAAGATTAATCTCTTCACCGGCGCATCGTCGAGCGACCGTGCCGATGGCATGCTCTCGCGAGCCAACGCCATCAATATGCGCGCTCCCTATCAGAATGTACCCGACCTGCGCAAGCGCATCAATAGCCACGACTGCCACTATTTCGACCGTCACCTCTCAGAGATGGCGCAAGAAGTGCGCTACGGCTTCTACGGCCCTATTGACTTTGCCATTATCGAGGCAGCTCATATCACCCCCGATGGCGAAATAATCCTTGGCACCGGCGTGGGCAATGTGCCTACTTATGCCCATCTGGCCAAGCATATCTTCATCGAACTCAACGAGGCTCTGCCCAAGGAGCTTGAGGGCATGCACGATGTGATCATGCTCCAGGATCCTCCTCATCGTCCGGCTATCAACATCAACTCGCCCAAGGATCGCATCGGCAGCCCCGTGCTGAAGGTTGACCCCAACAAGATTGTGGGCATCGTCAAGACTAACTATCTCGACGGCGTGCACGAGTTCACCGCTCCCGACGAAGTGTCGAAGAAGATTGGTTCGAACGTAGTGCGCTTCTTGCTCAACGAGTACAAGAAAGGCGGTATCCCCAAGGAGTTCCTGCCTCTGCAGTCAGGCGTGGGTAACGTAGCCAATGCCGTGCTGTATGACCTGGCCGAGAGCCCCGAGATTCCTCCCTTCATGATGTACACCGAGGTAATCCAAGACGCAGTGCTTGAGCTGATGCGCAAGGGCAAGTGCACATTTGCCAGTACATGTTCGATGACATTTGCCGACAGCACCGAGGAGAAACTCTTTGCCGACCTCAGCGAGTTCCGCGACAAGATTCTGATGCGTCCTGCCGAACTCAGCAACAACCCCGAAGTAATTCGTCGTCTCGGCGTCATCGCCATGAACACAGCCCTCGAGGCCGATATCTTTGGCAATGTCAATTCTACTCACGTGCTCGGCACCAAGATGATGAACGGTATCGGCGGTTCTGGCGACTTTGCCCGCAACGCTTATATCTCAATCTTCTCATGCCCCTCAATCACCAAGGGCGGAGCCATCAGCAACATCGTGCCTATGGCTGCTCACGTTGACCATTCAGAGCACTCAGTCGACATCCTGGTTACCGACCAGGGCATCGCCGACCTGCGCGCCAAGGATCCAGTGCAACGCGCTCACGAGATCATCGAGAACTGCGCTCACCCGATGTATAAAGAGCTTCTCTACGATTACCTCAAGCAGGGCAAGGGAGGCCAAACTCCAGTGTCGCTCGACAAGTCGTTTGCGTTCCACAACGCATTCAACGAAACCGGCGACATGCGCAATGCCAAATTCTAACTAAAAACTAAGAATGAAAAATGAAAAATGAAAAATACCCTTGATGGCATTCTTCATTTTTCATTCTTCATTTTTCATTTTTCATTTTTCATTTCTCATTCTTCATTTTTCATTTCTCATTCTTCATTTTTCATTGTGAAGAAGATTGACCGTGAGACGGTGCAGCGCATTCTCGATGCGGCTGACATCGTAGAAGTAGTAAGCGACTTCGTTAGCCTAAAGAAGCGCGGAGCCAACTATATAGGATTGTGTCCGTTCCACAACGAGCGGACACCATCCTTCTCTGTGTCTCGCGCCAAGGGAATCTGCAAATGCTTCAGCTGCGGCAAGGGCGGCTCTCCAGTCAATTTCATCATGGCCCACGAGCAGATGACCTACTACGAGGCCTTGAGATACCTTGCAAAGAAATACAACATCGAGATTCGCGAGCATGAGCTTACCGATGCTGAGAAGCAGCAAGCCACTGAGCGCGAATCCCTAATGGCTGTCAATGACTTCGCTCTCGAGCATTTCGAGACCAACATGTCGTCGACCCAAGATGGGCGCGACATCGGCTTGGCCTACTTCCGCGAGCGCGGCATCAACGACTTGATGATCAAGCGATTTAGGCTGGGCTATGCTCTCGACAAGAGCGATGTCCTGTATCGTGCTGCCATTGCCAAGGGTTACAACGAGCAATATCTCATTGCCACGGGCCTGTGTTCGCGGTCGGAGAGGGGACAAGTTTACGACCGTTTCCGTGGCCGCGTGATTTACCCCATCTTCTCGGTGTCAGGTCGAGTGGTTGCTTTTGGCGGACGCACCCTGCGCACCGACAAGAGCATGGCCAAGTATGTCAATTCGCCCGAATCGGCTATCTATCGCAAGAGCTACGAACTGTATGGCCTGTACCAGGCCAAGGGGTCAATTGTCAAGCATGACAAGTGCATCCTGGTTGAGGGTTACATGGATGTAATCTCGATGCATCAGATCGGGGTTGACAATGTTGTGGCATCGTCTGGCACCTCGCTAACAGAGGGCCAGGTGCGTCTGATCCATCGCTTTACCCAGAATGTGACCCTGATTTACGATGCCGACCCGGCTGGCATCAAGGCTTCGCTGCGCGGTATCGACCTGCTGCTTGCCGAGGGCCTTAATATAAAGGTATTGTTGTTGCCCGAGGGGGAAGACCCCGACTCATTTGCTCAGAGCCATTCGTTGACCCAGGTCGAGGAGTACATCAAGCAAAACGAGGTAGACTTTATCCGCTTCAAGACACGCATTCTGTTGTCAGATGCCGGCAATGACCCGATTCAGCGGTCGCGTGTGATTACCGATATTGTCAAATCAATAGCGGTTATACCCGATGCTGTGACGCGCGCCGTGTATCTCAAAGAGTGCTCGCGCATGCTCGAAATCGAGGAGAAGGTGCTTGCGCTACAGCTTGACAAGACGATGGCCGACAATCTTGACCGCCAGCAGCGTCAGCCTAAGCCGCGACCCGAGGATGTGCCAGCCGAGCAGCCTCCAACGCAGCCAGTCCCTACATTCCAAGGACAACCAGTTGCCCAAGCCCCGGTCCAGACCCCTGGGTCGGTGAGGTTGCGCCGTTATGAACTGACCTTGATGAAATACATCGTCAAGTACGGCTATGTGCCCATAGCGCAAGAGTTGAATGAAGAAGGGGAGGAAACGGGCCAACAAGTGACTGTGATTGAATTTATCGATTCGGAGCTGAGGATGGATGATATCGTATGGACCGACCCCGTATGCGCTCGCATGATGGAAGATGCGTGGCATATCTTCCAAGAGGATTGGCCCATGGCTCTCGCCACCCATACGGCTCAGTTGCAACAGGAGCGGGCTCAATTCATCAAGGCAGGCGAGGAGGACATACGCCTCCATGGCCGCGACCTATCGGATATTCAAAATCGAGAGAAGGCTCTGATCGAGCGTGCTGACAGACAGTACCAGGATAGCTTGGCTCAATTCACCATGCGATATCTTGAGGATTACTTCTTGTCGGCGCCCGATGATGAAGTGCGCAATCTGTCAACCGCTTTGGCCAGTGAGAAATACCAGCTCAGCAAGGTACATACCAAGTACGCTCATGTCGAGACTGAATATGAGCGGCTGCGCGAACTGGTAGAGCGCGGAGTGTTGGAACTGAAATACGCTATCCTTGATGAGCAGATAGCCGAGCTAAATCAAGAGGCACGCGCCGCAGCTGGCAACCGCGAACGCGTCAATGAGCTGATGACGCAAGTGTTTGAGCTGTACCAGCTCAAATCACAATTTGCCAAAATCCTCGGCGACCGCATCGTCAACCCAAAATAGTGTGGCAGCTAAAGTGTGGCAGCGCCGCCCTCGGCGCTAAGTCCTAAAATGTTATTCCTAACCTGATTGTCACCATCTGCAAATCCGGCAGATGGTAATCTATCTCATTGGCCGTAAAATCTCTGCGGCCAATAAACGTATATGCCAAAATCAGATGCGAGATGAATTTTGACGATGAGGCCAAGTTGATGCCGGCGCCTATCGACACGTATTCGCCGGTCTGGGTAGTATTGGCCTCGACATCGTTGACCGATATGCCGCATCTCAGGTCGGCAAAGCACAGTTGGGGCTTTACCGAGAAGCTGCTGCGAGCAATCAGATAGATGGGCATCGAGTGGAATGAGTTGCTCACGGGTTCGCTTATCCCGATACCTGCTCCGAGTATCTGTATGCCGGGGGTGCTCATGCCGAAATAAGCGTCAATTCCTATCGACGACATATCGTGTCCGCTCATATCGACCGACCCTTGGAATCCGGCGCCCCAGGCAAATCTCACATGATCCTGGGTGCCAGGCTGGGCAGTGGCGGCAATCGCAGTCAGCAATGCCGCCAAGGCTATTAATATTTTCTTGCAGGCTCTCACTGGCTTAATTCTTTACTAAGGATATAGCGGCCCAATTGTCGGCCTTGACAAATTGGTTGACCACCGTGAGACCCGCTTGTTTTGCGGCTTCCTCCACGATTGGGCAGTCGGCTTGGTAAAAACCGCTCAACAGCATTTTGCCGCCCTCCTTGAGGGCCGCGGCGTAATATCCCAGGTCGGCTGTGATGATATTGCGATTGATGTTGGCAATCAGCAGGTCGGCTGCCTTGAGATGGCTCAGAGCTGAGGCATCGCCGTGGATGATCAGTATCTCGGGGTGATGGTTGAGCTTCACATTGTCGCGGGCGTTGACATAGGCGCACTCGTCAATCTCAATGCCAGTGACAGTAGTGGCTCCGCGCATGGCGGCGAGGATTGCCAGGATGCCGGTGCCAGTGCCCATATCGATGACTGTGGTATCCCGCAAATCCATCGCTAAGAGCTGCTCAATGATTAGCGATGTGGTGCTGTGATGGCCAGTGCCAAAGGCCATTTTGGGGTCGATTGTGATGTCATACTCTACGGCCGGATAGTCGGTGTGGAACGAACTGTGTATCACGCATTGGTCGCCGACCACTATGGGTTGGAAATAGTTTTTCTCCCACTCTTGGTTCCAATCTTGGCCAGGCACCAGTTTGGCATGCCAGTCTATCTCAACCTTGATTGGGAAATTGTCAATGATTTCCTCTATGGCCTCGGCGCTGTAGCTTGCAGCCGGCACGTAGGCCGACACCCCCTTGGAGTCGGGTACAAAGCTCTCGTATCCAGCATCGGCGAGCTGCGATGCCAGCAGGTCGGTAGCGTCCTCAAAGCATGGCGTGAGGTCGAACCTCACCTCGTAGTAGTCGTTCATTTCTGTGTCTTTTTCTTGCTGCTGAACATTCTCATCACCCGACGGGTAAGCTTGAATGCGATGAGGATATAGTCGGCATAACTGATAGCGCTGCTCAGGCGCGAGAATAGGGGATAGGCGCGACCATTGTTGCCCATCAAGGCTTGGTAGTCGTTGGCTATCTTGTGCTTTTCCAGCTCGATGCGAGTCAGGGAAAGGACGCGGTTGAATCGGAGGTCGTCGAAATTATAACCTCGCCACTGTGAGGGTACTTGCTCGTTCATGACTTTTGTTGGTTCTGGTTGGGAGGGGTGAGCAAAAGTTTAGAGATGAATCGCGCTACTGGGTTGTAGATCAGCGGTATTCTCAGCAGCACGATCAGCGCAATGATCAGGATGAATACTCCGGCCACGATGAAATATGTCCAGAAAGGCTCGATGTATGATTCGAGCAGGGTGGCTATGCCCATCACCAAGAAAATCATCACAATCACCGACAGCATCAGGGCGAGCATGGCTATGGCAAACACCGAGATGAGCATGGTGGCCTTCTCGGCTGCGGTGAGTCGAGCATTCTCGATGTATAGGGTCACGAGGCGCGCCAACGCATCGACGAGTGATTTGAGTGGCGAATCAGATTTTTGGTTCATAAATAATAGTTGAATATGACGAAAGAGGCAGGCGCCAATGCGCCCGCCTGCTTAGGTGGTAGGTAGGCCTTATTTCTTTGCCTCGATTTCGGCTACGATCTGGTCTACAATTTCTTCTTCCTGCACGTTGCCNNCCTTCCTTGATGATACCTTTCTTCACCAAGATTTGGCGGATTTGTTCACGCAGGTCGGCGCCTTTCTCCGGAGCGAAGAGCAGGGCAGCAGCTGTGCCCACGATAGCTCCGCCTAAGAATGCATATAGCAGTTTCATAGTGTGATTGTTGTGTTAAGTTAATTATTCGGGAAAATAGGGAGGGAAACCAGGCAGTCAGGCGTGACGGATTTCTTCGGCGATGCGGTCGGCGAGTTCCTCTACTTTATTGCGGTTGAGGAAGGGGCATTTGTCCTTTACGAAATCGATGATTTCCTCGCGGGTCTCGCTGCCGCGCTTGGGAGCGAGGAGCATGCCAACGGCTGCACCGGCGATAGCACCGCCGATAACTGCCAGGATGATGTTGAGATTTTTCATTGTGGCTTATGTTATTAAGGGTTGTTTAGATGATTTTGTTAAGGTAACAAGTGGATTGGTGTGATAGTTCACTGCAAGTGAAAATCTTTTTGAGGATTGCGGCCATGAAGTGGCCGCCACAGTAGCCTCTATGAAGATGAGGAGGGCTGAAGCCCTATCATTGGGTATTATCAATTCTTTAAGAGGAGGATAGTCTTGAGGGAGAGGTCGAAATTAACGAGCTTGGCGTTGGCGTTGGCGGCGATGTCATTGCGTGCTTTGTTGAATTGGTCAAATAGACGCAGCACATTCCGCTCGTTGATAAATGGCGAGAATTTCTGGCTGAATTGGTATTCCTCTTGGTCCATGCCCAAGAGGGAGGGCTGGCGCAGATTGAGAATGAAATTCTCCCTGAGCATGCGCGAGCAATACTCCAGAAATCCCATCTCGCGTTCGCGGCCGAGTTCGGCCGTGTCTGCTGCCCATTTCTTCAGGTCGCCCACATTGCGGGTATATGCCTTGCGCATCAGTTCCTTGAACAGGTCTAAATATTTGGTGCGCTCCTTCGATAGACTGATTAGCCTCAGGGCCTCAGTGAGGCTGCCCTCGGCGAGCCGGGCTGTCTGCAGGGCCTCGGCTTCGTCCATCGGAAATTGCGAGGTCAGGTATTGTGCCACCAATTGGTCGGGATAGCGCTTGACGATGATGCGCTGGGTGCGCGAGTATATGGTGCCGAGGATTTGGCGTGAGTTGTCGGATGCCAGCACAAAGATAGTGTCAGAGTGAGGCTCTTCGAGGATTTTCAGCAGCTTGTTGGCGGCTTCCTCCCTCATCTTCTCGGGTAGCCACATCAGCACTATCTTGTAGCGCGAAGAGTGGGAGGTGAAGCTGAGTTTGCGCGTCAGTTCGGCCGCCTCGTCGACATATATCACTGGTTGGGCATTGATGTTGTCGAGCTTGAGCAGCCATTGGTCGTAATCCATAAACGGCGACTGCTGCATCTGGTCGCGAAACTCAGGCAGATAGTCGTCGCATAGGCTCAGTTTCTTCTTTTGATTCTTGATGATGGGGAAGCAGAAGATGGTATCGATATGGTTGAAAGTCTGGTGCTGTTGGCAAGCCGGGCAACGGCCGCAGCTGTCGCCATTGGTGCGGTTTTGGCAATGCACATATTGGGCGAAAGCTCGCGCCAGGGCGAATTTTCCCGTTCCGGCCGGACCCTCGAGCAGCAGAGCGTGGGGTATGCGGTCGGTGTCAGCGAGAGAGCGCAGACGCTCCTTCACCTCTTCGTGGCCGGGAATGTCAGCGAATCTCATGGCTTGTCGGGATGGTCATCCTTGTGTCGGCGCGCTGCCCCTTGGGCAGTGAAGCCGTTTTTGAGGATGTATTCCTTAACTTCCTGGAACAGGTCGGTGGCGAACACGAAATCATTGAGAGCCTCGCTCGTGGTGGCGAAGATTTCCTTCATGTTGCCCACCCATTCGCGATGGCCCTTGTTGATGAAGACGATGTTCTGGCCAATGCCGAGCACCGAGTTCATATCGTGGGTGTTGATTACGGTGGTTATGTCGTATTCGTGGGTGATGTCGCTCAGCAGCTCATCGATGAGGATCGAGGTGCGAGGGTCAAGACCCGAGTTAGGCTCGTCGCAGAATAGGTATTTGGGGTTGAGCGAGATGGCGCGAGCGATGGCTGCGCGTTTCTGCATACCGCCTGAAATCTCTGAGGGATATTTGTTTTCCGCTCCGGCCAGATTGACACGCTCGATGCAGAACATGGCGCGGTCCCGCTGTTCGGCCGGAGTCATGTTGGTGAACATCATCAACGGAAACATCACATTGCCAAGCACAGTCTCGCTGTCAAACAGAGCCGAACCCTGGAAGAGCATGCCTATCTCTTTGCGCAGTTCCTTGATTTCCTTAGAGCTCATGGTGAGCAGGTTGCGCCCGTCGAATAGGATTTCGCCTTTTTCGGGACGCAACAGACCCACGAGCGATTTCATAAGCACAGTCTTGCCCGAACCGCTCTGGCCAATGATCAGATTGGTCTTGCCAGTATAGAAAGTGCAACTTACATCGAAAAGCACCGTCTTGTCGTCAAACGACTTTGTAACATTCTTGACCTCAATCATTGCAGCAAAAGTTTTGTGAGGAGCACATCGAAAAGCAGAATCAGGATCGAGCTTGACACAACGCCCTTGGTCGAGGCTGAACCAACCTCAAGAGCGCCGCCCTTGACGTAGTAGCCGTAGAACGAGGCTACCGAAGCGATGATGAAGGCGAAGAAGAGACTCTTGATCAGGCCGTACCATACGTACCATTCCTGGAACAAGGCTTGCAGACCGTAGACGAATCTTGACACCGTGATCATATCGGTGACCACCGCTACCATGTAGCCGCCAAAGATTGAGGTGCCGATACAGAACACTACCAGCACTGGCATGAACAATACGAATGCCACCACCTTGGGGAGCACCAGATAGTTGGCCGAGTTGACGCCCATGATCTCGAGGGCGTCGATTTGTTCGGTCACTCTCATCGTGCCTATCTCTGAGGCGATGTTCGAGCCTACCTTGCCGGCCAGGATAAGGCAGAGGATAGAGTTGGAGAACTCAAGCAGCACGATGTCGCGGGTTGCCAAGCCCACCGAGTAGGCTGGGATTAGGGGCGAGGCGATATTGAGCTGCATCTGTATGGCAATCACAGCGCCTATGAACACTGAGATGATGAGCACCAGTGGGATTGAATCAATGCCGAGCTTGGAGACCTCCATGACGGTGCGGCGTCCGAACACTCTCCAGCGATCGGGCACCGAGAATACTTTGACCATGAAGAGGCAGTAGCGGCCAAATGTTGCTAACGAGTTAGATAAAGCCATGCTGATATCATTGCTTAAATAGGGAAAAACGCCGATAAAAAGCCCGTTGGGCAAACGGCAATGCAAAGTTAGTGATTTTTTGCCGCACTGATTAGCCTTTTTTGCTGAATTTGCAGTGGTTTCTTCATTAAAATTTCGTAATTTCGCCAAGAATTTCCCAAATAGGGGAATTTTATGTGTTTGAAACTCTTCTAAACAACCTCAGATATGCTCGTAATCGGAATAGCCGGCGGCACTGGCTCAGGCAAGACCACGGTCGTCAACAAAATAATCAATAGTTTCGCGCCCGGCGAGGTGGCTGTCATCCCACAGGATTCATATTATAAGGATTCAAGCCATGTGCCAGTCGAGGAGCGCTCCAAAATCAACTTTGACGAACCGGCGGCTATCGAGTGGCCACTCCTGGTCAAGCATATCAAGCAGCTCAAGGCTGGCAAGCCTATCGAGATGCCCACCTATTCTTATCTTACTTGCACGCGCCAGGAGGAGACTGTCAGCGTAGCGCCCACCGATGTGGTGATTGTCGAGGGCATCCTCGTGCTCAACGATCCGGTGCTGCGCGAATTGATGGATGTCAAGGTATTTGTCGATGCCGACCCGGATGACCGCCTGATCCGCGTAATCGCTCGCGACTGCATCGAGCGCGGACGCACTCCGCAGATGGTGATTGACCGCTACCAACAGGTGCTCAAGCCTATGCATTGCCAATATATAGAGCCGTCGAAGCGCTTTGCCGACTTGATTGTGCCCCAAGGAGGCAGCAACCGCGTGGCGATCACCCTCCTCACCGATTACATAGAGAGCCGCCTGCGCAAAGCTGAGGAAGTGAAGAATGAAAAATGAAAAGTGAAAAATGAAAAATCCTATAACTGATGGGACTCATTTTCAATCGCAAGGATAAGAACGAAGACGTAAAGCCGCTCAATCTGGACCTGCCCGAGGGGCAAGGCCCCGACTCTCTGCCAGTCGATGACCCACTGCTGCAGCCGCAAGAGCCAATCTTTCCGGAGAGCAGGAAGGAGGTCGAGGGTCTGGAACATGGTGGCGATGACGGACTGATGGTGCTTCGCACCGACAATCTGGTCAAGAAATACGGCAAGCGCACGGTTGTCAACCATGTGTCGATTGACGTGACACAGGGCGAGATTGTCGGTCTGCTTGGCCCGAATGGCGCTGGCAAGACTACGACATTCTATATGACCGTGGGTCTGATTCAGGCCAACGAGGGACGCATCTTCCTCAACGACCTTGACATCACCAAATACCCGGTATATAAGCGCGCCCAGGCTGGCATCGGATACTTGGCTCAGGAGCCATCTGTATTCCGCAAGATGACAGTCGAGGATAATATCCGAGCCGTACTGCAGATGACACGCACTACCAAGGAGTATCAAAAGGAAAAGCTTGAAAGCCTCATCGCTGAGTTTCGCTTGCAGAAGGTTCGCAAAAATCTGGGCGACCAGCTCAGCGGCGGCGAACGCCGACGCACCGAGATTGCCCGATGCCTGGCCATCGACCCTAAGTTCATCATGCTCGATGAGCCCTTTGCTGGCGTTGACCCTATCGCTGTTGAGGATATCCAATCGATTGTGTACAAGCTCAAGGAGAAGAATATCGGCATCCTCATCACCGACCACAATGCGCCTGAGACGCTCTCGATCACCGACCGCGCCTATCTGCTTTTTGATGGTCAAATACTATTCCAAGGCACATCTGAGGAGCTTGCCGAAAATCCTGTTGTCCGCGAGAAATACCTCGGCCGCAACTTCGTCTTCCGCCGTAAAATCCTGGACTAAGGATAAAGTATAAGTGATAAGTGATAATGTGGGATAGGAGAGCTTATATAGGGATAAAGTATAAGTGATAAGTGATAACGTGGGAGAGGAAAAGTCATAAAGTAAATGGAGAGCGATCTGGATAAAAAATATTACAAAATACAGCAAGTGGCTGAAATCCTGGGGATTCCAGCAACAACATTGCGTTATTGGGAAAGCCAATTTACTATCCTTAAGCCAAAACGCACCTCTGGAGGAAGTCGCCTGTATACTCCATCGGATATCGAAAAGATAAAGATGATTTATTATTTGGTGAAAGAAAGGGGCTTTAAGCTCGATAAGGCGCAGGAAATAATCAAGCACAATCATAGCGGTGTCTCCAAGCACTACGAGGCTATAGATCGACTACGCGCAATCCGAAATCAATTGTCACAACTCCTAATAGCCATCGATTCTTGTCGCCGCTGATTTGGTTATCCCAAAATACCTTATCACTTATCCCTAATACTTTATCCCTATATTAGTCCATCACATGGCCGGCATTCTCGGCTTGGAGCACCATGCGGTCGTATTCCTCGGGTGTGAGGTCGTAGAAATAATAGTTGACCGGATTCTGCGCCACGCCTCTCAGCCTCACCTCGTAATGCAGGTGCGGACCCGTTGATTTGCCGGTGTTGCCAACTGCCCCTATTTCTTCGCCGCGCTCTACCTTCTGGCCCTTGCGCACATATATTTTAGATAGGTGGGCATAGCGGGTCACATAATTGTAGCCATGGTCGATTTCTATTAGATTGCCGTAGCCGCTCTGCCATCCGGCTGAAATCACTGTGCCTTTGCCGGTAGCGTAGACCGGCGTGCCGATGGGGGCGGAGAAGTCCATGCCTTCGTGAAATTTATGGGTGCCGTATACTGGGTCAAGGCGGTAGCCGTAGCCCGATGCCATCTGCCTGAGTTTGCTCTCCGACACTGGCTGGATTGCCGGCACATGGTCAAGACGGTCCTTCTGATTCAGAGCCTCCTGGCGCAGGAAGTCGAACGACTTGATTTGGGAATACACCTGGTGGTCGAGGCGGTCAAGCTTGTCGGTCACCGACTGCACGAGTTGGTCGTCGGTGAGCGAGTTGGAATGTTCGTAGCTCTTCTGCCTCTCCAAGCCGGCATAGCGCTGGGCATCTGATAGGGGATTGGCCTGGAGCATCACGCGGTAGAAATTGTTGTCGCGCGCAGCCAGGTCGTCCATCACAGCCATTGCCTCGTCGGCTTGGCGGCTGAGTATGGAATATTCGGTGCGCAGGTGCTCGTTTTCCTGTTTTAGCATCTTCTCGCGTGGAAAGTCGATGAAGTAGTAAGCGACCACGCAGAGCACGGCTCCTATGGCGATTCCGATAATGAATTGGCGCACCACAGCCCACCATCTCTCCTTGGCTGAGGGGTAGACTCTGACGTAAGAATCGGTCGCTGGATTATATTTATAGAATACTTTGCGTGACAATTGAGAGATTTTTCGTAATTTTGCACCGCAAAGTTAGTGATTTTCGCTCAAACCCAAAAATTAAAAAACGTTTCAGATGTGTTTGACCCCGAAAATCCCTATTATAAGGTATAATTTCCAAAAACTAAAAACCAAAAACCAAAAACCATATATATGCTTTCAGCTAAAGAAATCAGAGAGTCCTTCAAGGAGTTCTTTCGCGGCAAAGAGCACCATATCGTGCCCTCGGCCCCGATGGTGGTGAAGGACGACCCCACATTGATGTTCACCAATGCGGGCATGAATCAGTTTAAGGACATTATCCTTGGCAACAAAGCCGCCAAGTATCAGCGCGTGGCCGATTCGCAGAAGTGTCTGCGCGTATCCGGCAAGCACAACGACCTCGAGGAGGTTGGCCACGACACCTATCATCACACGATGTTTGAGATGCTCGGCAACTGGTCGTTTGGCGACTATTTCAAGCGCGAAGCCATCGATTGGGCATGGGAATACCTGGTTGATGTGCTCAAGCTCAACCCTGACCGCCTGTATGCCACAGTATTTGAGGGCTCGCCCTCCGAGGGCCTTGGCCGCGACGATGAGGCCGCTGCCATTTGGGAGAAGCATCTGCCTGCCGACCATATCATCAATGGCAACAAGCACGACAACTTCTGGGAGATGGGCGATACCGGCCCCTGCGGACCTTGCTCTGAGATACATATCGACCTGCGCTCCGACGAGGAGCGTGCCTCCGTGCCCGGCCGCGACTTGGTCAACCATGACCATCCCCAGGTGATCGAGATTTGGAATCTTGTATTCATGCAGTACAACCGCAAGGCAGACGGCTCGCTCGAACCGCTGCCCGCCAAGGTGATCGATACCGGCATGGGCTTTGAGCGCCTGTGCATGGCTCTGCAAGGCAAGACCTCGAATTACGATACCGATGTGTTCACTCCGCTTATCGACAAGATAGCCCAACTCTCGGGCAAGAAATATGGCGAGGATGCTCGCGTGGATGTGGCCATGCGCGTAATCGCCGACCATGTGCGCACCATCGCATTCTCGATTGCCGACAGCCAACTGCCGAGCAACGCTAAGGCCGGGTATGTAATCCGCCGCATTTTGCGTCGCGCCGTCCGCTATGCTTACACTTTCCTCGGCCAGAAGGATGCCTTTATGTATCGCCTCATCGACACTCTGATCGAGAGCATGGGCGAGGCTTATCCCGAGCTGCCCAAGCAGCGCGACCTGATTATGAAGGTTATCAAGGAGGAGGAAGAGGCATTCCTGCGCACTCTCGACAATGGCATCCGACTGCTTGACAACTATATCGCAGCCGCTCGCAAGGAGGGCAAGATCGAGATTTCGGGCAAGGAGGCGTTTACCCTATATGATACCTACGGTTTCCCGCTTGACTTGACCGAACTGATCCTCAAGGAGAATGGCATGACCCTCGACCATGCCGAGTTTGACCGCGAGATGGAGGCCCAGAAGGCTCGCGCTCGCCATGCCGCAGCTGTCGAGGCTACCGACTGGGTAAGCCTGAGCGATGGCGAACAGGAATTTGTGGGTTATGACCTGCTCGAGATTCCAGCTTCGATACTGCGCTACCGCAAGGTGAAGCAAAAAGGCAAGGAGTACTATCAGATTATCTTTGACCGTACGCCGTTCTATGGCGAGATGGGCGGTCAGGTAGGCGACAGCGGCGTGATGGTGACAGAGGATGGCAAGGAGATTGCCATATTCGATACCAAGCGCGAGAATGGCCAGAGTGTGCACCTCGCCAAGGAGATGCCAGCTGACCCAACCGAACCCGTCACCCTCAAGGTCGATGCTGAGAAGCGCATGGCTACTCAGTGCAACCACACTGCAACCCACCTGCTGCATGCCGCTCTGCGCCAAGTGCTCGGCACGCATGTCGAGCAGAAAGGTTCGTTTGTTTCGCCCGACCTGCTGCGCTTCGACTTCTCGCATTTCCAAAAGGTTACGCCTGAGGAGTTGCGCCGCGTTGAGCATCTGGCCAATGCCGAAGTGCGCAAGGCTATCGCTCGCGATGAACGCCGCAATGTGCCAATAGCCGAGGCCAAGGAGATGGGCGCTATGGCACTGTTTGGCGAGAAGTATGGCGATGAGGTGCGCGTGATCAAATATGGCGATTCGGTCGAGTTGTGCGGTGGCACGCATGTTGACAACACGGGCAACATAGGCATGATACGCATTGTGTCGGAGAGCAGCATCGCCGCTGGCATACGCCGTATCGAGGCTATCACAGGGTCGCGTGTCGAGAAGGTGATTGACGATATGGCCGACAATGCCCGACAGATTGCATCGCTGTTCAACAATGCCCCCGATGTGCTTGCGGCCCTGAAGCGCAGCATCGATGAGAGCGCAAGCCTCAAGAAGCAGGTTGACGAGTATCGAGCCGAAAAAGAGGCCGCGCTGATCAATGAGGTGCTTGACAAGGCTAAGATTGTCAATGGCCTCAAGGTTGCCGCTCTTGGCGGAGTGCGTCTGCCCGAGATGGTGAAGAATGTGGCATTTGGCGTTCGCGCCAAGTCGCCTGAGCATACAGCGTTCCTCGCTGCCACGGTTGACCCGACTGGCAAGCCGTTGCTCACCGTAGCCCTCACTGAGGATGTGGTGAAGCAGGGCCTGAATGCGTCGGCCATAGTGCGCGAGGCAGCCAAGGCAATCAAGGGAGGCGGTGGCGGTCAGCCGGGCTTCGCCCAGGCTGGAGGCAAAGATTCCGACGGCCTCAGCCGCGCCTTCGAATCCCTGATGGACGCTGTATCAAAGTAAATTGGAAACGTGAGCACGTAAGCTAAACGTAAGCACGTAAGCTAAACGTAAGCTAAACGTAAGCACGTAAGCTAAACGTAAGCACGTAAATTTGACGTAGGCACATATCTAATTTATAGTACGTAGCACGATTCTTGTCTCTAATTTATAGTGCGTAGCACGATTCTTGTCTGTTAACCCCACATGGAGTGCGGTAGCACGGAATGTGGGGTAACAGGATATAACCGATACCTAATTAGAGTGCGATAGCACGGCTCTCACTAAGGGTTGTACTATTGCACTCTTTTTATCTATTGACACTGGGATATATTAAAAATAGTTAGGGATAGGGGATAATCCCCACTTTTTTCGTAACTTTGCAGTTATGAAAAAAATTAACCAACATATAATCACTATTCTGCGTTCTGCCGCGCTGGGAGTACTCCCGGTGCTTGCCGCTTGCGGCAGCAGCAACGACGAACCCACTATCGAACCGACTCCTGATCCAGACCCCACGCCGCGCACTGTGCTGGTGTACATGGTGGCTGGAAGCAGCAGCCTTGGTGGGTCAGGCTATGACACACAAGACCTCAACGAAATGCTCACCGCTGCCGCCGAGGGTCAAATCGGCAAGGGCCGACTGATTATTTATCATTCGCCTTATGCCACGAGTTCGACCAACTGCATCCCAGTGCTTAAGGAGGTTACCGCCGCTGGCATTGACACCCTTAAGATTTATCCCGCGGGCACCTCATCGGTGACTGAGGCCCAGATGTCGCAGGTATTTGCCGACACCAAGGAATTGGCACCGGCCGAGGACTACGGTTTGGTGCTGTGGGGCCATGGCACCGGATGGTTGCAGGACGGCGTATCAGAGAGCACGGGTAAGACCTATTCCTATGGTGGCGACTTTAAGAAGTATATGAACATCACCAGCCTCAACAATGTCATCAAGGATCAGGGGCTGTCGTTTGTGTATTTTGACTGCTGCTACATGGGCAATGTCGAGACCCTGTATGAGGTGCGCGATGCTGCGCCGGTGATGGTAGGCAGTGCTACCGAGGTGCCTCTGTGGGGTATGCCTTATGACAAGAATCTCAAGTATTTCTTCAGCGACACCCCTGATATGCTGGGCGCCGCTCAGAGCACTTTTGAGTACAATATGAATCTGTACAATACCTCGAGCGACTCAAATGCCAAGTGCCCGGTGACTATCTCGGTGGTCTATACCGAGGGCCTTGAGGCGCTTGCTCGCGCTACCCGCGAGATTTACGAGGGGGCTGAGTCGAGTTGGCCGTCGGGGTATGTGCCGCAGCGATACACCACATCGTCAAATGGGTATTATTGCGACCTCGAGCATTATGTGCAAGAGCTGGCTCAGAGCGATGAGCAATACCAGGAATGGCGCGCTCTGCTTGACCTGACCGTGGCTTATGCAGCTGCATCGCCAGCGATTTGGACAAGCACGCCCATCAACACCACCTGTGGCTTGTCGACGTATATAATGCGCACGGCATCGAGCGCCACAACTAATAATTACAATGAGCTGCAATGGTATGCCGATGTGGCATCAGCGCTGTTTGAATGAGCGAACCACTCAGTGGCTCGCCACAGTAGCCGCTATCCAGATACCAGGTGAGCTGAAGCTCACCCTCTTATATTGACATGAGGATTGATTGCGTCAGCCACCTTATCACTTATAACTTATACTTTATATCTATTTAGATGCTACAAGAGCTTCCTGTTAATGAATATCCGATGCTGCCGGATTCAATTCCGACCGTCAAGGAAGAGCTGGCGATGCTAAAATCGCTGCCGTTTGATGAGCTGCTCAACACGGTGTCGAGCAAACTCGTCACATTCTCGATCAACTTGGCGCTGGCCATTTTGGTGTTCTATGTCGGCAAATTCATCATAAACAAGATCCACAAGGTGGTGACTGCCATCATGGTGAGGCGTCGTGTCGAGAAGTCGCTTAGCACGTTTGTGCTGTCGCTCATACGCATGGTGCTGTATTTCTTGCTGATTGTCACCGTGATCGGCATACTCGGCATCGAGACCTCATCGTTCTTGGCGCTGTTTGCCTCGGCTGGCGTCGCCATAGGTATGGCGTTGAGCGGCACGCTCCAGAATTTCGCTGGCGGCGTGTTGATTCTGCTCATTAAGCCCTACAAGGTTGGCGACTATATCGAGGCGCAGGGATACACCGGCACTGTCAAAGAGATCCAGATTTTCCACACCATCATAGTCACCCCCGACAACAAGTCGATTATCATACCCAATGGCGGATTGTCGACGGGCTCGGTCAACAACTACAGCCGCGAGGATTATCGCCGTGTTGATTGGACCATCTCGATCAGTTATGGCGACAATGTTGATGCTGCTCGCCAGGCGATTCTTGACATTTTTGCCAGCGATGACCGCATCGTCAAGCAGTATGTCGAGGATGATAGGCGCAACCGCGCCATTGCCGCGCAAGAGGCGCTGTACGACTGCGCAGAGGAGGCTAATCTGAAGAAAAAAGGATGGCTCAATGCCATATTCCATGCTCCGAGGCGCCACATGCACAGTAAGTTCAACGACTGGCAGCAGTCTGAGGAGGAAAAGACCCTCAAGATGATCAGCAAGGTTGACCGTTCGCCCGTGGTATGGGTTAGCGCCTTGGCCGACAGCAGTGTCAATCTTTCGGCACGAGCCTGGACGCGTAATGAGTTTTATTGGAATGTCTTCTTCCAGCTCAACGAGCGTTTCTACAAAGAGCTCCCCTCAGCCGGCGTCAACTTCCCCTTCCCGCAGCTCGACGTGCATATCGCAAAATAGAATGAAACAACCCCTACGGGATAGCCCTGCTGGTGCCATCTTGGTGCTATATGAAACAACCCCTACGGGGTAGCCCTGCTGATGCCATCTCGGTGCTGAATGAAACAACCCCTACGGGGTAGCCCTGGAGAATCCCCTCCCTGCTACCCCGTAGGGGTTGTTTCATATAGCCTTTAGCCGTTTCCCCTCTCTGCTACCCCGTAGGGGTTGTTTCATTCAGGATTAGGCGTGTCTATTCATTGGATCGTATTCTCCAATTTTTAGGGTACAAATTATTGGCTCTATTGCCCAAATTCTTGACTAAACCTAATGGTAATCCATCATACGTTAGGAGCACATACCCCTTTGGGGCGTCGATGGTGAGGGATTGGCGCTGTAGGTAGGCGATAGCGGTGGAGCGGTCGACCTCGCATTGGGGAAAGACCGTGGGGGAGAGGGCAGTGGAGAGGGCCAGCTCGTGGGCTGGCACCAGGTCGCGCCCCTTGACCGTGGCGAGATGGAGGCCGGGCATCAGCGCATCGGCCTTTTTCATGATGAGGGTCATATCGTCGGCCCATCGCGCCGGTTGCGCATACACCTCATCGCCTATCGTGACAATCCTCCAATCATCCGGGCGCTCCAGCCAGGTGGTACAGGGGACCGTCCCCTGTACCACCTGCTTTTTCTTTTTGGTACAGGGGACTGTCCCCTGTACCATTTTGCTTGGGCCCGGGTGGTACAGGGGACTGTCCCCTGTCCCGATTTCGGCTCCCACGCTGACCTGTCCCCTGTGGGAGGCGCAGCCACTCTGGGGTTTGCGGAGGAGGGCAAGGAAGAGGCCCTCGCCCCGGATGCGGCCAGGGAGGAAGCGGTAGCAGGGATGGGGGGTATTTATTCCGTGGACGATGGCGGGGAGGGAGTCGAGGGAGGGGATGGGGAGGGGTTGGGCTCCGAACTCAGAGATGAGCCAGGAGAGGTTTTCCTCGTTTTCGGTGAGGTTGAAGGTGCAGGTGCTATAGATAAGGTAGCCGCCGGGACGGAGGGCTTGCCAGACATTGCTGAGAATTTGGCGCTGCGTAGCGGCGCATTGGGCCACGAGCGCGGGCGACCATTGCTCGCGCGCATAGGCATCCTTGCGCATCATGCCTTCGCCCGAACATGGCGCATCCACAGCCACGATGTCGAAAAATTCCGTCAGTCGAGCCAAGCGCGACGTGTCGCCGCGCGTCACCATCACATTAGGATTTCCCCATTTCGCCACATTCTCAGCGAGGATTTCGGCTCGCTTGAAATCGTACTCGTTGGCCACAACGAGCGACCCCTCGGGCAGTGCCGAGATGGCGCAGGTGGTCTTGCCGCCGGGAGCCGCGCAGGCATCGAGATAGCGCACCGGGCCATCTGGCGCAATCTGACGGATTGCGGCGCCGATGGCCATCGATGAGGCATCTTGCACATAGTAGCGCCCTTGGTGCAGGGCCGGGTCGAAGGTGAACAGCGGTCGCTCGGCCAAGTAATACCCCTCGGCGCACCAAGGCACTTGCTCGCTGCTCGGAGCCTCGGCTGGAGCCTTGACCGGATTTACCCTCACCGACACCGACGGCTCGGTGAGCAAGTCACGGCTCAGCGGCTCCAACACCGGATACTGGGAAATGTACTCTAAAAATTTTTCTGGCAACATAGATTATATTATAGAACCACGGATTACGGAGAACAGGGACAATAGGGATATAACCACGGATTACACGGATTGTCTTCCAGACGCCTCCGTGTAATCCGTGTAATCCGTGGTTTTTGGAGATATCCTGGTTAGATTTCGTAGAATTTGTTGAAGGCGGCGATGGTGAAGTTTTGGTCGTCGATGGCTCCAGTCTCGCGCACCGAGTGCATGGCCCAGAGCGGAGCGCCCATGTCAACGCCGCGCAGCGGTATCTGAGATGTCAGGATATTGCCGAGCGTCGACCCACCGGCCACGTCGCTGTGGTTGACGAAGTACTGATACGGCACGTCAGCCTCTTCGCATATCGAGCGGAATACAGCGGCCGAGTCGGCATCAGTCATATACTTGCAGTTGGCATTGATCTTGATCACTGGACCCGCTCCGAGTATCGGATGATTGGTCGGGTCGTACTTGTTGACATAGTTGGGGTGCAACCCGTGCGCATTGTCGGCCGAAACCATGAACGACCGGCTGACAGCCCTCAGGTATTCCTCCAAGCCGCCACCCTGCGAAGCATTGATGCGTTGCAGCAAGTCGGTGAGGATAGGCGAAGCGGCGCCCTGCTTGGTGCCAGAGCCGGTCTCCTCATTGTCAAATATCGCCATCACGCAAGTCATGGCCTGGCTGCGCGGAGCCTCGACAATCGCGCTGAGCGCGGCATGCACCATGCTCAGGTCATCGAGACGACCAGAGGATACGAATTCCTCATTAGCGCCCAAGAGACAAGCCGGAGTGGTGTCATACAGGCTGAGGTCGAAATCCAGGATATCGTAAGGGTCAACCCCCAGCTCATGCGCCACCATATTTAATATATAGTTGTTCTCCTCGGCCGACGAATTGATAATCCCAATCACCGGCATCATGTCGCGCTGCTTTGATAGAGGATTGCCCTCGTTGACCTGGCGGTTGAAATGTATAGCCAAGTGCGGGATGGTCAGCAGCGGACGGCGAATATGCATCAGACGTGTCGACGGGCGTAGCGGGTCGTCGCTGCGCAGGATTACGCGACCGGCAATCGACAGCGGACGGTCGAACCAAGTGTACAGAATCGGTCCGCCATACACCTCAGTATTGAGGCGCATCACGCCTCCCTCGCCAATCATCTCGGGACGCGGCTTGATGCGGAAGCCCGGCGAATCACTGTGTGCCGATATGATCTTATATCCGGCCGTGGGGTCAGAGCCCACGATGAAAGCCATGACAGCCGAGTGGTTGGTGGTGACATAGTAGCGGCCTCCCTCGTTGAGGTCCCAATGTTCGGTGGGGTCGAGGCGCACGAATCCGGCCTGGTGCAGCTCATCAATCACAGTGTTGACCGCCAGGAAATTGACCGGCGAATCGTTCAGAAATTCAAGCAGATTTCTCATTTCGGTGCTTATTGGTATAGATTTTATTTGTTACTTTGATGTCTAAGAGTTTCACACTAACACAAAGCAAAGTTACAAATTATTTTGCATAACTACAATGGAAAACGTAAACAAAACCACAATTCTCGGCCAGATGCGCACAGTCGAGGAGCATCTGCGCGCCCTTGGGCGCTTGGGGAGCGCCGAGACCATGCGCTCGGCGAGGCGCAGCTTGCAGCAATTCCTGCGCAAAGACCGGCCCCTGGAGAGCCTTGATTCTGCGCTCGTCGAGGCCTACGAGGCTCACCTCAAAGAACGAGGAGTGACGCGCAACACCTCATCATTCTACCTGCGCACCCTGCGGTCGGCCTACAACCAAGCCGTTGAGCAAGGCTTGGTTGAGGATTCTCGCCCATTTCGCCATGTCTATGTCGGCATCGACCGCACCGCCAAGCGGGCCATCCAGGCCGATGATATCCGCAAAGTCAAGACCCTCGACCTGAGCCGCTGGCCCAAGCTCGAACTGTCGCGCGACCTGTTTCTGCTGAGCTTCTACATGCGCGGCATGCCCTTTGTCGACATGGCCTACGTCGAGAAGCGGCAGCTCGCCAACGGCTACCTGACCTACCATCGCAAAAAGACGGGTCAGGCTATCGAAGTAGCTTGGCGAGAGGAGATGCAGCAAATCGTGGCGCGCCATCCCAGCCACACCAAATACCTGCTGCCTATTATAAATAAGGAGAACGGCGACGAGCGGCGCCAATACCGCACCATGATGCAGCGCACCAACCGCCACCTAAAGAAGATTTCGGCCATGGCCGGCCTGAAAGTGCCGCTCACCACCTACGTCAGCCGCCACTCGTGGGCATCGATCGCCAACACCAACAACGTGCCGCTCGGGGTGATCAGCCAGGGGCTTGGACACGACAGCCTGAGACACACCCAAATCTATCTCGACAGCATCGAGCATGGGCGCATCCATGAGGCTAACCAGCTAATATTAGGGTTGATATAAAAAAGCATCTCTCTGCGACAGAGAGACAC
>NWBJ01000038.1:106576-110135 GCA_002633115.1 Muribaculaceae bacterium Zag1
GTGTCTCTCTGTCGCAGAGAGATGCAAAACTCAAGGAATGTATTGTGGATTAACGTATTAACTTAGAAACATCCTGTATGACTTGAAATGCATGGAAATAGACATAACTACTAACGCTTTTTTGCTATGCACGCTGATGATTCACCACAATGCTTCATCGCATCAAGCAAAGCGACAAGACAAAACAACACATAGCTGCACTGAGGTCGATGCAACTGTATAGTACAGATCACACTGCGGCAGCCGAGCATGGCACCCGGGAGCAAACCGCCGAAGCGGTAGGGCAGGGAGAGAGTGCATCCGCGCTCGTGTCCTGGAGCTACCTATTCGTGCCGAGCGCGCAACTCGACTTGTACGAAGGCAAGATACGCCGGGCTTTCCCTACCTTTGTGCACCGCGTGGTGGTGTGCAAGCGCGAGGGTGGCAGGATAGAGAAGAAAGAAAAGCCTACGATAGCCGGCCTAATCTTCGTACACGGCGAGCCAGAGGGAGTGCAAGAGTATCTCTGCCACAACCTCTCGGCCCTGCATCTGGTGCGCGACAGCGCCACCGGACGCTCGGCGCGCATCGACCCCAGGGAGATGGACATCTTCATGCGCGTATCCCGCGCCGAGGGTCGCACATTCCGGTTCATGCCCAATCCGCTGGCCAGCTACGCAGTCGGCAATCAACTCGTGCGCATCACCTCCGGGCCATTTGCCGGTCTGGAGGGTTATGTGGCGCGCATCTCAAGGGACAAACACTTAGTAATACAATTCGGCTCGCTCACCCTGGCACTGTCGGGCATCTGCAAGGACGATTTTGAGAATGCTGATGAATACCTGATGGCGCGACGCGCCGAACAGCCCGACGACCAGGTGCGAGAGAACCCAGCCGACTGGCAGGCGCGCATCGACAGAGCATTCTTCCAACCCGAAAACTCGATGGACATGATGGCCCTGTGCCGGGGCCTCGAGCGCTGGATTGAGCGCATGCGCCAGTATGAGCGCGAGGCCGGTTATGCCGAAATCATTCGTTACAGTTTGGCCATCGTCAACCGCATCGGGCATTGCCTGTGCGGAGCCAAGACGCGCCTGTGGCCCGGGCAGATGCACCAGCTCAAGACGCTGGTGCGGCAGATCGAGAGTTGTCTGTTGGGCATCGATGCCAATCCCGGCATACGCATAGCCGAGAAGCTGCGCATACAGTCGGCCATCAAATCGTCGAGATCAAAGTACCCATTTCTATGGTAATAGCAGTTGACTTTGACGGCACCATCGTTGAGCATCGCTATCCAGAGATAGGCCGCGAGCGGCCCTTTGCCATTGCCGCCCTCAAGCGGCTGCAGGCCGAAGGGCACAGGCTAATACTCTGGACAGCCCGCGAGGGCGAGTTGCTCGACGATGCCCTGGATTGGTGCCGAGAGCGAGGAATAGAATTCTTTGCCGCCAACGCCAACACCCCCGATGAGGAGGACGAGCCGACCACGCGCTGCCGCAAGGTGGTCGCCGACTGCTATATCGACGACCGCAACTTGGGCGGTTTGCCCGACTGGGGAGCCATCTGCGACATCATCACCGATGGCGAGACCTTTGAGCAATACCTGATGGCCCGCATAGAGACAGCTCCCCAGCCGCGCCGCAGCTGGCTTAGGCAATTGATAGGATTTTAGGAATCCTAGGAAACTTAGGAATCCTAGGCAGCCTAGGATTCCTAAAACACCCTCTCAGATATCTAATTATATGGAAATATCTACTGTATTATGGAAAAACTCTTAGTTGAGAATCCGGCGCTCGACAGAGCTGCCTTAGATGTCGAATCATTCGTCTTGCCCTATGACGCTGCGCCCATCACCGACGCGCTCAAGCGCGTGTTTGATGTGGTATGCAGCCTGATCGGAATTGTAGCCTTTTCGCCCCTGATCCTTGTGATCTATGTGGCCATCCGCATCGAGGATGGCGGCGATGGCATATTCAAGCAAGAACGCATCGGCTATCGCGGGCGCAGATTCATGCTGTATAAATTTCGCACGATGGTGCCGCATGCCGAGGCATCGGGTCGCCCGATTCTATGTAGCAAAGAGGACAACCGCCTGACCCGCGTGGGAGCATTCCTGCGCCATCATCACCTCGATGAATTTCCACAGTTGTGGAATGTGCTCAAGGGCGAAATGAGTTTTGTCGGTTATCGGCCCGAGCGCAAATACTTCATCGACCAGATAGTCAAGGCCGATCCGAGGTATGTGAGGCTGTACCAGCTCAAGCCTGGTCTGTTCTCAATGGCAACCCTCTACAACGGCTACACCGACACAATGGAGAAGATGCTGATACGCTTGGAGATGGACCTCGACTACCTCGAGCACCGCTCGTTGCTGCTCGATATGAAGATAATTTCGCTCACGGCCATCTCAATCTTCTCCGGCAAACAATTCTGATAATGAAAAAGAAAGATACTTTGCAACTGAAACAAGTGGGTGACCAGCATCTGCTCATCGATGTCCTCGATGCCGAGCTCCCCATAGTTGATGTGTACAACCTCAATGGCACAGCCGCTTGGCTGTGGCAAAATTTGGAGCATGCCACATCGGCCTCTGAGCTCGCCGCGCTGATGTGCCAGGTATACGACATCGACCCCGCAGTTGCCGCCAAAGATATTGAATCCCAGCTGCAAGAGTGGACCCAGCTGGGCATAATAACCAAAAAATAAGACTTAGTAGTAGTTAATGAGAAAAGTTTACAATTACAGTATTGCGAGAATTGATGTGGCAGTCAAGGCTGCCCGGGATGTAGATGTAGAAGAGATGCTGGTTGATTTCCGAGGTTTTCGGGCAGCGGATGGCGTCGAGGGGGACCTATGCCTCGAGATAGCCTCCGCTCCCGAGGCCAAATCGGACAGGTGGGAGTCGGTATGCGAGGACTGTAACGAATTTGGCCGCCTCAGGCTATCGCGCCGCCCTGGCGCCTACCGCTTGGAGGTAGAGACCGATGGCATCTGCCATGCCCTGACGTGCAACAGCGATTTCACTCAGGGCGTGGCTTATCTTAATCGCTATGATCGCCGAGGGGCTGACGCCCTGTCGGCCATGCTGCATGTGATGTGGGCGCAGCGACTTGTGGCCCACGGCGGAATGTCGGTGCATGCCTCATGCGTTGAGGATGGCCAGCGCGCCTACCTCTTCCTCGGCAAGAGCGGCACGGGCAAGAGCACACATTCAGGCCTATGGCTCGAGCAATTCCCCGGCGTCAGCCTTCTCAACGACGACAATCCGGCTCTGCGCATCATCGATGGCGAGCTGTGGGCCTTCGGCACACCATGGTCGGGCAAGAGCCCCTGCTATCGCAATGTTGGGCGCCGCGTGGGCGGTATCGCCCGGCTGAGCCAAGCCGAGGAGAATGCTTTTCAGTGGGTAACCGGCGTGGATGCCTTTGTGGCTCTGCTGCCGTCGTGCGGAGCCATACACAGCGATGCAGAGATCGGCTCGCGCCTATTTGACAATGTGATACTTGCTGCCGAGGCAGCTCCCATAGCCCACCTCGATTGTAACAGGCTGCCCGAGGCAGCCACCCTGTGCCACCAATCA
>NWBJ01000038.1:110202-110744 GCA_002633115.1 Muribaculaceae bacterium Zag1
TAGGATTCCTAATCCACCAGATCAGATTATGAAAAAATATTTATTGTTATTAATGACTATTGTGGTTGTCAGCAGTTGCAAATCCAACAAGGATATAGTATATATCAAGGATATGGAACCGCTGCTCGAGTATTATTTTAATGCTGACAAAGAGACCGTGGTGCAGCCCAACGACCTGCTTGACATAGTGGTTAGTTGCAAACGTCCAGAATTGGCTGTGCCATTCAACACCCGGCATGGCGCGGTGACTGTAGACAGTTACGGCGCACTCTCGACCCTCAGCGAGGGAGCGAGTACGTCGGAATCGGCCTACCGAGTGAACAAGAACGGCGACATCACCTTTCCGATTCTCGGCAAGGTGCATGTTGCCGGTTACCGCCTGACCCAGGTGGCCGATATCATACGCGAGAAAATCATCACAGGCGACTACATCAAAGACCCCCAGGTGTCGGTCGACCTGCTCAATTTCAAATACACGGTGCTGGGCGCCGTGGGCAGCAACGGCACATTCACTGTCGATGGCGACCGCATCACCCTGCTTG
>NWBJ01000039.1:0-6893 GCA_002633115.1 Muribaculaceae bacterium Zag1
TGAAGAATCAGAAAGCATTTCGTGTTATCGTTATATTAGGTTGGACGACGGTCACATCGTCGAAAGTGGCACACATGACGAATTGATGGCGGCTACTGTTCCGGGCCACTGCGTGGTTAGACCACCTTTCGAAAATTCTCGATAAATATCGAAAATTCTCGAGAATTCTCGACAAAATTACAAAAGAATCAAATTATGAATCAACAAAAAGAGCAAGGGCTCAATGTTATAGACCTGTTTTATTATCTGCTGGGCAAATGGCCCTGGTTTCTGGTGTCGGTGGCGATATGCGCCACTTATGCCTGGTACCAATATTCCAAAGCAGAAGAGGTCTATTTCCGCACAGCCACAGTAATAATCAAGGGCGCGTCAGACAGGGTCACGACCGTGGGTTTTGACCAATTCAACTCGCTCAACAAGATTAACATAACCAACGAGATATTGCAATTTCGCTCGATGGGCCTGATGGAGCAGGTAGTGAGGCGTCTCAACGCCGACATCGACTACAAGGTCGAGGACGGGTTGCGGCAGCGCGAACTCTACTCCCAGTCGCCCGTGAGCCTGACAATTGAGGATGGGTTGCCCGACCGCTATTTCGCATTCACGGTGGTGCCCATCGATTCGACGCACGTATACATTACCGACCTGGTAGGCATGAACGCCCCGCACAACTCGTACAAGGTTGAGCTGGGCCGCACTGCACTAATAGGCAACGACAAGATACAACTTAACCCAACCACCCACTATGGGCCCCGGTGGAGAGAGCAACCAGTGAGAGTAGTGAAAAAGCCCCTGAGTGCGGTGGTGGGTTATTTCTTGTCAAATCTTGGCATACGCCAAGAGCATGACGAGGGTTCGATCCTCACCATCTCGGTGCGCGACTCGTCGCCGCTCAGAGCTGCCGACATCATTCATACCCTGGTGGGCATCTACAACGAAGAGGCCCTGCAGGACAAGAATCAGGTAGCCGTCAACACTGCCGAGTTTATCAACGAGCGCCTAATAATCATCGAGAAGGAGCTGAGCGATGTGGAATCAGACATCCAGCATTTCAAGCAAGCCAACCTGATTGATGGGTCCTCGAGCGATCGCCATGTGGGCAACTATGTAAAATATGACGAGGCTGCCATCGAGCAAGAGACCAAGCTCAATTGGGCGCAATACATACGCGAATACCTGACCGATCCAACCAAGGCTCGCGACCTGTTGCCCACCAATACCGGACTGGGCGAGGGAGGCATCGAGGCCATCATCAACCAATACAATACAGTCAAAATCAAGCGTGAGCGCCTGGCCGATGACAGCGGCGAGGCCAACCCTGTGCTTGAGGAGATGGACAATACCTTGCATCAGTTGCGCCAGTCGGCGATAAGGTCGATCGACAATCTGATTGTGAGCCTCAATGTCAAGCACGAGGATGCGCGGTCGCGCCAGCAGATGTCACAGGCTCGTGCCTCGGCTATGCCGGCCAAGGAGAGGACCATGCAGTCGATCGAGCGTCAGCATAAGATTAAGGAGACCTTGTATCTATTCCTGCTCAATCGCCGCGAGGAGAATGCTCTGTCACAAGCCATGGCCGACAATAATGCGCGCATGATTGACTCGGCCCACGGACCCGGCGGACCCATCGCTCCGCGCCGCAACAACATATTGATGGTGGGCGTCTTGGTGGGACTGGCGATACCGCTGGTGTATTTCTTGTTGCGCCTATTCCTTGACACCAAGGTGCATGGGCGCAGGGACCTGGAGGGCAAACTCACTGTGCCGTATCTTGGTGAGATACCTTTTGACAAAAAGATTGCCAAGGGCAAGGCTGAGGAGACTGACGATGGCACCGATATAGTGACCGAGGCATTCCGCATACTGCGCACCAATATGACATTTATGGCATTGGATGGCAAGCTGCAAGTGATTACCTTTACATCATTTAATGAGGGGGCTGGCAAGACCTTTATCTCGCGCAACCTGGCCAAGACCTTGGCTCAGGCTGGCAAGAGGGTGGTGCTGGTCGACCTGGATGTACGCAAAGGCACCCTGTCGCGCCATTTCCGTGGCCATCGCATCGGTGTCACCGACTATCTGGCCGATTCGACGATGAGCGTGGAGGGGCTGATACAGCAGAGCGAGCATTTCGACTTTGTCGCTGCTGGCACCTCGGCTCCAAATCCGGCCGAGTTGCTGATGAGCAACAGGCTTGACCAGCTGATAGGCGAGTTGCGCGGGCGCTATGACTATATCGTCACCGACAATGTGCCTGTTGGCATCATCGCAGATGCCACGATTGCCAATCGCGTGGCTGATGTCACGCTGTTTGTGGCGAGGATTGGAAATTTCGACCGTCGACAGATACCGGATGTTGAGTTGCTCTACAGCGAGGGCAAGCTGCGCAACATGGCGCTGGTGCTCAACGGGGCCGAACTGAGTCGCCGCTACGGCTACTATGGATCGTATGGCTACTATGGTCATTACGGTTATGGCTACAGCTATTACGGCTATGGCAGTAAGAAGAAAAAGAGCAAAAAGAGTAGGCTAAAGGCAGCAGCCAAGAAGGCGAAAAGCCTGACCACAGCCCCCTGACCCCCTAAAGGGGGGAGGCTACCGCTTGCTGAGAGAGCCCCATCAGCAACCCCATCAGCAATCAATCCTCGCTGTTCTGTGGCCAGCCGCTAAGCAGTTGGCAATGAGCCTCGCAACCCTAATAGAATATAAACTACAAACAATATACTTATGGAAAAGGAATTTAAGAAACGAGCCTATGTAGCCCCGACCACCACCTGGATGCGGGTCGAAATGGAGGGCGGTATCTGTACCGCCTCAATGTACGGTGACACAGTCACCGGCAACCGCCACGTTGCCATCAACCAGCAAGAGAATGGCGGTGTCATCGATTTCAAAAACGGTGATGAGAAATACGTGACAAACAAATGGGACTAACTCTCCCTATCACTAACATAAAACTATCACTATGAAAAAAAAGGAAATACACATAGCCTCATTCTTTGGCTGGCAGGCCATAGGATTGACGGCTACGGTGTGCGGAGCCTTGCTCCTCCTATTCTCATCGTGCAGCAATGATGACCTGAGATCCCCGTCAACGGGAGACAAAGAATATTACGGAGATGCCATACAATTCATGATGCCGGAAAATGAAGTTGCTTCATCACGTACAATTTATGGTGATTATGCGCTTGAGGATGGAAGCGCCTACCAAATATATTGGTATGACGGAGATGCCGTAACTGTATGGTGTGACAAAGCAGTAATTGGAAAACCAAACACATCAGCTGGAGCAGATGATGCAGTGGTCTCAAACAAATCTACAGATTTCAAATCTGTGAATTATACAGTGTCTCATGCCTCAGATTATGAATGGCATGGAGTTATGACTCCAGAGAATTCCTCAGCCCAATTACTGTGGGGTGGAGCTAATGACGCAGGGAGTGCCTTGCATCAGTTTTATGCAGTGTATCCAAAAGATAGATGTACCGATTTCAGCGGTGGTGTATTTACCATGGAGTATCATACCAATCAAAAGGGTGTGGTCGATAAGAAAACCAACGGTAAATATATTCTGGAGCCAGATATGGATAACGCGTATATGATGGCCAAGAACAGCATAGACCAGATGAATCTTACAGATCATGTCTTGCTTTATTTCGACCCCATTATGACCACTTTGGACATTACTGTCAATGCTGGTAGTTATGAAATAGGAACTGGCATTGTTTGGCCAGTGGTGGTTACAGGTGTAAGCGTGATTATGCCCAAACATCTCAAAAATGGAGTATTCAAGTGGGATATGTCGGCAACTGGAGATACTAAGGATTGGTATACAAAAAATGATGATACTGGCGCTTCTTTGAATAAGACTGGCTATCCCTGGGATATTTATGACTCATCAAATTCAGTCGTGTCTGGCGCAGAATCTGTGTTTGTAAACACTTGGGAAAGTACTGGCGTTGATGATAATGATAATCTCACTTACAACTATAACATTCAGTTATTTGAAGGTGAGTCCATTAGATTATTGGCTTTCATTCCTCCAATGCAGATTGACAAGGGAGATGAATGTTATGTAAAGGTTCATACCAATACAGGATATGACTTCATTAAAAAAGTCACCGTGCTTGAGTCAGGCCTCAAAAAGCGTAGTCGCATTACAATCAATCTCCCTGACATCTATCCTGATGGTCTATCGGGAGGAGATGTCGATGAGGTCAGCAGTAAGGCAAATTGGATGGCAAGGCTCGACCCTAATTTGAAAATATCCCAACTTTCTATCCCTGCAGTGGAATTACAAAGCAATCATACGGCAGCTGATGTAACAAATTGGCTAAATCAAGGAGTTAGAGGATTCGATTTCACTAATGTTATGGAAACGGATAAAGATGATAAAAGATATAGGGTGCCTCTTACAATTAGAACAGCGGTTAATAATTTTACCAATGCGCACTCTAGCGAAGTCGTTATTGGTTGGATTAGAGGAGATAACTTTAGATCTAGTTATCATCCGGAATATTGGGATGGCTCAGGGTCAAATGTGAGTGGTAATGTGGATTGCTGGAGTATGACTACAGATACTACTCTTAAGGAAGTGCGAGCAAGAACTAACACCAACTGGGCGAGTTTAGGAACTTTTTCTGCTTGGAATGTCATATTTTTAAATTCTTATTACTCAAGTGGTTCAGGTTATTTTGTGGGAAATAATTTGGACAATAAATCAGCAAATCGTATTTTCCCAGTTAAGACTGGCCAAACAGAGGTAGATGTTAACAATACATCTTGGACTGCTTACTTTTTGAAAAATGGATATAATGAAAGTATTTATACCAAGGTAGCCTCATGCTTAAATCAAACAGGTTGTACGGGTATAATCAAACTTGGGGGTCAGTCAGAGACCTCTGGCTGGAGTGTAGACTATGGCGACTTGTTGATTCAAGCCATTATTGATTGCAATTTCAAGTTCCATACACCGAGATAATTTCACCATAGAAAAATTTTACTCATCACGATAATGGAAAAAGTGATAATTTGCTTGGCAGCATTGGCCATAGCACATGGCTCGGCATTGGCCATCACTACTGAACCAGACTCTACTGAATATGTCAAGGTAGAGGATATCTTGGTGTCAGAAGATACTCACCGAGTGATTACCAATCCTTGGAGCAGCAACTGGTTTGTCTTCGCTGACGGAGGTGTGAACGCCTTTTGGGGAGATAAGCCTGTGGGAAAGTTCGGTGACCGATTGACACCGCAATTCAATATCGGTGTCGGTAAATGGATAGTGCCCGGATTCGGTATCGATTTTCAATTTACCGGTTTCCGATCAAAAGGTGACAAGGGTGTAGAGGGCATCTACACCTACTACAGCCCTGTCTATTACGACAAGGATGGCAAACCCTACTGGAAAGAGAAAATCAAATGGTGGGATCTAAACATCAGTGCCCTCTTCAACATCACTCGCCTAATCTACGGCTACGAAGGGTACAACTCACCTCGCCTAAAGAATCAATTTATTGCCTCAATTGGTATCGGTGCTACGCACCACTATGGTTTGCCTTATGGCTCAGCCAATGAGTGGAGCTGCCGTGTGGAATTGCAGTACAGTCGATTCTTGACAAAAGCCAAGGCAGTGAGTATTGATGTGAAGCTAAGAGGCCTATTCTATGAGACAAAATATGATGGTGTGTTCAACCACCAGACTTTTGATGAGAACGTGTCACTCAACCTGGGCCTTACCTACTATTTCAATCCTCGCGGTTGGGATCGATACACCCAGCGCACCACTATCTACAAGCAATACAACCTAGCTCGCATACAAGAGCTAAATGATGAGATCAATCGCTTGCGCTCTATGCCAGTCGCTCCTGAGACCCAAAACCTCGGAATCGTTGAGGCCCTCAAAGATGTTGTGACATTCCCTTACCTTGTCAATTTCGTAATCGACCGCGTAGAGGTTGTAAACCGTGAGCGTGTCAACCTTGGCTTTGTAGCTGAGATGATGAAAGCCACTCCCGACCAGCGCTATCTCATCACTGGTTCGGCCGATAAATACACTGGCTCTGTCGCCCGCAACAAGTGGCTTGGCGAGAATCGTGCCAAGAATGTCTACACAATCCTCACTGAGGAATTTGGCGTACCCGAGGAGCAACTCGAGCTACGCGACCTAGGAGGCATTGACAACATTTTCTACGATGATCCCCAACTCAGCCGTTCTGCAGTGATTACGAGAATAGATGAATAATAATAACTAACAAAAAAGTCCCAGCCCCCTAACCCCCTAAAGGGGGGGGATGGCTACCGCCTGCTGGGCATTCTCTCAGGAATTCCCCCTTTAGGGGATTAGGGGGCTGATAATAAAGAAATGAAATTACGATATAAATTAGGGCAGTGTGTCATGGCAATTGTCATGGCTGCTGCCATGACTGGGTGCGAGGATAAAAACCTCGTGCCTCCAGGAAGCGTGGATTACGAAGACCCTGCACTTTCTCGCGGTACTACTTTTGCCGCAGGAACTACAAGCGGATTGGTGCAAAATGATGATGGCACTTGGACAGCCACAAAGCGAGTGCCACTTGTTGGTATGGGGCGTGTGCTTAACTGTGTGTCCACATCGGTCGCTTCTGTGGGCGCCCTTGATAGTGGTGAATCGGATGCTTTGACTGACCTAGATCTTACGAATACATATAATCCCAAAAATGCAGTCATTGGGGCAGAGGTGGCGACAAATCAAGCTATATCTGTAAAGGATTTATACCATGTATATGCTCCAAATCAAGTTGTAGGTTTTGTATTGAAAGCCATGGAATCGAGCGTTTTGACCCTCGATGTGCTCAAAAGTTTCTGGGTGGATGTACGCCTAAATGGAGAAACAGTGGAGAGCAAAGTGGTGG
>NWBJ01000039.1:6932-25105 GCA_002633115.1 Muribaculaceae bacterium Zag1
TGGAGGGAATGCTGAAAACCAAATGGTAATTGAGTTTACACCTACGGCAGGTAAGTTCGATGAAGTACGTTTGGGTTACAGCGGAGTTTCGGCAAGCGTATGGGATCAATTAAATGTATTCTATGCCTATGTAGGTGAAAATCCTATTATCCCAGCTGTGAATGCCGGTACAGGCAATACATCTTCTCCCCTTAAAGAGTCTGAAGCTTATTTTGACAACAATGTCGATTATTGGAAGAGCGAATCAAGCTATGCTAAAGTATCTCTAAAGAAACTGATTGACAGTAATTTGAGCAATGGTATCGAAATTGGTACAATCTCAAATCTTTTCCAACCACATATGGCTGTTGATTTCGGCAGAGACGTACCTGCTGGTACTGAGGTTGGCTGGTATGTGACGGGCGGTAGCCTCTTGAGCCTTGGCATTGGTTCGTCAGTCAAGGTAACTACATTTGACAGCAGCGGCAACTCGTTAGAAAACTATAGTTATACCGATGTGTTGAATCTGGGTTTGGTTAGTGGCGAAAGCAATTATATCAGTTTTGTCACCACTAAGCCATGTCGGCGCATCAAACTTGGATTTTATGGCGTAAAAGTAGACCTTGGTGCCAAAGTGGTGCATTACGCTTGGGTTAGGGAACCCGCTGAGATTGATGAGAGCAGTTATTATTCGGTAGGGGATGTGACTGTGTACAATCCTAACTATAAATTCGTGCAGCCGACAGAGGGCTCGGTTTCATATAGTTTAAAGTCCAAGCAAACTGGGTCAGAAGCTAAAGTAATGGGTAATGGCATCTATGGCATGAACTTTAGTGGGCCTTATGAGGTGGTAGCAACATATACAACCCCTTCTGGTGATATCTTGACTTACGAGTTTACAGTGACACGCGCCATCAATGAAACCAAGCTTTGTGAAGCGGATGCTCTGGTGAATCCTTATGTTAGTGAGACAGACAAAACTTTGCAAAAGATATATCAGTTGTACGTTCCTGATGGATTTGACGGATTAAGAATTTTAGGAATTGACCTTGAGCAAAAGGGCACAGACAATAATCTGGTGGATCCAGATTTGACAAATTATGTCACCTATACTACGGCTACAGAGATAACTCTTGCTGCTAATAAGGCATTATTTGGCATTAAGCGCATTGATGGGAATACCATAAATCCTGGTGAGAAAAACCTGCGTGTTGGCATTGTTGTAGATAATAACTCTGACATTCTTAAGGCTGATGTGTTGAAATTCTTCCAGATAAAACTTTTAATGGGAGATAAAGAAGTTGAGAAGGGTGTGGCAATGGGTGCCGTATCTGTGAGCTTAGCTAAGATTAATGACTCTCAGACCTTAACTCGATTAAGCATTAATACGAATCAAGACTTTGATAGGGTAGAATTGTACTGTATAGAGCCAGTGTCAATTAATCTTGGCACCTCCTTTAGTATCTACTATGCTTTCGCTGAGGATATGGCGCGCGATTGTTCTAATCCAGGCACTGACTGTATGCAGATGATTGCCAACAATAACTTTGGAGCTACAGTTGGGGTAGAAACTGTAGGCGGTGTGTCAGTAGCAGGCGTAGTCACCGATATGGGCTATATTGTGGACGCCGATATGACCACTTACGGAAAGATAGTAAATACTGTATCAGTAGGTACCGTAACTAATGTAAATGTCAAGTTCAACACTATTCATGCTACAGCTGATGCGCCACAAGAGGTAGGATTTGTGTTGAATAATGCCGTGGATATATTGCAGTTGATAGGGGTAACAGAGGTAAGAGCTTACTACCAAGGTACAGAGGTGGCTTCTAATACCTCCTGGGGTATACTTGATTTGGAACTCACGAGCGATAAGTGCTTCTTCCCATTGGAAGTAGACACTGATTTCGATGAACTACAATTAGTGGTAGGTAATGGTATCACTCTTGGCGAAGGTCTCCAAGTGTGTGGTGCATACATAAAGCCTGATCTTGATGGCGATGGATTGCTCGATTGCATCGGCGACTTTGTAGAGTCGAGTCTTACTAATCTGACTATTGCCGAGCATGTGTGTCTTGGCACATATCCTGCAATTTCGGTGTTAGGAGCACAGACTGATTTCACTTATTATTTGCGATTTGTTGGTGGCGTAAACAATAAGGACGTTAGCTGGCCAGTAAGAGTAAATGATGAGGGTTATCTCCTCATAAAATATACTGTCAATGGAGAAACTACTGACAACTCGGCAAATTACATAGCCTTCATGAATAATGTGGAGAATGTTGGTGAATATGCAGTGCGTCTTACCAGTATGCAAAATGACACTGATGGTGATGCTACTGTTTTCTCTTTACATCCACTCTATACCACCTGGAAGGGTTCTAAGGATACTGAATGGAATGATTGGGATAACTGGGACTATGGCGTGCCATGGACTTGTACTAATGTAATCATTCCCTCTCCTGGAAAGCAAAGCACAGTGTCAATGGTAGGTTATCCTGAATTAGGATCAGGGGCTTATTATTGCCAAGATATTCATTTCGAGCCCGGTGGGGTAATTAAGGGTCAACACAAGCTCAATCATCTCGGAGATGTGTATGTAGACAATACCATCACCTCTGGCGATTATAGATTAGTATCTGCTCCGCTGCAATATATGTATACTGGTGATATGTTTATCAAAAGTGACAGAGATTGGAAACTGGATGGGGATTGGTCTAATGGCAAATGGAATGCCTACACCACAGACGCAAGTAATAATAATATTCAATTGTTAGTCTCAGGGTATAAATATTTTACTGATATCGAAGAATCGGTTTATCCTGAACATCGTGTAGAACCTATTATCTATCAACGCTTCTGGAGCAAGATGGTGGAGAATGTGGGCATGTCTCGTGCCTCGAACCTGGTTAGCAGCAATGTATTGTTTGCTGACTGGTCTCGTTCTTTCAATGCTGTGGCAACTCGATATGTCATTGGTCAAGGATATGCAATGAGAGCCGGTGATGCAAATTACCCGACAGAGACCACGACTTATAATTTGCACTATCCAAAGCTTCATACTCCTTACCACTATTATTCGCCCACTGGGACACTTCTTGAGCAGATTCCAGCAGAAAAAGTGGCTCGCGGTACTCAGAGTAAATTCTTAGTAGATTATAAGGGCTGGCAATCCTCAATCGAACTTACTCGCATGGATTCGGGTGATATGTTTATCTTCGGTAATCCATTGATGGCGTATATTGACATCGCTCAATTGTTATCAGCTAATGGGTTGACTACGGCTTATATCTATTCTGAAAATGGCAGCTATGATCCTGTCAATACTGGCACGATAGCACCGATGACAGCCGTGTTCTTGGCTGCAACATCTGAGTCAACCAGCTTTAATCTGAAACTCACTGAGGATATGACTCGAACAACAGAGGTGGCTTGTAAATGGGTGGATTCTGAGCCTTCGTCACAGTCCATGAGAATTGTGGCTCGAAAGAATGGCATAAGTTCGAAATGTCTTGTGGCATTTGGAGGCAAAGATGAGTATCATCCTCGTGAAGATATCAAGTTGTTGCTCGATGGAGATGTGACACCGCAAATAGCTGTATTCACTGTGGGGGAGGATAAATCCCTCTCGATACAGCATATAAATGCTGCCAAAAAAATACCTTTGGGCATCTATGTCGAATCTGCTGGTTCGGTAGAATTGTCTTTCTCGACACAGAACTCTGCTTGGCAGCAATGGTGGTTGGTTGACAGTCTTACTGGCAGGGAGTATCCGTTGCAAGGCTCGGTGGCGCTCGATGATGTCTCGACCTGCGATGACAGATTCTATTTGGTAGCCCCCTAACCCCCTAAAGGGGGAAGGCTACCGCCTGCTGAGGAGACCTACCCGCAAACCCATTAGGCAGTCGAGTGCCCTTCGGTTCCTCCGAGGGTTCATCAGATACCCAAATCGGCAACCCTTATCCGGATGGTAATTCCCCCTTTAGGGGGATAGGGGGCTGACAATAATTCCTTTTCCCTTATATTTTTTCCCCGACAGGGGGCCTCGATGCCGAGGCCCCCTGTCGTCAATATAAACGAATCAGACCAATTACCAATTGGGATTTGGTCCGATCCGTCGTTTATGACCGTTATGACTTTTTGTTTCGTTGTCTTTTCAACTTTTCAGCAGCTTTCTTTTCGGCTCTTTTGGCTTTTTTCATCAAATGAATCCGAGATTTCCCTCCAGCGAGGTATCTTAAGTTTCACCCCATAATATTTTTGATAGTTTTTTATCATGCGATCCATCCAATGCGCCGAATCCTCCCGAGTATCAGGATACTTAAACACTGTCTCATCCATAGCAGAAAGAAATTCCTCTATTGTCTTAAATAATCGGAAATCTAATTTGGTACTATACCACTTAGCGGGCCGAATTTTATGTACTACTCC
The DNA here is from genome assembly GCA_002633115.1 of Muribaculaceae bacterium Zag1. Lineage (GTDB taxonomy): Bacteria > Bacteroidota > Bacteroidia > Bacteroidales > Muribaculaceae > CAG-873. The sequence continues at coordinate 11,343 of NWBJ01000039.1, forward strand.
ATCTTTCACCTGGAGCTTGATTGGCCAATCAGTCATAGGGCTTGTGAGTTCCCACACAGTCTTTAACTACATTTTTTTAATCACCACTACACCAGCATCACTCATAGTATACCCAAATATGAGGTATTTGCAATGCAACATGTATGGCTGATTAAGTATCTCCTTGTAATAGGCTGAAAATGATGCAATGTCAAATCCGGGAGAAGCTTCATAATTGAAAGCTTTTACTTCCAAAAGATCATGCTCATGATTATCGGGATCGAGGAAGAAATCAAGAGGCATCTGAGTATTTGGATTCGTTGCAAATTCTATTCCGTTGGATCTCATCCATGCTGCAAGCCATTCCTGCATGATGTTGCCTACCACGTCTTTTTGCGTTACTGTTATGCCCACATCTCCCAAATCAAAATGAATAAGAGATGGCCCTCTCAGATATTGGGAAGGCCATCTCTTTATAATTGATTTCTGAAATCTGAATTGGTTTAGGCAAGGAAGCCAAGCAGCACACCGGCGGCAACGGCCGAACCAATCACGCCAGCCACATTGGGGCCCATGGCGTGCATCAGCAGGTAGTTGCTGGGGTCGTACTGCAGACCCAGATTGTTGGAGATGCGGGCCGACATTGGCACTGCCGATACGCCGGCGTTGCCGATGAGCGGGTTGATCTTCTTTGACTGCGGCAGGATCAGGTTGAAAATCTTGACGAAGATTACGCCCGAAGCCGAAGCGATGATGAAGGCCATGAAACCGAGGGCGAAGATACCGATGGTCTCCCAGGTCAGGAAGTGCGAGGCCTGGGTGCTGGCGCCCACAGTCATGCCGAGCAGGATGGTCACGATGTCGGTGAGTGCGTTGCTGGCAGTCTTGGCCAAGCGGTTGGTGACGCCGCACTCGCGCAGCAGGTTGCCGAAGAAGAGCATACCGAGCAGAGGCAGACCCGAGGGAACCACAAAGCAGGTGAGGAGCATACCAACGATGGGGAAGATAATCTTCTCGTTCTGAGACACGGCGCGAGCCGGTTTCATCTTGATCAGACGCTCATGCTTGGTGGTGAAGAGCTTCATCAACGGCGGCTGTATCACAGGCACCAAGGCCATGTAGCTGTAGGCCGATACCGCGATTGCGCCCATCAAGTTGGGTGCGAGCTTTGATGACAAGAAGATAGCTGTTGGGCCGTCGGCACCGCCGATGATGGCGATAGCGCCTGCCTGGTCGGGAGCGAATCCGATGGCGAGAGCCACCATGTATGCTCCGAAGATGCCAAACTGAGCGGCAGCGCCGATGAGCATCAGCTTAGGATTGGCAATCAGGGCCGAGAAGTCGGTCATGGCGCCGATGCCGAGGAAGATAAGCGGAGGATACCAGCCGGCGCTCACACCATTGTAGAGGATGTTGAGCACTGAGCCCTCCTCGTAGATGCCTACCTCCAGGCCGGCCGAGGTGTTGAATGGCACGTTGCCAATCAGCATACCGAAGCCGATGGGTACCAGCAGCATTGGCTCGAAATTTTTCTTGATTGCGAGCCAGATGAAGAACAAGCCGATGAGGAGCATGACAAAGTTGCCAAGCTCAGCATTGGCGAAACCTGTTAGTTCCCAGAACTGTCGCAGGTTTACATTTATGAAATCGCTAAACGTCATAGTTGGTTCAGTTCAGGGATTCCTTATTCGAGAGTAATGATGGCTCCGCCTTCGAGCACAGAGTCGCCAGCAGTTACGTTGACACTCTTTACCTTGCCGTCGCGGCCTGCGTGGATGGCGTTCTCCATCTTCATAGCCTCGAGCATTGCCACGGTATCGTCGGCCTTGACGGTGTCGCCGACCTTGACCGAAATCGAGAGGATCACGCCGGGGAGCGGAGCCTTGATTACGTAACCGCCGGTAGCGGCAGCAGCGGGCTTGGAGATGACCTTCTCACCGCTCTGGGTGCGAGGTGCGGCCGCAGCCTTGGGAGCTGCGCTCACCTTCACGGGCTTTTGCTCCTCAGAGAGCTCTACTTTGTAGGGGATGCCGTTCACCTCCACTTGGGCAATGTTGCCCTCGATGTCGCCGATGGCTACCTTGTATGTGTTACCGTTGATTTTATATTTGTACTCTTTCATTGCTTTTTGCGAGTTGGGGTTTGCTTATTGCTTTATGCGAGGGGATTAGTGGGGTAATTGGCGCAGGCCGTAAATCTTAGAGCTCCAAGGCGAGTAAGCGCGCTTAACCTTGTTGATAGTAAGCACAGTGTCCTCCTTGTCATGGGCGTTGAGATGCTCATAGAGGGCCATGCAGATGGCCGCGATTTCTTCGCCTGAGTCATGCTCGACTTCCCTGCGCTCGGCCTTGGTCTCCACGCCATGGGCGAGAGCCTTGTTCTTGCGGGTCTGAGCGGCGCCGATCTTGCTGATCAGCATGAATGCCAAGCAGAGGACGAGCAGGGCAGAGAATACGATGCACATTGCCATGGCAGCCATGCCGAAGCCGTGACCGTCGACGCGGGCAAAGAGCTCAATCTTGTTGTTCTTGTCCTTGATGATGTTGGCGCTCGACGGGGTGATGTACTTCGAAGCAGAGCCGTTGCGCACTTCCCATTCGCCAAAGCCGTCGTCAACGCGGGCATACGACTGGTCGGGGAGCAGCGAGGCAGGCACGATCACGTAGTCGATGAGCGAGCGGCCGTCGGCATCATAGAGGCCAACCCAATTGTCCTTGCCGGGCACAAGCACAAAGTTGGTGTGGAATGTGCCTTTGTTTGGCTCACCGTCGGCGTGGAACAGCACGTGCTGTCTCTTGCCGATTTTGGTGAGCTCATCGCCCATAGGCACGGGGTACATGGTGGGATTCAAGCTGTCGGTAGTGAGGAATACGCTGGCAATCTCCAGGGGGCCGTAGTTGGCGTTGAAAAGCTCAATCCAGCCCGAGCGGTTGCCGTATTCGTCGACGATGCTTGATTCGTTGTCCACCATCACCTCGTTGATGCGCAGAGCCTTGCGGTTTTGAGCCGACACTACGGTAGCGCATCCCAAGATGGCGAGCAGAAGAATCAGATATTTTCTTTTCATACGGAATATTAAAGAGGTATGTTGCCGTGTTTCTTAGCGGGGTTGGTAAGCTTCTTGGTAGCGAGCTGCTGCAGAGCGCGGATGATGCGGAAGCGAGTGTTGCGTGGCTCGATCACATCGTCGATGTATCCGTAGCGGGCTGCATTGTAGGGGTTGCAGAATAGCTTGTTGTATTCTTCCTCCTTCTCCTTGAGATACTTGGCGGGATCCTCGGCAGCCTTGGCTTCCTTAGCGTAGAGCACCTCGACAGCGCCGGCGCCACCCATCACAGCGATTTCGGCGGTAGGCCAAGCGTAGTTCATGTCGCCGCGCAGCTGCTTGCAGCTCATCACGATGTGCGAGCCGCCGTAGCTCTTGCGCAGGGTCACAGTCACCTTAGGCACAGTAGCCTCGCCGTAGGCGTAGAGCAGCTTGGCACCGTGCAGAATCACAGCGTTGTACTCTTGTCCGGTACCGGGCAGGAAGCCGGGCACGTCGACCAGGGTTACCAATGGGATGTTGAAAGCGTCGCAGAAGCGCACGAAGCGGGCAGCCTTGCGCGAAGCGTTGCAGTCGAGCACGCCAGCCATGAACTTGGGCTGGTTGGCAACGATGCCTACCGACTGGCCATTGAAGCGAGCGAAGCCGATGATGATGTTCTTGGCATATTCGCGCTGCACCTCCAGGAACTCGCCATTGTCGATGATAGCGCCGATTACCTCGTACATGTCGTAGGGGCGATTGGCTGAGTCGGGGATGATCTCGTTGAGCGAATCCTCGAGGCGGTCGATCGGGTCGGTGCACTCAACCAATGGAGGCTCCTCCAGATTGTTCTGGGGGATATAGCTGAAGAGCTTGCGCACGATGCGGATAGCGTCTTCGCCGTCTTCGGCTGCGAAGTGGGTCACACCGCTCTTGCGTGCGTGTACCTCAGCGCCGCCGAGGGTCTCTTGGTTGACATCTTCGCCAGTCACAGTCTTCACCACCTTGGGGCCGGTGAGGAACATATATGAGATGCCTTTGGCCATGATTGTGAAGTCGGTGAGGGCCGGCGAGTAAACAGCGCCACCAGCGCAAGGACCGAGTATAGCTGAAATCTGAGGAATCACGCCCGAGGCGAGGATGTTGCGCTCGAAGATTTCTGAGTAGCCAGCCAGAGCGTTGATGCCCTCTTGGATACGTGCGCCGCCCGAGTCGTTGAGGCCGATCACCGGAGCGCCCATCTTCATGGCCATGTCCATGATCTTGCAAATCTTGAGAGCCATGGTCTCGGAGAGCGAACCGCCGAATACGGTAAAGTCTTGAGCGAAGACGTAGACGAGACGTCCCTCGATTGTGCCGTAACCGGTGACAACGCCGTCGCCCAGGTATGATTTCTTCTCCTGACCGAAATTGTGGCAGCGGTGACGCACAAACATATCTATTTCCTCAAACGAGCCTTCGTCGAGAAGTTGGAGGATGCGCTCGCGAGCGGTGTATTTGCCGCGCTCGTGTTGCTTGTCGATGGCCTTTTGGCCGCCGCCCAAGCGAGCCTCGGTGCGAAGCTCGATGAGTTCTTTTACTTTTTCAAGTTGATTGCTCATTGCGATATTTGGTTTATCTTGATTGGTTTATGTGAGCTGAAAAAAGTGGATAGGCAATTTATAACGTGAGCACGTAAGCTTTACGCCGGTTCTGAGCCGGCCTAAAGCTTATGTGCTTGCGTTGTTTCATACCTGATCGGTGGGGGTTACTTGTTTGGGTCCTCGCAAAGCTCGATGAGAGTGCCGCAGGTTGACTTGGGGTGCAGGAAGGCGATGTTGAGGCCCTCGGCGCCCTTGCGGGGAGCTTTGTCGATCAGTCGGCATCCCTTAGCTTCGACCTCAGCCAAAGCGTTGGCTACGCCGTCTTCGATAGCGAATGCCACGTGCTGAATGCCGCCGCGGCCTCCGTTGTTGGCGATGAATTTGCAGATGGCGCTGTCGGGAGCTGTGCCCTCGAGAAGCTCGATTTTGGTCTGGCCAACCTTAAAGAAGGCTGTGCGCACTTTTTGGTCAGCGACTTCTTCGATAGCGAAGCACTTGAGCCCGAGCATATTCTCGTAGAAGGGGATAGCTTCGTCGAGGCTGGGCACGGCGATGCCGATGTGTTCGATGTGGGAAATGTCCATAATCAATTGAGTTATTATTGGTCTTTTGTCTTTTCTGAATTTTATCGGATGTAGAAATTCTGGGCAAATTTACGCCTTTTTCGTGAAATAAAGAAATTTTATTTGCGATTTGTTAATTCTGGGCAAAGATTAGGGAATTAACGGACAGAAAGCGAAGGCTCAGGGGCTGGGCTTAGTCCTCCTCGGTGTAGAAAAGGATAATCCTCTTGAGAGCGGCTTGGCAAACCGGGCAGAAGGCATCGATCTCGTTGATGCGCATGCGGCAGTTGTCGGCTGGACGGTACACGCCGTGGAAGGAATAGCCGCCACCCTCGTACAGGCCTACGGGATATTTGTCGGCATCCTTGGGGTCGGTAGGCATCGGGGTGCCAGCGGGAATCATTCCTTTCCACTTGCTGTCAAAGTCGACCAGGGTGGTGATGTTGGGTTCCCAAGGCTCGACGCTCGTGGGGTAGGTGTCTGACATCACTTCCTCTTCGTAGAAATACTCGTCGGTGAGACCTCCGAAGCTGTGACCGAACTCATGCACAACTACTGGACGAGCCGTGGCATGGCGAGCCGAGGTAAGGGTATAGGCGTTGTAGATGCCGCCACCGCCGTATTCCTCAGTGTTGACAAGCACGATGATGTGCTGAGCTGGGAGGCCGCGCAGGGCATCGTACATGGCGAATACCTCAGGCGAGGTGAGATAACGGTCGGAGTAGAATGTCGAGTAGTGGGATTTGAACGAGGTGTCTTTCCATTCATTCTTCTTTGGCACACTCACGCCTTGGTCCTTGGATGGAGTCTCGATGGCTATGAAATCTATGCGCTCTTGCAATTCCTTGAAAGGCTCATGGCTGAGGATGGCATCGACAGCCTGCTCGGCGTCAATGTAGAATTGGCCCATGTCCTCTTGGCGATATCCCTCGCCCATGAAGGCAATACCCACGTGGGTGCCGGCGTCGGCCCCTTTCCTTATATATTTATGTGGGAGCAGCGGAGCCTGGTTGTTGCGGATCAGGATGTCGGCTGGGTCGACGGTGTGGGTAGCCTCGGCCACTACCTTGTGGTATTTGTCGAGCAGGCGAGTGGTCACCACCACCTTACCCTTAGGATAGGGGACAAGCAGAGGCAACTGGCAAGTGCTGGGAGTAGTGTCGCCGAGGTCGAGCCACTCGTTGAAGAGGGTTGAGAAAGAGTTGCGGTACAGGGTGTCGCCCAGGAGCGAGGTGACGGTGATGTCGCCGTTGCCCGTATATGGCGCTTCCTTGAGATGGCCTTTGCGGCCTCCCCACGAGGCCCATTTGTGCATGTGGCGCAGGCCGATGTTGACATCGCCCGGCTTTCCGCTGAGCATGTAGTCGATGCGCAGGGTGGAGTCAGAGAACGCTTTGTCGAAATCACTCGCTCCGGCAGCCATGGGAGGGAATAGGGCAGCCAAGGCCGCAATGCAGAGGGGTTTCATAGATTGTCCATTATTGGGATTTGACGCTTGAATACCTCTTTGAATGAAATGAGGGTCTCGGTGCGCATGGCGTCGAGGCGCTGGAAGTTGTTGCGTATGATCTCGAGCAGGTGGTCGTTGTTGCGAGCCACCACCTTGGTGAAGAGGTCATACTGGCCAGTTGTGAAATGGCATTCCACCACTTCGGGAATCTTTTCGAGCTCCTCGATCACCTTGTTGTATTTAGTAGGGTCGGTGAGGAGGATGCCTATGTAGGCGCAAGTGTCGTAGCCCAGGGCTGCTGGGTTGATCAAACACTCGGTGCCCTTGACGACATCCTTGGAAGTGAGCCTCTGCAAGCGTTGGTGGATAGCGGCCCCGGATACGCCGAGTTCGCGGGCGATTTCAAGGTAAGGCTTGCGGCCGTCTTCGGCCAGCTTTTGTAGGATCTGCAGGTCGATCTTATCGAGTTGTTGACGATTCATAATGCGACACGCGTTTTATTAATGGTTAGTTTAAAATTTTTATATTGACGGTTTGTTTTCATTCATTTTTAGTTTTCACGGCTGTTTATGTTTAAAATTAGTTTTGCAAAATTACTAAATATTTTTCACATTTACTTACTATTTAGTCGGGATATTTGTACGTTGGGGGTAAATATTTTTCGTTAAAAAAAGCAATAGCAAATCAAATTCCCCAAAATTGCTCGTAATTGAGAAAAAAGCGCTAACTTTGTAATCTCAAAATTAACAGATATGCTCAAACGCTTCTTCATTTCAATGCTTGGCGCGATGGCTGCCTTCTGGCTATCGCTATTCATTCTCGTTTTCATGTCAATTGTAGCAGTGGCAGTGCTCGCCACAAGCGCCCTGTCGAAGGACACCATCGTCAAGGGGGCAAAAGTGCTCTACCTGGAGCTGCAAGGCGAAATCCCCGAGCGACAAGACGACTTCAACGTGGAATCATTGCTCGACTTGGACTTCCAAGGGCCGTCGCTGACGCTGGCCCAGATTACCGAGGCATTGCGCTTGGCGGCAGATGACAAGGAAGTGAAGGGCGTGTACATCGATTGCAAAGGCTCATCGCTGGGCATCGCATCGCGCAGCGAGATTGTCGAGGCTTTGCAAAAATTCAAGGATGCCGGCAAGTGGGTCTACGCCTACAGCGACAATTTTATGCAAGGCGACTACTACGTATCGACAGTGGCCGACAAGCTGTACCTAAACCCGGTGGGCATGATCGATGTGCATGGTCTGGCTGCCACCACCGTATTTTATACTGATGTGCTCAAGAAACTCGGCATAGAGGTGCAAGTAGTAAAGGTGGGCGAGTTCAAAAGCGCCGTTGAGCCTTATATCCGCACATCGATGAGCGAACCGAGTCGCCGACAGACTACAGAGTTCCTGACCCAGATTTGGAGTGGCATCTCCGGGCAAATGGCTGAGGCGAGAGGCGTAGATGTAGCTCAAGTCAACTCGTGGGCAGATGGTTTGTCGATGACTTGGGCTCCCGAGAAATATGTCGAGAGCAAGATGGTCACCGAACTCCTGTATCGCTCAGAGGTGGAGAAACAACTGAAAGCAGAGCTCAATGTAAAGGAAGACGATGACCTGCCCAAGGTGACTCCGGCTGAGTATTTAGAGGCCAAGGGCAAACTGGGCAATTCAGAAAAGAAACACATCGCCGTGTTGTATGCCGTGGGATCCATCACCGATGATGGCAAGAGCGGCATCGTGGCCACCAAATTAGTGCCAGAGATTCAGAAGCTTGCCGAGAATGACAAGGTGAAGGGTTTGGTACTACGCGTCAACTCGGGAGGCGGCAGCGCTTTCGCCTCAGAGCAGATCTGGAAAGCCCTTGAGGATTTCAAGGCTACCGGCAAGCCATTCTACGTGTCGATGGGCGACTATGCCGCATCGGGCGGATATTACATCTCGTGCGGCGCCGACCGAATCTTTGCCGATGCCGCTACTCTGACCGGTTCGATTGGTATCTTCGGTCTTATTCCCAATGCCAAGAATCTGCTTACCGACAAGATTGGCCTGAAGTTTGAGACAGTCGAGACTAATCGCAACGCCAATTTCCCCAACCTATACAGTCAGATGACGCCCGCTCAGGCAGCTGGAATGCAAAGCTATGTTGAGCGCGGTTACGAAACCTTCACTTCTCGCGTGGCCGAAGGCCGACATATTCCCATTGATTCGGTCAAGGCAATTGGCGGAGGCCGCGTATGGGATGGCACCACAGCACTGCGCATTGGCTTGGTTGATGAAATTGGGAGCCTGTCGGCTGCTATCAATGCGCTGGCTACTCAGCTGGGTATGGATAGCGACCGATATGTCAACTATCCGGCTATCAAGGACAAGTGGCTCGACCTGCTTATGGGCGACATGCCGTCGATCAACGCCCAACTGATACCGCAAGGCGAAATCCGCGACTGCATCAAAGCCGCGTGGGAGTTGTCAAACGCCTCACCCTTGCAAACCCGTATGGAAGAAATCATAATAAACTAAGGGACAAGGAGGATTAGAGCAGTCGAGTGCCCCGAGGTTTTACCTCGGTGGTCACAAGGGCCAAAAGCAAAATATTAATGTAAGCAGATGAGTAAGCGCAAGATATTCTCAAAGTTGGTGTTGCTCCCCATATCTAAAATATATGGGCTGGTGACCGCTGTGAGAAATCTGATGTTTGACCTGCATATACTTAAGGAGCGCGAGTTTGACGTGCCGGTGGTCGTTGTAGGTAATCTTGCTGTGGGTGGCACTGGCAAGACGCCTCATGTGGAATACATAATCGAGCATCTGCGCCATAGCTATCACATAGGAGTGCTGAGCCGTGGTTACAAGCGAGGCACCCACGGATTCGTGATGGCCACTCGCAATTCGCGCCCCATCGACATTGGCGACGAGCCTTACCAAATCTACCATAAATTCGGTTGCGAAGTTGCTGTAGCCGTGTGCGAAGACCGAGTGAAGGGCATCACCGAAATGCTCCGCGTAGACCCGCATATTGACTTGATAATCCTCGATGACGCTTTCCAGCATCGCTATGTCAAGCCCACTGTTGCCGTAGTGCTCACCGAGTACGGTCGACCGGTATTCAAAGACAAGTTGTTGCCTTATGGCCGACTGCGCGAATCGCCCAAGGGCATGAACCGCGCCGACATCGTGGTCGCTACGAAATGTCCCGAGAGGGTGACTGCCCTCGACCTTAGAATCTTTGAGGACAACCTGAAGCTGATGTCAGGCCAGAAACTTTTCTTCTCTCGCTATGTCTATGCCAATCTGCAGCCGGTATTCCCCGAGCAAGCTCCGCCCGTAGCTCCGTCATTGGAATGGCTCACCGAGGAGGACAGGCTGCTGTGCGTGGCTGGAATTGCCAACCCCAAGCCGTTTGTGAAATTCATCAAGCGATTCAAGCCCAAGGTGAGAGTGAATCTGTACCCCGACCATCACACATTCACGCGCAAAGACATGGCTACGCTGCAGACCCGATTTGAGACTATGGAGGGCAAGCGCAATTTCATCATCACTACCGAGAAGGATGCCGTGAGGATGATGAATTGCCCGTATTTCCCGCATGATCTCAAGCACGCAATCTATTATCTGCCAGTAAATGTCGACTTCATGCGCGATGAAAGCGACACCTTTGTCGAGGCCATCCGCAAGACCATAAAATCAAAACGAATCTAAACCATTCTCTGACTTAGAGTGTTTTATATTAAGTAATATACCATACTAAACTAAGCACAGCAATGATCGAGAAAATCAAACAGACCGCCGACTATCTGCGCTCGCAGGTAGCCGACATTCCTACCACTGCCATTATCCTCGGCACTGGCCTTGGCTCAATCGTCGATTACATGGACGACAAGCAGTACATCCCATACTCACAAATCCCTAATTTCCCTGTCTCGACAGTCGAGGGCCACAGCGGCAACTTGATATTCGGACGTCTTGGCAACAAGCGCGTGATCGCCATGCAGGGTCGTTTCCACTACTATGAGGGATACGACATGAAGCAAGTGACATTCCCTGTCAGGGTGATGAAGGAACTTGGCGTCGATACCCTCTTTGTGTCAAACGCTGCCGGGGGCATGAACAAGGAATTTCGCGTTGGCGATGTGATGATCATCACCGACCACATCAACCTGTTCCCGGAGAGCCCTCTGCGCGGCAAGAACGACAACTCGCTCGGCCCACGCTTCCCGGCAATGACCGAGGCTTACAATAAGGAGCTTGTGAAACTGGCCGACCAGATAGCCGATGAGCAGGGTCTGCGCATCATGCACGGCGTGTATGTAGGCGTGACCGGCCCGACATTTGAGACCCCGGCTGAGTATGAATACTTCCGCATCATCGGCGGCGATGCGGTGGGCATGAGCACAGTGCCTGAGGTAATCGTGGCCAACCATGCTGGCATGAGGGTATTCGGCCTCTCAGTCATCACCGACCTTGGCGGCAAGGACATCACCCAAGTGCCATCGCACGAAGAGGTGCAGCAAGCAGCCGTCGTTGCTCAGCCCACTACGCTGGCAATCATCAAAGAATTGGTTAACCGTTGCTAATCCATAAATCTGTGGAAGAACGACAGACTGAAATATCACAATTGGGTGAGTTTGGCTTAATACGCCATCTCACCCAAGGTTTGGAATCGCGCAACGCATCGACCCACAAAGGCGTGGGCGACGATGCGGCTGTGCTTTCCTATCCCGAGACCGATGTGCTCGTTACCACCGACCTGCTGCTCGAGGGCGTGCATTTCAATCTCACTTATGTGCCGCTTAAGCATCTGGGCTATAAGTCGGCCATCGTAAATTTCTCTGACATTGTGGCCATGGGTGGCACCCCGCGACAGATCACAGTGTCGCTCGGCGTGTCGAGCCGATTCACAGTCGAGCATCTTGAGCAACTCTATGCCGGCATACGCCTCGCTTGCGAGGATTATGGCGTAGACCTGGTGGGCGGAGATACCTCTGCCTCGCGCCAAGGCTTGGTGATCAGCATCACTTGCATCGGCGATGTCGAGAAGGGTCAGGCCATACTGCGCAGCGGAGCCAAGGAGACCGACCTGATCTGCGTGAGCGGCGACCTGGGCGCAGCCTACATGGGATTGCAGCTGTTGGAGAGGGAGAAAGCCGCCTCAGCCGGGCAGAAAGACTTCCAGCCCGACTTCAGCGGCAAGGAATACCTGGTGCAGCGGCAACTTAAGCCCGAGGCCCGAGCCGACATCATCAAGCAACTCAAGGAGGCTGGAATCAAGCCTACATCGATGATGGATATCTCCGACGGATTGTCGTCAGAACTGATGCATATCTGCGAGGAGAGCAAATGCGGCTGCCGAGTGTACGAAGACCGTATCCCCATCGACTATCAGACAGCCTTGATGGCCGAGGAGCTAAACATGAACCTGGTCACAGCCGCGCTCAACGGCGGCGAAGATTATGAGCTGCTCTTCACCGTGCCACTCACCGACCATGAAAAGATGGAGAAGATGCCTGGCGTGAAAGTGATAGGATACATCACCAAGCCCGAACTTGGAGCCGCACTTGTGACGCGCGATGGCCAAGAAATGACCCTAAAGGCCCAAGGATGGAACTCTTTGGCCTAATCTGTAGATTATTCTTACCGTTTTTAAGTGGCTTATGGGCAAAGTTACGAATAAATTTCGTAACTTTGCACTTGTAATAACACATTGACAAGCGAAATCGACAATGGTAAATCGAGTTCTAATCAGAATCAAAGTGGTGCAGATGCTATATTCATATCTGCTCACTCGCAGTGAATTCAAAATCAATGATGCCCCGGAATCTGCCTCGCGAGATAAGAGATACGCCTACAGCGTCTATATCAATTTGCTCTTGTTCTTGCTCGAGCTGTCTGGCTACTCTGTGAAAAGCGGAGAAAAAGCACCTCACATATCAGTCAACCGTATCCTTTCGGCCAACAAGGTGGCCAAGGCTTTAAGCATCAACGATGCGATTCGCAGCGTGATTCTCAGAGGAAACTCCCGAGTCGACGTGCTCGACCCAGTGTTGCAAAAAGTGCATGACAAGATCGTGGCCTCGGCTGTGTTCAACGATTACAGCAAGAAAAAGGTGCGCGAGCTGGCCGACGATGTGGCTCTCTGGACTACAATCATGGAGACCATCATCGCTAAGGATCAAGACCTAATGCAATTGCTGCGCCAAAACACCGAGTTTACCCACCAAGGGTTCAGCCAGGGTGTGAAAGCTCTGACCGAGACGCTCCGCTCGTATGTCGATTCGCGCCAGCTCCTGACCAAGGCCAAAAGCGACTTGGTGACCTCGCTTGACAAGGCTTATGAGCTGTATCTGAGCCTGTTCGCACTGATTCTCGACCTCACCGATGAGCAGGAGCGCCGTCTGGAGAATGCCAAGGCAAAGCATTTGGCCACATCCGCTGACCTGAATCCCAATACGCGCTTTATCGACAATCGCCTTGTCGACTATTTGGCCAATCATGAGCAATTGGCTCAGTTGATGAAGGAATACAAGATAGAGCGTAACAAGCAGTCGACTCCGCTGTTGCGCGAGTTGCTCGACCAGATTCTGGCTTCAGACCTGTACAAGGCCTATCTTGAGCAGGAAAACCATACCCTGCAGACCGATGCCGAGTTCTGGCGCGACGTGATGCGCACAATCATTCTGCCGTCAGATGCTCTGGCCGAAGAATTGGAGGACAAGTCAGTGTTCTGGAACGATGATCTGCAGATCATGGGCACATTCTTGCTCAAGTCATTGCGCCATATCGCAACCTCCGACCCCGAGCATCCGATCACGCTGCTGCCCAAGTTTAAGGACTTGGAGGATGAGAAGTTCGGTCCGGAGCTGTTTATGCTTGCTGTCAAGAACCAGGACCAGTACCGCGAGTACATAGAGATGTTTATCGAGCGAAGCAACTGGGATCCCGAGCGCTTGGCTTATATGGATATCGTAATCCTCACTACTGCCATTGCCGAGCTCATCAATTATCCAGCCATTCCCGTGCCGGTGACTGTAAACGAATATGTGGATATCGCCAATGGCTACAGCACCGAGAAGAGCGGCAGCTTTATCAACGGCATCCTTGACTCAGTAATCAAATACCTCAACGAGCAGGGAATCATCCATAAAAAGTAATTAAGTCAAAAGTCAAAAGTCA
>NWBJ01000039.1:25289-61673 GCA_002633115.1 Muribaculaceae bacterium Zag1
AGTCAAAAGTCAAAAGTCAAAAGGAATAAGTAGGGCAGTCGAGTGCCCCGAGGTTCCACCTCGGGTCTCCAAAGCCAAAAAACAATAGATCAATAATAAACCAAAATGATTACCAATTACATTCTCTTGCAAGAGGCCCAGGCCGAAGCAGCTGGCGGCTTCAGCGGCATCTTCATGATCATCATCCTGATCGTGATTTTCTATTTCTTCATGATCCGTCCGCAAAACAAGCGCCAGAAAAAGATACGCGAGGAGCGCGCCAAGCTCGAAAAGGGGTCGCGCGTATTTACCCAAGGCGGTATCTATGGCAAGGTGTGCGAAGTGAAAGATACCACATTTGTGGTCGAAATCGCCCCCAATGTGAAAATCACTGTCGACAAAAACTGCGTATATGCTGCAGCTGATGCCGATGCCGCTATCCAAGACGCTCAAAACAATTCTCAAAACAAGTAAAAAGACTTGGGCAAGAAGTACGAAGAGCTGTTGCGTAGGCTCAAATCGCGAGAAGGCAGGAATGTCATCACATTCCTTGTCTTCCTTGTGCTTTCGGCCGTGCTGTGGGTAATCCTTGCCCTCAACGAGGACACTCAGCGCGATTTGCGCTGCGGTGTGCGCATCACCAACGTACCAGATTCGCTAACACGCGTATCCCCCATACCCGAAGCCATCAATGTGAGCGTCAGAGCCAAGGGCTCGCAGCTCATGAAATATTGGTGGCATAAAGCCCCGACGATGACCATCGACTATCGACAGTATCGGTCGGGCAACAAAATCCTATTCAGCGAGGCTTCGATGAAAGCCTTCTTCCGCAGCATCGTAGGGGGAGGGAGTGCCCAGATACTATCAGTCACTCCCGACTCTCTATCGGTGACTTTTACCTCTCAGCCGGGCATAAAACTGCCAGTCAAGCTGGATGCCCATGTCGTGCCAGCCCCCCAATACGTATTGGTCAACAAGCCGCGCACACTTACCGACTCGGTGACGCTATACTCGCTCAACGATGTCAACACCATGCTCAAAAGCATCCATACCAAGAAAATTGTGCTCAATGATGTGCGCAAGTCTCAGGTGATGAGGGTGCCATTGGTAGTGCCCGAGCGCTCGCGCGCAATCCCCGACAGCGTGGACGTGAGCATCGAGGTCGAGCCGTTAATCAGCAAGACCAGAAAGGTGAGCGTGGTGCCAGTGAATGTGCCCCGGGGCATGAAGCTGATCGCAGTGCCATCGCAGGTAGAGGTGTACTATATGGTGCCCATGAGCATCTATAAAAAATCAGAATCAGATCCAAAATTCAGAGTCGAGGCCGACTACCGCACAGTCACTGATTCGCTCAGCGAGCGCATTGCCGTCAATTTGGTGTACGCTCCTAAGGATTTCACTAATGTGTTTTTGTCGACCGACAGTGTAGATTTCATACTTGAGCAACAATGAACCTCATAGCTATCACAGGTGGCATAGGAGCTGGTAAGTCGGTGGTGTCACAGGTGCTGAGGGCTATGGGATATCCGGTGTACGACTGCGATACCCATGCCAAGCGCATAATGGACAATAGCGCAGAGCTCAAAAATCAGATTTCACGTGAAATTTCTACCGAGGCGATTCGAGCCGACGGCTCGATTGATCGCCCCAGACTCTCTGCAATCGTATTTGGCGATGCCGAAAAATTGGCTACACTCAATGCGATAGTGCATGGAGCGGTAAAGCGCGACCTGATGGAGTGGGCTAAGGCACAGAAGGGCCGGGCTTTTGTCGAGACGGCTATTCTCAAAGAGAGCGGACTTGACAAGGTGGTAGATGACGTATGGGTAGTGGATTCGCCGCGAGATGTGCGGGTAGCTCGAGTGATGCTGCGCAGCGGCCTGACGCGCGAGCAGGTAGAAAAAAGAATGGCGTCGCAATCGGCCAGTTGGCCATCCGACGCCAGTGTTATCTTAAATGACGATAGTCATTCGTTGCTGTTGCAGATCGATGCTCTGTTGCGAGCCGGGGCTTAGCGCTTGCCAAGTTCGTTGGCCGGTGTTGGGTCTGCCGAAGCAGCCAGGTGGTCAAACAAGTCATCCTCGCTGACGATGCCGGTAGCGCGCCAGTGAGCGCGGCCATAGCGGTAAACGATGAAGGTGGGGAGGGTCTCAATCTTCTCGCGGTCGGCAAGACGCGGGTCAGCGTTGACATCTATGGTAATTACTTGGGCAGAGAGGTCGCCGATGCGCTCTCTCACACGTTGTACCACCGGGGCCATAGCCTCGCAATTAGCATTGTCTTGAGAATAGAATTCCACAAGCGCAGCCACTGTTTGTTTGATTTGTTGTGAGTATTCCATAATAAGAGGTTTTAGCTGTTTCCTATCAATAGAATAACCCCCAACAGGGCTAAAAGGTTTAGGGAAAATGCCTTAGCGTCCCCAACGTTGTCGTTGGCGCTCGGCAATTGTTGCCTCTTGCGGATTTTGCCCTGGCTCATACAGGCGAGTGCCTTGCAGAGTGTCGGGCAGATACTGTTGCACCACGAAATTGCCGGGATAATCATGGGCGTAGAGATAGTTGGCGTGGTAGCCAAGATCCTTCATCAGCTTAGTCGGGGCATTGCGTATGGGCAGCGGCACCGGTTGATTGCCAGTCTGGCGCACCAAAGCCAAGGCCTTGTCGATAGCCAAGTATGCTGAGTTGCTCTTGGGCGAGGTGGCCAAGTAGATGGTACATTCCGATAGTGGGATTCGGCCCTCGGGCATGCCTATTTTTTGCACAGTGTCAAAGCAAGCGTTGGCCAAAAGCAGAGCATTGGGATTTGCCAGACCGATATCCTCAGCGGCGAGAATCACCAAGCGGCGAGCAATGAAGATAGGGTCTTCGCCGCCTTCAATCATTCGGGCCAGCCAATAGACTGCGCCATCGGGGTCGCTGCCGCGCACGCTTTTGATAAAGGCGGAGATGATATCGTAGTGCATGTCGCCCGTCTTGTCATAAGCGAGCGGATTCTCTTGCAGCCGGTTGATTACTATCTCATTGTTGATGACCAATGGTTGTCCGTGGGGTGTAGATTGGTCGATTAACTCAATGATGTTGAGCAGTTTGCGAGCATCACCGCCTGAGAAACGGAATAGGGCAGTAGTCTCTTCGACCTTGACTTCGCGCTTGCTCAGGATTTCGTCTCTCTCGATGGTGCGGTCAAGCAGGGTTTGCAATTCCACCTCTTCGAGAGGCTTGAGAGTGTAGACCTGTGCGCGAGAGAGCAGAGGACGGATTACTTCGAATGATGGATTCTCGGTTGTGGCTCCAATCAAGGTCACGATGCCGCTCTCTACGGCTCCGAGCAGACTGTCTTGCTGGTTTTTGCTGAACCGGTGTATCTCATCAATAAATAGGATTGGCCTGCCGGCATTGAACATGCTTGATGCCTCGCGCTTGCATTGGTCCAGCACCTCGCGCACCTCCTTGACGCCCGAGGTTACGGCCGAGAGGGTGAAAAATTTGCTCTTGGTGCTGTTGGCGATGATGCGAGCTATAGTAGTCTTGCCCACGCCGGGAGGGCCCCAGAGGATGAACGAGGCCACCGAACTCTGCTCTATCATATTGCGTATGATTCCGCCAGGTCCTACCAAATGGTTCTGCCCTATGTAGTCGTCGAGAGTTTTGGGCCTCATTCTCTCGGCCAGTGGAGCTATCATAGGCGAGCGCCGCGCAGATAGTCGGCGGCAGACATTGGTTTTTTACCCTGAGGCTGCAAGCGCAATATCTCGATCTGATTGTCGGCAGTGTTGACCATCAACCGATTATTAGATACTGAGATAGTACCCGGCTCGCCAGTTGAGGGTTGAGAAGAAACCGAGGTCTCCAATACTTTCATAGCCAAGGGAGCGCGGCCATCCATGGGAATCTCTGTCCAGGCAGCCGGATATGGCGACAATCCCCTGACCAGATTATGGATAGAGACGGCAGGGCGTGTCCAGTCGATTTTGCAAGTGTCTTTGAAAATCTTGGGGGCAGGTGTTGGCTCCTCGCCATTGAGCAGTTGATCCTGCGGGATTGGGCACAGCTCTCCCTTGAGGATATCCTCGACAGTGCGGATAGTGAGGTCAGCACCGAGCATCATCAGCTTGTCATGAACCGAGCCCAGATTGTCGGATGGCAGGATATCAATCCTCTCTTGGGCAATGAGGTCGCCGGTGTCGATTTCATGCTTTAGGAAGAATGTGGTGACTCCGGTCTCAGTGTCGCCATTGATGATTGCCCAATTGATGGGGGCAGCTCCTCGGTAGCGAGGCAGCAATGATGCGTGGAGATTGAAAGTACCCAATCTCGGCATTTGCCACACCACCTGAGGCAGCATGCGGAATGCTATCACTATGAATAGGTCAGCACCGATGCTGCGCAATTCCTCAACAAAAGCCGGATCTTTGAGATTGGCGGGTTGAAGCACCGGCAGTCCGTATTTGAGGGCGCATTGCTTGACTGGCGATTGCAGCAGATGATGGCCACGTCCGGCTGGTTTGTCGGGCATAGTCACTACGGCTGCTACATTGTAACCGCCATCAACCAATCGGCTCAAACTCTCGACTGCGAAGTCGGGCGTGCCGAGAAATACTATTTTGAGGTCTTCTTTATTCATTGGCTTTTGATTGGGCAACAGCGTGCCACAGAGTATCATCGGGGACTGGAGCCGTGATGTCTATTGGCTTGTTGGATACCGGATGTATAAATTGAATGCGGCGAGCCATCAGAGAGATGCTGCCATCAGGATTGCTGCGAGTGTCGCCATATTTGAGGTCGCCCTTGATGGGGCAGCCGATTGCAGCCAGCTGCGCTCTGATTTGGTGCTTGCGGCCGGTGAGCAGGTTGACCTCGAGTAAATGGTAACGGTCAGAACTTGCTATCAAGCGATATTCCAATTTGGCCTCCTTCGCACCATCCTTGGGTATCGGACAAACGTAAGTCTTGTTGTTTTTCTCGACTGATGTAAGATAATGGGTAAGCAGGTCGGCATTTTTTGGCGGTCGGTTGCGTACGATGGCCCAATAAGTCTTGTGCACCTTGCCTTGGCGAAACATGTCGTTGAGCCGGGTCAGAGCCTTGCTGGTGCGGGCAAACACCACAGCGCCACTGACTGGGCGGTCGAGGCGATGAGCCACGCCGAGGAAAACATTGCCGGGCTTAGCGTAGGTTTCCTTAATATATTCTTTGACTATTTCGCTCAGGGGTTTGTCGCCAGTCTTGTCGGCTTGCACGATTTCTCCTGAGGCTTTATTGACAACTATTATGTGATTGTCCTCGTAAAGTACCTGCATAGGAGATGGAATAGAAAGGCACTCCCTCTGATGGGAGAGAGGGAGTGCCTTGGGGTTAGAGAGTGCTTAGAGATTCGGGTTGATGGACTTCCACTGATCGATAGCGGGCAGCACACCCATAGCGATCACTTGGTCGCGGAGGGCGCAGAGGTGGCCATAGCTCTTGTCGAGGTCGGCCATTTCTTGGTCTGTACCGGTCACAATCTTGGTGTAGACGCCATCGTTGGTCAGGCGCGAGGGCATAGCCATCATGATGTGATGGTATTTCTCGCTGGCTACGTAGCAGCCCACCGGCCATTTGAACTCTTCGCCACCCATAGCGGCACCGATCATCTCGACTGAGAGATACGATGGGCTCTGGAACGAAGAACGGCCGCGCAGCTTGATGATAGCGGCTCCGCCTTGGGTCACAGCCTTCTTCATGGCATCCCACTCCTCGCATGAGAGAGCTATGCCATTGACTGTCTTGCCAGTCCCGATTATGTCGAGCAGCGGAGTGCCGTCGATGGTAACGGGCGATGCGAACACAGCCATTTGCTCGCCATGGCCGCCGAATGTGCAGCAGTTGCGCACCTTGTACTGCTCGATGCCAAAGTGCTTGGCGAGAGCGCTCTGCAGACGAGTGCTATCGAGAGCAGCGAGGGTGCTGAGCTGGTTGGGCTTGAGGCCCGAGTAGAGGAGGGTTACGAGGCCGGTGATATCGGCGGGGTTGAAGATGATTACCACGTGCTTAACATCGGGGCAGTACTTCTTGATGTTTTCACCAAGTTCCTTAGCCACAGCAGCATTGCCGGCGAGGAGGTCTTCGCGGGTCATGCCCTCTTTGCGGGGTGCGCCACCTGATGAGATGACGTACTTGGCATCCTTGAATGCTACTTCGGGGTCGGTGGTAGCGGTGATGTTGACATGGTCAAAACCACACTGGCGCATTTCCTCGGCCACGCCTTCGGGCGAGAACACGTCATACAGGCAGATGTTGTTGGTCAGACGCATCATGATAGCGGTCTGAGCCATGTTGGAGCCGATCATGCCAGCAGCTCCCACGATGGTAAGCTTTTCGTTTGTGATAAAATCCATAACAAGTGTTAGATGGTGATTAGTGTATGGTTATTATATGCCAAGCTGCTTTTTGATATCAGCAATCTTGTCATGAGCTTTAGCGGTAACCTCATCGTAGTGCTCAGCGCAGTCGAGCTTGTCATGCACCTCGATGTAGAACTTGATCTTAGGCTCTGTGCCCGAGGGACGGATCGACACCTTGGTGCCGTCGGCGGTGAAGTATTGGAGCACGTTACTGGTGGTGGGGAAGTCCATCTTGGTGACATTGCCAGTGGGCACGTCGGTCTCGTTGAGGTCGGCATAGTCCTTGATTGTCACCACGGGGCTGCCAGCGAGTTCCTTGACAGGATTCTCGCGGAAATTCTTCATCATGGCCTGGATTTCCTCAGCGCCGCTCTTGCCCTTGCGCACCACGGAGATGCCCTCTTCGAGCGAGAAGCCATTCTTTACATAGATATCCTGGAGCATCTGGTTGAAGTCGAGGCCGCGGTCCTTAGCCCAAGCGGCGATCTCGGCCATCAGCGAGATAGCGGAAACAGAGTCCTTGTCGCGAGCGAAGTCCTCAGCGAGGAATCCGTAGCTCTCTTCGCCGCCGCCGATGTAGCGCATCTTGCCCTCGAGGTCGCGGATCACAGAAGCAATCCACTTGAAGCCGGTGTAGCAGTCATACATGCGCACATTGTTGTTGCGAGCGATAGCGCGGATGGTCTCGGTGGTAACGATGGTCTTGACGATGTACTCGTTGCCGAGCAGACGGCCCATCTCACGGTTGCGGACCATGATGTAGTTGAGCAGAATCATCACGATCTGGTTGCCATTGAGCAGCTGATATTCGCCGTTGCTCAGACGCACCACGCAGCCGATACGGTCGGCATCGGGGTCAGAAGCGAAGATAACGTCGGCGTTGACCTCCTTAGCCTTTGCGATAGCCATAGCCATAGCTGAGGGCACTTCGGGGTTGGGAGATTCTACGGTTGGGAAGTCGCCCGATGGGATGTCTTGTTCGGGCACGTGGATAATATTGGTGAATCCGTAGTTGCGGAGCGAATCAGGAATCATCTTCACGCCGGTGCCGTGGATCGGGGTGTAGACGATCTTGAGGTCATGGTGACGCTTGCAAACCTCGGGATCGAGCGAGAGGGTCTTGATGGCAGCGAGGAATGCGTTGTCCATCTCTTCACCGATAATCTGGATTTTTGACTTGTCGCCCTGGAATTTGATTTCCTTGACATCTTTGATCTTCTCAACATTGTTGATGATGTTGACGTCGTGGGGAGCGATGATCTGAGCGCCGTCGGCCCAGTATGCCTTGTAGCCGTTATATTCTTTGGGATTGTGCGAAGCAGTGATGTTGACACCGCTCTGGCAGCCGAGGTGGCGGATAGCGAACGAAAGCTCGGGGGTAGGACGGAAGCTCTCGAACAGATAAACCTTGATGCCGTTGGCTGAGAAGATGTCGGCGACGATTTCGGCAAACTTGCGTGAGTTGTTGCGCACGTCATGACCAACCACAACCGAGATTTCGGGCAGGTCAGCAAATGCCTCTTTCAGGTAGTTGGCGAGGCCCTGGGTAGCTGCGCCCACGGTGTAGATGTTCATGCGGTTTGTGCCAGCACCCATGATGCCGCGGAGGCCGCCAGTGCCGAATTCAAGGTCTTTGTAGAATGATTCGATGAGCTCGGTTGAATCTTCAGATTCAAGCATACGTTTAACCTCGGCTCGAGTCTCGGGGTCGTAGCTATCGGTGAGCCATGCCAAAGCACGCTGCTTCACCTGGTTTAAAAGATCGTTTTGTTCCATGATTTAAGGAATATTGGTATTATGATATATTCGTAATGCTTAGTTACTAAGTAGGTGACTGCTGTGTTGTTAAAAGGTGAGTGTTAAATATGTTAATAAGCAAAGTTAACCCTTTATCATTAAATTTACAAATATATCTAACAAAAAGTTCAAATTTTTAATATTTTTGACATTAGAGGGCCAAAAGACAACCCATTTGGGCGTCTCTTGGCGACAAACTCAAATCAGAGTGCCGTACCAAAAAACCATAACCACGGTGAAGATGAATGTGACGGGAGCCACGAGCAGCAACGAATCGATACGGTCGAGGATGCCCCCATGGCCGGGAATCAGATGGCCCGAATCCTTGGCATGCATCGAACGCTTGATGAGAGACTCAAGCAGGTCGCCCCAAGTGGAGAATAGGCAAACCAGAGCTCCGAAAATCAGCCATGACACCAAGGGGAAAAATCTGAAAATGTAGAATGCTGCCACGCTGAAAGCCAGACAACAGCCCATGCCTCCCCAGAAACCTTCCCACGACTTTTTGGGCGAGAGGCGCTCGCACAGTTTGCGCTTGCCGAGCATTGAGCCGAAGCAGAATGCGCCGGTGTCGTTGAGCCATATCAGAATCAGCATGCACAGCACCACCCATTTGCACTCGGGCAGCATCATATAGGTGGCATTGAGCAATGCCAAAGGCAAGCCAACGTATATCACGCCGAAGACCGAATGAGCCAAATTAGAAAATGCTGATGGAGAGTAATCAAAGAGAGTGATGATCAGGCGCAACAGGAAGCACCCGAGCACCGAGAAGCCGAAGAATGCTCCCCAATGCAGCCCGTGAGGAGTGAATATCGATGGGGTGAGCACAATCATAATGGTAGCCAAGCCGTCGATGAAGAGAGCCACGAGCGAATTTTCGGGCGAGGTCAGACGGTTGAACTCAATGATGCCAAGAATGGCGAAAATAGCAGTGAGGCCCAGGAAGAATGGCCAGCCAAGCAGGAGGGCTATTACGAACAGTGCAACGTAAATGATGCCTGAGATTGTACGTGTAAGGATGTCTTTCATGATTCTCGCTAATGATAGAGGTCAATTGATTTCGCTCAGGTCGCGCATCTCGTCATATTCCTCCCAGTTTGGATCGTTTTCAGCCGTTATTTCGAGCGGCAGCAAGGGGAGAGTGGCCAGAGCGGTGTTAAGCTTCTTGTTGAAAATAAAAGTGGATGTTGTGTAGAATACCATCTCGCGCTTGCCAGCGCCGGTATAAATGCCAGTGAGCACCGCTACCGGGTCAGACTTCAATTCTGCCTGCATCCGCTCAAGCACATCGTCGAGCACCTCAGCCTCCTTGTCGGTAGGCATGCCATTGGAGGTAGCCTCGTAGGGGAGGGTGATATTGATGCGGATGTTGTAGCGTGGATTAGAGCGGAACTTCTCAATGTCTTTCCGCCCGGTCACCATTATTAGATTTCCGTTGTCGTCCTCAAGGGGCGATGTCCACCATGAGTCCATGATTGAGGGTTGAGTTATTAGTTATGAGTTATGAGTGCTACGTTACTGGCATGGGCCGTGAGCAAGATGGGAAAAAACGACGAGGGGAGGGGTCAGAGTATAAGCCGAGTTATGTGGGACAGGCATTTTCCCTGGTGAGGGAATTACGCTGCACCGCTCGCCATTTATCTAAGCGGTCTACCCTCCGGCGATGAGCGAGCAACCCATATATGCCGGTTTACATGACCTTGCAACGCGAAAGGTGTGCGGCACGCCATATCGCTGTGGCGTCCGGTGGGCTCTTACCCCGCCTTTTCACCCTTGCCGGTGGGGCCCGGCGGTTGTTTTCTGTCACACTTCTCTACCGTTGCCGATAGCTCTCGTTTCGGGAGTTCGCTGCTCTGTGTTGCCCGGACTTTCCTCTTGGCCCATTGAGAGCCAAGCGACGAGCCCTCCGGCCCCTCTCCTTGTCGTATTTTATGTCTTATCGGTTGAAACCACGGATGATGCCGCGCTTTGACTCCCTGACGAAGTTTATGATTTGGTCGCGCTCGGGGGTCTTGGGCAGCTCAGCCTCGATGCGGTCGATAGCGTCAGAGAAATTGAGGCCCGAGAGGTAAAGGAAGCGATACACGTCTTGTATCTCGTCGATTATCTCGCTCGAGAAACCTCGGCGGCGCAGACCTATGATGTTGACGCCGGCAAAAGCGATAGGCTCGTGGGCTGCCTTGACAAACGGCGGGATGTCTTTGTTGATCAAGGCTCCGCCCTGGATCATCACGTTGCGGCCGATGTGGCAGAACTGGTGTACCAGGGTGCCACCGCCGATCACGGCGAAATCGTCAACTACCACCTCGCCAGCAAGCTGGGTAGCATTTGACATGATCACATTGTTGCCCACCACGCAGTCGTGAGCCACATGGCAGTAGGCCATGATCAAGCAGTTGCTGCCCACTATGGTCTTGCCCTTTGAGGCAGTGCCGCGATGCACGGTGGCGCACTCGCGTATGGTGGTGTTGTCGCCAATGATTGCCACCGAATCCTCGCCTTTGAATTTCAGGTCTTGAGGCACGGCTCCAATCACGGCGCTGGGGAATATGTTGCAATTTTTGCCAATGCGAGTGCCCTCCATAATGGTGGCGCTGCTGCCGATGTGGGAGCCTTCGCCAATCTCCACGTTGGGGCCTATGGTGACGAATGGGTCAATCACCACGCTTTCGTGCACTCGTGCGTTGGGATGTATGTAAGCTAATGGTTGATTCATTGTCTATTTGTTTTTAACGATCTGGGCCATGAACTCGCACTCAGTCACAAGCTTCTCGCCGACAAAGGCCAAACCCTTCATCATAGCGCAGCCGCGTCGCAGCTCGGTCATGAAAGAGACATGGAATATCAGAGTGTCGCCCGGCACAACCTTCTGGCGGAACTTGACATTATCGATCTTCATGAAATAGGTTGAGTATTTCTTGGGGTCGTCGACCATGCTGAGCACCAGCAGACCGCCGGTCTGGGCCATGGCCTCGATTTGCAGCACGCCGGGGAGCACAGGTTCCTGGGGGAAGTGGCCCTGGAAGAAAGGCTCGTTGGCGGTGATATTTTTCACGCCCACAATGTAGTTTGCACCCTTGTCGATGATCTTGTCGACCAAGAGGAAGGGGTAGCGGTGGGGCAGGAGCTCTCGTATCTGCATGTTGTCCATCAACGGTGGCACATTGGGATTGTAGACGGGAGCTTGCACATTCTGGCGCTTGATTTCGCGGCGTATTAGCTTGGCGAATTTGCAGTTGATTGTGTGGCCGGGCTTGGTGGCAATGATCTTGCCCTTGAGGGGACGGCCGATGAGAGCGGTGTCGCCGATTACGTCGAGCAGCTTGTGGCGAGCGGGCTCGTTGACAGAGTAGAGCTCAAAGTCGTTGATGTAGCCAAATTTGCTGGCTTTGCGGTGAGGGGCGCCAGCGAGGTCGGCGATATGGTCGAGCTGCTCTTGGCTCAGCGGCGAATCGTAGATTACGATGGCATTGTCGAGGTCGCCGCCCTTGATGAGGTTGGCATTGAGCAGAGGCTCGATTTCGCGCACGAACACAAAGGTGCGCGAGGGGGCTATCTTCTCGGCAAATTCGCTCACATGCTCCATCGAAGCGAACTGGTTTTGCAGCACTGGCGAATTGAAATTGACCTTAACCTCGACTGAGAACTCATCGTCGGGTAGCACCATGATTTTGCTGCCGGTCTTCTCATCGACAATCTCCATCTTATGCTTGACCACATAGAAATCCTTGTCGGCATCCTGCTCCTCGAGGCCTACTCTTGTAATCTCCTCGACATAAATGCGCGAGCTGCCATCGAGGATGGGTATCTCGGGGGCATCAACCTTGATGAGCACATTGTCAACGCCCAAGGCATACAGGGCTGCCATGCAATGCTCGATGGTTGAGACTGACACATCGCCTTGGGCCACTACGGTGCCTCGGTTGCTCTCGACCACATTCTCGGCTACGGCGTCGATTATTGGTTCGCCCGGCAGGTCGGTGCGTTGTATCTTATATCCATGGTTGGCGGGTGCGGGACATATCTCAGCTTGCACATGCACGCCGGTATGCAAGCCTTTGCCCTCTACCTTGAAGGATTCTTTAAGGGTTAACTGGTTCATAATGGTTTATTTCTTTTCTTTCTGGAGAGACTTTTCAATTGAATCAACACGGTCGAAAAGATCGCCCAGGCGGCGCAGCATGGCCACCTGGCGAGCAAATTGCATAGCCGGGATGCCGGGAGAGCCGAGCAGTGGCTTGCTTGCGTCTTTTACTGAATTGGGAATACCGCTCTGAGCGCCTATCTGAGCCCCGTCGGCCACTGTGATATGGCCAGCGATGCCTACCTGGCCGGCAAACTGGCAACCTTTGCCAATCTTGGCCGAACCGGCGATGCCTACTTGGGCAGCCATGGCGGTGTTTTGGCCAACCTCGACATTGTGGGCGATTTGCACCAGGTTGTCGAGCTTGACGCCTTGATGAATCTTGGTGGCGCCCATCATGGCACGGTCGATGGTGGTGTTGGCGCCGATTTCGACATCATCGGCAATCTCAACGATGCCCATCTGCGGGATTTTGTTGTATGAGCCGTCGGGTTGGGGAGCAAAGCCGAATCCGTCGGCACCGATCACGGCGCCAGAGTGGAGAATGCAACGGCTGCCAATTTTGCAACCTTGGTAAATCTTTACGCCGGGATAGATGATGGTGTCGGCTCCGATTTCGCAATTTTCGCCGATGTACACCTGAGGATAAATCTTGACGTTCTTGCCCAGTTTGGCTCCGGCGCCGACGTAAGCGAAAGCGCCAACGTATGCGCCTTGGGGCAGCTCAACGTCATGAGCCACGTAGGATGGCTCTTCGCGGCCCTCGGGGAGCTTGGTGGTAGCCTCCTTGACAAATTCGAGCAGGCGGGCGATAGTCTCGTACGGGTCGTCGACGCGGATTAGCGTGGCGGCTATGGGAGCCTCGGCCACGAAAGATTTAGCCACTATCACTACCGATGACTTGGTAGAATAAATATAGTGGGCATACTTAGGGTTGGCTAAGAAAGAGATGGCGCCGGGATGGCCCTCCTCGATTTTGGCGAAAGTAGAGACAGTTGCTTGGCCGTCGCCTTCGACAATGCCTCCTACCAATGAAGCGATGCTACTAGCAGTAAATTCCATTATAAGTCGATATATCAGCTCAGAGCTTGTAAGTACAGTGTACAATCATTCTGCAAATTTCGGAAAAATTTTTCAATTTGTTGTAAGGTTTCCACATAAAAAGCGTGAAAAAGGTCATTTATCTCCTTTTTCACGCTTTTTCTTATGGGTTTGGGTGTTGGCAATCATTGTTCGGCATCGCCATGGCTTAGTGATATGCCATCTTCCTCAATCGCTATTTTGTGCTCCTTGTAGAGTTTGCCGATGGCTTTTTTGAAGTCTTTCTTCGATGATCCGAATCTCTGGCTTATCTCTTCGGCCGGGGTCTTGTCGTTGACGGGGAGGAAGCCGCCTTGGCTCAGCAGGGTATCCATTATCTCTTGGGCCAAGTCGCGGGTGCGGGCACGAGCGCGGTCTGAGACTGTGAGGTCGATCTTGCCATCTTCGCGCACATTCTTGACAAAGACTTTGATTGGCTCCTCGAGTTCTATGGGGTGGAATACCTCGTTGGCGTAAATCATGCCGTAATGCAAATTGTCGACTATGCACTTGTAGCCAATCGGGGTATGCTGATAGGGGAGAGCGGTGACCTCATCGCCCCGTTTGTAATGGGGCACCACATTGCCAATGAATTTCTCAATCTTGGATGAGGCCACGATGCGCTTGGTGGCGTCATCGAGGTAAATGTAGACGAGGTAAACTCCGCCTTGGTGCATGCGGTCGCGTTGCTCGCTGAAAGGCACCAACAGATGCTTAGCCTCGATGCCCCAGTCGAGGAATGCCCCGTATTGGTTGACCTCGGCCACTTGCAGAAACACGAAATCGCCCACCTGGGCAAACGGTTTCTCGGTGGTGGCGATCAGGCGGTCGTGCGAATCTTTGTAAACAAACACATTGATTTCATCGCCCACTTGGGCCTTAGGGCTAAGGAATTTGGCTGGAATCAGAATTTCTTGACCATCGCCAGCCTCGAGGTAAGCGCCAAAATCGACAAATCGATTTATGCGCAAGGTGTTGTATCGTCCTATGTTGACCATATCGGTATGGTGTAAAGTTGTTGTTATAATAACGGTGTCAGCTGAGCCCGAGTATTCGGCCAGTGACTATTTCCACTATAATTATTACGCCCGAGAGGCTGGATTTGTTCCCTCGCGGTGCGCTGCGGGAAAGATTATCATCTTATAATTTTCTGACTTGGCATATTTTGATTTGGAGGATCGTAAGATATTTCGTACATTTGCATACCGTATTTATATGGAAAGATAAAACAATAATAAGCCATACTTAAATCATCATGAAATTAGATTTCAGCAAAGACACCTATGTGCAGCGCCGCAAGGAGCTGAAAGAGCACGTCAAGGATGGAATCATCCTGCTGTTTGGCAACCAGAATGTCGGTTGCAATTACCCGGGCAATGCTTACCTATATCGTCAAGACAGCACCTTCCTGTATTATTTCGGCCAAAAGCGCGAAGATCTGGTGGGCGTGATCGACCTCGACGAAGACAAGGAATATCTGATTGGCAACGATATCGACATCGACGATATCGTATGGTTTGGCAAGGTCGACACCGTGGCCGACATGGCCGAGCAGTCGGGCGTGGCCAATCATGCGCCAATGTCGCGCCTCAAGGAGATTTGCGACGAGGCCATCAAGAAGGGCCGCAAGATACATTTCCTGCCCCCGTATCGCGGCGAGACCAAGATACAAATCATGGACCTGCTGGGCATACATCCGTCAAAGCAGAAAGATGAGGCAAGCGTCGAGCTGATCCTCGCTGTGGTGCACCAGCGCGACAAGAAGACCCCCGAGGAGATTGCCGAGCTCGAGAAGGCAGCCCATATCGGCTACCTGATGCACACCGAGGCAATGCGCATTTGCTCGCCCGAGGTCACCGAGAAATACATCAGCGGCGTGATCACTGGCATAGCCCAAGCATTTGGCGCCCAGGTGAGCTTCCTGCCCATCGTGACCATGCACGGCGAGATTATGCACGGTTATCCATCGGCAAAAAAGCTCGAAGACGGCCGCTTGCTGCTCTGCGATGCCGGAGCCGAGACTCTGAGCCACTATTGCTCTGACAATACCCGCACGATGCCTATCAATGGCAAATATTCGCAGCGCCAACGCGAGCTCTACGACATCGTGGTCGACTGCCATGACCATGCTCTGAAGATTGCCCAGCCGGGCATACGCTGGTGGGATGTGCACATGGATGTGTGCCGCCTGATGATCAACCGCCTCAAGGACTTGGGTCTGATGAAGGGCGATACCGAGGAGGCATTGGCATCTGGCGCTCATGCTCTGTTCATGCCTCACGGCTTGGGCCACATGATGGGCATGGATGTGCACGACATGGAGGGCCTGGGCCAGATTTATGTGGGATTTGACGAGGAGACACGCCCAAATCTTGACCAATTTGGCACAAACTGCCTGCGTTGCGGGCGCCGCATGGAGGAGGGCTTTGTGATGACCGACGAGCCGGGCATCTACTTCATCCCCGACCTGATTGACGACTGGCGCAAGCGCGGCCACAATGCCGAGTTCCTCAACTTCGACCTCATTGAGAAATATAAGGATTTCGGCGGCATACGCCTCGAGGACGATATCCTGATCACCAAGGATGGCTGTCGATTCATCGGCAAGGAGCGCATCCCATATCAGGCCGACGAAGTCGAAGCCTTCATGGCCCAAAAATAGAAACGTAAGCTTAACGTAAGCATTCCTAACGTAAGCACGTAAGCATAACGTAAGCACACGATTGTTATTAAGTTTAACCAGACAAAAAAGGGAATGAAGTCGAATAATAACTTAATTCCCTTTATCGTGTGCTTACGTTAGGAATGC
Source organism: Muribaculaceae bacterium Zag1 (assembly GCA_002633115.1). Taxonomy (GTDB): domain Bacteria; phylum Bacteroidota; class Bacteroidia; order Bacteroidales; family Muribaculaceae; genus CAG-873. Next base: position 41,427 of record NWBJ01000039.1, read on the forward strand.
TTACGTTAGGAATGCTTACGTTAGGAATGCTTACGTTATGCGTAGCGGAGGGCGTTGAGGGCGCGGAGCACATTGCAGAGGGGCTGGCTCCAGTATCCCTCGAAATCTTCCTTGACGGCTCCGAGCGATTGGTCAACGATCTCGACCGGCGCGTCCCTGACATTCTCGGTGAGATTGAATAGCACCTGGAATATGTCGGCCAGATTCTCAGAGATGCTGGCGGCGATAGGGGTGTCAGAGTATTTCATGTCTGACTCAAACACCTCAAGATAGGTGTCGTCTTCGCCAATCAGCGCCTCCATCTTCCGCCTCACGGCATCATAGTATTCCTCGTCGAGGGCCGATGGGATGTATGCGCCTTCGTCCTCGAGCATAGGCATGGCCAGGTCAGAGGCTGAGATGTAAAGGCGAGGCAGCAGGCGCAGCATCGAGTTGATGAAGGTGTCGCGTTCTTGTTCGCCAGCGCTTTCGATAGCTTGGCAAAATTCGTTGCTAAGGGCCAGGAAGGCCAATTGGTTGGGAGTGAGGCGAGTTTCGGTCATGATGGTGTTTGGTAAAGGTTGTTTTCGATTATATATTGGTAAACGCCTGGGGGCAGAAAGCAGCGCACATCACGCCCCTTGGCTATAGCGTTGCGAATAAAGGTGCTGGAGATGTCGATTGATGGCGAATTTACCACGTCCATGCCATCGACATATCTGTTTTGTATTTGTTTGCCAGGCCGTGGGTACACCAACACTCCAAACTCATCGAGGATCTCCTCATGGTCGCGCCATTTGTCAAAAGCATTCCAGTTGTCAGCGCCGATGACGAGTTTGAATTTCTTTTTTGGGTATCGCTTTGACAGCAGTCGCAGAGTATTGATGGTGTATGATGGCCGGGGCATTGACAGCTCGATGTCGCATATTTGCACATCGGGCACGTCTTGGCAGGCTATCTTGAGCATAGCCAAGCGTTTGATGTCAGGGATAAGCGAATCCCCGTCCTTGAAGGGATTCTGCGGAGAGAGATTGAGCCATACCTTATCCACAAAGTTCCATTGGGTAAGGTAGCTTGCCACTATCATGTGGCCTATGTGCACGGGATTGAACGACCCGCCGAATATGCCAATAGTCTCCACTAAGTTAGAAAATGAAAAATGAAAAATGAAGAATGAAAAATGGAGGAATGGGAATGAAAATGAGGAATGAAAAATGAAAAATGAATCGTAGGGAATTTTTCATTTTTCATTTTTAATTATTCATGCCTCAGAGGAAATCAGTGATTTCCTGGCGAGTGCGCTCGATGGCGTGGTCCAGGTCATCGTTGATCACGATAGCGTCGAATTGAGGGGCCAGGCTGAGTTCGTACTCGGCGCGTTCCATGCGCTCGGCGATGATGCGGGCGTCCTCGGTGCCTCGGTGCTCAAGTCTCTTCTGCAACGCCTCGAGTGAGGGAGGCATGATGAAAATAGTCTTGGTGATGGGGCCGAAGATTTTCTTGACATTCAATGCGCCTTTTACATCGATATCGAGAAGCAGATTCTTACCCTGGTTGCATTTATTGGCTATCTCAGATTTGAGAGTGCCGTAGTAGCGGCCGGGATATACTTGCTCCCACTCGATAAATTCGTTGGCGGCTATGGCGTCGCGGAATTGCTCGGTCGACAGGAAGTGGTAACTGATTCCATCTTCTTCGCCCGGCCGAGGCGAGCGATTGGTAGCGGAAACAGAAAATTGCATGTCGATGTCGCCAGCATCGAGGATCGCATTGATGATTGTCGATTTTCCAGCCCCGGAGGGAGCGGAGATAACTATTAGTTTGCCTTCCATAATCAAATATTTTTTGTGGGGGTCTGGGGACCGCCGAGCCGAAGGCTCGTGGCACTCGACTGCCCTGGGTGATATGTCTACATTACGTTGAGTACTTGCTCTTTTATTTGCTCGAGCTCGTCCTTCATCATCACCACTAATCGCTGCATGTCGGCCTGATTGCTCTTCGAACCCAGGGTGTTGATCTCGCGACCCATCTCTTGCGAGATGAAACCAAGCTTCTTGCCCTGGCCTCCGTCAGCCTCAGCCATTGTCTCCAAGAAATAGGATAGGTGTTGGGCCAGACGTTGCTTCTCCTCACTGATGTCGAGCTTTTCGATATAGAATATCATTTCTTGCTCGAAGCGTCCGTGGTCATACTCTGCCTTGTTGAGCTGGGCGAGATTCTCCTCGATGCGAGAGCGTATGCGTGTGATGCGCTCCTCTTCAAACGCTGGAATCTTGGCCAGCAGGTCTTGGATGTTGTGGATGCGTTTGGTGAAGAATTCCTCGAGGCGCAATCCCTCAGAGCGACGATGGGCTATCAAGGCGTTGATGGCTTGGCTTGAGGCCTCGACCACGGCCTTGAGGTCTTCGTCGGGAGCATCTGGAGCGATGTCGCTATGCATCGAATCGGGGAAGCGGAAAAGCACCGAATACCAATCAGCAGGGAGTGGGATTTGCAGCTCAGAGGCCATCTCTACAATCTGGGCTTTGTAAGCCTTGAGAGCGGGCAGGTTTAGGCAGGCAGTGGCTTCGGCCACTGTCGATTCAGAAATGGCGACAACGTCGACTTTGCCACGCTGCAAAAGCCGCGACGCGAGGTTGCGAATTTCGGATTCGGCATCGCGCAGCTGCTGGGGGAGCCTCACTGTGAGGTCCATCTGTTTGGAGTTGAGGGATTTTACCTCAACGGTGATTTTTTTGTCCGGGGTTTCGACCACTGCTCTGCCGAAACCCGTCATCGAGTATAGCATACGCTTAAGATTTAGTGGTATTGCAAAGTTACAAATTTTTTGCGAATAAAAACATAACTATGTGAAAAAATAAAATTATAAAGCCATAATGATATTCCTGAAGCCGCAAGCGGCTCATAGACCATAAAGCCACAAGGACATAAAGCCACAAGGACATAAAGCCACAATGACACAATACAAGATAAAAATATGAATTGTCTTAATTTTGGGGCTTTATGCCCTTATGGCTTTATGGGTTATGGTCGCACTGCGGCTATTAAGTATAATTAACTTTGAAATGAAAGAGAAAGTGAGTAATTTTGCAGTCACGAAAATATAGGCACAAGCCTTGTGGAAAAATTTGGCTGCTTGCAACCACACAAAAAAATGCTAAAACCGCATCTCCATGCACTTATGGTTACGTAGCATAGTGGGTGTCAGCCTGATTCCCGCCGCATCGCCGTGCGCATCAGGTTTTATTCACTAAATCTTTAACCTCAATGAACTATTTATTCACATCTGAATCAGTGTCGGAGGGCCATCCCGACAAAGTGGCTGACCAGATCAGCGACGCAATCCTCGACGAATTCCTCGCTTACGACCCCGCCAGCCATGTGGCTTGCGAGACACTTGTCACCACCGGCCAGGTGATTGTGGCTGGCGAAGTAGCCAGCGAGACCTACATCGACATACCTACTGTCGCTCGCCGCGTGATCAACTACATCGGCTACAACCGTCCCGACCTGCAATTCGATGGCAACTCCTGCGGAGTGCTATCGGCTATCCATGAGCAGAGCGGCGACATCAGCCAGGGCGTAAACCGCCAGAAGCCCGAAGACCAGGGAGCCGGCGACCAAGGCATGATGTTCGGCTTCGCCACCGACGAGACACCTCTTTATATACCATTCTCTCTGGCTCTGAGCCATGCTTTGGTGCGCGAACTGGCCAACATTCGCCGCGAGGGCAAGACCATGCGTTACCTGCGCCCCGATGCCAAGAGCCAAGTGACTGTGGAATACAACGACAAGGACGAGCTGCTGCGCGTGCATACCATAGTGGTGTCGACCCAGCACGACGAATTCATTCGCGCTGGCGAGGGCTTGACTCAGGAACAGGCCGACGAGAAGATGCTCGAATTCATACGCCGCGACGTGCGCGAGATATTGCTGCCGCGTGTCAAGGCCCAGCTCCCTGAGAATCTGCGCCGCATGCTCGATTCTGACTTCATCTTGCATGTCAATCCTACTGGCAAATTCGTAATTGGAGGACCTCACGGTGACACTGGCCTCACTGGCCGCAAGATTATCGTAGACACCTACGGCGGCCATGGCGCACACGGCGGTGGAGCTTTCTCTGGCAAAGATCCGAGCAAGGTTGACCGTTCGGCAGCTTATGCCGCTCGCCATATCGCCCTCAACTTGGTTGCTGCCGGCGTGGCCAAGAAGGTGTTGGTGCAAGTAGCCTACGCTATCGGCGTGGCCGAACCTGTGAGTCTCTTTATCGACACCTTTGGCACTGCCAAGATTGACAAGAGCGATGCTGAGATATCGGCAGTTGTCAGAAAGATATTTGACATGCGTCCGCACTCAATCGAGGAGCGCTTCCAGCTGCGCAAACCCATCTACTTTGAGACAGCAGCCTACGGTCACGTGGGCAGAAAGCCGCGCACTGTTACCAAGGAGTTCTGCTCACGCTACGAGGGCAACAAGACCATGACGGTCGAACTCTTCAGCTGGGAAAAAACTGACTACGTGGACAAAATCCGCGCCGCCTTCAACATGGATAAGGACTAAAACCAAGGATTGCACGGATTACACGGACCCCTCCGTGTAATCCGTGCAATCCTTGGTCTTAAAGAAAAATTGTGGTCCTGTGTTTAAATGATTTATAGTAATGAAAATAGGAATCATAGTGGCCATGGGCAAGGAGCTGGGTCTCCTGCTTGGCATGATTGAGGATAGGTCGGTTGTGACCATCAATGGCTTTGACTTCCATGTGGGCCGAATCGGCCAACGCGAAGTTGTGGCCATGCAATGCGGCATAGGCAAGGTCAACGCCGCAATAGGCACCCTGTCGATGATTGAAAATTTCCATCCCTCGTTGGTAATCAACAGCGGAGTGGCCGGTGGGACAGGGCAGGGGGCCAAGATGGGCGACTTGGTTGTGGCCAGCCAAATAGGCTACCACGATGTATGGTGCGGGCCTGACACCAACTGGGGCCAAGCGGCAGGATGCCCCTCGCTGTTTGAGTGCCCAGTCGACCCTTATGCCTTGGCTGATAAGCTTGGAGGCAAAGCAGGCCTTGTAGCCTCGGGCGACATCTTTGTGTCGCGCCGCGAGGATGTCGAGCGCATCCTTGACCTGTATCCCAACGCCATAGGCGTGGATATGGAGTCGGGGGCAGTAGCTCAGACATGCTTTCTGAAGAATGTGCCGATGCTGTGCATGCGCATAGTGAGCGATACTCCGGGACAGGCCGACAACGAGGCCCAATATTCCAATTTCTGGGAAGACGCTCCTCAGCATACCTTCCAAGCCATCAAAACCCTCATCGCCTCCTGCTAATTTCTCATTCTTCATTCTTCATTCTTCATTCTTCATTTTTCATTTTATCGTGGAAAAGATAGCAAGCTTTCAGATAAATCATTTGACCTTGAAGCCGGGCATCTATGTGTCACGCCGGGATACCACGCCATCGGGCGATGTGCTTACGACATTTGACATACGCATGACAGCTCCCAATCGCGAACCGGCTCTTACGCCTCAGGTCGAGCATACCATAGAGCATCTGGCGGCAACATTCCTACGGAATCATCCTCAGTGGAAAGAGCGCGTGGTCTATTGGGGCCCTATGGGATGCTGCACCGGCAGTTATCTGATAATGCAAGGTGGCTTAGAGTCGACCGACATTATCGAACTTGTGAAAGAGACATTCAGCTTCATCGCCAATTTTGAGGGCGACGTACCGGGAGCCACTCCTCGCGATTGCGGCAACTATTCCTATATGGATTTGCCTGGGGCCAAGACTGCAGCAAAAAAATATTTAGAAGAGACTTTAATTCCCATTGAGCCATCTCGGCTCGTATATCCAGAGTGAAAGATATCAAGGCCATACGCGGTCGCGCATACATACTCGACCTAATCGCTGAGGGCGAACACGTGAGGCAAGACTTCAAGTTCGCCATCAGTGATGCTCGCAAAATCGCTCGCTCGATTTCGGCTTTTGCCAATCGCGAGGGCGGGGCATTGCTCGTGGGCGTTAAGGACAATGGCACTATTGCCGGGGTGCGCAACGAGGAAGATATCTTCATGATTGAGCAAGCCGCCGAGATGTACTGCTCGCCTCCGCAGCAGGTTGAATTTCAAGCTTATAAGACAGGAGAAACCGGAATTGTGATACGTGCCGTGGTGGCTAAGGCTGATTGCCGCCCCGTGATGGTTAAGGAGGCTGACAAGACTATGAAGGCCTATTATCGCGTGGCGGATGAGAACATAGTGGCACACCCCCTGATGGTGCGCGCTTGGGAGCGACGCGCCCAAGAGATAGCTGAGAGTTTCAGCCTCGATGGCGTAGAGAGCCAATTGCTAAAATTGCTCAACGAGTGCGAATCGGTCCGCGCCGACGATTTGATTCTCAGAATTGCCGCCTCGCGTCGCACTGTCGAGAATGCCATAGTGAGGCTGGCAGCGCTTGGCCTGGTCGATTTTATACATCAAAGCGATGCGTGGGTGTTACGCATCGCTGATGTGGAAGGGGATTAATCTGTCTGTCCGACATAATCGGCAGTGTGGATAATGCGTTGGTTGCCCGAACCTCGGAATTGCAACGAAATATCGCGTTGAGCCAAGATAAATGGGCCGTCGACTATCACATCGACGGCTTTAATTATGCGCCGCAGCGATGGGTCGGCCATGATTTGCTCGACAGTGTATCCGGTATAAAGCCAGATGTTTTTGCCTAGGTCATGGATCCGCTGGCACAGGGGCAGTATCTCATCGATTTGGTATAGAGGGTCTCCACCCGTGAGGGTGACATCAAAGTCGTTCTCCTCAATCTCGGCCATCAGCTGGTCAATGCTAATTTCATTGCCGCCGTCAAAGGCCCACGACTGCGGATTGTGGCAGCCGGGACAACGGTGGTCGCAGCCAGCAAAGTAGATTGAGGTACGCAAACCGGGACCATCAACAATGGTCCCGGCTGCTATGTCTAATACTCTCATGACTCTTATGATTGAGACCCCGAGCCGGAGGCTCGGGGCACTCGACTGCTTTGGGGATTTGCGGTTATGGATTTATTTGTGCACTACGCGGTCGTTGAGCTCGGCGAGCTTGGCTTTGTTCCAGCGCTCGGTGGTACCAACGAGGTAGCCGGTGATGCGTTGCAGCTTGTCGATCGAGTGGCCACCGCAGCGAGGGCATGTGTCGAGCGATGCCTGGGCATCTTCGTAGCCACAGTCCATGCAGCGGTTGCGATTGTGATTGACTGAGCAGTAGCCGATGTCGTACTTGTCCATCAGGTCAACGATGTTGGCGATGGCTTCGGGATTGTGGGTGGCATCGCCGTCGATTTCGACATAGAAGATGTGTCCGCCGCGAGTCATCTCGTGATAGGGAGCCTCGATTTTGGCTTTGTGGCGCGGTGAGCAGTGATAGTACACAGGCACATGGTTAGAGTTGGTGTAGTATTCCTTGTCGGTGATGCCGGGGATTACGCCAAATTTCTTCTTGTCCTTGGCGGTGAACTTGCCAGAGAGACCTTCGGCCGGAGTGGCGAGCACTGAGAAGTTGTGGCCGTAGCGTTCTGAGAAGCTGTTGGCGCGACTGCGCATGAAGCTCACAATCTTCAGACCAAGCTCTTGAGCCTCTTCCGACTCGCCATGGTGCTTACCGATGAGGGCAATCAGGCATTCGGCCAGACCGATGAAGCCAATGCCGAGGGTGCCTTGGTTGATTACAGACTCGACTGTGTCATCACGGTCGAGATTCTCGGCTCCAAGCCAAAGACGCGACATGAGCAGTGGGAATTGCTTGGCGAGAGCGGTCTTCTGGAAATCATAGCGGTCGCAGAGTTGGTGAGCTGCAACCTCGAGGAGTTGGTCGAGCTTCTTGAAGAATATCACGATTCTTTCCTCCTTGTCTTGGATTTCCATGCACTCGATGGCAAGCCGCACGATGTTGAGGGTGGTGAAGCTGAGGTTGCCACGGCCGATCGAGGTCTTTTCGCCAAAGCGGTTCTCAAACACGCGGGTGCGGCAGCCCATGGTTGCTACCTCGTAGCGATAGCGCTCGGGGTCGTCGGCGCGCCATTTCTCATGCTGGTTGAATGAGGCGTCGAGGTTGACGAAGTTGGGGAAGAAACGGCGAGCCGTCACCTTGCAAGCCAATTGATACAGGTCGTAGTTGCGGTCCTCGGGCAGATAGCTCACGCCGCGTTTTTTCTTCCAGATTTGGATGGGGAAGATGGCAGTTGCTCCGTTGCCTACGCCCTCATAGGTGCTGTTGAGCACCTCGCGGATGATGCAGCGACCCTCGGCCGAGGTGTCGGTGCCGTAGTTGATCGAACTAAACACTACCTGGTTGCCACCGCGCGAGTGGATGGTATTCATGTTGTGGATGAATGCCTCCATGGCTTGGTGCACGCGGCCGACGGTGCGATTGATGGCGTGCTGCTTATAGCGCTCGTCGCCGCTCAGGCCCTCGAGGTCTTTCTTCAGATAGTCATCGATAGGGGCTTGATAGAGGTGAGCCAGGTCGAGGCCAGTGAAATCCTCGATGGTCTTTACCTCTTCGATATAGGATGAGCGCACAAAGGGAGCCAGATAGAAATCAAAAGCCGGGATGGCTTGACCGCCATGCATTTCGTTTTGGGCAGTCTCCATCGAGATGCAACTGATGATGCTGGCAGTCTCGATGCGCTTGGCCGGGCGAGATTCGCCATGGCCAGCCACAAAACCGTATTTAAGGATTTTGTCCAATGGGTGCTGCACGCAGGTGAGGCTCTTGGTGGGATAGTAGTCCTTGTCGTGGATGTGCAGATAGTTGCCATTCACAGCCTCGCGAGCCTCGGGCGACAACAAATAATCATCGACAAAGGGCTTGGTGCTCTCGCTGGCGAATTTCATCATCATGCCGGCAGGAGATTCGGCATTCATGTTGGCGTTTTCGCGAGTGATATCGTTGCTCTTGGCCTCGATGATCTGTAGGAAAATGTCGCGAGTCTTGGCCTGTCGTGCGATGCTGCGCTGGTCGCGATAGGCGATGTATTTCTTAGCCACCTCCTTGCGGGGACTGTTCATCAGCTCAAGCTCCACGCGGTCTTGGATTTCCTCGACGGTCATCTGCTCGTTGCCAGTGATGCCGATGCGGTCGGCGATCTTCTCAATGAGAGAATCGTCTTCGCCGAGCTCGGTTTGGAGCATGGCCTTGCGGATAGCGGCCTTAATCTTCTCTTCGTTGTATCCAACGATGCGCCCATCGCGCTTAACTACGGTTTGTATCATGGTCGGGTAGGTATCTAGTTGATTTGTGTGTGCAAAGTTAATAAATAATCTTCTAATACAACAATAAAAGTTGGAGAAAAGTTATCTACAAATTAAGATTTAGCTTTTGCAGGGATTTTCTTTTTGGAAAACTTTTTGGAGATTATTGATTTTTAAGTAGTTGATTTATAGGATTTTGAAAAATATTTTGGAAAACTTTTGGAAAATTCAAAAATTCGTAAGTGACACAAAAAGAGAGCATTGACTTTCGTCAATGCTCTCTTTATTATTTTTAGGGCCGTGCTACGCACTCGCCATCCGGGTCGACCTGATAGAAACAACCCCTACGGGGTAGGCCGGGAGGGATGCTATCGCAGACTAGATGAAACAACCCCTACGGGGTAGATCGATTAGACCCAACGGGTGTAGGCGAAATCCTGGCGGTGCAGGAGCAGCGCGTCATTCCAGGGATAGATGCGGTAGCCGTAACGGAATACGCCGGGATCGGTGACTACGCCTTCGAGCTCGTAGGTGTAGACGTTGCCGTCCTTCTTGACCACTGAGAATTGGCGCTTGTGCACGCGGCTTGCCACGCCATGCTCGATGCGGTCGGTGACCATCTCGACATGTAGGTCGTCGGCGATGCCGTTGGTGTCGATGACGATTTGGATCTTGAAGGTCGAACCGGTGGTGTCGTTTGACTGTACATCGTCGAGGGTCTTGATCTCAAGCACCTTCACGCCGTCCCACTGCTGAGCGATGCTCTCCTTCCAAGCGGCGATGCGCTTAGCGAGGGCGAAGTTGTCGGCGATGAGGCGAGCTGACTGCTTAGCCTCGGGAGCATAGAAGCGCGAGATGTAGTCATCGAGCTGACGTTTCATGGTGAAGTGGGGAGCGATGTTGCCAATCGAGCGCTTGATGTACTGGATCCACTCGGGCGAATAGCCGCGCGAGTTCTTGGCGAAGTACAGAGGTATGATCTGGTTCTCGAGCATGTCGTAGATGGTGGCAGCGTCGAGTTTGTCTTGCTGGCTCTGGTCGGTGTAGGTGCGCTTCTCAGTGAGAGCCCAGCCAGCCTTGGTGTCAAACTGATAGCCTTCGTACCACCAGCCGTCCTTGACTGAGAAGTTGAGCACGCCGTTCATCTCGGCCTTTTCGCCAGATGTGCCGGATGCCTCAAGCGGACGCGTGGGGGTGTTGAGCCAGATGTCAACGCCAGTGACGAGACGCTTGGCTACGATCATGTTGTAATCCTCGAGGAAGATGATCTTGCCTTGGAACTGGGGCATGTGGCTGATCTCGACGATGCGCTTAATCAGGCCCTGGCCAGCGCCGTCGGCGGGGTGAGCCTTGCCCGAGAAGATGAACTGCACGGGGAACTGAGGATTGTTGACAATCTTGTCGAGACGCTCGAGGTCGGTGAAGAGCAGGTGAGCGCGCTTGTAGGTGGCAAAGCGGCGAGCGAAACCGATGATGAGAGCGTTGGGGTTGATCTTCTCAACAATTTTCACAACTGCTGAGGGGTCGCCAGCGTTGGCCAGCCACTTCTCGCGGAAGTCGCGCTTGACAAAGTTGATGAACTTGTTCTTCAGAGTCATACGCATGTTCCAGATCTCCTCGTCTGAGCACTTGAAGATGCCCTTCCAGTACTCGGGGTCGCTCTGGTGGTCAAACATCTCGAGGCCGAGCTTCTTGGCGTAGAATTCTTTCCACTCCGAAGCAGCCCAAGTGGGCATGTGCACACCGTTGGTGACGTAGCCTACGTGGCTCTCTTCCCAGCTGTAGCCTTTCCATACGCCAGCAAACATCTTCTTTGACACCTCGCCGTGGAGCCAGCTTACGCCGTTGGCTTCTTGGCAAGTGTTGAGAGCGAATACGCTCATCGAGAAGCGGTCGTTGGTGTCGGGATTTTCGCGACCCATGTTCATCAGGTCCTTCCACTCGATGCCGAGTTTCTGGGGATATTCGCCGAGGTATTTTCCGAAGAGGGTCTCGTCAAAATAGTCGTGGCCAGCGGGCACGGGGGTGTGAACGGTGTAGAGCGAAGATGCGCGCACCACCTCGAGGGCCTGGTTGAAGGTTAGGCCCTCTTCTTGCACATAGTGCACGAGGCGCTGCAGGTTGAGCAGTGCAGCATGGCCCTCGTTGGCGTGATAGAGCTGGGTCTTGATGCCGAGCTTCTTGAGCATGAGCATGCCGCCGATGCCGAGCAGGTATTCCTGCTTGATGCGGTTTTCCCAATCGCCGCCGTAGAGCTGGTGGGTGATTGAGCGATCATACTCGCTGTTCATGTCAAAGTCGGTATCCATCAGGTACAGCTTCATGCGGCCCACATTGACGCGCCAGATGTGGCTGTAGATGATGCGGCCGGGATAGGGCACCTCGAGGATCATCGGGCGACCATTCTCGTCCATCACTTGCTCGATGGGGAGCTGGTTGAAGTTTTGAGCCTCATAGTTGGCCACCTGCTGGCCATCGACGCTGAGGCTCTGGGTAAAGTAGCCATAGCGATAGAGGAAGCCCACTGCTGTCATGTCGACGCGGCTGTCGCTGGCCTCTTTGATGTAGTCGCCAGCGAGGACGCCCAGACCGCCAGAATAAATCTTGAGGCAGTTGCAAAGACCATACTCCATCGAGAAATAAGAAACCGATGGGATGTCATCGCGCATGGGCTGGCTCATGTAGTCGAGAAAATCGGCGTGTGCTTTGCGGATGCGAGCCATCAGGGCCTCGTCGGCCATGATTTCTTGGAGGCGCTCGCTCGAGAGCTGTTGGAGAAGCATAATGGGATTTTCTCCGGTGGAACGCCACAGGTCGGGGTTGAGTTCGCGGAAGAGCGATTTGCCCTCGCTGTTCCATACCCACCAAAGATTGCGTGCGATCTCATCGAGAGGCTTAAGCTGGGTTGGGAGCTCGGCCTTGACGGTGATGTCGCGCCATACGGGAGAATTAGTGTTGCTTACAGGAAGTTTCATAAGCTTTGTTTCGAAGTTATTACTTAAGTGTCAATATCAAATCTGGAATCTCGCCTGCTCGTTGGTGAGGGCGATCTGGTAAGCCTTGATGTAGTACTCGATGAAGTAGCTCCATGAGGCTTTCTGGGCAGTGGCGCGCGCGGCCTTGGCGATGGCTGCTTGTTGGCGAGCGGTAGCCGAGGTGAGGGCGAGGAGGTCAGAGGCGATGGCTTCTTTCACTTGTTCGTAGTCGAAGTCTCCGCGCTTCTCCACCTTCACGCCGCATGCGCTGAAGTCGTTGGGGAAAGTTGAGAGTACCCACTGTCCGAAACCGGAGAGCGAGGTGGTGATTGTCGGCACGCCGAATGCCACGCTTTCGAGCGGGGTGTAGCCCCAAGGCTCGTAGTATGAGGGAAAGACGGTGGCATCGATGCCGGGGAGCAGGGCGTAATAGGTAAAGTCGAATATGCCGTCGCAGCCGTTGAGGTAGCAAGGCACATAGATCATATCGACTCGCGAGGTGGCGATGTTGGCGAATCCGATTTGGTGGATGCGCCCCAGGATAGCATCGTCATAGGGATTATTCACTGTGTGGGTGATCACTGGGTCGGGGAGGCGCTTGGTCTCTTTGAGACTGAGAGCTCGAGCCAAGTCGGCGCGAGGCTCTTTGGTCCACGCCGGCACCATCACGAAAGCTAGAACCTTGCGGTTGGGCTTGAGCTGGGCCAGACGCTTGGCTGAATCCAAGAATAGGTCGATGCCTTTGTTGCGGAACTCGCAACGCCCCGAAGTCGCCACGATGAAGGTGTCGTCAGAGTAGGCGCGGCCGGTCAGCGCGGCAGCCACATCCATCAGGCGCTTGCGAGCCTTGGAGCGGGCGGCCGGGAATTGCCGTGGGGTGGGCACGAAATTCTCCTCGAATCCGTTGGGCGTCACCACATCGGGCTTGCGGCCCAGCAGTTGTTCGCACTCGCGGGCCGTAACATCGCTGACGGTGGTAAAGCAGTCCGCTTGGAGAGCGGCAGCCTTTTCAAGCGAATGCTTTGACTGCATGTTGAGCTCGCCAGCCATCTGGTCGCCATTGTATCCTGGGAGATAGTCGTAGAGGGGCTTGCCGTTGCCGCAGATGCTGCGTCCGATCGAGGTGGCGTGGGTGGTAAATACGGTAGCAGCCTCGGGCAGCCTATCCTTTATATATAGGAGGCCCATGCCGGTGGTCCACTCGTCAAAGTGAGCAATCACGCGCTTGCCGCTCTTTATGCCGTAGAATTTGGCCAAGTCCTCGACCACAATCCCGGCGGCGTGGCCGAAAGCGCAGGCCTCGTCATAGTCTCCGTAAGCGTGGAGCGAATCCACGCCGAAGAGCTCCCACATGCGGGCATACAGGTCGTTTTTGACATCATACATGCCTTTGAAGTCGACCAGGATGGCCAATGGCTGGCCGGGGATGTCCCAGCGGCCCACTCTCACCTTCACACCTTGCGGGAGCCACAGCTGGTGGCGCCACTGGGCGAGCTCTTGGGAATCCTCAATGAAATAAGGCGAGGGATTGGCATCAGACCAGACATCTGGGCCGATGAATATAACCTTATCGCCGAAGTATTTCTTCAGGGTTTTGGCCTTAGTGGAGAGGACGGTGTAAATGCCACCCACTTTATTGCAAACTTCCCAACTCGTCTCTACTAGCAAGTCGAAATCCAGAGTTGAAATCTCCATAGAAATTATTGTATATTCTTTTTTTACCGAGCGCAAAGTTAGTGATTTTTTACGAGATAAACAAACCCTGAGGGAAAAACAGAGAAAAGTGTTACATTATGTGAGAGGAAAAAATGAAAACCTGATGGTTTATTTGCTCCAAAATGAGCAATTTGTGCCATTTTTGCTAAATTTAATTCAAGAATGAGAAGATTCTGTAAAATAATGACTAACTTTGTGACGTTCCAAAAAGAGGATTAATAGGAATCCTAGGACTCTTAGGAATCCTATAAAGCCTAGGACTCTTTGGAATCCTAGGGATTTTAGGAATCTTAGGAATCCTAGGGATCCTACCCTGCAGCCCCTATAGTACAACCCATAACATCAATATACCAACAAATCACATGGAAAATAAAATCCGCGCTGAGTTCAGCAAGCATTTCCCTGGCACGATGTACGCATCGGCCGGCCGTATCAACCTCATCGGTGAGCACACCGACTACAATGGGGGCTTCGTATTCCCCGGAGCTATCGACAAATGCATCATGGCCGAAGTAAAGCCCAACGGGCTCGGCAAGGTGCGCCTCTTCTCTATCGACATCGACGAATACTGCGAGTTCGGCCTCAACGAGGAGGATGCTCCTGAGCAGCAGTGGGCACGCTACATCTTCGGCGTATGCCGCGAGTTCATCAAGCGTGGCGGCAAGGTCGAGGGATTCGACGCCGCTTTCGCCGGCAATGTGCCTCTGGGCGCTGGCCTCTCATCTTCGGCCGCCCTCGAGAGCTGCTTCGCTTTCGCCATCAACGATATGTTCAACGACAACAGCTTCCCCAAGATGGAGCTCGCCAAGATCGGCCAGAGCACCGAGCATAACTATTGCGGTGTGAAGTGCGGCATCATGGACCAGTTCGCTTCTGTCTTCGGCAAGAAGGACCAGCTCATCCGCCTCGACTGCCGTTCGCTCGAGTACGAGTACTTCCCGATGAAGCTCGACGGCTACAGCCTGGTACTCGTTGACTCGCGCGTTAAGCACGAGCTCGTTGACTCGCCCTACAACAAGCGTCGCGAATCATGCGAGCGCGTAGCCAAGAAGCTCGGCCTCGAGACCCTGCGCGATGCAACATTCGAGGATCTCGACCGCATCCAAAACGAAATCAGCGCCGAAGACTACAAGCGCGCTCACTTCGTAATCGGTGAGAAGCAGAGAGTGCTCGACGTGTGCGACGCCCTAACCAAGGGCGACCTCGAGACCGTAGGCCAGCGCATGTATCAGACCCACGAAGGCCTGTCGAAGGAATATGAGGTGAGCTGCGAAGAGCTCGACTTCCTCAACG
The DNA here is from genome assembly GCA_002633115.1 of Muribaculaceae bacterium Zag1. GTDB lineage: Bacteria > Bacteroidota > Bacteroidia > Bacteroidales > Muribaculaceae > CAG-873. The sequence continues at coordinate 56,636 of NWBJ01000039.1, forward strand.
ACATCGCCAAGGAGTGCGGCGTGACTGGTTCGCGCATCATGGGCGGTGGCTTCGGCGGCTGCACCATCAACCTGGTCAAGAACGACCTGCACGACAAGTTTATCGAGACCGCTAAGGTTAAATTCAACGAGAAATACGGCCACGAGCCCAAGGTGTACGACGTAATCCTCTCAGAGGGCGCACACCGTGTCGACGAATAATATGACAGAGACAGATATGAGTTCGGAAATCAAAACTGTAGATACCAGCAAGGGTGTGGCTACGCTCGTGACGCTCACCAACAGCGTTGGCGCATCTGTCACCTTGTGCAGCATCGGCGCCGGCATCGTGGCTATCAATGTGCCCGACCGCAATGGCAAGCTCGCCGATGTGGTGATTGGCTATCCCGAACCGGAATCGTATTTCTACGATGGCCCATGCTCGGGCAAGGTGCCCGGCCGCTATGCCAACCGCATAGCCAATGGCGACCTGGTGGTCGATGGCAAGAAATACCAGCTCGCTATCAACAATGGCCCCAACGCATTGCACGGCGGTCCCGAGGGATTCCAAAATCAGATTTGGGAAACCAAGGTCGATGGCGACCAGGTGACATTTACCTATCGCGCCAAGGATGGCGAGGAGAATTATCCCGGCAATCTGGTGGCTCAGGCTATCTATACCTGGACTGACGATTGCGAACTGAAACTCGAACTCAAGGCTGAGGCTGATGCTCCGACGGTGATAAATCTCACCAACCACGCATATTTCAACCTCGCTGGCGAGAGCTCTGGCTCGGTGCTCAAGCAGCTGCTCAAGCTCAACGCTTCGCGCTTCTTGCCGACCGATGAGACCTTGATCCCCTCGGGCGAACTGGCACCAGTGGCTGGCACTCCGATGGATTTCACCGAGATGCATGAGATTGGCCGTGACATGGGAGCCGACTATAAGCCTCTGATCAATGCCAAGGGTTATGACCATTGCTTCGTAATCGATGATTATGAGCCTGGCAAGGAGAAAGTGGCTGCCGTGCTTGAGGATCCCGAATCGGGCCGCGTGCTCGAGGTGGTGACCGACCAGCCGGGCATCCAGGTCTACGCTGGCAATTTCCTCGAGGGTTCGCCCATGGGCAAGTCGGGACGTAGCTATCACGATTATGACGCCGTGGCCCTTGAGTGCCAAGATTTCCCAGATGCTCCGCATCAGCCAGGCTTCCCCTCGACTGTGCTGCGTCCTGGCGAGGAATATGACCGTACGATAAGATTCAAATTCTCAGTGAAATAAGTTTTAATTTTCTGAGTAATCGCATCTTACAGATAGAAACTAAGACTGCTTTAAAATGCAAAGCGCAAAGCATTATTTAGAGCTCATCAATCAGACCCTGGCCCAGGTGGAATATCCCGCTTGGCTGCCAGGACTGTATGAGCCTATTAGATACACAATGGCCAGCGGGGGCAAGCGCCTGCGCTCTACATTGCTATTGGCCATGTCCGACGCTTTCGGTGGCGACCTGCAGCAGAGCGTTTGGCCGGCTGTGGGTGTTGAGATGTTCCATAATTTCACCTTGGCTCATGACGATGTGATGGACCACGCCGATATGCGCCGTGGGCGTCCTACGGTGCATAAGAAATGGGATGTTAATACCGCCATCCTGTCGGGCGATGCCATGGTGAGCATGGCATTTAAGTGCATGACGGGGTGTCCGCCCGAGTGTCTGCCTGAGGTCATCGACCGTTTTGGTGTGATGACGATGCAGGTCTATGAGGGCCAGCAGATTGATGGCGACTTTGAGAAGGAGGAAAGAGTAGGATTCGATGACTACTTGCGCATGATCGTGGGCAAGACTTCGGCTCTTATCGCTTATCCTTGCGCAATAGGGGCCATCATAGCCGGTGCGGCTCCCGAGGATGTCGAGAATGTCTTCAACTTTGGCGTGTCGCTCGGCATAGCATTCCAGATGCAGGATGATTATCTGGATGTCTATGGAGATCCTGCGACATTCGGTAAGGCTATTGGAGGCGATATCTTAAATGATAAGAAGACGTGGCTGCATATCATGGCTCGCGACCAGGATGCTGACGGGAGTTTCCAATCCCTGTTGGCCCAGAAGCTTGAGCCGGCCGAAAAGATTATGCGTGTCACTGCCGCTTATGATGCGCTCAATCTGCGTGAGCAGGGCGAGAAGCTGGTGTCGCGCTACACCGAGGATGCCATCTCATATCTCAAGCACACCACCATGGGCGATGAGGCCAAGGACTGGTTTATCGACTATGCCCATAATCTATTAGGACGCAACAAATAATGCTTATTGATACTCACACTCACCTCTACTTGCCCGAATTTGAGGGCGAGCAAGAGCAGACAGTGAAGCGCGCCATCGATGCTGGCGTGCTTCGCTTCATTTTTCCCAATGTCGATTTGTCGACTATCGAGCCGATGCGGGCTCTGGCAGCCAAATTTCCTGAGAATATCTCGATGGCTATGGGGCTCCATCCCACCGAGGTGGGAGTGGGATGGGAAGAGGCCCTGGGCCAGACTATGGCAGAACTGCATCGAGGCGACTATGTTGCAGTAGGCGAGGTGGGGATTGACCTGTATTGGGACAAGACTTATGAGCGCGAGCAGATGCTGGCGTTTGACCGCCAGGTGACTGAGGCTGAGAGGTTGGGCCTCCCTGTCATCATCCATTGTCGCGAGGGCTTGCCTCAGACATTGGAGGTACTGAGCGGACATCCCGGGACCCAAGCTGTATTCCATAGCTTTGGCGGCTCGGTAGCCGATGTCGAGGCTGCTCGCCGCGTCGGCGACTATTATTTCGGAATCAATGGGGTGGTGACGTTCAAGAATTGCCATGTGCGTGATGCGCTCTCGGCCATAGGCCTCGACCGTCTTGTCCTCGAGACCGATGCTCCGTATCTCGCTCCGGTGCCGTACCGAGGCAAGCGCAACGAATCCTCCTACCTCGTCAAAACCGCCGAGCATATCGCCACGCATCTCAATTTGCCCCTATCAACCATCGCCTCTCGCACCACTGCAAATGCACAGCGCCTATTTTATAACTCTAAATGAAACAACCCCTACGAGTGGTACAGGGGACAGTCCCCTGTACCAAATTTAGAAGTCGATTTTGTCGGGGTCGAGACCGGAGCCGCCGCAATAGGGCATGGCATCGATGATAGCCATGTCGGCGGGAGAAATCTCAAAGTCGTAGACCTCGATGTTTTGCAGGATGCGAGCCGGGGTGATCGATTTAGGCAGCGGCAACACATGATGCTGGAGGCACCAACGGATGCAAATCTGTGCCACAGACTTGCCATTGCGCTCTGCTATGCCTTGGAGCGTAGCATTATCGAGCAGGCGCCCTGTGCCAAGAGGCGACCATGCCTCTACCAAGATGTCGTGCTCCTTGCAATACTTTACCGTCTCGGGCTGCATGAATCCAGGATGGTACTCAATCTGGTCGACTGCTGGCATAAACTCAGCCTTGAGGATTAGGGCCTCAAGATGATGAGGCATGAAATTGCTAACTCCTATCGACTTTACGCGTCCCTCTTTGTGCAGGCGCTCCATAGCGCGCCAGGTGTCTCGGTTGATTTCCTTCCAATTTGGGAATTGATTTGGCGAGGCTGGCCAATGCACCAGGTATAGGTCGAGATAGTCGAGGCCTAAATCGTTTGATGTCTTATCAAAAGCGCGGAGCGTGGCATCGTAGCCGCGATTGGTGTTCCACACCTTGCTGGTTACAAAAATTTGACTGCGTGGGATTCCGCTCTCGGCGATGCCTCGGCCAACGCTTTCCTCGTTGGCATACACGGCAGCGGCATCGATATGGCGATAGCCATCCGACAGAGCGCATTTCACTGCATTGATGGCTGTATCTCCATCAGGTGTTTGCCAGGTGCCCAGTCCCACTGATGGGATTTCCAGGCCATTATTCATTATGAAGTCTCTTTCCATATAGCTTAAGGTTAATAATATAGTAACGCTCCTCCTCCCGTATGGTTTTATCACAAAACTCCCCCATCAGACAGACACGATGAAAAAGAAGTTCCCAGAAGTTTTTGTTGAATATCATTGTAATTTGGATAATTATTCAAGTGGGACAAGGGACTGTCCCTTGTCCCTCACTTGGGCCAGCGCCGAAGCTGGAGAGTCGGGGCAGACTGTAAATCTGTTGCACAGAGGCTGAGCAGGGCAGGAAGGTTGCATTTTTTTCTTTCTTGGGATTTTCTGATTTGGAGAAAAAGCCTTATATTTGCAGTTGTAAGATTACAGGTAATAAAACTATGGATGAAAGCATTAGTAAGGAACTGATTCTCCAAATGATTAAGGAATATGAGGCGAATCTAATAAGCGCTTGCGACGCCAACAGCTTCGCCTACACTCAGGCGTGCGAGAAGGAAATAGCCCGCGAAGAGGGCATAGCCATCGGCAATCAAAATGCGAAAAATGAAATAGCACGAAATATGAACGCCATGGGCCTTTCTGCTTCTGACATTGCCAAATGCACAGGGTTAACCGAAGAGGAAATTTCTAGCCTCGGAGAGGCTTAACTGCGCTTAAACCCACTTTACTACACCTCTGAGAGGCTTAACAATGTTAACCCCAGGCAGTTATGGAGCGATGCTCCATAACTGGGGTATGGATCGTCCCCTCCCAGCGCGCCTCGGAGAGGCGTTACATTACGAATTATATCGTTATCAACCAATTTATTTTGCTGAGAAAAACTCCTTTTCTCCATGGCAACCGCATGGTTCACAATTCACTATACATGAGGTGGTGCCTACTCATTGCCGGAAATTCTCTATCCAGCGACCTCCGGTTATCAATCAAGAAAAAGCCTTTGAGAGCATCGGCTTCGAGCCCTTTTGGATAAAAATCGTTGAATGAATTTGTGAGGAGAATATGAAAAAGAAGGATTTAACGCCACTCATCCTCAAAATAAGACTCTTGTCTGCCCTACATTCCGTGCTGTCGCACTCCATGTGGGACAGACAAGGGTCGTGCTACGCACTAGCCATCTATGATGTCATCAAACCATCTACCCCGTAGGGGTTGTTTC
>NWBJ01000039.1:61687-65199 GCA_002633115.1 Muribaculaceae bacterium Zag1
CCCTACGGGGTAGATGGCGGGAGCACGATCCTTGATGCTATGTGAAACAATCCCTACGGGGTAGATGGCGGGGATGACATATTAGTTATGGAGATGCCCGGGGTTATTTGATTTTGGTCATCACGTGCTTGGTGGCTTGGATGAGCTGGGTGTCGATGCCGAGGGAGACGTCGCCGGGATTGTTGTAGACGGGGAGGTCGGGCTGGAGCTGGTGATTCTCGAGGGGCTGGCCGTTGCGGTCAAGTGAGGTCACCTGCGGGATGCCGAAATAGAGGGTGGGGTCTATCTGGGTTTCCCACCATACTGCCGTCATCGTGCCAGGCACGGGAGCGCCGACAACATCGCCAATGCCGAGAGTCTGGTAGACATACGGCGTGCCATGGGCATCAGAATAGTTGCTCTCGTTGACAAGCATCACCGAGGGCTTGGTCCACTGCGAGAACGGGTCGCTGCCGATATATTTGCCGCGAGGCGAATAACGCACATATTCCTTGCCAGAGAGAAGCAAGGCGATATCGTTGTGGAGCCAGCCCCCGCCATTGTAGCGAGTGTCGACTACCACGGCATCGCAATTGCGATACTTGCCGAGCAGCTTGGAGTAGACATTGCGGAAGCTCTCGCTATCCATGCCCTCGACATGCACATATCCTACGCGACCGCCAGACACGCTGTCGACAACATGCTCGTTATGCTCAACCCAACGCTGATACAGCAGGTCGCTGGTCGATGAGATAGGCTTGACCTCGCCATATTCGACCTTGCCATTGGGCTTCTTCACGCCGATGCGCACCTTCTTGCCCGACTTGCCCTCGAGCAACGGGAAGTAATCCTGGCCAGCCAGAATCGGTTCGCCATCAATCGAAACAATGATGTCGCCAGCCTCGACATTTGCTTTCTTTGCCGACAGCGGACCGCGAGCGATAACCTCCGCTACGAGCAGGCCATCACCCTCATAATCCTCATCAAAGAAAGCGCCAAGCCGACCCACCGACATCTCAGCACCCGGAGCGCGATAACCGGCGCCTGTATGCGATGCGTTGAGTTCGCCGAGCAACTCGCTCAGCAAGATAGCGAAGTCGTAATTATTCGAGATATAAGGCAGGAATTTGCGATAATCCTGACCGTACTGTTCCCAGTCGATGCCATGGATATTGGCATCGTAGAATTTATCCTTGACCTGCTGCCAAGCGTGGTCGTAGATATAGGCTCGCTCGGCCGAAGGCTGACGGCTAAAAGGAGCATTGAACTCAATGCCCTTGACCTCGCCATCAGGAATCGAAACCTTTTTGATGCCCGAGCCAGAAAGCAGGTAGAGGTTGGCCTCGTCCTTGTCGGCAATCATTTCGGCCGGACCGATGCTCTTGGCCAATACCTGAGTGTCGCCCTTCTTGAGGTCGCGAGCATAGAGATCCATTTCGCCATCGGGCGAGTAGGCGATGTAGTATAGCTTGTCGCCCTTTTTGTTCATATAGTACGATGCCAGATGAGTCGAGGCGGAGGTCAAGCGGCGAGTGCGATAGAATCGATTCTGTAGGTCAAAGTTGAGAGGTTTGACAGCATCCTCATCTTCGGCCTCGCCTTTTTTCTTCTTATCCTTTTTGGATTTCTTTTCCTCAGCTTTCTTCTCCTCAGCCTCTTTTTCTTCTTGATCCTTCTTTTCCTTGAGCTCGGTCTCCTCCTTGCTCATGTTGAAGACATCCCAGGCCTCGGGGTCGAGCACCATAAGGATTACGTCATTCTCCTCGCCCCACGAGCCATGGCTCTTGTAGCCGTAGCGGCCCGAAGCGTAGGTGATACCCTTGCCATCGAGGGCCCACTGCGGGCCATTGTCGGCATAGCCGCTCTCGGTGAGGTCGATAACCTCGCAGCCATCGGCCTTGACCAGGGCTACGTCAGAATTGTTCCAACCGCCATTGCCGATATACGAGGCAAGGAGCCAGCGGCTGTCAGGGCTCCATTGGAATGAAATGTCGCCGTCGGTATAGGAATAATTGTATTTGCCATCGAGGGCAGTGTTGACCTGCTTGGTCTTGACATCGATAACGCGCACCTCATCGCGACCCTCGAGGAATGCCACTTTCTTGCCGTCGGGCGAGAAGGCTGGTTGCTGAGCGGGGCGGTCGCTGCTGTAGAGCAGGGTCTCTTCGATATCGGTTGCGTAGGCAAATGACTTCTCGTCATCATTCTTGATTTTGGCAAGGAATAGCTGCCACTTGCCATCGCGCTCTGAGTCGTAGACGAGTGAGCGGCCATCGTCAGAGAACGACAACACGCGCTCTTGCCCGTCGGTGTTTGTGATGCGCTTGGTGGTTTCGTATTCAGTCGAGGTCACATACACATCGCCGCGCATCACAAAGGCAACTTCGTCGCCGTTGGGCGACACTGCCATTGCGGTTGCGCCTGACGAGCGGTAACCTTTTTTCAGGTCGCTGTCATAATCGTCGGCGATAATGGTGACATCGAGGCGCTGAGGCTGCTGGCCTGGGCGCAGGGTGTAAATCTCGCCATCCCAACTGAAAGCAAGCACGCCATTGTTGGAGGCAGAAAGCGAACGCACCGGGTGCCGCTCAAACTTGGTGAGCTGGGTATCCTTGCCATCGAGGCTGCGGCTGTGCACATTGAGGGAGCCGTCTTGTTCGCTTAGGTACCAGAATCCTTGACCCGAGGGTTGCCACAGCGGGTTGAGGTCGTGGCCGTCAAAGTCGGTGAGCTTGGTGTACTTGCCATCGCTGATGAGCCAAATGTCGGAGGTACCAGCCGAACGCTCATGCTTGCGCCACTCGTTTTCATAGCCTTTCTTATCTTGGTATAGCACGCGGCCCTGAGGGTCAACGCTCATGGCTCCCATGGTAACAGAAGCGAACATCTTGGGACGACCGCCATTAGTGGATACTTGGTAGACTTGGCTCTGCGCGCCCATCTGAGCGGCTTGGCGAGCTGGCTCAAGGTTGGCAGAGAATAGTATGGTTGAATCGTTGAGGAAAGCCAATGGGCGCTCTTGACCGCTATTGGTGGTGATGCGGCGGGGAGTGCCACCGGCTGCGTCAACAACGAAGATGTCGATGCTGCCATCGCGGTCAGAACCAAAGGCTATCAGCTTGCCATCAGGACTCCAAACCGGATAGGAATCATATCCCTTTGAGGCGGTGAGCTGTCGGGCTTGGCCACCCTTGGAATCCACAACGAAGATATTGCCTCGGTAGGTAAAGGCGATGGATTGTCCGTCGGGCGAAATGGCCGTGTTGCGCAGCCACAGTGGGGCGCCATCAGCGAGGGCTGTGGCCCAGCAAGCCGAGGCTGCTGCAAGTGCAAGAAATGTTTTGTTCATGGAATATGTGGGGTTAACGGATTAATCATGGTGCAAAATTAATAAATAATGTTTTAATAACGGATTTCAGTGCCTTAAAATATGTATCAAAATCGGAAAAAGAGAAAGAAATGGGGTGGTTGAGCCTCTCCGAGGCTCGTTTGAGGGGGATGGCAAACCCCACACAGATGTCGGCCCGATGGGC
>NWBJ01000039.1:65231-70197 GCA_002633115.1 Muribaculaceae bacterium Zag1
GTTGACGCATACGCTGCTACGGGTCGCTGATGGGATTTCCCCAGCAGGCGGTAGCCTTCCCCCTTTAGGGGGTTAGGGGGCTTGCATAGGAGTTTACTGTGCCAGAATTAAGGCGGAGGTGGGGGGAACGGTCATTTTGCCGCCGCGGGTTTTGCCGAGGCCGGAGGCCTTGAGGTTGCCGTCTTGAGCGATAATGGTCCAGTTGCCAGCGGGGATGGTAGTGGTGATGGGGGTGGTGTTGCCATTGAATACCAGCTTGATCTCCTTCCACTCATCGCCATTGGCATTGTCGATGATCGAGTATGAAACCACGTTGGGCTCGGTCACATCGTCAAACACTATGTGGTTGGCCACATCTTCGGCAGTGGTCATGCGGAATGCCGGGTGGCTCTTGCGCAGCTTGATCAGCTCCTGATAGTATTTGAATTGGTCGGCATTCTTGGTCTTGAGCTCCCAGTTGATGGCATTGATTGAGTCGGGCGACTTGTAGGAATTGTGCACGCCCTTCTTATCGCGGAATACCTCCTCGCCAGCGAACATAAACGGAGTGCCTTGCGAGGTGAACACGATGGTCTGAGCCAAGCGGGCTGCTCTCTGGCGGTCAGCCTCGGTGCTGCCGGGCATCGACTTGGCCAGCTTGTCGGTGAGGGTAAGGTCGTCGTGACATGATACATAGTTGACAACCTCGGTGGGAGCAGATGCGTAGGCGAACTTTGAATTGTTGCCCTTGCTGTAGTCAACCTGCGGGTGAGCGGTAGCGGCTACGATACCGATCTTTACGGTCTCTTCGTTGCCCGGTTTGCCGGTGGCAAAACCGCGATCCTCCTCGTTGCTGTAGTGGCCCTTGACGGCATCGCGGATATCATCGCTGAACACTGCAATGCCTTGCATCTTAGCCACATTCTCCTTGAGAGCGCGCTGCTCAACGGGCAGTGGCGAATCGCCAGCGGTCCAACCCTCGCCATAGATAAAGATGTCGGGGTTAACCTCCTTGAGGGCAGCAGCCACTTGGTTCATAGTCTCGATGTCGTGGATGGCCATGAGGTCGAAGCGGAAGCCGTCGATGTGGTATTCCTGAGCCCAATATTTGGTTGAGTTGATGATATAGTCGCGCATCATCTGGCGCTCTGAGGCAGTCTCATTGCCGCAGCCCGAGGCATCGCTGTAGGTGCCGTCTTCGCGGTGACGATAGAAATAGCCGGGAGCGGTGAGCGAGAAATTAGAGTCGTCATTGTTGGCAGTGTGGTTGTACACAACGTCCATGACCACGCCAATGCCAGCATCGTGCAGGGCCTTGACCATCTCCTTCATTTCGCGTACGCGAGCAGCCGGGTCGGCTGGGTTGGTTGAGTACGAACCCTCGGGAGCATTGTAGTTCCATGGGTCGTAGCCCCAGTTGTACTGGTTGAGTTCGGGATGAGCCTCATCGACCGAATTGTAGTCATAGCTGGGCAGGATGTGCACGTGGGTCACGCCGAGCTCCTTGAGATGCTCAATGCCGGTGCGAGCGCCTTGGGGCGAACGCGTATCGGGTTCGGTCAGAGCCAGAAACTTGCCGCGATTCTGAATACCCGATGTCGAATCGATCGAGAAGTCGCGATGGTGCATCTCATAAATCACAGCATCGGTGATGTTGTCGATAGCGGGGCCGCGGTCGAGATCCCAACTTGGAGGATTGGTTGAGGCAAAATCAATGATGGCGGCGCGCTTGCCGTTGGTGCCTACAGCCTTGGCGTAGATGCCGGGGGTCTCGTCGAGCCATTTGCCGTCATACTTGATGCGGAAAGTGTAGAACTTGCCGTAGAGTTGCTCAGACGATGATGCGCGCCACACGCCTTGATCGCCTTTTTTCATGTCAAGGGTCTCGACAACTGGTGAATCGACATCAGAATCATAGAGCAGCACCTGAGCGGCTTGGGCTTCGGGGCTCCAGAGGGCAAAGTGGGTGCCGCTGTCATCGACAGTGAGCTCGAGGTCTTGGCCGTTGTAGGTCGGGAACGAAGCAAATCTTTCTTCGCCTTTGGGTGCTTTAGAGCAACCGGTACACAGCACAGCCGTGGCCAGCACAACACCCGAAACTTTCTTGAATAGGGTCATGTGGATATGGTATTAAGTTGTTACTTTAGTGCTACAAAGGTAGACATTTTCCACGACATGCACAACAAACGATTAAAATATTGTAAAAATTCCTTACAAAAAAGAGTCGCACCCACGGCGGGGAGCGACTCACAATTTACCTATTCCAGTAGTTGATTACTCGGCTGAATCCTCTTTGGGAGCATCCTTGGGACCTTTATGACCCTTGGGCCCCTTCATGTTGTGTGGACCACGGAAGTCGCCTCTCTCCCTTGGGCCTTGCATCTGGCGACCCATCTGGGGCTGATCAACTGTCATGAAGACAATGTTTTCGAGGAATGTAGTGTACTGCTCGGGTGTAAGGATTTGCTTTACCTGCTCAATGTACTGGCGACGGCTGTTGGGGCGAGCCTGGGGCCCTTCACCGCCCTCTGGACGCGGACCGCGAGGACCAATGCTGTCGGGACGCGCACCGCGCTCGGGACGCTGGCGGGGACCTACGCTGTCTGGGCGTTCGCCACGGGGACCGCGCTCCTCCATGCGCTGTTGGCGCTGGGCCTCGATGGCCTGGTTGAGCGAATCCATGCGAGCTTGCTGGTTCACGTCGAGGAGGATGCCCTCAAAGGCTATCTCCTGGAACGTCTGCGGCTGGCGCATCTTATTGTTGTCGCCAGGGGCGCGTTGTTCCTTGTTGCACTTGCCTTTAGCCGAATCATCGGTTTGAGCTTGGGCTGCTACTGCGCCTACCAAACCGAGGAGGGCGAGAGCGAGAGTCATGATTTTCTTTTTCATCGTTTCTGCGATTTTGTTAGAAATTCTTGTTTTTTACGTTCTGAAATTATGACGAGAAAGAAAAAGAAAAGTTTAGGGAGGCGAGGGGAGATTAGATTTCTTTAACCCGAGTGTGAATTAATCGATAAATTTAACCTTTGACTCATCGCGAGGCTTTGCATCGGGTGTTTCATCAGGATATCCCACGCCGATGATGTAGAGCAATTCGTAATCCTCGGGGATTTGGAGCTGCTGGATATAGGGCGCGCATTCCTTGGTATTCTTCATAAATGCCAATGGGCCACCTTGGATGCAGGTGCCCAGGCCCATTGCCTCGGCTGCCAATACCATGTTCTCGCCCATCAGGCCGCAGTCGACCTGGCCTGAGCCATTAGAGGGCGATGCCACGAAGATGAGGGCCGGAGCATTGCGGAACATATTCTTGAATCCGGGCTGCTCGGCGCGCTCGGGCTGGAGTTTTTTGAAGATAGCGGTGAGCGAGTCGATATATGCTGGGCTGTCGACGATGCACACCTGCCAGGGCTGAGAGTTCATGCCGCTGGGAGCGTTGATGCCGCAACGAGCGATTACCTCGAGCTTTTGGCGCTCGACCGGCTGGTCGGTGTAGGCGCGGATGCTGCGACGGTTAAGGATGTTGTCGATCACGATAGCCGAATCGGTGCGAACGGTGTTGGCGTCAGCGGCGGCTGAGGCAGAGCCTTGCGAGCAAGAAGTGCTGGGCATGAGCACTGCCCCGATGCACAGAGAGAATAAGAATTTTAGAATAGTATGCATAAGACTTAAGTGTTATAAATTCTGACAGCAAAGTTAATAAAAAAAGAATTAAGGAGAAAAAATAAAGAGACGAATGCAGGGCTAACTCGCGACTTTTAACTTTTATTGAGGATTTGGCATAAATAATCCATGTTCCTGAGGCATTTTTTCCGCCTTTGCACCAATGAATGCTTGTCTTTGGCTTGTTTGACCAGGCCGAGGGCCAGTTTCCTGAGGGTGGACATGTTCTGCGGCCCAAAGTTTTTCCTGATCCTGCTCTCGTCCTCCTTGAAGGTGACGTCCAGCACCCAGTGCAGCTTGTTCTCTATCCCCCAGTGCCCCCTTGCCAGCATTGCGTAGTATCTTGCCTTCGGATACTCCTCGTTGCTTATGAAGAAAGCCTCCTCCTTGGTGCATTTCCCGTTGACGTCCCGGATTCGCTCAATCCTGACGATGGTTTTCAGGAACGGCCAAGGCTCGTAGGCGGGCTCCTTCTCCAGCACCGACACGGGCAGAGCCTGGCAAATCCTGACCTCGCGCCTGCCGTGGCCCCTCTCTTCCTCGCTCCACTCGCTGGCCGGCGCGTTGATGCGGAAAGCGTCGCGCACCTCGGTGAGGAGGCTCCTCTGGTTGTCCTTGAGCGCAAGGAAGTAGTTGCCTCCCTTGGCCACGATCAGGGCGGCTATGGATCTTTGCGTCCCGATGGCGTCGATTGACACCACCGCATCGGAAATGTCCAGAGCATCAAGCATTTGGGGGATGGCCGTGATCTCGTTCGACTTGTCCTCCACTTTCACCTGCCCGACGCATATCTCGTTCTCGGCGACCCACGCGTTGAGGATGTAGAGGCCTTTCTCGGAGGACTTGACGCTCGGGGACATCCCCCGGAGCTTCTTCCCGTCGATGGCGATCTGCTTCTCGGCCAGCACGTCTATTATGTCCCTCGCGTAGGTCTGGAGGCACAGGTTCAGCTGCTCGGGATTGACGCTGTTGAGCAGCCTCCGGAAGGTGTCGGCGGACGGGACGCGGCAGTCGGGGCTGACCAGCCCCTTGGCCTTTAGCTCCTCCAGCTTGTCTTCAGCGTATCCTTCCATGTCGTCGTAGGATTCGCTGTAGCATATGACGGCGAACAAAGCCAAGCGAAGCACGTTCTCGAGGGTATGCATGATCTTGCCCTTGTCTCTGCGAGGGTCGACCACCATGTAAAAGTATTCAGGCATTTCCATGCCGCTAAGTTACTGACTTTTATCGAGATATACAAATCTCAACGGCCTACAAGTAAAATTTTTGACATACGCAAGAGCTGTTGTGTTAAAATCGTATTAAAATTCGTGCGGTAACCCTG
>NWBJ01000040.1 GCA_002633115.1 Muribaculaceae bacterium Zag1
CATGCACCAGGCTGCTGATGGGATTGTCGAGATTGGCCGGCCGCAGACGCTGGAAAAATGGCCTTACAATCCGAGCTGAAAAGCTATCACTCAGAGCCACGGCAATGCCGATAGCAGCCATTAGGATCAGAGCCTTTTTCCAACCAAATTTCCACACAAGCACTGCGGCAAGCGCAGCATACATCCCGAGCCATATCCATTGGCCCGAGAATGCCTTCATGTAAGGATCGAGGAGCTCATGGTTGAGACCATTGAGTAGGAGCAGGATTCTAACATCGAGATTTACAAAAAAGTCAATCATCGCGCGTCTAAATCGAGATAGAGAGATTGGAGATAAGCCTCGAGAAGTCGGTAGAGGCTGTCAGGGGCTTGATTGGTTTTTTCTTTTGTATCAACAGAGATTTCGGCCATGCCCTCGGGCGCGGCCAGAGCGGCCCAAGATGGCTCGCTGAAGAAAGCAAATGCTGGGCGAGCCGAATCGAGCAGATTGTTGCTGAATTGGAAACCCTGATGGTCGACGCCAGCCAGGGCAAGCACAGTAGCGGCAATGTCGGTCTGTGAGCCGATGCGATCCAAGGCATCGCCGATTTCCAGTGGTGCCACTCCCCATTGGATATGCTTGACAGCGCCACCCGACAGAATCAGAGGCACGCGATGGCGCTGCTCATGATCCTCGAGCTCGGGATATGCACCATAGTGGTCTGGCACTATCACTATCAGGGTGCGGTCGTAGTTTGGCAGTTGGCGCAGCCCCTCGACATAAGCCCATAGGCAACTGTCGGTGTATTCAAAAGCATTGGCTCGTGCGTCGCGCAGCTGACCGCGATGAGGCACCTCGAATGGTTCGTGCGAACTCGAGGTCTGTATCACAGCCAACCTTGGAGTTGATGATGGCTCCCTCGCCTCGTCTAAGGCAAGAGCGAACACCGCATCATCGTGTACTCCCCATTTGCTTAGCCTCTGGTTGATTGGGAAGTCTTTGTCGCTGACGATGCGGTCAAATCCTCCGGCCACAAGCAGCGCGTTCATGTTGGTGAAGTTTGCATCGCCGCCATAATAGTAGGCAGTCGAGTAGCCAGCATCGCGCAGCGAGCGCCCGATAGCGGGCAGGGAGTCGAGCTTGTTGACATATTTCATAAGGCTAGTAGTGGGCTGAGCCGGATAGCCGTTGAGCACGGCTGGCAGAGCGCGGTCGGTGCGGAACGAGCTGGCGTAAATGTTGGTAAACATCAGCCCCTCGCGACCCAAGCTGTCGAGATGCATGGCTATAGCCTCGCCACCCAGCGATGGCAACAGGTGGGATGAGAAGCTCTCAAGCAGCACGATGTGTATGTCGGGTTGGAAAGGCAGCGAGGCTATGGGGGCCTTGGGACCGGAATACATCCTGCGCATCAGCACATCAGCCTGGGCTTGGGGCATGAATTGGAATTGGCCCTTGAGATTTTTGAGATGTGACACCGAATACATGAAGCTGAACATCGGGTTGACAGCAGCATGGTTGAGCCGCATATCGCTTGAGAAATAAGCGCGGCTCAGATTCATTGTCGATACTGTGAAACCGCCCCGGATGGGTATGAATAGCAGAGCGGTGAGCACAATCAGCACTGCCAAGCAGCGCGAGCGGCGAAACTTGGTGCTCTCTTTGTGTTTCCATTTGATTGGGATGCATCGGTATGGAATGGTCAGCACCCAGTAGAAAATCTCAGAGACAAAGATTAGCAGCACAATTGCCAATAGCCATCCGCGCCATGTGAGGCTTGCCGTGGCAGCCTCGACTGATGTGGTGAGATAGAATACCGGGGTGAAGTCAAGCGGAAATTTCCAATATGAATAGAGGGCTATGTTGGATATGCCCGCCAGGGCCATCAGGAAGGCAATAATGCCAATATAAATTTTGCCTGCCAGCATAGCGGGCTTGACTGTCCATATCGATACCATCTCGATGATGGCTGGAATCACAGTCAGGTATCCGGCCATCGATGCGTCCATGCTCAGGCCATGCAGCATGGCGCTGAAAGCATCGGCCCAGCCGAAATTGCCAAAGGCTACGGCGTAGGCCAATTTTTGCAATGCCATAAGCACCACAATCAACACATAGATGCAGATGAGTTGGAATATCCTATTTTTCATTTTTCATTCTTCATTTCTCATTGCCCAAGGTAATCAGCGAATCGTAGGGGAAATCCCTCACAGCGCGTGTGCCCAGCACTTGATCCCATAGCATGGGTGATAGACCTGAGCCGGGTCGCTTGGTGGTGAGGTTCTCCTCAGTGAGGATTTCTCCGGCTTTGATGTCGCGCGCAGCCACGATGCTCTTGCGAGCCACCTCGATGTTGGGCCTTTCGGCCTCGGCCACATCCTTGATGCTGCTGCCGAGGGCTCGCTCTACCTCCCTTACTGCCTGGACCATTGCCTTGAGTTCTTGCGGCTCGAGCGATGCCTTGTGGTCTGGACCAGGCAGGTTGCGGTCGAGTGTGAAGTGCTTCTCAATCACTTGCGCTCCCATTGCTGCTGCCGCAATAGGGATGGTAATGCCTTGGGTGTGGTCGCTGTATCCCACCGCAGCGCACCCAAGGGTTGAGAGGGCGTGCATGGCATTGAGGTTGACCGATTCAAGTGGCGCGGGATATTGGGTGGTGCAGTGGAGCAGGGTGATGCTTGAGCGCGGAGTGCCGTTTTGCTCCAACACTCTCACTGCCGCCTCGACCTCGCGCAGGGTCGACATGCCGGTCGAGAGGATAATCTTGCCATCCAGGCGAGCAATCTTGCGCAGATATGGCAGGTTGGTTATTTCGCCTGAGGGTATCTTCCAGTAATCCATGCCGAGGGGCGCGAGACAGTCGATTGATGGCAGGTCAAAGGGGGTGCTCATAAATCCGATTCCAGCCTCGCGGCAGAGGCGAGCGAGTTCGGGATAGGCCGACAGTGGCAGGTGTATCTTGCGACACATGTCGAGTTGCGACTCACCGGCTCCGGTAGTCTCTTTTTGGTATTCGGCTTTGGGAGCAATTGATGATATCACTTGCTCGGGCACAGCGGTTTGAAATTTTATGTAGTCGGCTCCAGCCTCTTTGGCGGCTTTGATCATCTCTACGGCTCGAGAGAAATCGCCATTGTGGTTGACACCGGCCTCGGCTATAATAATCATTATCAAAGTAATAAGTAAGGAGTAATAAGTAAGGAGAGGAGAAATTGGGACAGGCGCCTGAAGCCTCGGGCACCATGTGGCAATGGGATATCTAATTGTAGAAAACTACTTCTTGGGGATAGCGGGCTATCTCGGTGTAGGGGCGATAGCAGACAGGGGCGGGCGAATGGGCCAGTGTCTCCAGGAGTATCAGCTTGGGAATGTCAGCCCCGGCGCATACTGAGCACACGGCTCCGCCACCGAGGCGAGGATTGATCTCCATCAGCAGATAGCGGTCTCGCTTCCGGTCGTGCAGGATTTGTATCGTGATGGCTCCGCGTAGCTGCAGGCGCTCGATGGTCAGCTTGGCCAGGTCGTAGACCTCGGGGGCAATTACCGTCTCAGTGCGCATAGCTTCGCCACCGCTCACCTCGATGCGCTTGCGCGGCACGATGGCAAGGGGCTGACCAGTGCGCACTGATACGTAGCAGTCGACCGAATATTCTTCGCGGTCGGCTATATATTCCTGGATTAAGTAATCCTCAATGCGGCTCAGAGCCTTGAGTTGCTCGGGGGTATCGATGATGTGGATACCTTTTGAGGCCGAGCCAGCTTTCGGCTTTGCTATCAAGGGAAATGCTTCGATGGGAGGAATTTCCATTGTGAGCCCGGTGCTTAGGGCTTTGACTATTTCATAGGCCTTTGGCACAGGAATCTGGGCACTTTGAAATCGCAAATGGGCTCTGTCCTTGTAGTATAGGTCATGATTGATATCACCCTGGCATCCTGGCACGAATATCTCCCTGGGCAAAACCTTATCAGCCAGATTTTGAGCCACCTCGATGGCTGGATCCACAAACGGCACCACCACTGAGATGTCATGCTTCTCAATCACTTGCTCCAAATCCTTGTAGAGGTAGGGGTCACTCCATTTCTTACCTACTATCACCTTGGCGACAATCGAGATGGGCACATGGCGGTCGAGCTCGTAGCTGTAAATCTCGGCTGAATAACCCAGCTCGCTGGCAGCTCGGTCAAAAAAACGTGCCATCGACACTCGCTTGGCCCCTCCCAGAAATAGGATGCCGATGCGAGGCTGATTCTGTTTGGATTTGTCAGATTGCATATCCATCTTTGTATTTTGCCAGGTTCTCTTTTTGGGTAAACCAGTCGATAGTCTTTTTGAGGCCCTGCTCTAAAGTGACCTCCGGGTGCCAAGGCGTGAGGCTTTCAATCAGGCGATTGTCGCCGCATAGGCGGCGCACCTCGCTCTTTGAGGGGCGCAGGCGCTGAGGGTCAACCTCGTAGGTGACATCGGCATCCATCAGCTTGGCTATCAGCTCGAGCGTGTGCTGCATAGTCACCTCGCGGCCAGTGGCAATGTTGATCTCCATTCCCTCGATGCCCGGAGTCTCAGCCAGAGCGATAAATCCCCGGGCAGTGTCGGTCACGTAGTTGAAATCGCGAGTAGGCGACAGGTCGCCAACTTTGATGTTGCGTTCTCCTCGGGCTATCTGGGTGATGATCGTGGGGATGATGGCGCGCGTGCTTTGGCGTGGCCCGTAGGTGTTGAAGGGTCGGGCTACCACTACGGGAAGCTCAAAGGCGTTGTAAAAACTCAAGGCAATGGCATCGGCCCCGATTTTGCTGGCCGAGTAGGGCGATTGGGGCTGCCGTGGGTGCTTCTCATCGATTGGCACATATTGGGCAGTGCCGTAGACCTCGCTGGTCGAGGTCACTACCAGTCGGTCGAGGCCGCAGTCGCGAGCGGCTTGGCACATATTGAGGGTGCCTTTGATATTGGTGTCGACATATTGGTCGGGTGCGAGATAGCTATAAGGGATGGCTATGAGAGCGGCGAGATGGAAAGCAGTGCCTACTCCCTGGCAGAGATGGCGGCAGTAGTTTGGGTCGCGCACATCGCCGCTCACAATCTCAAGGTTGGGACTGTGTATGTCTTCGAGCCATCCGTTGAATCCAAACGAGTTGTATTGCGAGAGGGCTCTGACTCGGTATCCTTTGTCAAGTAGCTCTTGGGTGAGATGCGAACCGATGAAACCGTCGGCACCAGTCACCAACACGGGCTTATTGGGGTCAATCATTGCATTGATTTTTAATACGCAGTGGTTTTTAGTATGCAAAGGTACGGAATTTTATAGAAAAATGTAATTAATTCCCCGAAAAATGACTAATTTTGCACAGGTAAAATCCAAGAGTTAAATTTCTATAGGTATTCACGCCATACTATTACGAAAAAATGCTTAGCCGACAGATAAGCCAGCAATTGATAGAGGAGGAGACTCCATTCTATCTCTATGATATGGGGCTGCTGCGTCAGACCCTGGAGAGCCTCACCTCTGAGGCCAATAAATACGGATACAAGGTGCACTACGCCATCAAGGCCAACTTTGACCCTCGAATCCTCGAGGAAATCCACAAATTCGGCCTTGGCATCGATTGCGCCTCGGGCAACGAACTGCGCACGGCCATCGAGGCCGGATTCGCCCCAAAGACTATCGTTTACGCTGGCGTAGGCAAGCGCGACAAGGAGCTGCGCTATGCCATCGAGCAAGACATCCTGTCGATCAATTGCGAATCGATACAGGAATTGGGCATCATCGATGAGCTGGCTCGCGAGCAAGGCCGAGTGACCGATGTGTGCCTGCGCATCAACCCCGACATCGACCCGCGTACCCATCATTGCATTGACACTGGCCAGGCTGATAGCAAATTTGGCATTCCCTATGAGGAGGTCAAGGAGCACATCGACTGGATCAAGGGTCTGAAGAATGTGCGCATCATCGGATTGCACCTGCATATCGGTTCGCAAATACGCGAGCTGCATGTGTTTGAGAGCATGTGCCGCAAGGTCAATTCTATCTATGCCGATATGGTGAAGCGCGGCTTTGACCTGCGCATGGTGGACTGCGGCGGCGGCTTGGGCATCAATTACGATGTGCCCGAGAATGAGCCGATACCCAATTTCGCCTCCCTTTTCTCAATCGTCCACAATCATCTCGATGTCGGCGATGCCGAGGTGCATTTCGAGTTTGGCCGTTCGATCGTGGCTCAATGCGGCGAGCTGATCACTCGCGTGCTCTTCAACAAGACCACAGCCACTGGCCGCAAACTGTTGATAGTCGACGGCTCGATGACCGAACTGATACGTCCGGCCCTCTACGGCTCATACCACAATATCGAAAACGTCACAGCACAGGACGAGGAGAACACGGCCAAGTACACCATTGTGGGCACTGCCTGCGAGTCGACTGATGTCTTCGACCAGAATGTATCTTTGCCAGTCACCAAGCGTGGCGACCTGCTGGCTATCAAGAGCGCCGGTGCCTACGGCATGTCGATGGCCTCGCGCTACAACCTCCACGACCTGCCCCGCGCCGTGTACAGAACGTAAGCACGTAAGCTCAACGTAAGCACTCCAAAGGTAAATTTTTATCAAATTAAAAATTATCGGCCATAAATGTGCTTACGTTGAGCTTACGTGCT
>NWBJ01000041.1 GCA_002633115.1 Muribaculaceae bacterium Zag1
TTTTTAAAGCGGACTCATTTTTTCAAATATAAATTGTATCTTTGCCATCAATCATTTAGAGATTAATCATGTTGTAATCCATCGGATTACACTTTTATCCGACTGATTACACTTTTTACACAATCAATACTTATCCAATGAAAAAGTATTTTACCTTTCTCCCCACGATGCTGGTAGCGGCCACTAATACCATGGCCTCTATCCATCAAAAGAATCACTGTCATCACATAGGACTTTTCAGCATCATATTGAGCTTATTGGGGGTGATGGAAGCATCTGCTGCGACTTCTCAGTTTGGCGATCTCGAGAAGTCATCGTCATATACCTTTGAGCACAACGCCGCCAAGCACTATATAAAATATCGCTTCCCTATAAGCGCTAATCCGACTGGCAGCAATCAGGTGTATGTGGATAATATCCAACTATTAGCCGAGACCGAATCTGGGGAAAGCCTAACATTTAAGTACATAGTATCGTCATACAACCCCTACACGCTAAAAAGCTATACCTCTACCCTACTGGGCAAGTTAGTAAACACGGACGGCGATATTTGCGTATATACAGGATTTGACAATACTGAGAAGGTTGGGGATACTGAGTACCTAACCCTCTATTGGTACTATCCCAATGTAAATGCCAACGATGAAATAATATCTGCGTTAACCCCAAAAATCGAAGTGGTACTGAGGGATCCAACTACCTCAACAACTTCCAACTTGCTGAAATTCAGTGGATCACAATACTGGGTCACTCCATTGTCTTACACCAAGCCCATACTGGAAAATGTCAGCCATGATGATGCAACTCCAGGGCATTGGCGAGCCGAATGGAAAACTTTTGAAGAGGAGGCTCCCACCACCCTTACGGCTGTCTCAGCTTTAGGGCAATCGGTGTCAGTGACAACCACCACCACTGGCACAACCAGCGCGGGCGAAATAAGTTTCCCCATAAACAAGAAAGAAGAATCAATATATTTGAGATATTCGCTGCCTGGTTGGAGCGATTATGTTGACGGCGTGCGCCTCTCCGACCCCATGACAGTCAAATACAATTATCCAACCAATGTGGTTGCCACAGATTCGATTAATGGCAACACCTATCTATCTTGGAGTTGGGAAGCTGACAATCTGCATTTTGCCGACAATTTCGTGGTTGAGCGCGACACCGTGGTCGACTTCTCTAATCCAGTAAAGGTAGGCTCCGTGGCTGTCAGCGAAAACCAGAGCGAGTATGGGGTGCTCGACCAAACAGGCGTGCTTAACCGCAACGGTATGCTGTATTACCGCATCTACCGCTCTACGACCCCAGAATGGCTCCCCGATTCTCCGACGAGCATCGTGAAGACTATGGCGCATGTCGACCTTGCCACTGCGCAAGTAGAGCAGTATGACTGGGATGCCGACATACCCAAGGCTCGCTTGTCATGGACATTTGAAGAGGTAACCACCGACAAGGTATTCACCGACGGCACAACCATACTCGTCACTCGCGAGGAAAGAAAAAATGGGTCAATCACCCGCACCACATTCACCATCAGCGCTGAAGACGTACTCAAAGGATACTACCTCGACGAGCTGCTGACGATGTATGTCGAGTATCGCTACAGTTTGGCTGTGCAACCAGGAAGCACTGCCTATTCCGCTTTAGAATCAATTAGCGCGACTTACGACAATGATTATCCCATCCTTCCACTCACTGAGGTAAAGATTATCACAATCGAGGCCTCAAAAGGCTATTACATGGATTACACCACTATCGACTGGGAGACCGATGGCAAGGAGGCCACATACTATAGTGTGCAGCGTCGGCGTTATGATGCCTCGTTCGGGAAGGAGGACAACTGGACTACGCTCCAAAATATCACAGCCTCAACCCAAAGTCGCTACACCTATTCCGATGCCAACTGCTTGCCCACCACTCTGTATGAATATCGCATCATGGCTGGCATGGAATATGAAGAACACAAATTCTATAGTTATTCCGAAGTGACGCGCGGTTTCCGCCGTCCTACCGGCACTGTCTATGGCCGCATCACATTTGAGAGCGGCCAGGGTGTGCCAGCGGTAGATGTGCAAGCCACCTTAGCCGAAGGCGAGGCATTACAAGCCAAAGCATTCATGCTCGATGGTTCATCGACTCTGACAGTCAACGATTCCACCATGCTCAACGGAGCAGAGGTAGTGTCACTGCAAGCGTGGATTTGCCCAACGCAACAATCAGCCCTTAACGATTCTGCGCAAATAATCAGCAAGGGAGACTCCCTGAAGCTTGGATACGGTCAAGGACATCTTTACTTAAAGGTAGGCGATAACATATTGACTGACAGCCTCTCCTTATCCCATTGGTTGCAAGCATCGTCATATATTCACCTTTCGGTTGTTGCCACCCAAGAGCAAGCCCAACTATTTGTCAACGGAGAGCTCGCGGCAAGCCTTAACATCAAGGAATCTTGGGTGCCTAAGGAGAACAAACACATAATTATTGGCAAGGGCTTCACCGGAGCGATTGATGAGGTGAGGATTTGGAACCGAGCCCTCACATCCGAAGAAATCGCTGAAAACTATACCCTATACTTAACCGGCAATGAGGCGGGCCTGATAGGGTATTACACCTTTGACAATGGTCCTGACGATGAGTTCTATGACACCTCCTACACCGGCGAGGCATACCATTCTCACCATGGCACGGCCACAGGCGCTTACCTCACTACCGAGTCAGTGCCTACTCCAGCTCAGCTTGGATACCGTGACACTACCTCGACCGATGGATCCTATACGCTTTCCGGCCTCCCCTACGCTGGCAATGGCACTACATATTGCATCACCCCGACGATGGGTAATCACTCATTCCAGTCGACACAGGAATTGCGATTGCTGAGCAGCACATCATCGAGTCATACGGTCAACTTCACCGATATGTCATCATTTGATGTCTCGGGTCGTGTGTTGTATGCTGGCGGAAATGTGCCAGTCCAGGGCGTGCAATTCCTGATTGATGGCTTGGCAGCCACCGATTCGCACAACAATGTAATCACTACTGACGCAACCGGTGCATTTACCATATCAGTGGCTGTGGGGCAGCATGAAGTGAAGGCCTCGCTGTCAAACCACACCTTTGCCAACGATGGGCGCATCACCGATAGCAATGGAGCCGACCGTGACTATCAAGACATAGTGACCGGTATCGAGCTTGAGGATATCACTACGGTCAAGGTAATAGGCCGCGTGGCTGGCGGCACAGTGCAAGAAGCTCTTGACCTGGGCCACTCGCTCTCAACCAACAATCTGGGCAGCGCCGTGAGAGTGGAGTTCAATTATACCAACGACCTCTACTCATTGGCCAGTGAGACTCGCGAAGACACTGTCTATCACTACCAACACTCAGCAGCCGACCCCCTAAGGAGCACACGCTCTGTAACCTCTGGCAGGACTGTCACCGTGTATCCCGACATCGCCACTGGCGAATTTGAGACATACTTGATACCAGAGAGTTTCAATGTCTCAGTGTCAGCGCCTGGGTATGGAAATAACACTTCAAGTCTGGGCGGAGAAATCGATCTCTCCAGCTCATTTGCCGAGCAGACAATTGACCACACTTATGCTGATGGCACCACTGGCTCAGTGACATATCAGAAATCTCTCAACTATTCGGTGCGAGTTTCGCCCGAGATTACAGTAAAGCAGATAGTCGACAGCGTGGCAGTGGCTTGGTTTGGCGACCTTACCGCCAATGTCACCATCGCCGACGGCTCGTCACAGTCTCTTCAACTCTATGATGAGGACACTGACACCTATTTGCTTGGTCGCCCCCTCTTCTCTACAGATGGCGAATATACCTTTAGCGCCTTGGTCAGTGAAATATATAATTACTATGACGCTGAGGGCCAACTCGTCTCAGACCATGAATCGCAAAGCGTGCCTTGCTCTGATGTAACAGTCACTTACACTTGCGATTTCACTGAATCATCGGCACCAGTCGAGGTTAGCGCCGATACGGATGGCGTAGCAGAATTCTCAGTGATCTGCGCATCTCCCAATGTCACCACTCCCACTGGCACTCTCAGCATATCGGCCAAGGTAGGGAGCGATGGCACCACTTTCTCATGGGACAAATCAATCCTGAAAAATGTCATCACGCAGGGAGCACGGTCTAAGGGCACCAACTATGTCACTGCTGGACCCGACCAGATAATCGCTGTGCTGCGCGACCCCCCCAGGCAGCAAGTCCTACTCTTACTTAGAGCAAGGTACCACCATCAAATTCAATGCCACAACGACAGCTCGCGAAGTTGACGTAACCACTGTGGGAGGTGGTGTAAAGTTCGATGTGGTCACCGAAGTTTTCTTGGGTTTAGGTGCTGGCTCAATCAACAAGCCTTTGGAAGTGATAAACAGCACCTTGGGAGGCACTACATACACCAGAACTAACAAAAAAGACAATACGACTGAGCATACCTTCGTCACTGGCGCTCGGTATGAAACGAGCGACGACCCCCAATACGTAGGCGCTGACGGCGACCTCTACATTGGGTCGGCTACCAATACCATCTTCGGTGCTGCGCAGTCGGTGGCTCTAATTACTCGTGACCGTTACGAAGCTCTGGGAGGCGAAGCATCGGAATTCTACAATGCCTATTCAGGATTGCTTCCCGATGATTGCGGTATAGAGCTGGTCAACCACGAGGCAATAGCGATTGGCCAAAGCTTTGAGACCCTCTTCCTATATCCTCAAATTTACATCGAAGAGACACTCATACCCAACCTCACCACAATCCGCAACTCTCTGCTGCATCAAGAATCAGAGGATACCGAGGCCGGCTTCCAAGCCTTAGCAGACGCCACCTCAGCTCGTGTGTATGTGTCTAAGCTCGACCCCAGTGACCCAAATTACGGGCGCAGCAACAACGATTCGATTTTCACCACCCAGGCAGCATCAGCCCACGATGGTCCCTCTTACCGCATATATTGCCCTGCCAATGAGACAGAGACAGTCAAGGAGACTGGGTATGCGCCCACCGACTCAATCACCTACCTCAATGAGCAGATAGCCGGGTGGATCTCTACTATGGCCGACAATGAGAAGGAGAAGGTAAAAGCATCTCTGCTTCAGAACTATTCCTTCCAGGCCGGCGGAGATATCGAATACACTGATACCTACACTCGCACATCTGGTAATACGCGTACCTACACTTACAACACTGAGGGATATTTTACTGAGGACTTTGCGACCTTGGTTTTTGGCGTTGGTGCAACAGTGCAACTTGAGACCAGATGGACTGATGAAACAGAAACCTATTATAGCACTGAATCAGGAGCGACACGCAACATCGGTTTTGTGCTCGCCGAAGACAGCAATACCGACTACCTTTCGGTAGATGTATGTTACACTGGCTTTAACAATTACTCTCTAAATGGTATAAGAGGCACATCGTATAGCGGCTTTGTGTTCCGCACTCGCGGCGGCGCCACATCGTGTCCCTACGAAGACGCCTACTATACCAAATATTATGAGCCGGGCACGCTCCTGAGCGAGGCTACTGTGCAAGTCGAGGTGCCATCGATTACTGTCGAGGACAATTTTGTCTATAATGTGCCTACAGGCGAGAGCGCCTATCTTACCCTCTATCTGTGCAACAACTCTGATGCCAATGCCGACAGATATTATGACTTGAAGCTTGTCGACGGCACCAACCCCGATGGCTTGAATCTTATCCTCGATGGAGCCGGCATCGGCAATGGCCGTACCATATTTGTGCCAGCTGGCGAGACTGTGACCAAGACTCTGCAATGCCGCAAGGCCTCGGCTCTCAACTACGATGATGTGAGGCTGATGCTGGTGTCGCAATGCCAAAATGATGCCTCGACCTGGGTCAAGGTAATGGCCGATACCGTGTCGTTCTCAGTCCATTTCGTGCCAAGCGCCACCGCAGTGGGCATCAAGAGTCCCACCGACAATTGGACCTACAACACCAAGCTGCCAACAACAAAAGTCAACGGCATAGAACAACACTACATGAATGTGACCCTTGACAACTTTGACATCAACTACGACAATTTCTACCGCATCATGTTGCAGTACAAACCCTCGTCGGCCAACGATGAGGAATGGGTAACCTTGACAAGTTGGTACGCTGACGAGGCCCTATACGCCGAGGCAGTAGAAAATGGTCAGTCGGCCCTGCTTATCGAGGATGAAACCAACGGAGAATTGAGTTATCAACTCTACTTCGATGACATGCCCGACCAGAAATACGACCTGCGCGCCGTGGGCACCTCGATGATTAACAATCAAGAGGTTACCAATCCCTCAGACACCTATTCCGGCATTAAGGACATGTACTGCCCGCGCCTATTCGGGCAGCCTCAGCCAATCAATGGCATCCTGACGATAGAGGACGAAGTGAAGCTTACCTTCAACGAAGCTATAGCCGATGGCTACCTCATAAGCGACAACTTCCAAGTGACCGGTATTCGCAATGGCGCAACATCAGATCATGACGTATCTGTGACCCTCGATGGCGAAAACGACTATCTCACTACAGAGCTTAGCCGCAATTTCACCGACAAGGACATCACTGTTGAGTTATGGGCATGCGCCCCTGCTATGAAAGCTGCCACCTATTTCAGCCACGGTGACAGCAACGAGAAGATGACCCTGGGCATTACCGACGATGGAAAGTTTACCGTCACCATCGATAGCACCACCATCACCTCGCAACGCGCTCTTGTTTTTGAGGCAGACAGCACCTCGAAGCAAACCCTTGATTTCGAAGCCAATGAATGGGCTCACGTGGCTATGGTGTATGAGGCCGAAGGGTATGTTTCGGTCTACTACAATTACACTGCATTTATCAATCGGAGCCAAGTGCCAGCTTACAAGGGCAGCGGCCCATTGGTATTCGGCGCTGAGGTTGATGGCACTGCGCCATATTTCTGCGGCAAGATGGATAATATCCGCGTCTGGGACACTGCGCTCACCAGCGCCCGACTGCAAACCAACAGTCTTGTGACCCTCTCTGGCAATGAAGTCAATCTCATGGCTTATTACCCGATTGATGAAACCCGGGGCACGGTGCTTACCGATCGCGCCCACAGCCTAAATCTCACACTGCAAGGAGCCGAGTGGTCGATGCCTGACGGCAAAGCCCTTAGTCTCGATGGTGAGAATTATCTGCGCATCTCAACCGGTGAGACCGCTGTCATCGATTCATCCTCCGACTTCACTATTGAGATGTGGATGAAGGGCCAAGAGTCAGCCAATGCTGATGCCGTCCTCTTGTCCAATGGCATGGGCGATGGAAATGACATGTATGGCTCGACCGACAAATTCTGTCTCGGATTTGAACAGGGAGTGCTGACATTCCGCAACAATGGCATGGTGGCAGCAGCCGATGCCAAATTGCTCGACAATGATTGGCACCATTTGGCGATTGCCGTGAGCCGCACCAATGGCCGAGGTCAGATTTATGTAGATGGCAATCTCGACAGCTATTTCAGTGCTGAAGGCATCGGAAGCATTTCAGCCGATTACGCTTATGTGGGAGCTTTGAGCTACGTGCAAGTCGATTCTCTGAACACTGACAGTCTGGTGACCGTGGTCGACCGCAAGTTTACCGGAACAATCGACGAGCTGCGCCTATGGAATCTCTATAAAAACGAGACCCTGGTGCAAGAAGGCATGTCGACCGAACTCGATGGGTCGGAGAAGGGATTGAAGTTCTATTATCCTTTCCAAGCCTACGCAGAGTGGCAAGGCACCCAGGAATTGCAATTCTCCCTGGCTGATGCTCGCCAAGTATCAAGCAAGACTGACCAGGCCCCTGATGGCGTGGTGGTTGGGGCTGACGGCTCGACCAATGCTGCCGCTCCTGTCAAGAGCAAGGGCTCGGTAAGCAATTTATCATTTGATTTCGTAGTCAACACCGATGCGCTTATCATCACCCTACAGGAAGACCTCAACCGCATAGAGAATACCACAGTGACATTCACTGTCGATGGGGTCAGAGACCTCAACGGAAACGAGATGGTCAATCCAGTGACCTGGACTGCCTACATCGACCAAAACCAGCTCAGATGGGGTGATTCAACATTCTCTGTGGTTGCTCCCGAGGGGACAGGCGCGACATTTGAGACATCGATAGTCAATATGGGAGGCTATCAGCTCAACTATACGATTGAGAATCTCCCGACATGGCTATCGGCCTCTTCAACCTCAGGCAAACTGTCACCAGCCGCAACCAAGGACATAACATTTGAGGTGAGTCCAAGCCTGGCTATTGGCACCTACGATCAAGAAATCTATCTAAGGGGTGACAATGAGGTGACAGAAACTCTGGCTTTGACTGTCAAAGTCACAGGCACTGCTCCCGACTGGTCAGTCAATCCGAGCGACTACAGGTACAGCATGTCGGTATTCGGCAAGCTCAGAATTGACGGCAAATGGACCAACGACACCGAGGATCTCCTCGCAGCTTTCAGCGGCAGCACCTGTGTCGGCGTGGTCAACAATACCTACAGCGCTGTCAACGATATGTCGTATGCGTTGCTTACAATTTACAGCAACAAGAAAGAAGGCGACAACTTGGAATTCAAGATTTGGGATGCCTCGACCGGAACGATTTATCGAGCCGAACCGAACCAAAAAGTCACATTCGCCAACGACCAAGTACTCGGTACGGTCAACGACCCAGTGATATTTGACTCTGGCGACCTGTTGGAGCAGCAAATCGCCTTGACAGCTGGCTGGAATTGGATTTCAATCAATGTAGCCGACCCGTCAATGACTTCTCTCAATGATGTTCTGGCTGATTACGCTTGGGCAGATGGCGACCAGATCAAGAGCGAAGCTGAGATGACATTTGCCGACTATGCAGCCGAGCAAGAACTTTGGGCCGGTACGCTCGCATCTCTCTCCAATTCTACGATGTATCATATCAAAACTGCATCGGCCAAGACCCTCGATTTCGACGGTACGTTGGTGGATGCTGCTTCGACTCCCTTGGAAATAAAGGGAGCCAGCTGGAATTATATCCCCTATCTGCCACAATCCACATTAAGCGTCAGCGAGGCCCTGGCTGGATACGAAGCCTCGGTCAACGATGTGATAAAGAGCCAAACTCAGTTTGCCCAATACGCTGGTAATTTGGGTTGGATTGGGTCGCTGGAATCAATGGAGAGCGGCAAGGGATACATGCTGCATCGCGTTGACGCTACTGATGCCACGCTCACCTACCCCGCTGGCAACATGTCGACAAGCAAGGGAGCTTCTGCCCTGACCTCCGCCGCTGCGCAGTACTCGAGCAACATGACACAGATAGCTACTGTCACGGGCATAGATGCCGAGGCTGGCGATGTGGTAGCCCTGTATGTGGGTGGAGAAAAGCGAGGCGAAACAGTGCTCGCCCCAGTTGACGACAGGCTCATCGGTTATCTTACCATAGCCGGCGATGAAAGCGCGGCTGAGATTGAGGCTATCCTATGGCGAGATGGACAAGCGATAGCCTCCGCTCCGGCAGCTGGCATATTCGTTGCCAATGCCCACCTGGGCACAGCCTCTGAGCCAGTGGCAATCGATTTCGCCGCGACTGAAATCGGAGTCTACCCCAACCCAATAGAAGACACTCTGCATATCCGCTTGAAGGTTGAGCAATCAGCCCGCGTCGACATCAGCATAGCCACTCTGAGCGGTATGTTGGTGGCTCGCTATCCCAATTGCAACCAAGACGGAAATGTGAGCGTCGACTGGAGTAGCGGAGCATCTGCCTGCTGGTACATAGTCACCATCTATGTTGATGGCAAGTCAAGCACCTATAAAGTATTCAAAAAGTAATCATGATGAAATCGATATATCCAATTCACTGCATAATCGCCACCATAGCAAGCGCAATGGCACTTGCTATGACAGGATGCGGAGATGATGACAAGGGGCTGTCAGCAGCCGAGAAGCCTGATTGGGCTGAGGCAGCGGAAAACTTTGTCACAAAAGCTCCCGCATGGACCAGCACTATCATTGCCTCTGACCAAGAACCCGATTGGGCTGTAGACCTCAAAGGTTCAGACCCAGCGCCATCGTGGGTTGCTCCATCCATCGCCAACCTATACTCATCGATGGAGGCCACAGTCGCCCTCCCATCTATTTTGGCACCTGCGGCATCTAAAAATGATGTGCTGGCAGCTTTCATAGATGATGAATGTCGAGGGATTGCCACATATCTTGACGGGGAGTTTGCCATCTCCATCTTAGGGCGCGAAAGCGAAACCTCGGAGATAAAATTCAAATACTACAGCGCCTCCCTCCAGGCAACGTTTGACCTCAACAGCGGCCTCAAATTCTCATCTGCCTACCCTACCGTCATTGACTTGTCGATAGAGATGCCCTCGGGCGATGCTCCGGCTTGGACTGCGCACAATGCATCGGCCTACCCGGTGAGCATGACAGCTGTGCTTGCCGTGCCAGATGCCCTCTCAGCTGCTCAGAGCAGCGCTGACTTGATGGGTGCTTTTGTAGGGGATGAATGTCGCGGCATCGGGGGCTCCCAGACAATCAATGGCGCTATCCGATGGTATCTGATGATAAAGGGCAGCGAGGCTGAATCTGAATCGGTCACCTTTAAATATTATTGCGCTGTCCTCAATACCACATTCATAGCCTCGGCGGCTGTAGATTTTGAGCAAGATCTGATTTATGGCACCACCAATGCCCCTAAGGTCCCGGCTCTTATCAAAGCAGACACACGACCCACATACACTGCGCCGGACTATAGCGGCATCCCCTTATATATGTCAGCTTACGTAACCCCTGGCAGTTATCTGGCCGCTTACGCCTCTGCAGCGGACCAGATGGGCGCTTTTGTTGGTGATGAATGTCGGGGCATAGGTTCGCGCAATTCCGATGGATCTTATTCCATTAATGTATTAGGATTTGAGGATGAAGAGGCTCTCATCACTTTCCGCTACTATTCAGCCGAATTGGCCACCGTGTTCAGTTCTCGAAATAGCGTGGAGTTCAGCACCGAGTATTCCTACGGCGGAGCCGGATATGCCGCTACGCCGGATTTCACCATGTCGGGGAAATATCCCGTACTGATGACAGCAGTGGTATCGGTCGACAATTCTACAATCCAGCCGTCAGGAGATGACCAGGTAGCAGCATTTGTGGGCGATGAATGTCGCGGCGTGGGCAGCCTCTACGCTGTCGATGGCTCGACCTACATTTTCCAGCTATATGTGTATGGGCTCAGTGAGGACGAGACTGTGACCCTCTATTATTATAGCGCCAAGACAGGCACCCTATACGCAGACAATAAGCATATCCGCAATCTCGCCAACAATGAGGAATGGGGCACTTATCTGGTGCCTATAGAATTGACCCTTGAGCCAGTCAATGCCATCAGTTTCTATCTCTGCCTCCCCGAGGAATTGAAAACCTATGCAAGCGCCTCTGACCAGATGGCTGCCTTTGTCGGAGAGAACTGTTGCGGAGTTGGCGAGTTCGGAGCCGATGGTATCTGGAGGTTGTCAGCCAATGCCGCAACAGCTGACCAAATCGAATTACGCTACTACAATTCTGACTTGGGATATCTCTTTACCGACACTAAGGCATACGCGTATGCGGTAGACTCGGCTATAGGCAGCGAGGCCGCTCCCCACACTCTTGATTTTGGATTAGACAGTCTGCATCCGCTCACTATGAGAGCCTATTTCTCGCTCCCCTCTTGGCTGAGCGCAGTCACCTCTTATAATGATATGATGGCAGCCTTTGTCGATGGCGAGTGCCGAGGCGTAGCCACGGTGCGCCACACCAGCCTTGGCTATATCTTTGTAATCGATATTCATGGTTCCCTCAGCGGCTCAGAGACTGTGACAATACGCTACTATAGCAGCGACCTGCAGTCAGTATATGTATCCCACCGCCAATTCACTTTTAGCGCCTCTGCCACCATAGGCACAGAGACCGCGCCCGAGGAACTAATCCTGACAAAGAAATGAGTTTGGCCTCTCCAAGGCCGAATAGCATACTTGTCTATATTCGTGGCCTACCCCGCCCAGCGTTGCTTCGCTCCGCTGAGTGGGGTTGAAATTTTTTTGTAAGTTTTTGCTTAAATTGCCGATGGAATTTTTAAAATTGTGTCGGCCTGATTTGTTATTTAATAAAACGATGTTTACCATTGTTCCCTTTACTCTGATGCTTTAACTAAGCGCGACAACTATTATCTGATACGTTTCACTTCAACCACTTAACACACACCGCCATGATACGCTTTTACGAATACATCAACAACATCCTCAGCAATTATGTGCTGATAGTGCTGCTTTTGGCGGCAGCTATTTTCTTTACGGTGCGCACTCGGGGTGTGCAGTTCCGTATGTTTGGCGAGATGATACGTTTGCTTTGTAAATCTGGCCGCAAGGACAATGACAAGCGAGCCAACGAGGACAGCCATAAATCGATTACGTCTTTCCAAGCATTTGTAGTGTCAATCGCGAGCCGCGTAGGCGTGGGCAATTTGGCCGGCGTAGCGGCAGCAATAGCCATCGGTGGCCCGGGAGCCGTGTTCTGGATGTGGGTGATCGCCCTGCTGGGTGCAGCCACAGCCTTTATTGAATCTACCCTGGCCCAGCTTTACAAGGTGCAAGGCCCGCAGTCCTACATCGGCGGCCCTGCCTACTATATCCAGCATGGTTTGCACCAGCGCTGGTGGGCAGTGACATTTGCCGTGCTGATCACCATCACCTTCGGCATCGCATTCAGTGCCGTGCAGTCGCAGACAATTGCCGATGCCGTAGCCTCATCGTTCGGAGTGCCTCTGTGGGTCACTGGCCTGTTTGTCACCTTCATCACCGCCATCGTAATCTTCGGCGGCATCCAGTCAATCGCACGCGTCAGCCAATGGGTAGTGCCTATCATGGCCCTTGGCTACATCTTCATGGCAATCGCCATCATCATTATGAACATCACCAACCTGCCTCACATCTTGGCTCTGGTAGTAGAGAATGCATTCGGTGTTAATCAAGCACTTGGGGGCACCATGGGCATGGCAATGATTTGGGGCATCAAGCGCGGCCTCTTCAGCAACGAGGCTGGCGAGGGTTCTACTCCTAACGCCGCCGCAACCGCCGCCGTGAGCCATCCCGTAAAGCAAGGCCTGATCCAGGCTCTGGGCGTATTCACCGACACCATGCTGGTGTGTACCTCTACAGCT
The DNA here is from genome assembly GCA_002633115.1 of Muribaculaceae bacterium Zag1. Lineage (GTDB taxonomy): Bacteria > Bacteroidota > Bacteroidia > Bacteroidales > Muribaculaceae > CAG-873. Next base: position 13,202 of record NWBJ01000041.1, read on the forward strand.
TTTATCATCCTGTGCTCAGGCGTATGGACCGAGGGCTTTGACGGCATCGTGCTCACCCAGCATGCCATTGACAAGGAGCTTGGCATGGGTGGCGCCGGCTCGATATTCGTAGCCACTGCAATCTTCTTCTTCGCCTTCACCTCGATTCTGGCCAATACCTATTATTCTGAAGCCAACCTGATGTTTATCAAGCGCAACAAGACTATGATATTCATCTTCCGCTGCATAGTGGTAGGCATCGTGATGCTCGGAGCCGTGACCTCGCTCGACACTGTATGGGGATTTGCCGATATCACTATGGCACTGATGACCATCTGCAACCTCTGCGCCATCGCACTGCTCGGCAAATACGCCATCCGTTGCATGAAGGATTATCAGAAGCAGAAGAGAGCTGGCAAAGACCCGGAATATTTCTCCTCGACCATCCCCGAAATCGCCGAGGATACCCCCTGCTGGCACAAAGATCCCGCTAAGGAATAACCACTCGCCTCTTATAGGGGCGGTCAAAGACACGCCCCACGTAACAAGGTGAAATGTTAAAGCCGAGGGATTTAACTATTACTATGTTGCAATATGATTTTTTATTCGTACCTTTGCCGCCAAATTTACGAAACAGAAAATCCTAATGCAATCAACCCTCGGCTCGCGCACCCTCTGGTCTACCCTCGCGCGCATCAACAAATACGACTGGAAGAAGCAGGCTCGCAATCTGGCCATCATCTCAGTGGGAATATGCATCTATGCCATAGGCTTTACGGTGTTCATCCTGCCCCACAGCATAGTGATTGGCGGCATGGCCGGTTTCAGTACGCTGGTCTACTATGCCAGCGCTGGGGTGATACCAGTGGCAGTGACCATGTATGTGGTCAACATACTGCTGTTGGCTGCTGGCGGCAAGGTACTGGGCAAGGGATTTGTTCTGCGCACCATCTTTGGCGCCACCTTGCTGTCGGTGTTGATCGGATTTATGGAGGGGTATTTCACCTCGCATCCACCGTTGATAACCAGCACGCCGATGAGCGTGATGATGGGCTCGGTGCTGCTAGGCTTGGGCATCGGCATCTATTACGGCCACCATGGCACCTGCGGAGGCACCGACATCATAGCCGCCATCATGGCTCACAAGACCCAGATGAGCATGGGCCGTGTGATGCTCATTGTCGATATCTCGATTGTGGCTCTTAGTTTCTTCTTGCCATTTGATGGCGATATGGAGGCGCGCATACAGGTGCGCACCGAGACAATCATCTACGGTTGGCTCTCAATCCTAATCTATTCGCTGCTGGCCGACAAATATGTAGCCGCGGGCCGTCAGACCGTGCAGTTCATCATTCTCTCAGACCGCTGGGAACGGATAGCTGACCGCATCACTCGCGAGACTGGGCGTGGCATCACATTCTGGGAAGGCAAGGGCTATTGGACCAAAGCCCCGCGCACAATGATGATGCTGTGGTGTCGCAAATATGACATACACCACATTTACTCCATTATCAAGGAAGAAGACGCAAACGCCTACATCACCTCGACCAATGTGCGCAGCCTCTACGGCAACGGCTTCGACCATCTGCGAGTCCGCAAATAGTCAAACACTCAATAAGCGGTCGGCGGTGAGGTCAGCGATGGAGGGGAGCACCAGGTCGGCTTTGCCCTCGAGCGAAGAGGCTGGATTGGTGGTGGCAATGGCTATCACCTTGGCGCCAGCGCGGCGCCCTGATTCTACGCCGGTGAATGAATCCTCGATTACATAGCAATCCTCAGGAGCTATGCCAAGGCGTTCGGCCGCTACCAGATAGGGCTGCGGGTCGGGCTTTGAGCGCGTGACATCGGCATCGGTGATTACGGCGGTGAAATAATCACGAAATCCGGGATGCTGCTCCCACAGCCGCTGCATCTTCTGGTCGCCACTGCTGGTGACAATAGCGGTGGGGATATGGCGGTCGCGCAGCTCCTGCAGCAGCTCCATCGCGCCGGGGAAGATTTCATAGCGCATGTTGTGCTCGAAATCGACCAACACGTCGATGATGCGCTGATGCATCTCCTTGGGGAAATTGCGGTCAAGAATCTGAGCCAAGGTAGTACCCTTGATTTTGTGGGCAAACTCTGGGTCTTCTACTCCGAAATCGCGGCCAGTGGTGGCCCAAAAATTTGAATAAATCCCCTCGGTGTCAATCAACACACCATCGAGGTCAAACAATACTGCCTTCATCTTATTTAAGTAATGAGTAATGAGTAATAAGTAATGAGTAATTGGAGGGTGAAAATGGTTCCTTTTCAGAGGAAATATGATATTTCGACATCAAAAAGGAATTTTCGACTGCAAAATTAGCGAAATTATCCCACTTGACAGTAAAATAATGAGTAAATTTGCACCTACGAATTCAACGGCTTTATGAAGAGGCCCCAAATAGCATCAGCCCAACTGCTCGGCACCGAATCAATCGGCCGTCTGCTTGTGCAATACTCCGTGCCGGCGATAATCGCCAGCGTGGCCACTTCGCTCTACAACATAGTCGACAGCATCTTCATCGGCCAAGGCGTAGGGCCAATGGCTATCGCCGGTCTCGCCATCACCTTCCCGCTGATGAATCTGGTAGTAGGCTTTTGTACCCTAATCGCCGTGGGTGCTTGCACAATCAGTTCTATCTTCTTGGGCCAGAAGAATTTGGCTCGCGCTACTGAGACTGTCAACACTGCTATGGTGCTGTGTCTGCTCCACGCCGTGGTGTTCGGGACGCTAACTTATATCTTCCTTGATCCAATCCTGCGACTGTTTGGAGCCACTAACGAAACAATACAATACGCTGCCGAGTTCACCAAGGTAATCCTCTACGGCACCCCCATTGCCTACGTCTTCATAGGCCTCAACAACATAATGCGAGCCACCGGCTATCCCAAGAAGGCCATGTATTCGGCCCTCATCTCGGTGGGCGTGAATATCATCCTTGCTCCTATCTTCATTTTCAAGCTCGAATGGGGCATAGCGGGAGCCGCATGGGCCACGGTGGCTGGCCAGACCGTGGCATTCGTGTGGGTGCTGTGCCATTTCTTCTCTAAGAAAAGTTATGTGCACTTCGACTTCCGCTGCGGATTCTTCAGCATCCCGATCATCAAGCGCATCTACGCCATCGGCCTCTCGCCATTCTTGATGAATGCTACGGCTTGCTTCGTTGTGGTATTCCTCAACAAATCATTGCTCTCTGTGGCAGGCGACCTCGGCAACATTGCCGTGGGCGCTTATGGCATCCTCAATCGCACCACCATGTGCTTTGTGATGATAGTATTCGGTGTGACCCAAGGCATGCAGCCTATCCTGGGCTACAACTTCGGCGCCGGCAACTGGCCGAGGGTCAAGAAGACCCTGTACCGAGGCATCTGGATAGGCGTGGCCATCACCTGCGTGGGTTGGATTATCACTCAGACGCTCCCCGACCAGCTGTCGCGCCTATTCACTCGCGACCAAGAGATGATCGACATCGCCCGTGTTGGCTATCATATCTACTTCATCGTCTACCCGGTGGTGGGTGCCCAAGTGGTAATCCAGAATTATTTCCAGTCGATAGGCAAGCCTATGTGGTCAATCATCCTGTCGCTCACTCGCCAACTCATATTCTTGGTGCCTCTGCTCGCCATCCTGCCCAAGCATTTCGGCATCGACGGGGTATGGGGCTCTATGGCTGCCAGCGATTTCTTGGCTTTCGCCATGGCTGTGATTGTAATGATATTCAACACCATCCACTTCAATCGCCTATATCGCGCTGGTACCCTGACTCAAGTTATTCACCATCGCTCCTCGCCCAACAATAATACCGATACAGACAATGCTCAAACAAGTAACCCTACGCACTAAACCGCAGACAGCAGCCGATGAGCTGAAGCTCGCAATCGAGGCCTCGACAGCCCTTGACATCGATGTCAACCGCATCAAGAAGCTCCAAATCCTCAAGCGCTCTATTGATGCCCGACAGCGCCAAGTGATGATCAACCTGACCCTGCAGGTTCACATCGATGAGGTTGACCCCGAGGCTGGCAAGCCCCAACCCATCAAATACAAGCCTCTGCCAGCAGATGCTAAGACTGCTATAGTGGTCGGAGCGGGCCCTGCTGGCCTGTTTGCAGCCTTGCGCCTTATTGAGCTGGGGATTCGTCCCATAGTATTGGAGCGCGGCAAGGATGTCGACAGTCGGCGCACCGACTTGGCTCGCATAAGCCGCGAGGGTGTGGTCGACGCCGACAGCAATTATTGTTTCGGCGAGGGCGGAGCCGGAGCTTACAGCGACGGAAAACTGTATACGCGCAGCAAGAAGCGCGGTTCGGTCGACAAGATCCTCAACGTATTGGTGCAGCATGGCGCCAGTGCCGACATCTTGGTCGATGCTCATCCCCACATAGGCAGCGACAAGTTGCCCGGCATCATCCGCGCTATGCGCGAGACCATCATCGCTTGCGGCGGCGAGGTGCATTTTGGCGAGCGCGTCAAGGAGCTAATACTCAGCCCTGACCATAAGGCTGAGGGCGTAATCACAGCCTCGGGCCAAGAGTATCGCGGGCCAGTGATTCTTGCCACTGGACATTCGGCTCGCGATGTGTATCGCATGCTCTCGGCTCAGCAGGTCAAGATGGAGCCTAAAGGCATAGCCGTGGGCGTGAGAGTCGAGCACCCACAGGCGCTGATTGATCAGATATTTTACCATTCGCCTCAGGGCCGAGGCAAATATTTGCCGCCAGCCGAATACTCGCTCCTCACCCGAGTTGACGAGAGGGCAGTCTACTCATTTTGCATGTGTCCCGGTGGGTATATCATACCAGCCACGAGCGAACCAGGCCTGATGGTCGTCAACGGCATGTCGCCAGCCAATCGAGGCACGCAGTGGGCCAACTCGGGCATGGTGGTCGAGATATTGCCTGACGACATTCCCGGCAGTGACCCGCTGAAGATGATGAAATTTCAAGAGGGCATCGAGCGTACCTTCTTCCGCGACAGTGAAGATGGCACCCAGAATGCTCCAGCTCAGCGCATGACCGACTTTGTGGCAGGCAAGGATTCGGCTGATCTGCCGCGCTCGAGCTATACCGCTGGCATCCATCCCGGGCGCCTCGACCATCTGCTGCCTATGGGAGTGGCCAAGAAACTGAGAGCGGGCCTGTGCGAATTTGGCCGCAAGTATCCCGGCTATCTGTGCGATGAGGCTATAGTCGTGGGTGATGAGACTCGCACCTCAGCACCGGTGCGAGTGAGCCGCGACCCAGCTACCCTATCGCATGTCGAGATCGAGGGCCTGTACCCAGCTGGCGAAGGAGCCGGATATGCTGGCGGAATAGTGAGCGCAGCCATCGACGGCGAGCGATGCGCTCAAGCTTTGGCCGAAAATTTTACATTTTAGCAACAATTTAAACATTTTTGGGTTATTTGGTTAAAAGTGTGAAAAAATTTACTATCTTTGTGACCGTAAAACCAAAATTCGACCCAAAACTATACAGTGCATGGAAATTATTGAAGATGGAATCCTACGCTGCCGCTTCACAGCGCAGAAGGATACTCACATGATCACCTACATCATTTCACCGATAGATATCGACCATGATTTTCTCTCGGAATGGGCTTACGCCCACAAATGCAATGTGGCAGTATTTTATGGTATGGATTGGGAGTCTGACCTCACTCCCTGGGCCACCCCGGCTGGTCCCGCTGGCCAAGAAGCCTTTGCTGGCAAGGGTCCTGAGTTCTTGCGCCAACTGCAAGAAGACGCTATCCCCACAGTAGAGCGCGCGATTGGATATCGCACCGCTCCCGAGCGCCATCTGATTGGCGTCTCCCTCTCCGGTCTTTTCGCCCTTTGGGCCTGGATGCAAAGCGAATTTTTCTCGAGCATCTGTTCCATTTCGGGTTCCCTATGGTATGTCGGCTTTGTCGACTGGTTACAGAGCCTGCAAATCCCCTACAAGCACCATGGCGCATACTTCTCTTTGGGCTCAGAAGAGCCGTACAGCCACAATCCGCTCTACGCCACCGTAGGGTCGGCCACTTCACAGACTATGGCCATCCTCAATGCTGCCGGCGTCTGCACCACCTTTGAGCAAAACCCCGGCAACCACTACGCCCCCTTCCTCCCCCGCCTCGAGCGCGCCCTCGCCTTCCTGCAACCCACGGCATAACCTTTCCAAGGGGAAAGTCAAAAGTCAAAAGTCAAAAGTCAAAAGTAGAAATTACCTTTCTCTATCCCCTCCCCGCCTCTTGACTTTTGACTTTTGACTTAATTCTACTTTTGACTTTTGACTTGGTTTTGTGGGAATTATTTTGTAATTTTGCCACAAAGATGTGATTATGGTCAGGAGAAAGGTAAAATATCCCATTGGAGTGCAGTCTTTCGAGAAAATCAGGACTGATGGCGCACTATATGTTGACAAGACAGGATTAATAGCCGATCTGATTGAATATCATAACTATGTGTTTCTGTCGCGTCCACGCAGATTCGGCAAAAGCCTGTTGCTCTCTACCATCGAAGCCTATTTCCAAGGAAAAAAGGAACTGTTTGAAGGGCTGGAAATCTCACAGCAAGAAGAGAAATGGGATGTCTATCCAGTGCTTCACTTCGACCTAAGCGGCGACGAAGCCAACAAGCCCGAGAAACTTGAGGAATACCTGCTTAAAAAAATTAGCGAGTACGAGAAACAATATGGAGTGACCATCGGCGATGATGTTACCAGTGCCGGAGGGCGCTTCGGCTGGCTGATTGAATATGTCAGCCGCGCCACTGGCAAAGGCTGTGTGATTCTTGTAGATGAATATGACAAGGGTATTCAGGAGACTATACATGACAAGGAGGCATTAGAGAGGAATCAAGCTTTGCTGCGACCCTTCTTCTCCCAGCTCAAGACTCAAGACAAATATATCAAATTTGCCATGGTCACCGGCGTGGCCAGATTCAGGCATTACACTCTTTTCTCAGGAGCCAACAACCTGGAGGACATTTCCTTTATGGAGGACTACGCCGCGATTTGTGGCATTACGCTTGGTGAGCTCAATGAGTATTTCCAAGAAGGGCTCTTATCATTAGCCGAGGAATACGAATCCTCAAAAGAAGACACCATCTCTCGCCTTCTTCAGAAATATGATGGCTACAGATTTTCGCGCAAGGATGTGCATGTATTCAACCCATACAGCCTGCTAAGCGCTTTCAACGCTGGCGATATCTCAGGCTATTGGCTAAGCACTGGCACATCAAAGGTTTTCATTGATTTCCTGAAACAAGCCAATTATGACCTCTCCCAAATTCACGGAATTTGGGCTACTAAGGATCGGCTAAGCAGCCTTTTCGACACCAACGACCCGGTGCCCCTGCTATTCCAGACAGGTTATCTCACCATAGACCGATATGACCGCGAGCTGGAGGTGTATCAACTGAAAATACCCAATGGAGAGGTGCGCAGAGCCTTGCTGGAGGACCTTGCTCCCTTCTACTTAGGCATATCCGGAGCCGAAGGTGAACAAAAAGCTAAATTGCTGCGTACCTACCTTAACAACTGCGACCTGCAAGGTTTTGTAAAGACCCTCGATTCTCTAATCGCCAAAGTGCCTTACCCAATCTTCAACAAGGAGAGCAAAGAGAAGGCTTATCATCTGATAGTATATTGTCTGTGCTTAGCTGTGGGTGTAAACAACAGATGCGAGGAGCCTTTGGCCGATGGGCGCCCCGACCTGGTAGTATTCACCGACAAATACATTTACATCATCGAGTTCAAGCTCGACCATTCCGCCGAATCAGCTCTGAAGCAAATCGACGACAACGGCTACGCACGCCCCTACCTCAACGATGGCCGCGCCCTCTACCGCATCGGTGCCTCCTTCTCCTCAGAAAAACGCAACATCCAGCGCTGGCTCATCCAGCCCCCATCAGGAGAACCTTACGAAATCCTCCCCTAAGGCTTTTACAACTAGAATACTCGACAGAATGGCCAAAAAGCCTCCTCTCTGGACCTTTTGACTTGATACTTTTGACTTTTGACTTAAATTGGTGCCATAAGTAACCTTCCATTTTGAATTTAAATTATGGAAAGGAACCACAGATTTACACAGATTCACACAGATTCCTTAGATGACCACTATTATATTTCTTAGAGCACCAGAGGTGCCGACAGATTTCACAGACCATCCGGATGGCTTCTGTGGAAATCTGTCGGCGCGACTGCGCCTCCATGGAATAGGCGATTCGCATAGGTGAATCTGTGTGAATCTGTGTAAATCTGTGGTTCCTTTTCCAAACTAAAATTTAATTTAATTTGACCCTTTACTTATTAGGGCCACGTTGGCACCGTAAAAAATAAGTGTTAAAATTCTGATGAAGATTTTAGCACAATTAAACGGCCAAGGGTACCCCATTTTTGGGTACCCTTGGCCGTTTGTCGTAAAAAACAGCCTCGTTTCGAGGCCATCTTTGTTTATGGTGCCAAATTATTTGCACTTTGTCGAAATCGGTTTGCTCACTATTTCTAAGTCCTCCAATAGTCTATAAATTTGGGTGGAGGGATTGGCTGGGAAGGCAAGGGAGCGTGCTCTATTAGCGGCAGTATCGATTGTTGGAGCCAGAATGGCCCATTGGCCGGCTGTGAGTGCACCCTTGCGGTACCAAGGGGCAAATTTGGCAAGGCGTTTTAGACATTCTGATGTGCTGATAGGAGTGGGGTGGGCCTCGAAATGAAGCAATAGCCAATATTCAAAGCACGGCGATGATAGTAAATGGCGAGCCGTGGAGATACGTTGCATTTTCTCGAGGATCCCTTCAACATCTAGGTCAAACATCAGATAGGAAAGGTCATTGGGAGTAGTATCAAAATGCTTGAGAGCGGATGAAATCGTGCGCTCCGTGATGTTGGCTTTGCTTTTGATAGGAATCAATTGCACAGGGCGCCGATAAGTTGTACGCAGCATATCAATGAAGGCTCGTTCGGATTCGCCTTCGCAGAATATGAAGAAGTTGGGGTTGGTTGGGCGCCCCTTGGATGTGCGAGGTCGGCGTGCCATTATTTCTTCTTTTTTGAGAGGTAGAGTACTTCTGGCTCACCGACGTATGGCACTGCATCAAAGCGTCCTTGATCGTAAGCCTTGGCAATGTCTGAATCCTCATCGATGCGCTTGTAGTCGAATAGGGAATATAAGTCTGACGACCCATCGGCGAGTTTGTTGACAAAGTAGATTTGATCGCGGCGCCAATGCTCGAGGTCGAGGAATGAGCGGCTATGCGTAGTAAATACCAATTGGGCACATTCGCTTTTGTTGAATGCGTCAACGATAAATTGAGCCAAGGCTGAGTGTAGGCTCGATTCCAGCTCATCGATGACCAATAGTTTGCCATCAGCGATTACTTCTAAGGCCAACAGGGCCAAGTCTACGAGTTTGATGGTGCCGGCTGATTCCTCAGTCGCAAAGTCAAATTTCACATTAGCATCGAGCGAGTGGGTAGTGGTGATGCGGTCGGGCAGGATTTCGTAGTCAACAATGTCGCTGTCGGCTGTCTTTAAGACAGTGAGCAAGAGCTGCTTGTCGACAGCGGCCAAGCGTCGGCGCAGGGCTGCGTCTTGTCCTCCAAGCTTGACCACTATGCCATTAGTCAGGAATTGATACACCTCTTTTAATATAGGGCGATCCATCTGGCTGCCGCGTGACAGGAAGAGGGTTTTGTCAGAGGTGTTTGTAGCCACGTCCAATGGCTTTTTTAAGGCGGAGCGGAAAGTGTAGATTGCTTTTTTGTCAGGTCCGAGGCTTTCATCGCGAGTGAAGACGATTGCCTTCCTACCCTTAGGATAGGTATAGAGATATTCGGTGAGAATTTTCTCAGGGGTGAAGGTGAATCCGTATTCATACTCTACGCCATCGAGCAGAAAGCGGATTTCAAATTGGCTTGGCTCTTGCTGGCCTCCGAATTTGAATGGCTCGTAACCAAAACGGGTGTCTGCATTGTAGTTATGGGAATCTTTGATTATATCCCGGCATGCCTTTATAGCTTTGATCATGCTGCTTTTGCCGGCGGCGTTTGCGCCAAAGATAGCCACGCTTTTGAGAGCCCGCTCATCGCCTTGGGTGAAGGTGTGGCTCAACATCTGTTTGGCGCGCCGTGTCTGCAAGGAGGCTGCTTGCAAGTCGAGGGTCATTTCTTGATGGATTGAATACATATTGCCAATCCGTATCTGTAGTATCATAGGGAGGGTGAGGGGTGAATAAATAGTTGAATAGAATGTCTTATTTTCTGACCACAAAGGTACGGCTTTTTTTTGTGAAATGAAAATTTTAGCACAATTAAATGACCAAGGGTACCCAATTTTTGGGTACCCTTGGCCGTTTGTCGCAAAAAAGTGCCTCGTTTCAACGCCATCTTCATTTTTTGAAGATAGTCCTCCGTGTCTCTTAGCGCACTCCGTGTTTAGAGTTAAGATTGTTTTGAAAAGTTGATTAATTGAAGGTAATATTGGAGTGGGAAAACAAAATGAGGATGAAAATTGTTGTATTAGGCGGAATCGTGAAAACCTGGCGGAAGTCCCAGCGGGGACAACTGACAGGCAGACTGACAAAAATGTCAGATTTTGCGATTTGGTGCGAAATATGCAATAATATATCACAGACAACATCAGACAACAACAAATAACAACTTAAACAATAAAAATCAGACAATCATGAAAATCAAACCATTGGCCGATAGAGTGCTGGTGCAGCCCACCGCCGCCGAAGAAGTTACGGCATCTGGTATCATAATCCCTGATTCAGCTAAGGAAAAACCCCTGCGTGGCACTGTCCTCGCTGTCGGCAACGGCACAAAGGACGAACAGATGGTGCTCAAAGAGGGCGACAAAGTGCTCTATGGCAAATATGCCGGCACCGAGGTGAAGCTTGATGGCGAGAAGGTGCTCATCATGCGCCAAAACGAGGTATTCGCCGTCATCGAGGACTAACCACCCTGGCAGATTGCCCAAATAGGTTGATGCAAGGCAGTCGAGTGCCCATGGTTCCACCGTGGGTTTTAGAAAAACCAAAATCCAAAGACTAAATTAAGACCATCATCATGGCAAAAGATATTAAATTCAACATCAAGGCTCGCGAAGAGCTCAAAAAGGGCGTCGACGCTCTGGCCGATGCCGTAAAAGTAACTCTTGGTCCTAAAGGACGCAATGTCATCATCGACAAGAAATTTGGCGCCCCTCATATCACTAAGGATGGCGTGACAGTGGCTCGCGAAATCGAACTCGAGGATCCGTTCCAGAACATGGGCGCTCAGCTCGTCAAGGAGGTTGCCTCTAAGACTGGCGACGACGCTGGCGACGGCACAACCACCGCTACCGTGCTCGCTCAGGCCATCATCAATGTCGGCCTCAAGAATGTGGCTGCCGGTGCCAACCCGATGGACCTCAAGCGCGGCATCGACAAGGCTGTCGCTACCGTGGTCGAGAATATCAAGGCTATGGCCGAGCCTGTAGGCGACGACTTCAAGAAGATTGAAGACGTGGCTCGCGTATCGGCTAACAACGACGACAAGATTGGCCAGCTCATCGCTGAGGCTATGCGCAAGGTCAAGAAAGAAGGCGTCATCACTGTCGACGAGGCCAAGGGCACCGAGACTACCATCGATATCGTCGAGGGTATGCAATTTGACCGCGGCTACATCTCACCCTACTTCGTGACCGATACCGAGAAGATGGAGTGCGTGATGGATAACCCCTACATCCTCATCTACGACAAAAAAATCAGCAACCTCAAAGATATGCTCCCCATCCTCGAAGCTGTGGCTCAGAGCGGTCGTCCGCTGTTGATCATTGCTGAGGATGTCGACCAAGAGGCTCTCGCTACTCTGGTTGTCAACCGTCTGCGCGGTTCTCTCAAGATTTGCGCTGTCAAGGCTCCTGGCTTTGGCGACCGCCGCAAGGAGATGCTCGAGGATATCGCCATCCTCACCGGTGGCACCGTTATCTCTGAGGAGAAAGGCATGCAGCTCTCTACCGCTACCCTCAATGACCTAGGTCGCGCCGAGAAGGTGACTGTCAACAAGGAGAATACCACTATCGTCAACGGTGCTGGCGACAAGGAGAAGATTGCTGCCCGCGTTGAGCAAATCAAGCATCAGATCGAGAACACTAAGAGCGACTATGACCGCGAGAAACTGCAAGAGCGTCTTGCCAAGCTCGCTGGCGGCGTAGCCGTACTCCACATCGGTGCCCCCTCAGAGGTTGAGATGAAGGAGAAGAAAGACCGCGTTGACGATGCTCTGAGTGCAACCCGCGCTGCCATCGCCGAGGGTATCGTGCCTGGCGGCGGCGTAGCCTACATCCGTTGCCTACAGGCTCTCGACGGCCTCAAGGGTGACAACGACGATGAGGAGACCGGTATCGCTATCGTGAAGCGCGCTATCGAGGAGCCTCTGCGCCAAATCGCTGACAACGCTGGCGTCGAGGGTGCTGTGGTTGTGCAAAAGGTGGCTGACGGATCAGCCGACTTTGGCTACAATGCTCGCACTGACAAGTATGAGAATCTGATGGCTGCTGGCGTTATCGACCCAGCCAAGGTTGCTCGCGTGGCTCTTGAGAATGCTGCCTCAATCGCTGGCATGTTCCTCACCACCGAGTGCGTCATCACTGACAAGAAGGAAGACAATCCCGCACCCGCAATGCCCGCTGGCGGCATGGGCGGCATGGGCGGCATGATGTAATCGTTCCTCAGCCTGCTATAGGCTAAAAGGCCTATTCACAGATATAATCCATCCCAGAGATTGGCATCCACCAACCTCTGGGATGGATTTTTTATCTAAAATCCCAAAATTTACCGAAACTTTCCGAATTTTACGCCCTCATTTCAAAAAATATTTGCTTTCTTTGCAACCAAAGAATATTCCTTAAATACCGTGATAATAATGAAAACTCGAGATTGTATCGCAATAAGGCAGGAATCAGGAAAAATCCAATCAACAGATTTCAAGCATGGTACAATTGAAGATGTAAAGACTTTTGATTTAGGGAAGGGCGAAAGCTTTGATATGCTGAAAGTCCGAGGAGATGACAATGGTAAAAGAGCGTTTGAATTTTTAGCTAAAAATACAGGTGTAGAGTGGTCTCATGCTATGATGGGGATAAAAGGAGAAAGAGGCTTGAATTTCTTAACCTCTACCCATTCTCTTGGTCATGAAGCTGGCATGAGTCACCTGATTAAATATCAATTACAATTTGGTTATACTGCACGTATATTTAACCATAACCATCCTTCTGGAAATTCCACTCCCTCCGGCCTTCATGATGGTACTGGGGATGTGTATTTTGCAAGTCAAGTTAACAGAATATTCAATAAATCATTGGATTATAATATCTATATTCCTCTTTATAATGGTTTTTGTAGTCTTTATCGAAATTATTTACCTATAGATCAATATAAAAATTATGTGCCTTAAAAATATTTGTAGACTGGGAAAGGAGGCCGTATCCATTATGACCGTTGTCTTTTGGCTCATTGTTTCTCAATGTGGCTATGGTATGATGAGTGCTAAGGCAAAAGGCGTGGTGATGGTGCCTGAGTACTATCCCTTGGATTCAGCTATAGTATACTATGCTGATAGCATATTGCATTGTCCAGATTATAGTGGGGAGCAGCCTTACATAATCTGTGGAAAGTGGCCTAATGGAAGCCCTACTATCTGCCTGTATGAATATATTCTTCCCTCTAATCGGGACAAAGATTTTGTATGTGGGTACATAAAGATTGGTGAGAAAGTTGTCTATCTTCGTTCCACGTCTAATGTAGACTTAATTTTTCAGAATTCCTACGGAGAGTATTTACCATTTGAATATGGAGAAATCTCTTTTTGGGATTTCTGTACTGGGGAGAATCCAGAGTGGTATTTTGGTTGGAGAAACGGGGTAATGGTTTACTTAGGTTCAAATACTGGAATCTGTACATTGAGTATAAACCCGGCTACAGACATAATATGGTGATGAGTGTGTTGTAAGAAATATTAACCGATTATGGATTAAATTAGGTGAATTGTCGATAAAATGGCAAGAGATGTGGTATTTATTGCATAATTGTGCAAAGAATGTTTACTGATTGACGATAATTTTGTATCTTTGCACTCTAAAAGTCATTTAAGCTTTTCGGCAATGAGACCTTTTGAGAGTATTTTTGAGATGTTTTCAAGGCCGAGGATGGAGTAATGGGGTTCTATTATGACTGACGAGGCCGGTGGAAATAGCCAAAAAGACTCCAAAAGAGCCATTGAAGAAAAGCTTAAAGGACTTCTATAGAAGATATTAAGGACTAATAGGACTAATATGAATTTACTACAGTCAAAGCTGGCGAAATACACTGCTCCCCAAGAGGCCAAGGCCGCTGGGGTGTACCCGTATTTTCGCGCTATTTCTTCTGAGCAAGACCCAGAGGTCATAATGGATGGCAAGAAAGTGTTGATGTTTGGAAGCAACTGCTACTCCGGCCTCGTCAACGACCCCCGCATCAAAGAAGCTGCCATCGAAGCCATTAAGAAGTACGGCACGGGATGTGCCGGTTCGCCTTTCCTCAACGGCACCCTCGACCTGCACAAGAAGCTCGAGGCCAGACTGGCTGAATACACTGGCAAAGAAGACGTAATGATCTATTCGACCGGTTTTGAGGTCAACCTCGGCGTAGTCTCTACCCTCACTGGCCGCGAGGATTACATATTGTGGGACGAGCAAGACCACGCCTCAATTATCGAGGGACGTCGTCTCTCATTCTCCAACCAGCTCAAGTATAAGCACAACGACATGGAGTCGCTCGAGAAGCAGCTCCAGCGTTGCGAGCCCGACAAAGTCAAGCTGATCGTTACCGACAGCGTGTTCTCGATGGAGGGCGACGTAGCCAACATCCCCGAAATCGTAAGGCTCGCCAAGCAGTACAATGCATCTGTGATGGTCGATGAGGCTCACGGCATCGGCGTGTTCGGCCCCGGCGGCCGCGGCGTGGTGCACCACTATGGGCTGCAAGACGATGTTGACCTGCTGATGGGCACTTTCTCTAAGTCATTCGCTTCGCTCGGAGGTTTCATAGCCACTAACAAAGAGATAACCAATTTCTTGCGCCACCACTCGCGCTCGTACATCTTCACCGCATCGATTACCCCCGCCTCGACAGCCGCTGCTCTCAAGGCTATCGACATTATGATCGAGGAGCCCGAGCGCCAAGAGCACCTGTGGAAACTCACCCACATGGCTCTCGACGGTTTCCGCGCTATTGGCTGTGAGATTGGCAAAACCTCAACCCCGATTATCCCGCTCTTTATCCGCGACGATTACAAGACATTCCATGTTACTCGCGACCTGCTCGACGAGGGTGTATTCGTCAACCCGGTGGTGACCCCGGCTGTCGCCCCCAAGGATACCCTGATTCGATTCAGCCTGATGGCTACCCACACCGAAGAACAGGTGGCCACCGCCCTCGAAAAAATCGAAAAAGTATTCAAAAAATACGACATCATCAAATAAAAGAAGCCTNNAGGCTTCTTTTATTTGATGATGTCGATGAAACGAGGCTGTTTTTTACGACAAATGGCCAAAGGTACCCAAAAATGGGGTACCTTTGGCCATTTAATTATGCTAAAATCTTCATCAGAATTTTAACACTTATTTTTACGGTGCCACTATGGGACTAATGTGGTACCAATCTTTCAGTCGATTTCGCGGACACGGAGGCGGTCGCCTTGCTCGTTGACAATCGAGCGGAAATAGCGAGGATCGTCATAGCCGGTGAAATCGGGATATTCGGGCACGCCCTCGGGGGTGCGGGCAAATTGGCCGTCGCGCTCCTTCTTGCGGTTGCCGTCGAGATACTTGACAAACAGGTAGTCGCCCAGCTGCTTGTATTCCTTAGTGGTGCGGGCAGCCCAATAGTTGGTGACAAATTGCAGGTGGCCCTGGGCAGCTGCATACTCCTTGCCATTCATCGAGGTCTCAGCCTCAGCCACGGCTGCCTCGATGGCATCCTCCAAGCCGCACTGCACCTTGCGGATATCATCAATCATCAGCGAATAGCGATTGTAGGCCTGGTTAGCAACATAATTGTTGACCCAAAACATCGAATCCCATGACAGAGTGTAGAGGTCGCCATTGCCGCGCTCCAACTCATGAGGAGCCTCGGTGGCTGAATTGAACACCGGCACATACACGCAAGTGTTGGCATCATCAACGCCATACCACAGGATGCCGCGCATAGCCTCGGGGCGATTGGCGTTCATCGACGACACAAACGAGAATCCAGTCTGCTGGGTAGCGATAGCGCGCTCGTGGGTGTAGGTCACGCTGTCAACCTCGTAGGTGAGAGGGCGCCAGCGATAAGGCACCTTGTAGGGACCAGCGCCGATGTCGAGAGTCATGTCAAGAGGAGTGCCCTCAAAGTGGTCACGCATCATCCATTTCAGGTCGTTGGCGCTCACGAGGCGGTCGGGTTTCACCCACAGGGGCATCACCTCGCCTTTGCCCTCAGTAATCCAAGGCAGATACCGGTCCATGCCATCACAGAAGCGATTGTAGTAGCTCCACACTCGGCCATCGCAACCGCGCAGAGCACCCATGTCATATTCGGCGTAGGCGCGCGAGAAGCTGAAATCCTTGTCCTTGCCCGAGAAATAGCCCTGCTGGCGAGCAAAGTCAATCACATCGGGAGAATACAGAGTCTCGGCATCGTTAAGAGGGAACTGGTGGATGCGGGCATGGTTGGCATGGCCGCTGATATAGCCGTCAGGCACGCGGCGAGCCACCCACACAGCACCCGGGTCGGTCTTGCCCTTGCCGATCATCTCCATAATCCACACCTCATTGGCATCGGCGATTGAGAATGATTCGCCCTCAGATGCGTAGCCATAGTCGCGCACCAAGCCCGTCATCACATCCACTGCCTCGCGAGCAGTCTTGGCGCGCTCAAGCGCTATATATATTAAGGAGCCGTAATCGACAGTGCCGGTGCCCTCGAGCTCGTGGCGGCCGCCCCAGGTGCTCTCGCTGATGGTGAGGCCATGCTCATTCATATTACCGATAGTGGCATAGGTGTGAGCCACCTCGGGTATCTGGCCAAGGAATCGGTTGGTGTCCCAATCAATCACATCGCGCATGGCTCCGGCGTGATGGTCAGCAGCGGGTTTGTAAGGCAGGTCGCCGTAGAGAGTATGGCTATCGGCGGCATAAGTGATCATCGCGCTGCCGTCGGCCGAGGCCCCGGGCGTGGCGATGAGGCTGGTGCAAGCCAGAGCCGAGGTGGCGCTGGCGCACATCAAGGTAGCAACTAGAATCTTCATTATTTAGGTTTTTAGTTTTTAGTTTTTGGAAATAATAGCATAGTGGTCTTTGGTTTTTAGTTTTTGGTGTTCGGAAATAATAGCATAGTGGTCTTTGGTTTTTAGTCTTTGGTGTTTGGAAATAATAGCATAGTGGTCTTTGGTTTTTAGTCTTTGGTGTTCGGAAATAATAGCATATTTGCTGTTATTCTTATAGCCATTGGTTTCTGACTGACTAATGTAATATTTCCATAAACCAAAAACCAAAAACCAAAAGCCAAAGGCCCCTATGCCAAAGACAAAAATTTATTTTTGTGGTTGGTGAATGAACACCCGAGTAGGGCGTGACGTTTTTTTATCGGGGGGATTGAGCGTGATAGGGTGATTGGAATGCAGAGGCATCCACCTGGCCACGCTATCCATCCACACTATGGCGGATTCGGCTGTAGGATGAGCGCCATCCTTTTTCCGCTTAAATTCCATGCCGTTGCTGACAAAGAAATTTCCAGCGGGCACATTAGCGGCAATCAGATCGTTGATTCCGGTATCAGCTTTCCAATTCGGGGGTCCGATCCATAGGTAGGGGATATCACCAATCTCACTCAAGAGCGTTTTGACGTGCTTGTCGCGCTTGCGCGCGATATCGCTGACGAACAATTCGTTGGCACCGAGGCAAATTATGACATAACCCGGATTCAGTTCGCTGATATACTGGCTGAGCCGGCCGCTTGAGCCCCAAACCTCAGTGGTTGAGCTGTACCAGATCACAGTGTAGAGCGTATGGCCCGAAGCCTCGCAGTAGGCAGCCAGCCGGGGCGAAAGCCCCTCGAGCATGCTGTCGCCTATGAAGAGGATAGTCTTAGGCACCGTATCAATCTCCACTATGCCAGCGTCGATAGAATCAATGAGAGCATCCAGATCAATGGAATCGGCCTCTTCAGCTCGCAGCTGAGACTGCCGAAACACATGACCCAATTGGGAGGAACGTATAGGCACCCCCGCGATTGTCATCTCAACATCCAGAACCGAGACAACGAGGAAAATAGCAAACGCCACCCCGAGCAGGCTCCAGAGTTTCCAATAATTCTTCATTGCTTTCGTTATGTTAAAGGGAGGCCAAAAAGCCCCCATTGATGGGCAAAATCACTAAAAATGTTTAGTAACCGCAAAGTTACTGATTATTTTTCGTAAATTTGCACTCCAAAAGCAACCAAGAAGCGCATTTTCAACTTACTTAACATTATTATGGCACTTAATTCGCAAATGTTTTACCGCATCCCACCGGTCACTAAGAACCTGCTCATAGTGAACGTGCTGATTTACCTGGCAATGATGGTGATGGGAAGCAAGGCCGGAGTGGTCGACCGCTATTGCGCACTCCACTTCTTCTCCTCCCCATTCTTCAACCCGGCTCAGCTTTTCACTTACATGTTCATCCACGGGAGCTTCACCCATTTGTTTTTCAACATGTTCGCCTTGTTCATGTTCGGACCTCAGATCGAATGGAGCTTGGGATCGCGCAAATTCCTATTTTACTACCTGTCGTGCGGCGTGGGCGCGGCATTGGTGCAAGAGGGAGTGTTTGCGATTATGCTGCACAAGTACACGACATTGCTGTCGCCGACCGAGTATCGCTACATCATTGAGCATGGCGCTCAGGTGATACAAAACGGATACAACTATGTCGACCCCACAGCTGGAGCGCTCAACTCTCTGGTTAACACTCCCACGGTGGGAGCGTCGGGAGCCATCTACGGCATTCTGCTGGCTTTCGGCATGCTATTCCCCAATCAGCAACTGATGCTGCTGATTCCCCCAATGCCCATCAAGGCCAAATGGCTGGTACTGGGATACGGCGTACTTGAGCTCGTGCTTGGATTCACCGGCCGGGCCGACGGCGTGGCTCACTTCTGCCACCTTGGAGGCATGATTATTGGTTTGCTAATGATTTTATATTGGAAGAAGAAAGGCACATACAATGGGTACTACTAAAGAATACCGGAAAAGATGGTTATGGCGCGACATGACGACGCGCATAATTACGGTCAACTCTGTAATGTGGGCCGTAATAGCGGGGGCTACGATATTTGTTAAGCCTGCCGATTTTGAATGGTGGGTAGGGCTGTTCGCCCTGCCGGAATCCATCACGGAGCTCCCCTACCGAGTTTGGACATTGGGCACCTACATGTTTTCACAGCACGATTTTCTGCATCTGCTGGTCAATATGTTGTGGCTATTGCTCTTCGGCCGCATGATTGAGCAGGCCGTGGGCGGGCAGAGGCTATTGCAAATATACATCCAAGGCGGATTGGCCGGAGCTGCCGCTTTCTTGATAGCCAACGTAATCAACCTGGGTCCCCACCCGTTTATGATTGGCGCATCTTGCTCAGTGCTTGCCGTGATTGGCGCTGCCACAGCATTGATGCCCAAGTGGAGGGTCAACCTGCTGGTACTTGGCTCAGTCAGAGTGCTCTGGATCGCAGTCGCTGCAGTGGTGCTGTTTATCATCATCGAGCCATCGCTCTATGTGAGCATCGCCCACGCCGCTGGTCTGTGCACCGGTCTTGGATATGGATTAGTTAAGGCTCGCGGAGGTTTGAAACGCGTGCTCGGAATCCGCCACATCACCATGCCTCAGCAATATTCTGAGGTGAGCATGGAGATAGGTAGTGACGAGGACAAGCTCGACCGCCTGTTGGAGAAAGTTAGCCGCTCAGGCTATGCCTCCCTGTCGTCGCGCGAACGCCAAATGCTATTCGACCTGTCGCAAAAGATCAAGCGCTGAGGTCGTCACTCCCTCCCCGATTCTTTGATCATGGATTCCCGGGCCCTCTCCTCCGGGATTCCCCCTACTCTTTGTATTTTGTCACAAGAAAAGAAGAAACCGCATATCAACGAAGGCTTCAGCATCGATCCGCCGGTGCCTGAGGCGCGCGAGCTGGGCGTAAGGCGCTCAGCTCCGCGTCGTGTTTCAGGGGGCGGTGGCTCTAAGCCTCAGCCTCCCGTCAGCAGTGGCAATGGCGCTAAGCCGCCAAGCGCGCTGGCTCCGTGGATCCTCGCGCTGCGCCACACCGCCAATGTGGCGATGGTAATACTTAATGCCCTCGCAGCCGCTGGCCTAATATTTTCGGCTTATGCCCAGCGCATACCCCCGAGCGACTGGCCATTTGCCGTTGTGGTGACCATGACCTTTCCGGCTTGGCTATGGCTCTCAATCGCATTGTTTGCAGTAGACCTGGCATGGTGGAGACGCACGGCCTGGATTCCCGGCTTGGCCATGCTCGCCTGCGTGGGCCAAATCCATGATTACATGCCACTCAACCTGCCACATCTCGGCATGAACGCCGAGGATAAGGAGCGAGCGCTCACAGTAATGACCTACAATGTGATGGCTCTCAACGATTTCCAGCATCGCGAGCTCGGCTACAATCGTCAGCTATCCTACATAATGCGCAAGAATCCCGATATCGCATGTCTGCAAGAGGCACATTATCTGCGCCCCACCAAAGCCAACGAGATAACCCAGAGCCAGCTCGATTCGTTACACACCCTCTACCCCTACGTGATGATGCAGGGCGAGAATTTCGCCCTGCTGTCAAAGTACCCGGCTCAGTCAATCAATCTCGACTTCCCCACCAAGGAATTCAAGAGCGGCGAGATAGCGGGCTGGAGGCTGCACGTCAGGGGCAAAATAATCAACCTATTCTCAGTGCACCTGCGCTCGTTCTCGCTCACTCCCGAGGACAAAGATGCCTACAAGGATATAGTCAGGCTCGATAGCGTGTCGCGCAAGGATGTGCGCGAGGCCAAAAACGCTATCATTCCTAAACTTAAGGATGCCGGTGTGGAGAGGGCCGAACAAGTCAAGCTGTTGCAGAAATACCTGTCGCGCTATGGCGGCAAGAATGCCATAGTGTGCGGTGATTTCAACGACCCAGTGGGTTGCTACGGTCTATGGCGGCTCACCGATGAGAGCCACATGAAGCAAGCTTATGCTGAGACCGGATTCGGCCCCATGATTACATACCATGCCAACGATCTATTCTTCCGCATCGACCATATCCTGTATCGAGGGCAGATGCGAGCGTGGAGCATAAAGAAAGGACGAACCAAAGCCTCGGACCATTACCCACTCACCGCTACTTTCATATTGGAATGAGCAACGCCGTCAACATACCTCAGCCCTTGGAGCTGCTCGCGCCAGCGCGCGATGCCGAGGTGGCGCGCCAAGCGATCCTGCATGGCGCCGATGCCGTGTACATAGGCGGACCCTCGCACGGCGCTCGAGCCGCAGCCGCCAACCAGATGGCCGACATACGCCAGCTCACTGCCTTTGCCCACCAATACGGCGCTAAGGTGTATCTGGCGGTCAATACGATATATTATGACAATGAGGCCAAAAGCGTGGAACGCACGATTCGAGAGGCGTGGAGCGCCGGGGTTGATGCCCTGATTATACAAGATATGGGCATACTGCGGCTTGACATCCCCCCAATCGAGCTGCATGCCAGCACCCAGTGCGACATTCGTACCCCTGAGAAGGCTCGCTTTCTGGCCGAGTGCGGTTTTTCGCAACTGGTATTGGCGCGAGAATTGTCATTAGCAGAGATTAAGGCTATCCGCCAGGCTGTGCCTGAGAATGTCAGGCTCGAAGCCTTTGTGCATGGTGCCCTGTGCGTAAGCTACAGCGGCGACTGCCAAGCCAGTTGCGTTGCCAATGGGCGCTCGGCCAATCGCGGCGAGTGCGCTCAGATGTGTCGCATGGCCTACGATGTGGTCGATGCCTCGGGCCGTGTGTTGCTTAAGGACAAGCATGTGCTGTCGCTGCGCGACCTATGCCGCATCGACAATCTGGCAGAGTTGGCCGAGGCAGGCATCTCATCGTTCAAGATCGAGGGGCGCCTCAAGGATGCTAACTATGTCAAAAATGTGGTCACGGCCTATCGCCAAGCCATCGATCGGCTTATAGCTGAGCATCCCGAGCGCTATTGCCGCGCATCTTGGGGCAAGGTGACCACTACCCTCACAGCCGACCTGAGCAAGACTTTCAATCGCGGTTACACTCCCTATTTCTTGAATGGCCGACCGGCATCGAGCGTGAAGATGGCTAATCTTGACTCGCCCAAATGGGTTGGTGAGAGGGTTGGCACTGTGATGCGCCAAGACGGCAAAACCGTAATCGCGCGCCTCACCGCTACGCTCTCAAATGGCGACGGCCTCGGTTATTATGACAGCAAAGGACAATTCCAAGGTTTTCGTCTCAACCGCATTGATGGCAATCAGTTGTTTCCTGCCTCGGCAGTGAATATCCCAGCCGGTGCCGCTCTCTATCGCAACAGCGACAGCAAGATGCTGGCCCTGATGGAAAAGCCAACTGCCAAAAGGCTCATTGACATCGATTTTAAGCTATGGGCTACTGGCCATGGATTAGCGCTCATGGCCGAATGTGAGGATGGCAACAGAGCTACCGCGACTGTTGAATGTGAATTGCAGCAAGCCAAAACGCCACAGCTTGAGGCTCGTCAGCGATGCCTCGCTAAGCTTGGCGATACAATTTACACTCTGCGCACTCTCAGCGATGAGGTTGCAGCCGATGCCTTTGTGCCAGCGTCGGTGCTGACCCAGCTGCGCCGTGATGCCATAGCCGCTCTTGACCAGGCGCGCGCCGCTACATACCGCTATGGCTATCGGCTGCCAGAAAATCGCGAAACCCGGCTGCCGCAAGGACCACAGCTCACCTATCATGACAATGTGGCAAACAAGGAGGCGGAGCAGTTCTACCGCGACCATGGGGCCCAGACCATCGAGGCCGCATTGGAAACCAAATCGGCAGCCAAATCCGGCTCTAAATCGCCCCTCACCGTGATGACCACGCGCTACTGCTTGCGCCGCGAACTCGGCGCTTGCCTGCGCGAGGGAGGAGCAAAAAAATTGCCCGAGCCCCTGTATATCCAAAACCGCGCCGCTCGCTATCGCCTCTGCTTCGACTGCGACCGCTGCCAAATGCGTGTAGTCAAGGAAACGTAAGCCCTGGAAACGTAAGCACGTAAGCTTGGCGCAAGCACAGACTAAGGAATTTTAAATTTGCCAATCATGTCAATTGATGCCATATCATCTGCTTTTTCTCAGGCTGGGTCTTCAATGAAGAGCCTGGTGAAGCTGGTGCTGCAGTCGCGGAGCGCCACGATTGGTCGCGTGCATGGCCCTAAGCGAATCATCATCATGGGCAACGGCCCATCGCTCAAGGATACTATCCACGACCGCCGCGACTGGCTGATGTCTATGCCGCGTATGGCAGTAAATTTCGCCGCCAACGCTCCAGAATATCCTGAATTAAAGCCCGAATATTATATCCTCGTTGACCCTCATTTCTTCTCAGGTCGACAAGAACCCAACCTGATCAAGCTATGGGAGCAGTTGCGCTCGACCGACTGGTCTATGACCCTGATTGTGCCATGCCGGGAGCAAACCAAAGCCAAAGAGAATCTTGACGGAAACACCCACGTGACTGTCGCCACCATCAACGCCTTGGGCATCGAGGGATGGCAATGGCTGGAGAATTGGGCATACAGCAGCGGCCGAGGCATGCCCCGCCCACGCAATGTGTTGATTCCAGCCATTATGGCTGCTATCCAGATGGGATGCAAGCAGATTTGGATTGTGGGGGCCGATCATTCCTGGCTCAAGACCCTATGGGTCGATGATGCCAACCATGTGGTGAGCGTCCAGCCCCATTTCTACGCCGACGACCAAAAGGAGCGGCAGCGCATCGCCACCGAATATGAGCACTACCCTCTCCACCAAATCCTTGGCAGCATGGTCGTGGCCTTTGAGGCCTACCACCGCATCCAGCGCTACGCATCCACCCACTCTATCTCCATCATCAACTCCACCCCCGATTCCTACATCGACGCCTTCCCAAGAGAAGTGAAAAATGAATAATGAAAAATGAATAATGAAAAATGACCATCCGGATGGTATTTTTCATTTTTCATTTTTCATTCTTCATTTCTTGTCGATGCTGGTGTCCATGATATGGATATTCTTGAGGCCAGTGCGGGTCTCGATGTAACGCTCGATGGTGTGGACATCCTTGGTGAGGGGACGAGTATGCTCAATGAGAGCCACATTGATAGTGTCGATGCGGCGAGTGTCGGTATTACACATCAGCATACGCGACAGGGCTATACGGGTAATATGGGGATACAATACCCTTATCTCCGGAGCGATGGCATAGGATAGTGAGTCGAAATTCTCGCGAGCTACGATGATGCGCTGCAGTGAGTCGATCGAGGCCTTCTGCCGATCTATCTGAGCCATCACGGTGTTGAACAAATCTCCCATCCCTTGGGCCGGATTGGCATTTTCAACTGTAGTCGAGAAGCCCTGCTTGATGGTGAGGTTGGTGCCACGCAGTATGGCCTTTTGGTCGAGTTTGGCTGTGAGGGCGAGTTTGAGGGAGTCGACGTTTACGGCTTGACCGATAAGGGTGACCTCGATATATTTCTTCCAATGCTTGACATAAGCGTCCTTTGAGAACACTTGGGTATTGGGTAAGTTGAAATTATCCTCGATAAATGTATTGGCATCATTGACAAAGAAACTCTCTCTGAGCATTTGCACCGTAAGGAACAAGCTCGGGGCCAAGGTGATGATTACCAAGGCGTATACCCATCGCTTAACCTTCTTTTTGCGGTCGGGATTGACAAATGTCACAGCATGGAATTTAAACAGCCTCACGCCAATCAGCGTAGACAATGCGATAAATATCGAATTGATGAGGAAGAGATAGAATGCCCCAAAGAAGAAGTTGAGTTGCAGTGTGGCTAATCCATACCCGGCGGTGCAGAGCGGAGGCATAAGGGCGGTAGCGATAGCTACGCCAGGGATTACATTTCCCTTCTGTTTGCAAGCAATGGCCACGATGCCGGCAGCGCCGCCAAAGAATGCTATCAGCACATCATAGATGGTAGGCGAGGTGCGAGCCAGAAGTTCGCTTCGGCCCTCGCTCACTGGCGAAATCAAGAAGTAGAGGGTAGCAGCCAAAACCGAAAAAAGAGCGGCCGCAGCCAAGTTGCGCGCCGATCGCTGTATCAACGGAAAATCATAAGTGCCAACGCCAAGGCCTATGCCAATGATAGGGCCCATCAGAGGCGAAATCAACATGGCACCGATGATGACGGCTGGAGAGTTGGTGTTGAGGCCAAGCGAGGCCACAAATATGGCGAATATAAGGATTAGGATGTTTGGGCCGCGAAACGACACCCCATCGAGGATTGACTGCTTGGCCTGCCCCTCGTCCTCGAGATAAGGGGCAAGATTGAAATATTGCTTGAGCTGCTGTTTCAGCGTATCGAGTATCATAGTGCAGACAGAGATTTACCGAATATTGGTCTTTGCGTTTAATCTATCTACAAAATTACTCATTTTTCCCAATACCACAAAGATTAGGGAGAAAAAAACACGGATTACACGGTGGCTACCCAAATTATACGCTAAGAATAAAAACCACGGATTACACGGATTGCACGGAGGCCATCCGGATTATGCGTACATTAAAACCACGGATTACACGGAGGTCATCCGGATGGCAATCCGTGTAATCCGTGTAATCCGTGATTTTAACACCGAAGAATTCCGTGGTTTTTTGTACTATCCTTGGTGTTGGTTATACCATGTAATCCGTGTGATTATTCCTTGAAGTCGGAGTATGAGATGGTGGCCCATTCCTTGATTTCCTTGGTGAGGGCCTTTTCCAACTTGCTGTCGGTGGTCGAGCCCATCATGCCAGGGCTTCCCATGCCGCCTCCGCCGGGTCGGCCACCGCCCATGCCGGGGCCACCGCCGCCAGGACCGCCCATGCCTCCGCCGGGGCCTCCCATGCCACCACCCATGCCGGGCCCTCCCATGCCTCCGCCAGGAACGCCTTGCGGTCCGCCTTCGCCTCCGCTGGGACGCTTAGGTATCTCTGTCGGTTCGGTTGGAGCTGCGGCGTAGACGCCGAATTTCCATTTCTTTGCCACCTTGCTATCCTTAGTAGCCAGTTCCATTGGGATGACCGCCTGGCAAACCAGTATCTCATCAGCATCGACCATCAGGCGCACACTGTTGCGAGGAATTGGAATAGTGTCGCCACCGATAGCGAGCAAAGCGCCCTGCTTATTGAGACGCTCGGCCAAGTCGGCCATACTGGGCATGCCGCGCCGACGCTGTCCCTGCTGTGCGTCATGGCCTGGGAGCAGTTGTCCTTGTTCGGGAACTCCCATCTCCTCCATGGGTTGCGGACCCATCTGTTCGCCCATTCCCTGAGGTCCCATAGGTTGCCCCATTTGTTGCGAGCCCATCTGCTGGCTGCTCATGCTGGGAAAAATCACGCTGCAGAAATCCTTTTTCTTGCCAGCTGGGTCGATGCGCAGCTCCAAGCCGCGCTGCAACAAGCTGCGCTGCAGCATAGATTCGGTGACGAACAATTCGACACAAAGCTGCTGGTCATTGGCAGCCACATGCAGATTGGTGCCAGAGCAGACAGCCTCCTTTGAGCAATAACGCTCAGGCGCAGTACGCGCCCACTGCTCTATCCCAACCCATTGCTGAGCTGAGACAGAAGCAGTGGCTGCGACCGCCAAAATAAAAAAACCTATCCTTTTCATCAGTCAATTATGGTGTAATTTTTTGAATTATCATTGATCCTCAATAATTTTCGTTAATTTTCGAGATTTTTCGAGAATTCTCGAAATTGTGAGGAGGGGGGTCAAGCCGGTCCTTACCACCAGCCCATGTGACCGCCGCCACCGCCCATGTTGCCTCCGCCCCCCATCGAACCTGAGCCGCCTGAGGTGGTGATTACGCTCGACGATGTGATGGTGCCGAGACTGGTGCCATCAGTCCAGGTACCACCAATGCCGCAGCCATTCCAAGTGGTGGCATCGGCGAGGGTGCCTCCATACGACAGGGTGTAGGTTGATCCGCTGGTGATGTCGGCGCAACTGACAGTGTAGTTGCCGTTACTGAGAGTGCGAGGCATAGTAAAGGTCACAAGCGGACTGCCATTTGGGTCAAGCAGGGCCAGCGTGGTACCTTTTGAGACAGACACGCTGTTGAGCACAAACACTCGCTGCTTGCTCGAGCTCGACGGACTGCTCTGCAGCGTGCCTCCCATGCCAATCACAGTGCCGCCATTGATGAGGAAGCGACTGCTTGAATCGCAGTCGATGCCGCCCTCAGGCGAACTGCCGCCGACTCCGATTACCAATCCGCCCGAGATTGTGAGCGAGCCGTTGCTGTCAATTCCATCGTTTGCCGAGGAATAAGCATAAACCCTGCCGCCAGTCACAGTAAATGCGGTTGAGGCATTGATGCCGTCCTCATAAGCCCATACATACACCTCACCGCCCGAAATGGTCATCGACGCTTTGCTCTCAAGGCCTTCGCTACTGTCGCTCTGGCCAGTGACCGAGATATTGAGCACACCGCCGCTGATATCGATATTGCCCTCGGCGCGCACGCCCTTGGGCGATGATGTCAGGCTTTGGCTATAGGTAAATTTGCCGCCAGTGGTGGTAACAGTGGTTGTGCCTCCGCTGATCGACACCTTGCCATCGGCATTGATGCCCTTGCCTCCAGTGCCAGTGCTCTTGAGGGTGAGGGTGCCACCGCTGATATAGATATCGGTGTCGCTCTTCAGCCCGGCCGGCGATGAGGTGTCTTTTTCATCTGAATCATATTCCGATCCGCCTGCGGTGTTGAGTTGCAATGTGCCGCCTTGGATATCGATATCGTAGTCGCACTTGATGCCCTTGCCGGCGGTGCCATTGGTGTAGGCGTAGATCAGACCGCCCATGATGCGCACACCGATGCCGTCGTCGGTGTCGCCCTTGACATGAATGGCATTCTTGACAGCATTGTTGACTACCAAGGTCACGCCGGGACGCACATACATGTAGCCGTCGGTGCAGAGGCCATGTTTCTTATTGCCAGTGATTTGCAGCACACCGGCACCGCTGAATATCAAGTTGCCCTCGCTGAAGAAACAGCCCTTGCGATCCTCGTCATCGGCGCTGCTGCCCGACAGATAATAGGGGTCATTACTGTATTTCGAGCAATCGACCAGACTATTCTCTGTGCCGTCGGCCACATCGACATAGATGCGCTTTTTGCACTGGCTATTGATAGCCGGGCCTATCTGCGAGGTCAGGTCTACACCGTCAAGAGTTAGCTTGAATTTGCTGGCTCCGTACACTTTCAGACCTCCATCGGTGCTGGTGCCCTTGAGGATAATCTCGGTCTTGTCAACATCGTTGGTAGCCATATCGATAGTGACATAAGCGCCTGTCACATTGGTCAAGATTTGGCTGTTGGTCGAGCTCACAGTGGCCGAAGAGCCGCTGTAAGTGACAGTTACGGTGTTGCTGAAGGTATTGAGTTCGTGATAGAAATCCTTGTCGGTGCCCCCGGCATCAGACGCGGAGTCAGTGGCTTTCTGTCCATCCCAGGCAGAAATCACCGGGTCGAAGTCGGGCGAGTTGCCATCGTCAGATGTAGTACCGCTCCCGCTTGTGCCGGGAGTAGAGGGAGTAATGTCGCTCCAATCGTAATTATTTCCAGTGCTGCAACCCACTAAGAGCAAAGCAGCCGCAAGTGACAAAAATAGAATCTTCATACCTTAAATTGTATTTTCGGCTTCAAATTTAAACCAATCTATTGATTCTGAAAAACAAATCTATATCAAATCCCCCAATTCCTCTATAAAATCGGTATGTTTGAGGTCTGTTTAACAAAAACGCTCCCCGAGGCTTGAGGCCTGGGGAGCGCATTTTGAAAATTATGGCTATGAGTGAAATCTATGTTTGTGAATTTTTAACTGCGGCTCAAGCTACGCGAGCCTGCTTGCCTTTGCCAGCGCGAGCTTGCTTGCTGTCGCCCTGCTTGCTGTCCTTGTTGGCTTTGCCCTGCTTTGCAGCCTGGTCTTTGCCGCCTTTGCGGTCGCCCTTGCGGTCAACTTTCTTGTCACCGTGCTTCTTGCCGTGGTCCGACTTGAGAGCCTGACGCTCAACGCGCTGCTCGAGGTACTGGGTGTACTGCTCGGGGGTGAGGATGGTCTGGAGCTGGCTCATGTATTCCTGGTGAGCTTGCTTGCGCTCGGCTTGCTTCTGCTCCTTCATGGCCTTTTTCTGCTCGTCGGTGAGCTGGGTCTTGTTGTCAGCGTTGGCCTTCTTGTCAGCTTCGTGCTGAGCCTTGGCGGCTTCGCGCTTAGCCTTGCGGTCGGCTTGGAGGGTTTCGAGCTTAGCTTTCTGCTCGGTGGTGAGGTTGAGAGCCTCAAATATCTTGGTGTCGCAGCCTTTGCGGTCGCCGTCTTTCTTGACGCACTCGGTCTTGGTGCAGGTGGTAGCGGCGGCGTTGGTGTCGTTGGCGCAGGCGCTGACGCCGGCGGTGAGAGATGCGAGCACGATGGCTACGGTGAGAAGTTTCTTTTTCATAATTGTCTACTGTGTTTTTAAAGCGTTTTTGAAATATTTGTTTTCTGTCGTTGTACGTGATTAAGACTTAGGGAAACCGCAAACGTTTAATCCGCTGTGGGAGTTTAACTTACTCTGACTACTACTCACATCCTTTCACCTAAATTGTGTTAAAAAGACCGCAAGAACATAAGAAACGTAAGGACATAAGAGGCTTTTCCAACCCTTATGTCCTTACGCATCTTATGTCCTTGGGGTCTTTTAGTCCTTTAAGTCCTTGCGGTCTTTTTGCCGAGAATTAGGGCGGCGAGGAGGATTAGGAAGCAGATGAGGATGGCTGTCATCTCGGGGATGTGATTGAGTGGGTCAATCCAGATTTCCTGGAAATGGCCATTGCGCGCCGCTACCTCGACAAAACTCCAAAACACCAGCACCGTGGCAATGCCCATCCTGATATTCGCTCCCCACTGCTTGATCCGCAACTGTTTGCGCAGCATAAAGAAACTGCCTATCAGGCACCCAAATGCCACAATATAGGTAATCAGATGGTGCGACCCCAAGAATACCGGGTCGTAGCAAAACATCAGCACCAGATACATTGTCCACATCATCACATTCAGCTCGAGAAATGTCACCATAGCTGGCAGATGCGTCAACGGGCGTATGTGCACATGGTCGGGCAGATGCAGCACCCGCTGCCACCAGCTGAAAAATCGGCACCCTGTGCGCGTGCAAAACAGATACAGCATGGCTATCATCATCCACATCCCAAAGGTGGCAGGCATAATCAGATACTCAGGCCTGGAGCCGCGTATCAGTTTCAGCGTGGGGCGGTCATAAGTGTCGAGCGGTGCGCCGTTGAGCAGAAATTCATGGCTCACGCCTATGCCATCGACATATTGCGTGGTGGTCTGTATCACACCCGAGCCCAACAAATCGCAATGCACCCCATAGCGCCAAGCATAATAGCTGAATAGGAATTCTACCCAGCCAGTCCAGAACAGCAAACCGCCAGCCAAGCCGCATATCGTGGCCGGTGTATCGCGCTTGACAAACACCCCGGCAATCACAATCATCAGCCCCACAGCCCCCATTGCAAAGCCGCAATAGTGTAGAGGGGTGGGGTCAAGGTGATGCTCCATCAATATCATCGCCGCATGCCCCAGAGGCATCATCAGCAATATTATCAAAAATGATCCAAGAGTCTTCCAGATGTACATAACGATACTATGTGGATAAAAAGATTACTACAAAGGTGCAAAGGCGCAAAGGCGCAAAGGGGCAAAGGCACAAAGAGGGGGGTGGCCATCCGGTAGCTTATGATTCCGGGGGCCGAGGGCGCCTCGCCCTCCTCCAGCCGGATGGCGGCTACTGTGTCGGGCCAGTTCGTGGCCCGAATCATAATATGTCTATACTCAGCCCCACCTGCAAGCTGGCTCCCATGGTCACTGGGGCATTATAGGAATACACAGCAGGGCCGTAATTAAACACATTATCGACAGCCACCGACACATGGAATCGGTCGATGATATGCTGCTGCAGCTGCACCTTCCACAGCGTATAGGCCGGATTGGTGACCGGCTTCTCCTCAAATGGCGCATACATATACATCGACATATAGCTTACCTGCGACAAGAATCGACCCGACACCGACAGGTCGGTACGATAGCTCTTGCTCCAATTCCATGTCCAGCCCCCACGGAAATTCAACGCATGGGGTCGAGCCGGGCAATATTGGTTGGCCGTTGCGTCGGGGCATTGCTCATGGGTGTAATTATACGACAGCGAGGCCGATAGGCCCCAACCCCAGCGAGCGCGCACCGTGGCCTCAACGCCCACCACTTTAAGCCGCTTGACATTCAGATAGTCGAGATAAGGCTCGGCTCCATTGCCATAGCGCATGCCCGAGGTGGTGATGCGATTATGGATTGAGCTGTAATTGGCCCCCACGGCGAAATAATAGCTATTTACCGTGTACTCGCCATAGAGGTTGAAGTTGTGCGATTTCTCGGCCTTAAGGTCGGGATTGCCATGCACCTCAAACACATCTGCCATATTGTACATCATATATTTCTCCTTGAGCGTGGGAGCGCGGAAACCGCCAGAATACCCGCCTCGCATTGTAAACAGGCCCGTATTGTAGCGCAGATTCAGCTTGGCAGTGAGCTGGTTGTCGGCTCCGTCGCTGAAATAGTCCCAGCGCACAGCCCCTACTGCCTCCCAGTGGCTGTCGATATGATGGTCGTATTGCAAAAAGGCATCGGCTGTGTACTGATGATGGGTCTCACCCTCGACAAACTGATAGGTCAGCAGATAATCGCGCGTCAAGTCAACTCCCACCGACAGCATATTCTGGCCGGGGAAGATATGGGTGTACATAGCGCGCACCGTGTTTTGCACATTGCTATAGTCGCGCACATCGAGGCCCGACTCGCGTATCAGGTCGCTCTTGTCATACTGGTCAAAGGCGTAGCTCGCCTCAACCACATTGCTGGGGTTGATGGTCCACTCGCCGCGCAGTCCGGCCGAGAAGTCGCGATAGCGGTCAGGGGTATCAACATTGTACAGCCTCTCCTTGAAATAATAACCGGCGCGAGCCGTAATCGCCACATTGTCGACAGGGCGATAGATCAAGCGGTCGCGCACATTCCAAGTGCGATGGCCATAGACATTGCGAAAATCACACTGATCCTTGGTGTCGAGGCATACCGTGTAGGTGCTGATGCGGCTATGCGATATCTCGGCCATATTGTTGACCTTTTGATATTGTATGCCCAGCTGCGCCCCGCCGCGCCATTCGTGATGGTCGGCAGCGCGAGCATTGACATTGAGGCGCAACGGCTTGTCGGCCTCCTTTGATATCAGGTTGATTACGCCGCCGGTGGCATTGGAGCCGTAGAGGGCCGAGGCCGCGCCTCGGATTATCTCAACTCGCGAGATGCCGTTGAGGTCAAGACGCGAAAAGTCGGTATTCTCGAGGGTCTCGCCAGCCAATCTCTCGCCATCGAGCAGGATTAAGATGCCTTGGCCTGAAAAACCGGAGAGATTCATATTGATTTGCTGCCCCATGGCGTAGGTAAATTCCACGCCGGGAATCTCCTGCTGCAGCAGGTCCTGGATATTTGTAGCATCGATTTGGCGTAAGTCGGCCTCGGTGATCAGACGCGTCGGCACGGGCACATCTTTCAGAGCTTTGGGGGTGCGCGTGCCGGTGATTACAATCTCGTTGAGGTTGAACACTCGCTCGATCGAATCCAATTGCTCGCGGGTATAGCCAGCCGGCTCGGGCGAATTGTTGGCCCAAGCGCAAAGACAACTTATGATAAATGATATGAGTAAAGGCTGGCGCATCAATAGGGATACTTAATTTCGATGGTTAGAAAACCCTTGGTGCCGGCATTGCTCATATAGTTGCGCAGCAGCATTGCAGCCACTGTGCCATCGGCCAGACGCATCAGATACACCTTGCCGGTAGCCGAATAGGTAGGCGGCGGATTTGAGAAATCCATAGTCACCCAATCAGACAGCACCAGATTGGCATAGCTGTTCTGGTACCCTATATGGTAAGCCATCATGCCCTCGAGGTCGGTGATGACCTGATTGTTGGTCCAGACATCGCTCTGGAAGTCATCAGCTGGAAATGAGGCTGATGTGGCTGGAAGTTCAGAAAATGCGGTATAGGTGGTGGCGAGAGCCGCGCCGCCATTGGTGCGCACATCAAAATGATGCAGGGCGAAGTCCCACTCATCTGGCTCGG
Source organism: Muribaculaceae bacterium Zag1 (assembly GCA_002633115.1). Lineage (GTDB taxonomy): Bacteria > Bacteroidota > Bacteroidia > Bacteroidales > Muribaculaceae > CAG-873. The sequence continues at coordinate 46,684 of NWBJ01000041.1, forward strand.
GCTGCGGGTCGGTCTTGCGCGAGGATAGCGGAGTGTATTTCGTGCCCTCGACCAGATGGTAGCTCCAACCCGAGCGTCCATCCCATTCGCCGCTTAGCGAATCGGGTATCGCAACAGTCGTGATTGACAAATCTGAGAGATGGATAAAGTGCCACTCGTTGTATGAGCGCGCATCAAGCATCAATGTGTAGCGGCCCGGCGAATCAGAACGTGTGATGATGCCTTGCTCAAAGGCGTCATCATCAGGCGCCGGATCGTAGATGTCGCTGAAGATGCCATCGCATGAGCTGAGCGCCCCGGCGATGGCCATAATGAGAAATATGCGGAGGGAGTTTAGAGTCATTGATCAGTCAGTTGTCCGGTAAAAGTGGATTCCACCTCAAATGGCATGCTGCCCGGGCGGTATTTGAGCACGATGGATATTGAATCGCCCGAAACTACGCCTTCGAGGCTCCCCGTAGTGTAATAATCGCCAGCTTGGCACTCAAATGCCAGATTTGACAATTCGATTGAGCCATCGCCCTGGCGGAAGCATGCTACCTCGGGGATTTTCATCTCGCCAATCTGGATATTGAATCCCATTTCGGCAATCTGCACATCAAAGGCGCCAGTCGTAATAGTAGCCGACGACTGGGCCTCGTCGGCCCATGTCACTACGGCATAATCCATGGCCGACACGCCAGCAAAGGTTGGGAAAACCGGGATGCGCGAGAACATCACCCCTTGATATGTCGATGGGTCAGGGGTCAAATCAGGCTGCGGCTGGTGCACATTATCGCTGGCGCAACCAGTGATTAGGCTGAGCATCACCCCAATAACAGCAAGCAACTGGAGTCTCTGGGGAATATGTCTTGATATCCAACCCACTTTACTCAATCACTACAGTAGGGACGTATTCCATGCTCAGAGTAAAGGGCATGGAACCATAGTTGAGATTGTTTACGATTTTGTAGTCTCCATACTCAGTCTCAAACCATCCAGAGACTGCGCATTTCACTTCCTTGCTGTCAATCTCGGTGGCATAATCGGCACTTATCGAACATTTATCATCCCCGATGCCAACTACCTCTACCCCCTCGATTGATACTGCGGGGAGATCCATATCCATAGCTGCATAGTAGACTGAGGGGAGCTTGATAGTGACTACATTTTCGGCAGTTGCTTCAATGGTGAATGAGGTCTGTACAGTGAGCACCGTGCCCATCGAAGGCATCTCCAACAGGGTCACATTGAGCAAAGCGTTGTTATACTCACCAGCGATAAGCGGAGCATAATCCACGGGCTCTTGTGGGGTATCGGAAGCAGGCTCGAATATTACCTCGTCAAATTCTGAGGCTGGATAGGAGGCCACTACTTGGCCATCCTTCATGATTTTTACAGTTTGTGCTTGTGCGCCGAGGGCTATTACGGCCATGGCCAGGAGTATTAGTTTTTTCATTTTATTTCAGTATTTTGAAGTTCATGGTTGGGGTTGAGATTATCACTACGCCACGAGCCGATGACAGGTCGAGCACTGCGGTTCCGGCTACAGCGCGAGCCAGAGCTATCTGTCGGCCGTCAACGCCATAGGCAGCCACTTGGGCGCCTTCGGCCAAGCCAGAAATTTCTACTTGGCTGCCGTTGCGGCTTATGTTGATTTGCTGGATGTCAGCATCAGCGATGCCAGCGCCTTCGCAAATCTTGAATGAATAGGTCTCTTCGGCTGGGAGCACCACTTGGGTCTCGCCAGCGGTAATCTGCAGACCCTCGGCCACATAGCTCACTGTGGGGCTGTCGGCGAGCACGAACTCGCCCTTTACGCCCTCAGCGCACTCCACGCGCACCACCTGGGTGGCATAGCAAGCGGCTGCCAACATGGCCACTGAGGCAAGGATGGTCAATCTCTTCATATAGGGTGTTAGTTTAGATTTTTAATATTCTCAATTGATTTTAAGGTGCAAAATTACAAAATTTACCCCACCCAACCAATACACATTAATGAGTATTTTCGGTTTTTAACATAATTGTGGCCCTCATTTGCCATTAAGACCATAAGGACGTAAGTTAAAATAAGGACATAAGAGAAAATCCAAACCTTATGTCCTTAAGTTAACTTATGCACTTATGGTCTTAATGTTTCTTATGTCCTTATGGTCTTTATTTTTTGAAGAGGCGGATGGCTTCGCCAATCCAGAGGACCAGAGAGGTCCAAACGATTATCCAAACCCAATCCATAAATCGCAACGGAGTCACATTGAAGAACTGTCCTCCGAGCTCGACTATCAGGATCTGTCCGCCCAGGATTATAAGGGCAATTATTGCAAAACCAGTGCAATCCTTGAAATGGAATGCCGAACGGCCGCTCATGAACGCGCGAGCATTGAACATATTCCAGAACTGCAAGAACACGAATGTCGTGAAGAATAGACTCAACTCATACGGCGTCAAAGCATTCTTTTCGCCCAGTCTCAGGCCCACCAACTGGCTCAGCGAGGTGATATCGCTATGCTCAAATATGTAGAGCAACCCGAGTAGCAGGAAGAAGAACAATCCGCCCACTCCGATAATCGAATACCACATTGGCCGTGAAATGATAAACGCGTTGCGGTCGCGCGGCTTGTCGCGCATCACGCTCTCCGACGGCGGCAGCGAGGCCAAAGCCATAGCCGCAAAGGTATCCATAATCAAGTTGACCCACAGCATCTGCGTCACCGTCAGCGGCGACTCGGTGCCCATAAATGCTCCAGCGAGCACGATAAAGCAAGCTGCGACATTCACAGTCATCTGGAACAAGATGAAGCGCTGGATATTCTGGAACAGCGACCTGCCCCACATCACGGCTCGGCCAATCGATGAGAACGAATTGTCGACGATGGTGATATCTGATGCCTCCTTGGCCACCGAGGTGCCATCGCCCATCGACAGGCCCACATGGGCTGCATTGAGGGCTGGGGCATCGTTGGTGCCATCGCCGGTCACAGCCACCACCTGGTTGTTGGCCTGCAGGGCCTCGACGAGGCGCTTCTTATCGGTGGGTCGAGCGCGAGCGATAATCTTGAGGTCGTTGACGCGCTCGCGCACTTGCATATCCGACAGAGCGGCAAATTCAGGACCAGTGATTACGCATTCATCCGTATCAGTCGGGGTGATAAGACCAATCTGGCGACCGATTTCGCGCGCCGTAGCCGGCGTATCGCCAGTCACTATCTTCACTTGGATTCCGGCATCGAGACATTCCTTGACAGCGTCGGGCACATCGGCGCGCACTGGGTCTGAGATGGCTACTATGCCCTCAAATGTCAGATTATTAGCATTGAGTTTGCCATCGGCAATCACGCCTTTCACAGAATCAAGCTCCTGGTATGCAAATCCGAGGGTGCGCATGGCCTGGTTCTGGTATGCGAGGAGCTGCTTTGCTATCTCCTCCTTTGTGACACCTCCAGCGATTTGCTTGCAATAGCCAAGTACAATCTCGGGAGCGCCCTTGACATACAGCATAGGTTTGCCTGTCACTGCCGACTTGACAATTGTGGCCATGAATTTGCGCTCAGTGGTAAATGGTAACTCCTCGATGCGAGGTGCGGCCTCCTTGAGCTCTTCGTAATTCTTGCCATTGGCATTAAGCCACAGCAACAAGGCACCCTCGGTGGGATTGCCAAGAGCTTTGGGCTTGGAGCCTGACAAGTCGAGCGTAGCGGTCGAATTGACAGCAATGCCCTCCTCGATGATTGGCATAGGCGTGTCGCCATAGAAGTTTGCCTCGGCTACTTGCATCTGGTTCTGGGTCAGTGTGCCAGTTTTGTCGGTGCAAATCACGGTGGTGGCACCCATGGTCTCGCAGGCGTGCATCTTGCGCACCAGGTTGTTGGTCTTGAGCATGCGGCGCATCGAGTAGGCAAGCGACAAGGTAACAGCCATCGGCAAGCCCTCAGGCACAGCCACCACGATCAGCGTCACGGCAATCATGATGGTCTGGAGCAGGTAGGCGCCAAAGTCGACTGTCAAGAAACCGCCAACCTCTGTGAAATTGGGGTCGAAATAGTACATCACGCAGCGGCCGAGTATGATCAAGGCAGCAAAGGCGTAGCTCGCCTTGGTGATCATGTCGCCCAGGCCATCGAGCTGCTCGTTGAGCGGGGTCTTGACGCTGTCGTCGATCTGCGCCTCCTCAAATACCTTGCCGTTCTCAGTGGCATCACCGACCTTGTCAACCTTGAATATGCCATGGCCCTCCATCACCTTGGTGCCGCGCAACACATAGTTGCTGTGGTAGGTGGCATCGGGGTCAAAGTCGTCGGGATTGGTGGTCTTGTGGCATGAGGGTTCGCCGGTGAGGGTGGATTCGTCCATCGTAAGGGTGACAGCCTCGATGAGGGTACCGTCGGCTGGCACCTCGTCGCCAGTCGAGAGGTAAACGATATCGCCAACAACCACGTCCTTTTTGGGAATTTCGATGGTGGTGCCATTGCGCATCACACGCACGGGTTCGTCGTCATTGACTTGGTTGAGCAACGAGAACTCCTTATCGGCCTTTAGCTCAAATATGAAAGCGAGGCCGGTGGCGAGCAGGATGGCGATGAAGATACCGATTGGTTCGAAGAATACCCCGAAGCCGTGGCCCAAGCACCAGTACTCGTAGCAAGAAATGCCGATCGACAGGGCACCGGCAATGAGCAGGATTATAATCAATGGGTCGCTGAACTTCTCAAGGAATTTCTTCCAAAGCGGCTCCTTGGCGGGCGGCGTGAGTATGTTCGCTCCATAGCGTTTGCGGCTTTCGAGCACTTGCGCGTCGGTCAAGCCTGTGAGATGATTGGTCGTATTCATATACTTTAATGTTTCACACCGCAAAGTTAAGCATAATTTTCGGGAGTGCTGTAAAGTTGCAATGTTTCAACTAAATTTCTCTATCCATTCTGACAGAGCGACCATATCTCCGGTGTGGGGGTCGCGGATTGAGACGAGGTCATCGTCGAGGTGGATGAATAGGGAGCCGTCGGCATCCTTGTTCACCATGTAGTCGCCGACATTGTGCAGCGAATCAGCCACTTTCAGCAGTTGGCGCTTGATCAGGCTCAGCATTGGCCGGCGTATATCGGCCTGCGTTAGGTCGGGAGCCTTGGCCTCCTCGCCGCCAAACATACCATAAATCCGCCCGTACAGGGCTTGCACCTGTCCCATGTGCTGCCGATACGTCTCAATCTCGCGAGCATTTGACGGGGCCGAGAAATTCACCCCTCCCCTACCCGACAGCGCGAGCAAGGTCAGATACAGGGCTGTTTCGCGCCGGTGCAAGCTGCTGAGCGTGGCATCGATGTCGGGCAGGAAAATCTCCTCTTTGTACGGATTGATAAACACGCGGCTGCGCACATGCTTGCGCAGCAGGTGGGCATCGAGCAGCATCTTGTAAAACCCGGTGTACAGGAATTGGTGCCTTTGCTCCTTGACATTGCTCACTATGGCTATATCTGAGCTGAGCATCGACGTAAATTCGTCCAGAAATCCGTGCACACCCCGCATCAAGTCGCCCTCAACGTCCATCTTCAGATAATTGGAATACACGGTCTCTCCCACAAAGGAATTTCCGATTTTCATAAACAATGCCGGCGGCGTATTCCTCAGGGCATCCATGCCGAGCTTGTTGCAAAGGATATCCTTGGTAAATTCGGGGGTAGTCATGCGCAGCAGCTTGTCAATCGAGGCGCTTCGCCCCTCAGGCGAAAGCTGCGGAGCCACAAACCGCACTATCTTGTCAATCAGCTCGGGGTCTGACTCGCGGTAGTGGCTCACTATGCGCGGGATATAGACAAATTCAAACCCCGCCAACCTGAACTCGGAGAATAGGGCCCGGTAATTGCGCTCCACCACCCCGTCAATGCTCTCGGCGTGTCGCCCCTCGATATAGATAAGGCATGAGGCTGGGATATTGAGAATGCTCTTAGGGAAGGAGTAGATATGGCTAACCTCGCCCCACACATCATCCAGACCCTTGGTGATGCTCATTATCAGCAATGCCTCGATGCGAGCGCAGAATTTATCGCTCATCGACAGTTCGCGGCAATGGCGTATCAATTCCTGGCGCATCTCCCAGTCGGAATGGCGCAGCGTGTCTATGGCCTCGGCCAGGGTGATTCCCTGTGCCTGGATTTCCTCTTGCTGCGTAAACTTGTACGCGGCCCTCAGCTCATCCAGACATTCTATCTCTCTGGCATCAATCACCGTATCAGCCATTATCATATCCGTAAACACCCGTATATGGGCTATCCTCTCCTCTTTCCTCATAATACCTTAATTAATATAGCCTTAATTAATATAGTATCTGTAAGCGTTTGCAGTGCAAAGATAGCAAATATGTGGGATTTTCCCAACTGTTTCCAAGATTAGAGGAGAAAAGGACAGAAAAATATTAGGGGAGATGTGGTGGTATGAGGAAAAATCACTAACTTTGTCAGCGTGGAGCAAGCCTCTCCCCAAGGATTAGCCATTGACAGGATATTGGGAGCGGGGAATCCTCAGGATGAAACGTTTCAAGTCTGATTAACCCTTAAATCCAGCGTTTGGTTATAATCTTTCAGAAAATAAGAAATCTCATAAATATATAGTAAATTTGTAATACCAATCAAAAACGAAATATCGGCTCATGCGCAAAAGTCCGTG
>NWBJ01000042.1 GCA_002633115.1 Muribaculaceae bacterium Zag1
ATGCCACTTTTTAAAGTGGACTCATCTTTGGATATCTTAAACTAAATGGCTACATTTGCCGATAGTTTTAAAATATTTGACGCCGAATGGTGAAATTCTGTGAAATCAGTCTTGATTTATTGGGCGATAAGAATCGATGAATTTAACACTTCTTTAGACAATTGCAAATTATCTATATCCAGTGATTGAATAGGCTTGGACTTAGCCAATCCCTATCTATTCAGTCTTTTTATTAACTTAACCCTTTTGTCGAATGAGAAAATTTTTAACTCTTGCTTTGGCTGCTGTGGGGGCTTTCGCTCTCCAGGCCCAAGACAGCGTCACTCCTAATGCGCCCACCAATCTGCGTGGCACATTCAGTCTTGACCCCGACGAGGTGACCATCACGCTCACAGCTCCCACCATGAGCTCAAGCTACACCACCCTCGAATCTCTCGATGCTGTCACCCTCTCGCGCCAGATTGGCTACGATTCTTCTACCAAGGCTGATATCCACACCTTTGAGAATCCTACCCCTGGCGAATCTCTCTCGTATGTAGATACCGATGTCACCGTCGGCACTCGCTATCTGTATTTTGCTACCGCTACCCTCGATGGCAACACATCCTACAGCACCTCCAGCGAGGTATATGCTGGCATCCAGCCCGCTGCTCCCACCATCTATGCTAATACTACTGATGGCGGCGCACCCGTCGAGGTGTTCATCACCGCTCCTAAGACCGACAGCAATGGCAACGCCCTCACTGTGCCTTTGACGCGCCTGGTGCTTACTCGCTCTATCAACGGCACCGTTACCACTCTCCAGGAATGGACTGAAGACCTTGAGGGCGGTGTGCTCTACCAGTACACTGACAATAACCCCAGCACTGATTACACCAATGTCTACTCGGCTCAAGCATTCTGCGCCTACGGTGATGGCTACACCAAGGATGCAAGTGCAACCCTTGGCCAAGGCGCTCCTGACTATATCAGCAAGGTTACAGCCGTGGCCAATGGCGACATTGTTGACATCACCTGGACATACCCCACCAACTATCAGGGCATGTACCTGGGCGACCTCACCTACACCGTGACCCGCGTGGTAAGCGGCGAGAGCACTGTGCTCAGCGATGCTGTAACCGAGCTCTCTTATCAGGACAATCTCGCTGGCGCTCTCACCAAGCAGTGTGAGATTTACTACACTGTTTCGGCTAAGAATGCCAAGGGCGAGTGCAATGCTGCCCAGTCAAACAATGTGGTTGCTGGCCCGGCATCTCCCCTGCCCTTCGAGGAGACTTTCCCCGCTGCTAACTACTCAGTGACCCCAGAAAATGTATGGACTAAGGATGGCAACTGGTACTACAGCACCAGCTCATACCACCCCAGCACCTATGCTACCGTATATGCTAAGGGAGGCGAAGGCGGCATGGCTATCCTCAGCATGGGCTCATACACCTCAAGCGACTACACTGGCTCGCTCACATCTGGCCGTATCGACATCTCTGGCGTCAACGCCGTGACTGTAACATTCAGCTACTATCGCTGGGCCGACACCACTGGCTCGACCATCGCTCTGCAGTACATTGGCAACTCGGGCGAAAGCGTTGATATCGGCGAGGTTAACCTTGGCAGCGCCGAAGAGGCTGGCTGGGCTGAGGCTTCGTTTGACATCACTGGCCTGACCGATGACAACATGGCAGTTCGCTTCGTGGCTACCGCTAATGACAACCCCATCACTGCTCTGCTCGACGACATCTCGGTTGTTGCTCTTGAGGAGGTCATCATCCCCGCAGCTCCCACCATCTATGCTTCTTGCACCGAGGGCAAGGCTCCTGTAGTGGTTTCGATCACTCCTCCCAACAAGGACACCGAGGGCAACGTGCTCACCTCTCTCACCAAGATTGTGCTTAGCCGCTCTTACACTGACGCCAACTATGAGAAGCACTCTGAGGATATCGCAGAGTTCACCTCGGTTGAGCCCGGCGTGCAGTTCTTCTACACCGACGAGAACCCCAACACCGAATACACCAACGTCTACACCGTTGTTGCTTACTGCGGCGACCAGGCCAGCGCTGAGAATTCAGCCAGCGTGACCCTCGGCGAGGGCGCTCCCGAATACATGAGCACCGTCAAGGCTGTTGCTGCCGATGGCGCTGTTACCATCACTTGGTATGCTCCCAGCAACCCCACCCTGTATGTAAATCCCGAGTCAATCAAGTACAACGTTACCCGCTGGGTAGGCAACGATTCTACCGCAGTTGCTAAGGATCTGGTTGAGCAGACATTCACCGACAACGTGGCCGACCTCTTCACCGAGCAATCGATGGTTTACTACACCGTAATGGCATTTAACGACCTGGGCAACTCCAACGCTGCCGCATCCAACAAGGTAATCGTTGGTCCCGCTCTGGCTCTGCCGTTCGTTGAGACATTCCCGCTCGATGCAACCGACAACCTCTGGGTTAAGGAAGGCTCAAAGGGCTGGAGCGCTTGGAATGTAACTGATTCTTACCGCGCTACCGAGGATGAGACCCTCACCCCGATGAGCGGCGAAGGCGCATTTGCTTATGTTGGCATGAGCGCTTACACCGACCGCGACCTCGAGGATACTATGACATCAGGCGCTATCGACGTGGCTGGTGCCGAGGCTCTTGTTGTTAGCTTCTACTACTACAACTGGGCAACTGCTACCACATCGACCGTGGCTCTGCAATATGCCGACGCTGAGGGCGAGTTCGTTCAAGCAGCTCTCGAGAATGTAGGCGCTGCCACCGAGGCTGGCTGGACACAGGTTAGCACCGTAATCCGCAACCTTGACCAGGCTGAGACCCGCATCCGCTTTGTGGCTGCCAGCGGCGAAACCCCGATGACTGTTGCCATCGATGACATCAACGTATCAGCTGCCGAGCTCACTCAGCCCGCTGCTCCTACCATCTATGCATCGTGCAACGAAGGCGTGGCTCCCGTTTACGTCAACATCACCGCTCCCACCAAGGATGCCAATGGCGATGCTCTGGCTTATGAGCTGACCAAGATTGTCCTCACTCGCTCGTACACCGACGCTCAGTACAACAGCTACAGCGAGGAAATCTACACCATCGAGAATCCGGTGATGGGTCAACTCTACACCTACAAGGACGAGACCCCCAACCTCGACTACACCAATGTCTACACCGCTATCGCATACTGCGGCTCAGCCAGCAGCGTGGGCGCACAGGCAAGCGTAACTCTCGGCCTCGGTGCTCCTGAGTACATGTCAGGCGTTAAGGCTGTCGCTGCCGACGGCTCTGTGGTTATTACCTGGAACTTCCCGACCAACACCACTCAGTACATCGACCCGGCTTCGCTCCTCTACACTGTGACTCGCTATGCCGACGACGAGGCTACCGTCCTCACCGACGAGCTCACCGAGCAGACCTACACCGACAATGTGGCTGACCTCTTCTCAGCTCAGACTCGCGTTTACTACACCGTATCGGCTCGCAACGACATTGGCCAGTCCAACTCTGTTGCTACCAACGACGTTATCGTTGGCCCGGCTCTGGCTCTGCCGTTCGCCGAGACGTTCCCGCTCAACGAGGATGGTCAGGTTACTACCGACAACCTCTGGGTTAAGGAGGGTCTCTCCTACGACTACAGCGCTTGGAACTTCGCTCAGTCGTACCGCATCGGTGAAGACGAATATCTCGCTCCTTATCTCAACGAAGGCGGCTTCGCTTACGTTGGTATGGGCGCTTACACCAACCGCAACACTGAGGATGCCCTCACCTCGGGCGCTATCGATGTCCAAGGCGTTGAGACTCTGGTGGCTGTATTCTACTACTACAACTGGGCTGACGCCACCACCTCGACTGTTGCTCTGCAATATGCCGACGCTGAAGGCGAGTTCCAGACCGCAGCTGAGTTCGTAGTTGGCGGCGAAGGCACTGGCTGGACCGAGGCAAGTGCCGAGATCGCTCTGAACCAGACCGAGACCCGTATCCGCTTTGTGGCTGCTGCCGGTGAGACTCCCGCTACCGTGGCTATCGACGAAATCAAGGTTGTCAACAAGGCTACCGTTGGCATCAACGGCATCAATGCCGACAACCAGGGCGACGCTCGCTTCTTCGACCTCCAGGGCCGCGAAATCGCTAAGCCCGCTGCTGGCCAAGTCGTGATCCGCGTCCAGGGCGGCATCGCCTCCAAGGTCGTCATCCGTTAACATTCCCCCCTCCCCCTAATACTCAGAGGGCGCACCCCATCCCGGGCGCGCCCTCTTTTTTATCTAAATAGACGGAAAAAGTATTTGTCCTATCTAAATTTTTCGTAAATTTGCCCTAAAATGAAATTTAATCCTTTGACAATGGAAAGAACACGTAGATGAACCGAAAATTTTACATATTGATAGCTGCCATTAGCCTTATTGGAGTAGCCTTTCTCTGCGCTGCCATGGCCTCGCCTAAAATCAATGTGGAGCGTTATACCACACAATCCAACGAAGAGCTTATGCCGATCGCCATGGAATTTGAAAGAGCTAACCAGCTTGATAGCGCCTTCATGATTTATAGCATTATGGAGGGACGTTTGGAACGAGGAGAAAAGATGTCAGAGCGCGATGAAAAGTACGCCATAGTGGCCACTATGTTCATGGGTAATTATTACAGAGATCTCTATTTCACATACGATAAATCTTACCATTATCTCAAGCGGGCTCTGGAATTATCACGCCAATATGGGTTGAATAAAAACATCTCCAACATATGCCTCAACTTAGGAGCTTTGAAGATGGATATCGCCTCGATTGAGGGAAGCGACAAAAATTCCATTTCTGAAGCTTGGGACTTATGGACCGAAGGGTACCAAGTGGGCATGGGCATCGGAGGATACAGTTACAGCGATGGTTGCTTATGTCTTCTTGATCTTATCAATATAGCTAATGATGCTGATCGTCTTGCAGAAATAGAGCCTTTAATAGAGCAGCTGGACCGCTATGAAGACGAATCGTACAACTCTTTTTTTGAATACCTAAAGGACTACTATGGGGTCTTGTCTGCTATCCAGAATAAAGATTTCACTGCAGCTCAGACAAGTTTGGACAAAATCATTGATTCAGGACTCACCCGGGATACCCCCGCAGGTTTTGCTCTCAATCTCTACATGATGCAGAGCTACTTAGCCGAGGCTCAAAATCAATACTCTCAAGCTATTTCTATCCTCACCCAGCCGTCCGTAAGCGAGTTGATTGAGGGTGAGCCAGTCTATAGACTGGAAATCTTGGATCATCTGTCTAATCTTTATACCAAAAATGGCCAGAATGAAAAAGCCAATGCCACGCGTGTGTCTTATCATGAGCTAAAAGAAGAGATTAAAAGAGAAAACAAGGTGCGTTCTACCCGAGAGCTTGACTTTATTGAAGCCCTCGACGAAGCCTTGACGCAAAATCTATTGAAGGAAAACAAAATCAAGGCCCAACATCGACTGCTAATCTATATCGGCTCGTTTATGCTATTAGTCTGCGGTATGCTGGCAATAATAGGCACATTATATGTAAAGCTTAAACATAATTATACCGCCTTGTATCTCAAAGACCGGCAATTGAGAGATTCCAAGGAAATAATCACTTCCATACCCCCTCAATCAATCAACGAAAAAGAACAGTCAGAGACCGAACCCAAGTATCAAGGGAGTTCGCTCACCGATGAGCGCAAGCAGAAATTACTGGATAAAATCAGCGCTTATATGACTACTCACCAAGAAATTTTCTCTGACAAATTCTCAATCGAAGACCTTTCGGAGGGTATTGGAGAAAAAAGGACTGAGGTAAGCCAAGTGATAAATGAGCTATGCGGCTGCAATTTTCCAGCCCTGCTTAATCATTATCGCATACAGGAAGCATGCAACCGCATCAACTATGATCCGACATTCAGCTCTCTGACTATCGAGGCCATGGCAGCCAATATCGGCATAAAGTCGCGCTCATATTTCGCACGCCTATTCAAGGCCGAGACAGGGTTAAACCCAAGCGAATATATACGTCAAGCAAAACAATACCGAAAGTGACCCTACTCCTTAACTCTTTGAATAATAACCTTATGTAGAATGAATAATCTTAGAAAATTTGAACAAATTTAGAAAATTGTTCAATCTTGGATTTAAAATCTTTGGTAGACAAATCATCTAATATTAATTTTGTCACATCAACATTGTCACATCAACAATTTGTCTACTCAATCATCAATCTCAATAACAATGAAAAAGCAACATTTCACCAAATTCTGCCTGGGGATAGCTCTGGTCTTAGGCTCCAGCGCTGTCCATGCCCAAGCCACAGATTTCAAGCTTGAGAAGCTTGAAGCGTTCCCTATCCCTACCTTCTCATGGGACACTCCCGCACCTCAGAGAGGTATCGCCAAAGAGGTCGCTAATACTCCTCAGCCGGGCCAGGCTTATGGCGATTGGCTGGTAGAATGGCACAAGCAGCAGGGGCTGCCTATGCCATTCCCGGAAGAAAAGATGCGCCAATTCCATCGCAGCACACGCCGCGTAGAAGCTAACGCTCAGGGAAAGCCGCTGGAATTTCTGGGCTTCTTGCAGTACAATATGCTGCCCAACAACCACATGGCCCTCGACTATGGCTTCTATCGTGTAAGCTCAGCCAACAATTGGGCACGCACGCTCGAGGCTGACTTGGACATGTGCGTCAATGGCGGAGCAGTATACCTTGACCACAAGATCATGGGTATGGGCAATCTCAGCATTAAGGATTATGACTATAGCCGACACTATTTCTGCGAATGGGATGCCGACACCTACCAGCCGACCGAACGTCACCGCTCAAATAGCTCCGAAGCTGTGTTATGGGGGCGGCTTTTGAACCAAGCTTGCTTCCATGATCCAGTATCTGACCGAGTTTTAACCTTCAACAGATTTTCTGGGGGCACCACTGTGGCAGAGGTGGATTTAGAAACCCTCACAATCTCTGAATTGGCCACTCTCGACAAAAATGTATGTGCTGCAGCTTGCGACAAATACGGCAATGCTTATGTGATAACCTCAGACGGATATCTCAACAAATTCGACCTCGACACTTACGAGGTTATCCCCGTAGGCCAGCTCGACTTTAGCTGGGGATTTATGCTACAGAGCTTGGCTTTTGACAATAATACCGACAAGTTGTATTTTGCCTGTTCTGAATATATCGAAGAAACCGACGAATTGTTGGGCCGCTTCTGTGAGGTTGATCCCAACACCGGCTCTACAACCCTTATTGGCTATTTCCCAGAGGATGAGGAATACACAAATATGTACTTCCCTTACGTACCTGAGGATTCCGCCCCAGGCAAAATCGCCGATTTGTCTTTGTCATTTAAGGATGCCACCGGCCACGGCGTGCTATCTTGGACTATGCCATCCTTAAGCTATGACAACAAGACCCTCAACGGAGTGATCAATTATGAAATCTACATCAACAACGATGAAGAAAACCCACTCACTGGGTCTGCGGCTCCTGGAGCCTCGATTTCCAAAGACATCGATTTTGACCTTGGCAATGCAAAAGCCGTAGTGCTGCTCTCCAACACAACTGGCAATGGTGTGCGCAATCCTATAGCAAGCTATGCGGGCGAAGACACCCCAATGGCTACCGACATTGCGTTCAGTTATGATGAAGCGACAGGAGTTGCCACACTTAATTGGGCATGCGCTGGCTCAAATGGCGGATATGTTGATGCTGACAAAGCAGTTTATGACATCTTGCGGTATCCCGGACCTACGTTGGTAGCCCACGATATAGCAGGCACATCCTTCACCGAAACCTTTGACAATCCTGATTGGGATACCTACTATTATCGCATCAATGCCCACATCGACAACAATTATGGTGAAAAACAATACTCCAATTCTTTGCAATTTGGTCAACCCATAGAGCTCCCCTTTCAAAGCGCCTTTGATGATGAAAGCGATTTTGGCTTATTCACTGCCATAGATGCCAATAATGACGACCAGACATGGCACTGGGGCACATACTATGAAGATTATGGCGTCTATTATTCATACAATCATAACGGCACTCCTGCTGACGATTGGCTGTTGACGCCACCTTTCCAGGTTGAGGCAGATTGCACTTATTCGCTTACGGTAAGCCAGAGTGCTATGAATGAACCTTGGGTAGAAAAGATGCAGGTTTTTCTTGGATATGGCGATGACCCAACTCAGTACTCTGCGTTGACTGATGTGATGACGATTACCAATACCATGTTCGAGCCCGAGACTGTCACTTACACCGGAGCTGCCGAAAATGACGGTGTGATGAGGTTTGCCATACACTGTACCAGCGACAGCTACATGAATACACTCTTCCTGGACAATCTAACAATAAAGGCCGGCGTGCATGCTCACGCGCCAGCTCCGGTAGGCAATCTGGTGGTCTCCCCGGCTGAGGAAGGCGAACTCGCTGTAAATCTTTCTTTCACTGCCCCCACACTTGACGCTACTGGCAATCCCCTTAATGGCCTCGACAAGATAGAAATTTATCGTGGCGAAGTTTTGGCTGGGACTATCGCTCCAGCTGAGCCTGGCATAGACTATACATTCGTTGACGAAGACGCAGTGAACGGACTTTCAGATTATACAGTCCTGGCTTACAATGAATACGGCAAAGGGCAATCCAACACTGTTACCATATATGCTGGTTATGATGCCCCGTTGGCACCATCGGCTATATATTTCTGCGATAATCTCGATGGTACAATCACTATCAGTTGGGATGAACCTATCATAGGCCAAAATGGCGGCTTTGTTGATCTTGATGAGGTATCCTATGTGCTGATGGTACCTGACGGCAACGGTAGTTACAAAGAAATCGTAAGTAACGAGCAACGAGAGTATACATGCGCCAACTACCTCATCGATGGGGTCCAGTCAGTATTTACAGTAGGCGTAAGCGCTGTAAACGAATTTGGGAGTTCTGATTTTACCATAGATTCCTATATCCAAGGCAAACCTTATGGCGTGCCATTTGAAGAAGGTTATGTTAGCGGCAAGATGAATCTTTGGCTGGCCTCAAATGATGGAAGCGCCGTAGAAATGGTTCTCTTCTCGGGAGAGAGCCCTGATGGCGATGGCTCTATGACTGGAGCCTACTCAGAGGATGGCGCTGGATGGGCTGCTCTTACCTCAGGTAAAATTAGCCTCGATGGCACTACTGTGCCCAAGCTACATTTCTTCTTTATCGGTTTTGCCGGAGTGGACAATCAATTGTCAGTACTGGTTAATGCCTGCGGCAAGAAAGGATTTGATGAAGTGCTTACGATTGACCAAAAGGATCTTAGCCAAACCGCTTGGTACGATGTCACAATAGATTTGGCTCCCTATAAGGATTATCCCTACATCATAATCCGATTCAAAGCTCAGGTCAATGACGCTGACTACTACATTGTGTTTGACGACCTATACGTAGGCGATGTGGTGAATGACAATCTTGCCGTCAAAGTTGAGGCTACACCGCACATCACCACTGGCGGAATAGCAAAGATCAATGCCATCGTGCATAATGTCGGCGAAAATTCGGCTCATGCGCAAAAGTCCGTGGGTGACGCTTAGTCAAAGATCACGGCGCAGCGGTAAAAGAATGAAGAAAAATTCGTACCTTTGCGCATGGAAAACAAATCAGCATCAATATACGAGGCAATAGCAAGGCTAATGCTTCCGGAGAACATTCTTGACACCTTCGAGGTGGTCACGGT
>NWBJ01000043.1 GCA_002633115.1 Muribaculaceae bacterium Zag1
TCGACTTTTTAAAGCGGACTCAATTGTTACTTTTCCAAAAAATTAAAAACTAAAAACCAACCCATCTGTTTCCAAAAACCAAAAACTAAAAACCAAAAACCAAAAACCAAAAACCAATATGAAGTATGCCATCATAGCAGCCGGAGAGGGGTCGCGCCTACAGCAAGAGGGCGTGGCACTGCCTAAGCCGCTCGTCGAGCTCGACGGGAGGCCGATGATCCGCCGCTTGATTGACATATTCCTCAATTGCGGAGCCGAAGAGATTTGCGTCATCGTGAATCAGGAGATGCGCGAGGTGCAAGACTATCTGCGCTCGCTGCAGTTGCCGGTGCCGCTGCGCATCGCGGTGCAAAGCACTCCCAGTTCGATGCACAGCATGGGCGTTCTGGCTCCTTGGCTGAGAGGGGGTCGATTCGTACTGACTACGGTTGATACGATTTTCGCTGAGGCTGCCTTGCGCGCATATGTCGAGGCTTTCAATGCCGACACTGAGGCCGATGACATGATGGGTGTGACCGATTATGTCGATGACGAGAAGCCACTGTATGTAGGCGTTGGCCCGCAGGGGTGGATTGAGTCGTTCGACGACGCTCCCAACGGCAGTCCTTTCATTTCGGCAGGCATCTACGGTTTGGACGATCGAGCCATAGATGTGCTTGAGGATTGCCTGGCATCGGGTGCAAGCCGCATGCGCAATTTCCAGCGAGCACTGCTCGCCGCCGGCCTCAAGCTCAAGGCCAAGCCTTTTGGCAAGGTGATAGACGTGGACCATGCGTCGGACATCGCCGTGGCTAAGACCCTCATCAATGAAAACACAAATAACCATACTAATACCATAACTGATACCAAAACACTTAGAACCTTTATGCAACACATTAAGGATTTCAACGAACTGGAGCAGGCCCTGATCCAGAAAGGCGAGCGCAAACGCGCCGCCATCGTATGGGCCCAAGATGCCACAACGCGCGCTGCCGCTGCTCGCGCATTGGAGAAGGGCCTGATCGAGGCCATCTTCTGTGGCTGTCGCGCCGAAATCGAGGCCGACGAGGCTCTCATGGCCCATAAGGACCATATCACAATCGTAGATGCCGCCGATGGCGACGATGCAGCAGCCAAGGCTGTGGCAATGGCTCGCCGCGACGAGGTGGACCTGATTGTCAAGGGCATGCTCAATACTGACAACATACTGCGCGCCGTGCTCAACAAGGAGCAAGGCATCCTCGAGAAGGGCGCTGTGCTGACTCACCTCACCGCCGCTTCTATCCCAGCTTATGGCAAGCTGCTGATGCTCACCGACGTGGCTGTGATTCCTTATCCAAACGATGATCAGCGTGTGGCACAGGTGCGCTACGCCCTCGATGCCCTCCGCGCTCTGGGCATTGCCAAGCCTAAGGTGGCTCTGATCCACTGCTCGGAGAAGGTTGACGCTCGCCACTTCCCGTTCACCGGCCACTACCAGACGCTCAAGGAGCAGGCCGAGGCTGGCGAATTCGGCGAATGTATCATCGATGGGCCGTTCGACGTGAAGGTGGCTTGCAACGAAGCCGCTATGAAGAAGAAGCATATCCCCTCGCCTCTCGAGGGATACAGCGATGCGCTGATATTCCCCGACATCGAGGCTGGCAACACATTCTACAAGACTATAACCCTCTTTGCCGGAGCTGACATGGCCGGATGGGTGGTAGGGGCCAAGGTGCCAATCATGGTGCCGAGCCGAGGCGACAGCGTAGACTCAAAGTACCACAGTCTGCTGATGTCAATCCTCAACGCCTGAGCCCGAGTTCACCCAATACTCTTGACTTTTGACTTAGTACTCTTGACTATTGACTTAGTACTTTTGACTTTTGACTTAATACTTTTGACTTAACTTTAACCTTATGCGTATATTAGCCATCAACCCTGGAAGCACCAGCACTAAGATTGCTGTCTATGAAGACACCAAACCTCTCTTCGTCAAGTCGCTCTCGCACTCGGCCGAAGACCTCAGCATATTTGACAAGGTATCCGATCAATACGGATTCCGCAAGCAGCTCATCAAGGACGAACTCGCTGCCAATGGATACAATCTGGCCGACTTTGACGCCGTAATCGGTCGCGGTCCGCTCTCCAAGCCGGTCGAGGGCGGAGTGTATGTCGTAACCGACGATATGGTCCACGAGGCCAAGGAGGCTGAGCACCAGCATGCCTGCGACCTGGGCTGCATCTTGGCATTCGACATTGCCTCTGAGATTCCCGGCAGCATCAGTCTTATGGCCGACCCGGGCGTGGTCGATGAGCTTTGCCCTTATGCTCGCATTAGCGGCAGTCCGCTTATGCCTCGCATAGCTATCTGGCATGCCCTCAATCAGCGCGCCATTGCTCGCCGCTATGCCAAGTCGATTGGAAAGAAATACAAGGATCTCAACCTGATCATCTGCCACCTGGGCGGTGGCATCTCGGTTGCCGCTCACGAGCGCGGTCGCGCCATCGATACCAACAATGCTCTCGACGGCGAGGGTCCCTTCTCGCCCGAACGCGCTGGCACTCTGCCTTCGGCCGACCTGATTAAGCTCTGCTACAGCGGCAAGTACACACAGGAGCAACTGCTCAAGCGTGTGGCTGGCCAGGCTGGCTTGGCTGCCCATCTCGGCACCACAGACATGCGCGAAATTCTGCGCCGCATCGAGGCTGGCGACAAGCACGCCGAGCTCATCATCAACGCTATGATCTACCATATCGCCAAATACATCGCTGCTGAGGGTGCTGTGCTATGTGGCGACGTTGACGCCATCCTGCTCACTGGCGGCATCGCCTATAGCGACTATGTGGTCAATCGCCTGAAGCGCCGCATCGAGTTCCTCGCTCCTGTACATGTCTTCCCCGGCGAAGACGAGATGGAGGCCCTGGCCCTCAACGCCCTGGCTGTCCTCCGTGGCGAGGTCCAAGTGAAAAGCTACACCCAGCTCGACCAAGAGCCCATAGTGCAATAAACCACGCTCCCAACCCCATCAAGCGGCCTCCCCACCCCCAGGGGAGGCCGTTTTTGGTCTATATAAACTCTGATTTTGTGGATTCGTGGAATTTTACTAATTTTGCAATATGATACCACGAATACTGACAATCTCTATCATATTTCTTACCATAGCGCTCAGGGGCGTGGGGCGACCAGCCGACATAGATTCGCTGATTATGGTCTTGGATCAGGCAATCAGCGACAGAGACATGTGTCGGCAGGAGCATGAAGCCTACATAGCCCAACTGCGCACAGCCTATATGAAGGCTGACAATGATACTGACCGATTCCATAGGTTAGGAGATTTGCATGACGCATATTTCTCTTATGACACTGATTCAGCGTTGGCTTTATGCAAGAGACGCGAGGAGTTGGCACGAAGGATAGGCGACCATGATTTGATAATCCACTCCAAACTGACCACTGCCAACACCCTATGTGCAATCGGCCTCCAGATAGAGACTTTGGCCATAATGGACAGCATCGATTACAATGAGGTGCCCCAATATTTGCGCCTCTATTATAACCATATCTATCGCACCACCTACGGATTGATGACCGACTTTGCAGTGCGCAAGGAGGATAGAGACAAATATTTCGCCATCACCGATGCCTATCGCGACTCATTGCTCAATTGGCATGAGGAGGGCAGTCTGTACCGAGCCATAATCGTATGCGACCATTACAATGTCCATGGCCAGCCTCAGCAAGGCATAGATTTCCTGAAAGCATATTTCGACAAGTCAGCTGAACAGCCCCACGAAGTAGCCATAGCCTCATATACCCTGTCAGAATCCTACCGATTGCTTGGCGACACAGACAATCAGATGCGACAACTGATAATATCGGCCATAGGTGATATGACTTCGGCTGTTAAAGAATACGTATCTCTGCGCAAACTTGCTATCATCCTGTACCAGCAGGGCGATTTGAAACACGCTTATGAATACCTGCGCGTATGCATGGAGGATGCTATGGACTGCAAGGCTCGACTGCGCATGCTCGAAATCAACAATATCGCCAATGTGGTCAACGATGTGTATCTCGATACCATTGAGCATCAGCAGT
Source organism: Muribaculaceae bacterium Zag1 (assembly GCA_002633115.1). GTDB lineage: Bacteria > Bacteroidota > Bacteroidia > Bacteroidales > Muribaculaceae > CAG-873. The sequence continues at coordinate 4,061 of NWBJ01000043.1, forward strand.
CGCGCTTGCGTTGGTCTTTGCTATGGGTATGCTTGCTCTCAGCGTTGCTGCTTGGGGCATTGTACTGGATAAACCGTGAAATGCGCAAATTGGCTCGCGCTCGCAGAGATGTGACAGAAGCCAACGGGCAGCTCAAGCAACTCAACCAAGAACTGCGTCAGGCGAATGCCCAACTCAAAGAGGCCAACCATATCATAGCTGAAAACTCCAGCCTCAAGGAAGAGTACATAGCCCAGTATATGGACCAATGCAGTGTCTATATTGAGAAACTCGACCGTTACCGCAAGGGTCTAAGCAAGGTGGTAAAGTCAGGGTCGATCGATGAACTCAAGAAATACGACAAGTCGCTTGGTCAGATTGACGATGAGATCAAAAGTTTCTACGACTCATTTGATGAGACCTTCCTAAAACTCTTCCCGACCTTTGTCGAGGATCTGAATGCTCTGTTGCAGCCAGGCGAAGAGTTGGTGCCGAAGTCGCCTGGCAAGCTCAACACAGAGCTGCGCATTTTCGCACTTATCCGGCTTGGAATAGACGATAGCGCCAAGATTGCCCAATTCCTCAGATACTCAGTGACCACCATTTACAACTATCGCACCCGTGTGCGCAATAAGGCTCGAGGCGACCGCGATGAGCTCGAAACCCAGATAATGACCATTGGCCGAGCTGAGTAAATGTTAAAAATAGGGTTAAAAAATTCCTCAGTTCTACTACCTTTTTAGACTTTCAAAAATTAGGCAATGTGTTGTAATACAACATATTGCCCTTTTAATTTGACTATATTTCCACTAACTGATATTGACAAGGGGGTGATTTTAACCTTAACTTTGCAATGTCGACACAAAACCCCAATCCATCGGCATGCGTCTCGACGGAGAACAGCCAAACAACCCAATCTATCAATCCTGATTTCTAAAACTAAAAAGGATATCATGAAGCAATCCAACTCTAAATCTTTGCTGCGCTTCCTATCAGCAACGTTCCTATGGCTATTGGGAGCCAACCTTGCGATGGCTCAGCAAGCCAAGGTCACCGGCACAGTGACTGATGACCAAGGAGACCCCATAATCGGTGTCTCAGTAATCGCAGACCAGAGCGCCAACGGCGTCACCACCGACCTTGATGGCCAATACGCTATCTTGGCAAATCCCCAGGGCACGCTTACTTTCAGCTATGTCGGCTATGAAAGTCAGACAGTGCAAATCCAGGGGCGCTCTACTATCAATGTGACAATGCGCGAGAGCAGCAATGTGCTAAACGAAATGGTAGTCGTAGGCTACGGCCTGATGAAGAAGAGCGACTTGACTGGAGCTGTCTCATCGCTGGGTGGCAAGGATATCAAAGAAGCTCCAGTCAGCAATGTGGGCCAAGCCATCCAAGGCAAAATATCAGGCGTGCAAATCATCGATGCTGCCAAGCCTGGCGACAATGTCAACATCAAGATACGCGGCTTGGGGTCTATTAACAATTGCGACCCATTGGTGGTGATTGATGGCGTTCCGACTGACTTGGGCCTTAATTCTATTAATCCTCAAGACATTGAGCGTCTCGACGTGCTCAAGGATGCCTCGGCCACAGCCATCTATGGTTCGCGAGGTGCCAATGGCGTGGTGATGATTACCACTCGCAGAGGCGAGTCTGGAGTGTCTCGCCTGTCCTTCTCAGGCAACGTTGCCGTGCAGAATGCCACCAAAAAAATGAAGTTGCTCGATGCTGCCGGCTATGCTGCCCTTAGCAACGATATGATGGAGAATAGCGGCAATAACCCCAATCCAGCATGGGCAGATCCCAGTAGCCTGGGCGTAGGCACCAATTGGGTTGACGAACTGCTCCAGACTGGCGTAATGCAAAATTACAACATTGCTTATTCGGGCGGCAATGACAAGGCTCATTACTATTTCTCGGCTGGTTTCCTTGACCAAAGCGGTATTGTAAAGGAGGTTAATTATCGTCGCTTCACATTCCAGAGCAACAATGATGCCCAAGTGTTGAGTTGGCTCAAACTCTCAAACAATCTGCTCTATAGCACAGATATTAAGAAAAGCGGAAGTTACAGTATGAGCGATGCCATGAAGGCCCTGCCTACCTTCCCCGTTAAGGATGAAGACGGAGAGTGGAGCGGTCCTGACGGCAACTCGATGTGGTACGGCAGCGTACGCAATCCCGTGGGCAGCAACGAAATGTACAAAGGCGAAACCAAAGGCTACAATTTGTTAGCTAATATTTCGGCCGATATCACCTTTACCGATTGGCTGCAATTCCGTTCGACTTTTGGATATGATGCCAAGTGGTGGGACTATGAGAGCTTCTCGCCAGCTTATGACTGGAAGCCTATCCCCGTGGAGGAGAGTTCAATGTATCAAAGCACCAACAAATCGTTCACCTATCTGTGGGATAACTATTTCACATTTAACAAGACCTTTGGAGAGCATCATACTCTCAACGTGATGGCTGGTACTTCGGCTCAATGGAATGAGTATCAATGGTTCTCGGCTCAGATGAATGGATTCCTTTTTGATTCGGTGCATCAGCTCAACAATGGCGAGGAGATGTACGACATCTCAGGCTCTAAGAGCGAATGGTCGTTGCTCTCATATATGGCTCGCGCAAATTATAATTACGCCGACCGCTATATGTTGACAGCCACAGTGCGTAGGGATGGTTCAAGCCGTTTCGGCTCAGAGCATCGATGGGGCACCTTCCCATCTGGTTCGGCTGCTTGGCGCATCTCGGGCGAGGAGTTCTTCCCTAAAGACAAACTGATCAGCGACCTGAAATTACGCGTGGGTTATGGCAAGACTGGTAGCCAAGCCTCGGTAAGCAATTACAGCTACCTGCCATCTTACAATACGATGGTTTATCCACTCGGCACTGATGACAAAAATCAGTCAGCCCTGATAGCCCAGACTCTGGCAAATCCCTATATCCATTGGGAAGAGATTGAACAGTGGAACGTTGGCGTTGATCTCTCGCTGCTCCACAATCGCATTAATCTCTCGCTCGACGGCTATATCAAAAACACCAACGATATGCTTGTCAAGGCGTCTGTGCCTATCACTTCTGGATTTGAAGACACCAGCACCACATACAGCAATGCTGGCAAGGTGCGCAATATTGGTTGGGAACTCACGGCCCATTCGGTCAACCTACACGGTGGAGACTTGACTTGGGAAACCAATCTGGTTGTCACTTACAATAAAAACAAAATCAAGAGCCTCAACAGTGATGTTCCTTTCTACATCAATCAAATCAATAACAGCTATGTGACCATGCTGGCTAAGGATTATCCCATCAATGTATTCTATGGATATGTGACAGATGGTATATTCCAGAACTGGGAAGAGGTCAACAGCCATGCCATCCAATCTGGCGCCGAGCCGGGCGACATTCGTTTCAAGGATCTCAACAATGATGGCGTGATTACCGATGAGGATCGCACAGTGATTGGTAATCCTAATCCGTCATGGCTCTTCTCGCTCAACAATACTTTGACGTACAAAGGGTTTGAACTACAAGTGTATTTCCAAGGAGTAGCTGGCAATAAGATCTTCAATTCAACCCGCATCGACATGGAGGGAATGGCTGCCGCATACAACCAGTATGAAGCTGTGGTAGGCCGCTGGACAGGAGAAGGCACATCAAACTCAATGCCTCGCGCTGTGTATGGCGATCCAAATGGCAATAACCGCGTGAGTGACCGCTATGTAGAAGACGGTTCATATCTGCGCCTCAAGAACATTACCTTGGCTTACAACTTCCCCAATCGTTGGCTCCATCGCATAGGCATGCATGATGCACGGTTATCGGTGTCGTGCGAGAATGTGGCTACGATTACTGGTTACTCCGGCTTTGATCCAGAGGTGGGTGTCGATGGCATCGATTATTCCTCTTTCCCAATTTCACGCACTTTCAATGTAGGACTTTCGTTCAACTTCTAAATCCCCATTGCCATGAATAAAATTACCATATTGCTCGCCGCTTGCGGCGCAGCCCTTACGATGGCCTCTTGCTCTGACTATCTTGAGAAGACACCTTATGACACCGTTGACCCAGAAGAGGCAGTCACCGATGACATCGCCGAGGCACTGGCCAATGGCTGCTATGTGACTTTGCAGTCATCGAATATGTACAACCAGCGCATCTGGACCCTCGATATCGTAGCTGGCAACTCCAATGTCGGAGCTGGTGGTGGCACTGACGGCCTCGAAACTATCCAAGCGTCCAATTTCACCACCCTCAGCGACAATGGCATGGCCCTGTATATGTGGCGCAGCCCCTGGGTTGGCATCGGCCATTGCAATGATGCTATCTCAAGCATCGAGGGCAACGATGATTTGAGCGAAGACATACGCAATCGTTGTCTTGGCGAGGCATTGTTTCTCAGAGCACACTATTATTATATACTGGCTCGCTTGTACGGAGGGTTGCCTTTGCGCACAACCCCTTATGTGCCTGGCACATCTACTGCCATAGCTCGAGCATCGCTTGAGGATACCTATGCCCAAATCATCGATGATTGCACTCGTGCTGCTAATCTTCTGCCTACAAAGGCTGAATATGACTATTCCAACGTAGGTCGCGCTTGCAAGGATGCCGCTCTGACTATGTTGGCCGATATCTATCTGACTCTTGCTCCGTCAAATACTCAGCTATACCAGCAAGTGGTAGACCTATGCGATGAGGTGACTGCCCTGGGATACAATCTCGATGATTGCACTTATGAGAGCAATTTTGATGCTACGATCAATAATGGACCTGAGTCAATCTTTGAGGTACAGTATTCAGGGGATACTGAGTATGATTTCTGGGGCAATACCCCGCAGAGTTCTTGGCTCTCTACCTTCATGGGGCCTCGTAACAGCAACATGGTGGCTGGCTGCTACGGCTGGAACCAACCCACCCAGGAATTCGTGGATGCCTATGAGGATGGCGACCTGCGCAAGGATGTGACCGTACTGTATCAAGGATGTCCGGCATTCGACGGCATGGAATATAAGAGCTCGTGGTCAAACACTGGATACAATGTACGCAAATTCCTGGTACCGAAGTCGGTTTCGCCTGAATACAATACCAGTCCAGCCAATTTCGTAGTCTATCGTTACGCTCAAGTGCTGCTGATGCAAGCTGAGGCTCTCAACGAAATGGGTCAGACCTCACAGGCCGTAGGCCCCCTCAACATAGTGCGCAAGCGCGCTGGCCTTGCCGCAATTCCCACTACAGTGAGCCAAAGCGATTTGCGCGAGATTATCATTCACGAATACCGCATGGAACTTGCCTTTGAGGGCCATCGCTGGTTTGATATGATACGTCTGGGAGGTGGCGACTACGCTGTCACATTTCTCCAGTCAATCGGAAAAACCAACGTCAACAAAAACCGACTCCTTTTCCCCATCCCGCAGACTGAGATGGATGCTAACCCACTGATGACTCAGAATCCAGGATATTGATTTGGTATTTGGCCTTTAGTTTTTGGCTTTTGGAGATAAAACTATTCCTTAACGATTCCATAAGAAACAATATATGAACACAAAATATTTTAAATTCGTCGGACTTGGGGCGCTTGCCATGCTGGCCGCTTGCACCGATAACGACTATACCGAGCTCGATAAGGGCTACACCGAGCTTGCTCTTACGGCCAGCACCGATGAGGTGGTGCTGCAAGAGAGCAACCACTCAAGCGAGGCAATAGCCCTTGATTGGACCACTGGCACCAATTATGGCACTGGTAACCGCATCAGCTACACCCTCGACATAGCCCGTAGCGGCAGCGACTTTGCCAATCCAGTGACTATCAAGAGCGGGGTGCAACAGGATTATTCGTGGGCCCCGACAGTCGAGGACCTCAATAGCATGCTCATTGATCAGATGGGTCTCAGCGCAGGCCAGACAGCCACTATTGATGCTCGCGTGACTGCTATAGTCACTGGCAGTGATGACACGCAAGTGGCAACCACTGCATTCACTGTCACCACTTACCAGGCCGTAACCGAGACCCTCTATCTGATTGGCGATGCCACCCCCAATGGATGGAATGCGGATAATGCTACAGAGATGCAGCGCACCGACAACGGCATCTTCACCTGGACTGGCAACCTCACCTCGGGCGAATTCAAATTCCTTACCACCCTTGGCCAATTCCTGCCATCATACAATAATGCCGGTAACGATCACCTATACTATCGCGACAGCGATGACCAAGCCGATGACAAGTGGGTGGTAGACAATCCGCATTGCTATAAAGTAGACGTTAACCTACTTGAACTTACCATCTCAATAGTTGAAACTGAGGGTATCGCTCCTGCTTACGACCACATCTATTTCGTGGGCGATGAGAATGGCTGGGGCTTCACCGAGATGAGCCAAGACCCGCTCGATCCGTTCCTCTTCCGCATAGGCCTCTTCTTCAGTATTGGCAAGGAGTTTAAGTTTGGCACAACTTCTGGTTCGTGGGAGAATATGTACAAGGCCACCGAACCCAATGCACCCTACACCTCGACAGGAGTGGAATTTATCCAAGGATATGACCCCGACTATAAGTGGTATCTCAATTCTGATGAAATCGACCGCTATTATAAGATTTGCCTCGATATCCGCTCAGGCGCTGAGCGCATGCTGATGAATGTCTTCACACCCTACACAGCCATGTATATGATAGGCGACGCCACATCGGCTGGCTGGGATTTGGCTAATGCGGTGGAGATGACTGTTGACCCCTCCGACCCCAATATCTTCACTTGGACTGGCACCCTCAACACAGGCGAACTCAAATTCTCAGCCGACAAGCAGAGCGACTGGAACGGCGCATGGTTTATGGCCGACTCAGAGGGCAAGGCACCTACTGGCGAGGTTGAGAAGACTGTGTTTATCAACAAATCTGACAATAACCAAATGGATCAGTACGTTGACATTGTAGCTGGCGCAGTGGATATGAAATGGGTAATCCAAGAGGCTGGCACCTACACCATCACTCTCAACCAACTCCTTGAGGAGGTGACTATCGCTAAACAATAAAAAACACCTGTCAAAATGCTCAATCACAAGATGAATATAGTTTTTATGGCTCTGGCTCTTGCCTCCGCATCGTGCGGAGGCGGGGGTTCGGACAGCCCAGAAGCCCCAACCAATCCCGACAATGGCGGAGAGAACACAAAGACTGATGTGGTGACTGTGACCTCAGGCACCCTTGCCGACATCAGCGCCGATAAATCTGTCTACCAGCCTGGGGAGACTGTGAAATTCACCTCTGACACAGCTTTCCCAGCCGGAGCCACGGCTCGTTATCGCCAAGGATCAACTGTGGTAGCAGAGCAAACAGTGAGCGGTACATCGTGGCAATGGACTCCGCCTTCTACAGATTACCAAGGATATTTGGTGGATGTTTATACCACTGATGGCACTACTGAGACTATCCTTGGTACTATAGCCGTGGATGTGTCAAGCGACTGGACAATGTTTCCGCGTTATGGCTTCGTTGGTGATTTTGATGCCAGCAAGACCGCTGATGTCATTGCCAATGAGATGGCTTATTTGAGCCGCTGCCATATCAATGGAATACAATTCTATGATTGGCATAACAAGCATCACTGGCCTCTCGGTGGCACCCGCACTGAACTGTACGACAAATACACCGATATCGCCAATCGCGATGTGTACAATTCTGTGGTCAAGGCTTATATCGACGAGCAGCACAGGCTGGGCATGAAGTCGATGTTCTACAACCTATGCTTTGGAGTGCTTGACGATGCCGCTGCCGATGGCGTGAAGGAGGAATGGGCAATCTATAAGAATGCCAATCGTGGCGATCGAGATGTATGTTCGCTCCCTGCTTCCTGGAAAAGCCACATCTATCTTGTGGATCCAGCCAATACCGAATGGCAAGCCTATCTGGCCGAACGCAATGATGAGGTGTATTCGCATCTTGATTTCGATGGCTATCATATCGACCAACTCGGCAGCCGAGGCGATGTTTACGACTACAATGGCAACAAGGTGAATCTGCCAAAGGGATATGCTTCATTTATCGAGGCTATGAAAGCGGCTCATCCTGACAAGCGATTGGTGATGAATTCAGTTTCGAGTTTCGGAGCATCGCAAATCGGTGGCACAGGCCTGACTGACTTTTGCTACAATGAGGTATGGGGTGACCAAGACCAATTTGACGACTTGCACACCATCATCAAGGCCAACGACCAATATACCAATTACGGCAAGCGCACAGTGCTGGCTGCATATATGAATTATGACATTGCCGACCGCACCACTGGCAATATGAACACTCCAGGCGTTCTTATGACTGATGCCGTGATTATGGCCCTTGGCGGTTCGCACCTCGAGCTGGGCGACCACATGCTGTCGCGCGAGTATTTCCCGGCCCATCCCTTGAAGATGACCGATGAACTGCGTACTGCCATGATTCGTTATTATGATTTCATGACTGGATATCAGAATCTGCTGCGCGGCTCGGTATCCACCGCCAATGAATTTACCCCCGACATTGTGTCGGGCACGAGCGGTGTGAATATCTCGACATGGCCTCCCAAGGCTGGAAATATTGTGGCCTACGGTCGCAATGCTGGCACCAAGCAGGTGGTGCATCTGCTCAATTTCCGCAACATCGACAATCTCAGTTGGCGTGACCTTGAGGCTACTCGCCGCGCTCCGCTGCTCACCAAGGATGTGACCATGACTGTCAACACTGACAAATCGGTAAGCAAAGTATGGGTTGCATCGCCCGATTACCATGGGGGTGCTCCAGTTGAGTTAGCCTATACCCAGAGCGGTAACTCAGTAAAAGTCACCGTGCCCTGGATAAATTATTGGACAATGCTTGTTCTTGAATAAAATCATAACATAGTGAGATCAACCTTCCGTATATTTTCATTGGCCATAGGTGCTGTCGTAGCCTTATCCGGGTTAGGGCAGAATCCTATGGCCAATCCTGATGCCATAGTGGTGTCGGGAGATATGAGATTTACTGTACTGACTCCCGAAATGATCAGAATCGAGTGGCGCAGTCAGTCTGATATGCCTTTTACAGATGAGGCAACATTCTCAGTAATCAATCGAGAATTACCCGTTCCCGATTTTCACACTTATCAACAAGATGGGATGTTGCATATCGATACCGAAAAATTGAGGTTGCAATATCGCATCGGAACCGAGCCAAAGAGCAAAGGGGTATTTGACGCAGCCGACCTGAACATATCGATGCAGGTGAATGGCGAGATGGTGTTATGGCATCCTGGGATGGCAGATGCTCAGAATCTTAAGGGTACTTGCCGTACCCTCGACGGGGCCAATGGCGATAACAAGCGCTCAGAATTTGACGATGGCGTAATTTCTCGTTCGGGTTGGGCCGTAATTGATGAGATGGCTACGCGTCATGACGGGGGTCGTTCTCTGCTCTTTGTACCAAATGCCAAGACTGGCATGGATTGGTGGGCACAGAGGGCTGACCCAGATGGCATGGATTTATATTTTATGGGTTATGGCCATGACTATAAGCAGGCTCTTGGAGATTTCACTAAGATTAGCGGCAAGATACCTATGCCACCGCTTTATGCTCTCGGATATTGGTATAGCAAATATCAGAAATACACCGAGGAGGATTTTATGCAAATCGTACAGGACATCACCGATAATGATATACCAATCGATGTCTTAGTGATTGATATGGGCTGGCACAAAGAATATGAACCTGATGGAGGTTGGACAGGTTGGAGTTGGGACCGTGACTATTTTCCCGACCCAGAGGCTTTCTTAAATCATCTGCATAGCCATGACTTGAAACTCACTCTTAATCTGCATCCAGCCGATGGAGTAAAACCTTATGAGGAGAGATATTCGGTATTCTTAGACACCCTTAAGGCACGAGGATACGATATGGGCCTTGACAATGTCGCTGAAGATGGCCGCATTAAGTGGAATCTCAAAGATTCGACTTTTTACCAGGCTTTCTTTGGGTCAGTGCTTCGGCCGCTGGAAAAGGAAGGTGTAGATTTTTGGTGGATTGATTGGCAGCAAGAGCCATTCCAAATTGATGGGCTTAGTTCAACCTTCTGGATTAATCATGTTTTCTATAACGACCACGCTTTGGCTCATCCTGGCGAGCGAGCAATGATTTTCCATCGCTGGGGAGGATTGGGCAACCATCGATATCAACTTGGATTCTCTGGAGATAGTTTTACCAATTGGCCCACTCTTGCGTTTGAACCTTATTTTACCTCCACGGCTTCCAATGTGGGCTATGGCTATTGGGGGCATGATTTGGGGGGACACATCCAGGAGGGAGACAATGACCCAGAACTTTATCTACGTTGGATACAATTTGGTGTATTCACACCGATTTTCCGCACTCATGCTACCAATGCTGAACATATTGAGCGCAGAGTTTGGAAATATCCTAATTTCGAGGATATGTTGCCGGCGTTTAAGCTCCGCTATGCTCTTGCACCCTATACCTATACAATGGCCAGAAAGGGATATGATACGGGAATATCCATTTGTCGTCCCTTGTATTATGAGTGGCCTGAGGCAGAAGAGGCATATCAGCGCGAAGGGGAGTATATGTTTGGTGATGATATATTGGTCAACCCTATAGTTAAGCCTTCTGTTCGCGCCGACGGTACTGTACTACAAGAGACATGGCTGCCGAGTGGGAAGTGGTATGATGTAAACCGTGGCCTTTTGTTAGAGGGCGATCAACTGTATGTGGATACTTATGGTCAGCGAGAGATTCCTTATTTCTATCGCGCTGGAGCTATAATTCCTAATTATCCGGAAGTGAAAAATCTGAAGCACCGTCCCGAGGAAATTATACTGCAATTTGTTCCCGGCGCTGATGGCGAGGGTGTCTTGTATGAGGATGATGGGGATTCAGAGGCATACAAAAATGACGAATGTCTCTTTACGCGCATTACTCAACGTCATGATACTGAGGGAGCCGAATACGTTATCTATGCTTCCGAAGGGAAAGGCTACCAAAGCCAACCCAGTGAGCGCAGGTTTACGCTGAAACTACTCTCCAGCAAAGAGCCTAAGAGTATGACTCTTAACGGAGAATCGTATTCAGAATATTCTTTTGACCAATCTACCGCAACAATCTCCATCCTTCTCCCCGCTTTTCCCACCGACCAAAAACTCGTCATAAAGGTTCAATAATTCTTCAGACTTCCTCAACACGATTCTGAGGCTTTAGTGCAATAAACTAGCCGACCTCTGGCGCCTATATAGCCAAGAGCGGTAATGCTACCCTCAAATTCTTTGTACATTAATCCCAATTCCCCCTACAGATTAAGATAGCCAAGCCCGCTGCGGGCTTGGCTATCTTAACTATTGTCATGTATTGTATTATATTGTGTTATAGTTTTTCGATTTCCTCAGTTGTGAGGTTGGTGCAGCGGATAATGGTGGCTGTTGACACTCCTTCTTGCTTTAGGGTGCGGGCTATTTCCCGACACTGATCTTTGAGAGCCGTGTTAAGGATGTTTGTGTTGTCGCGGAGCACCTTTAGGCTGTCTTCGTATTCCCATCTCTCAGCATCGGTGAAGGCGCTGATTTTGGCCTCCTCAAACAGTTTCTGGAATATTGCTTCCTTGAGGCGAGTGGGGTAGGAGTCGAGCAGATACAGATTCTTGATGACATACATCCACTTGTCGGTGAGAGTTTCAAGCTGGTCGATATCCTTCTCAAACTTTTTCATTTCGAGAAATATCAGCGTAGGTGTCTTGCTGACTACCTTTAGGGTGGTGGTGTCGCACAGTCTCGACACGTGTTTGAAGGCGGGGTCATTATCGTATTCAGGGGCCTCGAAGTTGAGAATTGCTATGGTGTAGATATGGGGCAACTTAAAATCCCAATCGCCTTTCTTCGCTGCATCGCTGATGGCCATCGCGGTGTAGTATATGCACCTATGGATGAAGTACTCTTGGCGTGCGTTCTGCATTTCCACGATAAAGTGGCCGGTTTTGGTGGTGCAGTAGATGTCAAATATGGCGCGGCGGTCCTGGGGGCGCAGCCCCAGCTTCTCGGGGTTCATGTAGGTCACATCGACGATTGGCTCCTCGTCCTCAATGATGGTGTTGAGGAAGTGTATGAGTATGTCTTTATTGGCCTCGGTGCCAAACAGGCGCTTGAATCCGAAGTCTGTAAACGGGTTGATGTATTTCTCCTTGCACATGTCGCTCTCGCATTAATGTTCACATTGCGAATTTACAACTTTTATCCCACACCACCAAAATGAAAGCTGTCGATTTTGTGAAATCAGAGAATTTTACTAATTTTCCAGAAGGCCAACGTTTAAAATCTGTCAACTTTTTTCAGGAACCGACAAAAATTAGGATTATATTTGAAAATTTGTTGGATAAAATTGTTATATATGTAAACTTTTTAGTAACTTTGCAGTATGAATCTACCACGTAAGTTGATATACTACAAATCCTTCTTCATGGATTTCTTCAATACACGTTTTTCTTTATTTTTGACAAGGGTAACATTGTAGTGCTCTTCAATGGCTTTACTAAGAAGACGCAGAAAACACCACCAAAAGAAATAGAGAGGGCTTTAAGAATAATGAAAGAATATTATGAATCAAAAAGAGATGGAAAATAAAGATTTACATAGCTTAGACGAACTGCTTGATCAGCGCTATGGGGCTGTGGGCACCGAAAGCAGAGCGGAGTTTGATCGTCAAAGTGAGTTGTTCTACTTTGGGCAAATCATACGTGAGAGTCGCAAAAAGGAGAAGATGACACAATCTCAACTTGCAGCTTTGGTTGGTACCACCAAAAGCTATATCTCGCGTATTGAGAAAGGCTTAATTGAGCCAGGAATTACTCTGTTTGTGAGGATTCTCAATGCGTTGGGACTGCGAATGGAGATTACTACTCCTATTTGCTACACTTGACCAAAGAGTACGTAAAGAATATGGAAAAAACATGGAAAGTTTACAGTGACCTCATTTGAGGAAGTACTGGATAAATACATTGGCAAAGAAGGTCCGCCAGAATTGGCCTATACCCTATAGTCTCAATATATGATATGGGAATTCGTCAAAACGGTTTTGACGAATTCCCATATCAAATTCTAATTCTTCAGAACTGTTCTGAAGAAATTCCATTAGAGGGATAAAGCCTAAATGCTATGGTTTATGGATTTACTCGGCCATGGAGCCAGAGTAGGGGTGGGGATGCGAGTTAAAGGGAGCCTGAGCGGAAGTTGGCCACGGGCTTAGGGATGAGGGAGAGGTCTGAGAAAGTGCATGAATGGGAGCGGTCCTTGGGGGATTGCGCACTAAGGCTTATATGCAAGGAGGCGGGATAGTCGTTTTTGTCAATCGTCATCGCCAAAACATCTTGCAAAATTGAATGTCTCCAATTCAATAGAAGCCTGCCGCATCGCCACCGCCTTAGGCCTATTGTGATAATTCCTAATCAAAAATGTAAATCAGTGATAGATAATGGATATACTGCGTAAGGAGCTGAATGAGATTTATCTTAGGCAAAGGCTTGGAGAAGAGCCTCTGTCTGAGCAGGTGGTGCGCGAGGCGTTGCGGGAGGCGAGGGCTTTTTCGGAATTGTCGGGCTGCAGCGTGGTGGTGACGGACATAGCGAGCGACAGGTCTTTTTTCTACCCTGGGCTTATATCTGACTTTATGGGTCTTGCTGAGGGCCAAAGGGCTCAGGAAGAGTTGGCATCGAGTGATGAAGATTTTCTTTACTCTATGATGAACCCTGAGGATTTGGTGGATTTGCGAATGCTGGAGTATGAATTCTTCAAACTGGCCGACAAGGCGCCGACAGACCGCAAATTGGATATCCAGGCGTTTGCTACTGTAAGAATGGCAACAGCCCAAGGCCGCTATGTGAAGATATACAAAGGCACCCGAGCCATGCGACTATCCCCCGCTGGCAAGCTATGGCTCATGCTATGCACTTATGACATTAACCCTTACTATGAAGGGGGAGGCACCAACCCAGTGATAGTGAATATGCGCACTGGCGAGGTGACGCATCTCTCATTTGACAATCAACGCACCCATATCCTCTCAGAGCGAGAGAAGCAAGTGCTGAGGCTAATCAAGGAGGGCAAGTTGAGCAAAGAAATCGCTGACCAGCTGGGCATCTCAGTGAATACAGTGAGTCGGCACCGACAAAAGATATTAGAGAAATTGTCGGTGGATAACTCGATTGAGGCCGTCAATGCTGCCGTGAGAATGAGGTTGCTATAGTCATAAATAACTATTGTGCGGGTGGCCGAAAGCCTGTAACTTTGCGGTAAAAAGAATATGAAAAAAGCATTATTCATTTTGCTGCTGATGGCCTACGGCGCGATTTGTTTTGGCCAAAAAGCCGGGTTCAGTTGGCCAAGCGCTACCGTCTACTTCCTGATTACTGACCGCTTTGTCAACGGCGACACAGCCAATGACCAAAACTATGGCCGCATCAATGATTACGGCGATGGTCGGCTCAATGCTGCCACTTTCCATGGCGGCGACCTCACGGGCATATTGCAAAAAGTGGAGGAGGGTTATTTCGACGCTCTGGGCGTCGATGTGGTGTGGATGACAGATGTGTATGAGCAGATACACGGCTGGCAGCCTGGCAGTGGCGGTGCTGTCAACGACTTCCCTCATTACGGTTATCATGGGTATTATCCTCTGGATTACACCCAGATGGACAAAAATTACGGTACTATTGAGGAGATGCACCAATTGGTTGACGCCCTCCATAGTCGAGGCATACGCGTGATGTTGGGCGCAAACATCAACGACCCGGGGTATCCTACCTTGCTCGACGCGGTGCAGTACGGTTTTGCTCCCACCGATGGCATGACCGCTGAGCAAGCTGCGGCTCATAATCCTGATTGGAATTATGATACTTGGGCCCAATTTCAAAATTGGCCCAAGTGGTGGACCGGCACTTGGCTGCGTACCCCAGCTGAATTATGGAATCAGACTGACAAGCAGACCATGACCCTCTACGGCTTGCCAGATTTCAAAGATGAGAAGACCGAGAGGGTAAAGCTCCCTATCTTTCTGAAGGAAAAATGGGCCATGGAGGGAGACGCCAATGATGCTTGGGTCAATCCCTCGGCTAGTCATTTGCGCAAAGACATGTCTTGGGCACCGGCTGACTATGTGATAGCGTGGATAGCCTCGTGGGTTGAGGAGTTTGGCATCGATGGCTTCCGCTGCGATATCGTGGAGTATGTGCATGGCTACCGATGGAAACAATTGTATGACGCATGCAATCGCGCTCTGGATAAGTGGAGAAAAGCCCATCCCTCTGGTCCGGCTTCGACCTGGACTGATGCCTTCTATCTTACTGGCGATTTTGATAATGCCTACATTGACTATAAGCCGGATTACGCCAACTATGGATTTTCATCAATGGTGAATTTTTATTTCCCTAAGCATGGCGATTTGGACGGGATAGTGCCAGTATGGCAGATGTATGCCGATTCGATAGCCGCGCATCCCGAGTGGCATTCCTTCAATTATCTCAACAACTCCTACCATCGCGACGCTGATTTCGCCAATATGGATGATTGCTTGACAACATTGCTCCTCTCGCCCGGAGTGGCACAGCTATTTTATGGCGATGAGACGCGACGAGATGTCAGCCATTGCCCGGCCTTGCAGAATGTCGATAGCGATCAGGCCTTTCGCGCCGACATGGATTGGGACCATATCGATGTCAACCTTTTGAATCACTGCCAAAAATTGGGTCAGATACGCCGCAGCTATCCTGTGATTGCTACGGGCCGACAGATTACCCTCAATCCTCACACTTGCGCTCGCATATCCGACAATGACACCCTCATAATCAGAGTAAAACCAATTCCAAACGACCCCATATCGGTGTCACCTCTTTTCCCTGATGGCACTGTCATAACAGATCTCTACACAGGCCAGCAATCGGCGGTAAAGAATGGCACTGTCTCCTTCCCCTCCTTCCAAAACAATGTCGCCATCCTCACCAAGCAAAGATAACGGGAGAATAACCCTCCCGTACATTTGATCAGATTTATGGAACAAAAGGGAGGGTTATTTGGGATTTTTTCTTAACTTTGCAGAGTAAGTTGAAAAAAGACCTTTTGCTATATGAAGCTGATACCACAGGCCATCGACAATTATGTGACTATTATCAAAGATAATTATTATTTCTTTGATAAGACGGCCTACATAGCTACAGTAGAGCGCGAGAAGAATTTTATTCTCCTGGTGCGTCCCCGCCGTATGGGCAAGACTCTCTTCTCAAGCATGTTGATGACCTATTATGATATCAACTACAGAGACCAATTCCAAGAGTTGTTTGGAGGCTTGGCCATCGGTAAGAATCCTACACCGCTCGCCAACAGCTTCCTCACTCTGAGGTTTGATTTCTCGCATGTAACCTCTGATATTGACCTGCTGGAAAAGAGTTTTACCGAATATTGCAAAGGACAGATTTGGCTCTTCTTCAAACGCTACTCATCAATATATACCGAAGAGGAAAAATCCCAGATTCTGGGAGCCCTCACCGTAAAAGGCGCTCTTGTCAACCTGGTAGAGCTTACCCACCTTAAAGGCCATAAGATTTACCTATTCATTGATGAATATGACAATTTCACCAATCTAGTGTTGGCGGCTCACGGAGTCAAGGCCCACGAAGAGATAACCCATGGCGATGGCTTCTATCGCGATTTCTTCAAGGGCTGCAAAGGCACATTCGACCGTATCTACATGACTGGCGTATCGCCCGTGACCTATGACGACATCACCTCAGGATTTTCCATCGGAGGAGTGGTGGCATTAAATCCGCGCTTCGATCAAGCCATCGGTGTCACTGAGACCGAATTGCGAGCCATGATAGACTATTACCGAGAGCAAGGCTGTTATGAGCGGTCGACTGATGAGATTGTTGCTGAGATGAAACCTTGGTACGACAATTTCTGCTTTTCTCTCGACAGCTATGGCAAGGCCCCGACTATCTACAATACATCGATGGTTTGGCGGTATATGAACGAAATGGTGCTCTCTGGCCAACCGCCAAAACAGATGCTCGACCGCTCGGCTCGTACAGACCCTAAGAATCTGAATTTCTTGGTGATGTCAGAAGACCTTGAGAATCGCGAGGAACGCATTGAGATTATCAAGGACATTTGCGTCAAGGGTTACACTACTGGCGAAGTAAAGGAGGAATTCCAAGCTTGCGACGCTGGAGATGAGGATAATTTCAAAAGTCTGCTTTACTATTACGGCACCTTGACCTTCGGAGGACGCGACGCTTTGGGATTTCCCAAATTGATAGTACCCAACAAGACCATGGGCGATTTGTATCTTGGATACTTGATGCAAATGATAGAGCAAGAGGGCTTCCGCCTCAATGGGCGTCGCAAAAAGCTCGAAGAAGCTATCCAAGATGCGGCAGTGTCTGGCCAATGGAGGCAAATGGTGATGGATGTTGGAACTCTTTGCAAAGATTATTCGAGCCTGCGCAATGCCAACCAGGGCGAAGCCAGCGTGCAAGCCTTTGCTCGCGGATTGTTATGCCTCAATCCCTATTTTGATGTATGGCCTGAATTGGAACTCAATCTCGGTTACAGCGATATCCTGCTTATACCTAAAGGCACTGAACATTGCCCAACTCGCTATAGCTATCTCATCGAGCTGAAATACATGAATATGCGTGACAAACTCTCTGACCGCTACGTCAAGGAGGCGTGCGAGCAGCTCGACCGATACTCGCGCGATGTGCATCTACGCGGGAGCGCCTTGCTGCGCGGATCCAAGCTCATCTGCCTCTACATGATATTCCGCAACCAACGCCTCGTTGACAAAGGCGAGTACAAACCCAAAAACCTTTAACATTGATCTTCTAATACTTCATCTGCATGGGCAAGGAGAAATATTTGAAATATTACGGTTGGATTATTTCGTTGTTTTTCCTGCTGGTGATTTGTCGTGGGGATATCTTGTCAAAGGATAAGAATGGGCAGATGGGGAACGCCCCTATTGAGCTGAAAGAGTTGGAAGTGAAAAAGGATTTGAGGATGATGCACATACTGGCTTATGTGAGGGATTACTCTGAATTGACGACCTACACTGACACCGTGACCCTGTTTCGTGAGAAATGGGTGGATTTCATGCTGCCCATCGACCGCAAAGCCGAGGGCAAGGGTTGGAAGCTGCCTCGCATCCTATCGACTAAGTCCTACTACCGATTCACCAACGCCTGGGGGGTAGACAGCGTTAGCGACAAATTCGGCCAGCATTTCTCGTGGTCTGATTGGATAAGCCCAGTTGACAATTTACCTTTACCCAAAAAATTGAGGTATGTGGAACAAACATCAGATACAATCCGAGGTAAATACAGCCCCACAGAGACTTGGATTAAAAATGGAGACTCTGTCACCCTAAAAGTAAATGTATTGGCCGATAAGCGGAGTCGAAAGTATGTACCCCGATTGGCTACATTCTTTCGGGAAGAGGATGAAATCGACTTTGATGACTTCCGGGTCATGTACTATTTCGGTCCCATAGCGGATACTACTATCTACGCTCGGGATATCAAGCGGATCGATGCTCATATAGCGTCAACGGGCCGGGGCAGAAACATCTTCCGCTTCAATCCTATTGAGGAGCCATATTTCGCTGAGACGTCTGCGGAAATGTATATTGTAGATTATGAATTGCTCACTTTAAAGGAAGCAAAACGATGGGAGAAAGCTAACCTGCGAGAACTCTCGGCCAATCTCAAACCACCAGCCAATATAGTGCCTCCAGTAACATCAGAGATAGTAGCCCTCATCCGCCGTGTGGAGCAGGCTGATGAGGCAGCCCTTGCAGATGCTCGCGCCCGCCTGCAGGTCGATCAGCGCCTGGCTGGGCGTCCCCTCGAGGGCTACACCAATGCCGAGGTAATCCGCAAGGTGCTCAAGAATATGCTCGGCATCAAATCCAAGCGCAAATACAACAAAGACACTCGCCGCCGCTCCCCCTTCTAACCAAAAGGAAAGGCGAGCAGACTCAGTCTGCTCGCCTTTTGAGCGGTAGACGAGGCTCGAACTCGCGACCCTCAGCTTGGGAAGCTAATGCTCTACCAACTGAGCTACTACCGCATCTTTCTGTGTTGGTGTTGCAAAGTTAGGCATTTTTGTTGAATCTACAAAATTTCCCGCAAGGAATTTTCACGAATGTTCAATTAGAAATTAAAATATAGAGGTCACCCGGATGGCTACCCCGTAGGGGTTGTTTCATCTAGCATATAGGTTAACACCCGGATGGCTACCCCGTAGGGGTTGTTTCATCTAGCTATGGGCGCATATCCCTCCCCTCCTACCCCGTAGGGGTTGTTTCATCTAGCGTACAGGGTATTATCCGGATGGCGAGTGCGTAGCACTCGCCATCCGGATGCATGTGTACGGACAATAGTGTCCGATATCGGACAGCATGAAAATGATAATTTGATAAATATCAGTCGGTTAGCTATTTTGGCACGGTATTGGAGGGGATATAGGGTAAAAAGGAAATACTATGGAGAGAATAAAAGAAATATGGCTGCTGATATGCGCCAACCGGGTGAGCAGCGCCCTGTATATCGCGGGGGTGGCCCTCGCCGTGACCGTCTCGATGCTTGTTGCCATCGTCTGGCACGTCAAACTGTCGCCAATGTACCCCGAGGACAATCGTGCCCGCATCGCCTACCTCACCCAACTCGAATGTGTCGACGGCACCGACGACGACACCAATACGGTCTCCTGGGGCCTCGGTCAGGGCACCATCCCTCTCTTTACCGACAGCGTTGGCGAATGGACTGAGGCCATAGGCATAGAGGCGCATTTGCGCAATCGCTTTGCCCATGTCATAGCTCCGGATAGAGAGATGGATGGAGCCGTCAAGTTTGTCAACCCCGGATTTTTCAAGGTGTTCAACTACCAATTCCTCTCTGGTTCCCCCATCACCGAGCAGCAATGGGCCAACCAAGAGCACATTGCCATAATCGATGACGACATGGCCCGGCAGCTATTTGGCAGCGTTGATGCCGCTGTGGGGCAGACGGTCGATATCGATGGCGTACAGTCAAAAATCACCGGAGTGGTGGCGCATGGCTCCACGCTGTTGCCCACCAGCTATGGCCAGATATTCCAACCCTATTATGTCCAGGATATCGCAGATGAGGAATATATGGATAGTGCGGTTGGGCCATTCCAACTCTTTTTCCTGCTCAGACAGGGCGCCAAGTTCTCTGACTTCAAAGAAGAGATGCAAAATCGAGTGCGCCGCTTCAATGCCGCTGCCGAGTCGCGCACCCTCAATATAAAGAGCGGTCCGATGAATCACCGAGAGTATGCTGCCGACGAGATCTTCTTCGGCAATGGCAATTCCTTCTTGCTCGTATTCGTATTGGGCATAGTGTTGTTGTTAGTGCCGGCGTTCAATCTCTCTGGCTAGATCCTCGAGGCTAACCATCGGCGCAACCAGGAGCAGGGAATCCGCAAATCATTTGGCGCATCAAAGCGCCACCTGCTGTGGCAGATATTCGTTGAGAATTTGGCGCTAACGGGCATCGGCGCGGCGATAGGCTTAGTGCTGGCATGGATAGTGGCATGGGCATGCCGGGATTGGATGTTTGACATCTTCAGCTACTTTGGCGATTTTGAGAGCGAGAGATTTGTCACCAAGGTTACGGCGCCCATGCTATTCTCTTGGCGAGTGTTTGCCATAGCCGTACTGGCAGCCTTGCTGCTGAATATAGTGTCGTCGGTATTGCCCACATGGATAGCATTGCGCCGCCCGATAGTTGACCAACTGCACGATGCTACTGGCCGGGATGACAGTTTTGGCTTTTGGCGCCGCTACGGGGGTAATGCGCTGGTGTTTGCCGAGATAGTGCTGATAGTGCTGCTGTCATGGGCCATACTCGACAATCTTACGGTGCGCACCTATGATTCCTATCAGCCTCTGGGCTATGATTACGACCGCTTGGTGGATGTGACCTTCAATTCCTACCCGGCAGCCTCGGCTTCTTATCACGAAGAGGAGGCCGATTCGGCAGCCCACGTGCAGTCGGCGTTGGCATTAATGAATGTGCTGCGGAATATGCCTGAGGTGGAGTGTGGGACATTTGTTAAGTCGTACACCCAATTTGAGTGGCGAGGAAATAGCAGCAGCGTTTTTGTCGGGTCGGATACCACCAAGGGCCATATCTCCATTGACATCGTGGCTTATCCCTATGGCGGTGACTTCTTCGCTACAATGGGCATTAGGCCAATAATGCCAGAAATTACCCCGGCACAGCTCGACCGCCTGCCATTGGCGCCCGATGAGGTGGTGATTACTCGCGATGCGGCCCTCAAAGGCTATGGACGAATCGATGTGGTGGGCGATTCAATGAAGTCAAACTATCAGTCGGCCTTTATAATTCGAGCCGTGGTTGATAATGTGCACATCAAATCATTTATCAACAGTGGGGTAGTAAGGTTTCATCCTGATTTTTACAACCCTACGCTTTACTCCGACAGTCCGTGGCTTAAGACCGAGCCCACTATCATACTTAGGATGAAGGAGGGCGTGCGTCCGGCTGATTTCATCAGAAGCCATCGCGACGAGCTTATGCAGTCGCTCAAGGCTGGCAATTATTACTGCTCGGGCCTCTACGATTTTGATATGAAGACACTGAGAGTTAAGAACTCTTACGGCATCACCAACACGATGCGAGTGAATGTGATATTGGCGCTGTTTCTTGGCGCAAACGTTTTCCTCGGGGTAGTGGGCACCTACTATCTGCAGACGCGGCGCCGCAGCCACGAGGCTGGATTGCGCAAGTCGTTTGGCGCCACCTCGGGACGCATCACTCGTTCGCTGATGGCCGAGGGGATGGTGCTGACATTCCTGGCTTGGGTGATAGGGTGCGTATTGTACTGGGCGATTGTTGGGCGCCATGGCCTGACTCTGAGCATGGGTGTTTCGTTAAGCACGATGCCCGACACATGGGTCTTTCATTATTGGTTGCATTTTGCGGTCATCTCGGGCATTGTGCTGATAGTGATGCTTTTTGCCACCCTCCTGGGCATCTCCCTCCCCGCTTATCGCATCAGCCGCATCACCCCCGTCGACGCCCTCCGCGACGAATGATCGAAGCCCCCTCACCCCCGCAGCGGGGGAAGGCTACCGCCTGCTGGGGGAGCAGTTGTGGACTGCGTGGTTAAACAAAAAACAAGATAACTATGGATATGATAAAGTTGAGCGGTGTGCGCAAGGTGTATCGCACACGGCAAATCGAGACAAGAGCGCTCGATAATGTGAATATACAGGTGCCCGAGGGGCAATTCGTGGCCATCATGGGCCCCTCGGGCTGCGGCAAGTCGACCTTGCTCAACATCATGGGCCTGCTCGATGGGCCTACCGCTGGCAGCGTTGAGATAGCCGGCATCCGCGCTGACGCCCTCAAGGATTTGGCTATGGCGCGGTTTCGCAATGAGAATCTCGGATTTGTGTTCCAGAGTTTTTACCTCATCCCCCAGCTCAATGTGCTGCAAAATGTGATGGTGCCGCTGCAATACCGCGGTGATATGTCGGCGAGCCAGCGGCGAGAACTCGCGGCCGAGGCGCTGCATCGCGTGGGCTTGGATGCTCGCCTTAGGCATTACCCTCGGCAGCTATCGGGCGGGCAGAGTCAGCGCGTGGCCATAGCTCGCGCCATTGTTGGTAATCCCAAGATAATCCTGGCTGACGAGCCGACCGGCAACCTCGATTCCCGCATGGGCCAGGATATTATGGACCTGTTGCACGGGCTGAATCAGCGCGAGGGACGCACCATAGTGATGGTGACCCACAATGAGCGCCAAGCCAAGGCTGCCGACCGCATCATCCGCTTTTTCGATGGCCGACAGGTGCAATAATCGCCTCCGTCTTGTTCCATCCAAGAAATTTTACTAATTTTGCGGCCAGAATGATACTGTTGATAGATGATGACATATCGATAAGGGAATCGGTAAGGTTTGTGCTCAAGCATGTCGGATACGAGTGCGGCTTGGCTGAGAATCCCGCCGAAGCAATGGACCTGCTGCGCACCCATCAGCCCGACCTCGTGCTGATGGACATGAACTTTGGCAACTCCACCAGCGGAGCCGAAGGCTTGGAGCTGTTGCGCCGGGTCAAAGCGTTGCGCCCAGGGCTGCCAGTGATTCTGATTACTGCTTGGGGTACCATCCCCCTGGCGGTCGAGGGCATGCGCCTCGGCGCCAGCGACTTCATCACTAAGCCTTGGAATAATCAAGAGCTGCTCCGACGTATCGAGACCATCCTCCAGCTCCACTCCAAGCCGACCCCGGGCGACACCGCCCAATGCTTCAGCAAGATCCTTGGCAATCACCCCTCGCTCACTAGCGTGATCAAGACGGCGCAGATGATTGCGCCGACCGATGCGCCGGTGCTGATACTTGGTGAAAACGGCACGGGCAAGGAGCTCCTTGCCGAGGCTATCCATCGCGCCAGCCGCCGCGCCGGTCGGCCTTTTGTCAAGGTCAATCTGGGAGGAATATCGCAGAGCCTGTTTGAGAGCGAGATGTTCGGCCACCGCAAGGGCGCTTATACCGGGGCCATCGCCGACCGGGTAGGGCGATTTGAATTGGCCGACCATGGCACTATCTTTCTCGATGAGATTGGCGATCTCGATGCGGCAAGCCAGGTGAAGCTGCTGAGGGTGCTACAAGAGCACACCTTCGAGCGCCTCGGCGAGAGCCAACCCCACCGGGTGGATATACGCGTGATTTGCGCCACAAATGCCGACTTGCAGCAGCGGGTGGCTGAGCGCACATTTCGCGAGGACCTCTTCTATCGCATCAATCTGATTACCTTGCGGTTGCCAGCCTTGCGCGAGAGACCAGAAGATATACCCTTGCTGGTCAAGCATTTCGCTGGCGAGGATTATTCGCGTTTCTCGGCCGCAGCCATCGAGCGGTTGGCATCTTTGCCTTATCCGGGCAATATACGCCAGCTCAAGAATATGGTAGAGAGTCTTATCCTTACTCATCCCGATGATATTCCGACCTCGGCAATCGAGGCGGCAGATAGCGCGCCATCCTCGGCACTTACCGATATCGAGAGCATGGAGCGGCGACAGATAGCCATAGCCTTGGAGCAATGCGAGGGCAATGTGGCCAAGGCGGCCGCGTTGCTGGGGTTGACGCGTCAGGCTGTGTATCGACGCATCGAAAAATACGGTTTGCGATGATCTGGTGGATAGCGGTAGGGACGGCGTTGCTGCTATGCCTGATAGGGTGGGGGTATCGGCGATATGTGTGGCTGCCAAAGCAGACGCTCGCCATAGGTGCCGACCTGCTGCGACAGCAGGATTTCAACAGTCGGTTGCGCAAGATTGGCAATCGCGAGGTCGACCGCATCATCGACCTATTCAATCCTATGATGGATGCCTTGGATAGCAAGGCGCAGCGCATCGAGGAGCAGGAGAAGTTCCTGAATCAGATTATGGAGATTTCGCCTACGGCCATCGTGACGGTCGATGACCAAGGCGGCATCACTTATGCTAATCCGGCATTTCGGGCTATGGCCGATGCTGATGTGTGGGAGCGGGTGAGGGGCTTGGAGCTTGGCGAGAGCCAGGTGTTTAGGCTCAACACTGGTGCGGCATACCGAGGCACGCATCTGAGCTATATGGACCGCGGGTTTGCCCACGATTTCTACATCATCGAGTCGCTGACGGCCGAAATGGCGGAGGCGGAAAGGCATGCCTACGA
This sequence comes from Muribaculaceae bacterium Zag1, assembly GCA_002633115.1. Taxonomy (GTDB): domain Bacteria; phylum Bacteroidota; class Bacteroidia; order Bacteroidales; family Muribaculaceae; genus CAG-873. The sequence continues at coordinate 28,802 of NWBJ01000043.1, forward strand.
GCAGGTGATCCGCACTGTCTCGCATGAGGTCAACAATACGGTGTGCGGCGTCAACTCTACGCTCGAGGCCATCGGACAGATTATCAGCGATACAGATGCCGAGAGGGTGATCGCGGCTTGCCAGACGCGCACGCGCAACCTCTCAGACTTTGTATCGCGATATGCGCAGATGGTGAAGTTGCCGCAGCCTGTTATGCGGGAGGTAGCGCTCAATGATTTTGTGGCTGGCATAGCGCCATTTCTGGGCAATCTGTGTGCCGAGCACGAGTGCGAATTTTCTTGGCAGTTGGATAGGGCTGATGCTCGTGTCATGATTGACCCGGCCCTGATGGAGCAGGCGCTGGTGAATATTGTGAAAAATGCTTGCGAGAATCCTGGGTGTCGGCATGTGTCCCTCGCTGTCGATGGGCGCAAGATAGAGGTCGTCAATGATGGGGAGCCAATACCTGAGGAGGTGTCTCAGCATCTTTTTACGCCCTTCTTCACCACCAAGCCCACAGGCCAAGGCATAGGTCTCACCACTGTGCGCACCATCCTCACCGGCCACCACTGCCGCTTCTCCCTCTCCTCCGACGGCCCTCTCACCCGCTTCACCATATGTCTCTAAAAATCAAGCAAGTAAGTAAGTAACTTTCCATTTTGAATTTAAATTACGGAAAGGAACCACAGATTTACACAGATTCACACAGATTCCTAAGATGACCACTATTATATTTCTTAGAGCACCAGAGGTGCCGACAGATTTCACAGACCATCCGGATGGCATCTGTGGAAATCTGTCGGCGCGACTGCGCCTCCATGGAATAGGCGATTCGCATAGTTGAATCTGTGTGAATCTGTGTAAATCTGTGGTTCCTTTTCCAAACTAAAATTTAATTTTAATTTGACCCTTTTAGTAAGTGGTCACTTTGAGGTTAAACAAAAACACGGAGTCCTCGGAGATTCACGGAGGCCACGGAGACTTTTCTTTCTCTGCTTTATTTGCGATCTGGAATCGGTCACGGAGACCGCTGAAGCGGTGCCAGAGGTCGCGGAGTGTGGGCGGTGTCCTTTTGATTCCGGGGCCGGCGAGGGCGCCAGGCCCTCCTCCGCCGCTTTTTCTCGCGCTCCGTGACCTCTGCTGCGGCTACGCCGCCTCAGTGACCGAATTGAGAACGCAAGAGACAGAGAGTGAGAAATCTCCGTGAACTCCATGGCCCTCCGTGCTCTCCATGTTTTATTTATTCCCATCATAGTT
>NWBJ01000044.1 GCA_002633115.1 Muribaculaceae bacterium Zag1
AATGCCACTTTTTAAAGTGGACTCAGATATGATTTTGGAGATAGGTACATCATGCCCTCCGGAGAGAACTCTTTGGGCAACGCGCTTAGCGTTGATAGTAGGGGATGAGGTTGAGACAAAGAAAAGGCGTATGAAAAATCCGAGTTTCTTTGCTCTCATAATATAATCCACTTTGTCTGGAGCTGACATCACTGTTTCGAAAATGTGATTCATGCCTTCCATAAGACATCTTTCTCGCCATTCCTTACAATAATTAGCAGCTTGTAACACTGAGGTCTGGTCATTCCAGTCACCAAATACATCTCTGGCTATATTGTCGGGATTAATGTATACGGAATCCTCAAGCCATTCGTGATGAAGTATCTTTTGTGTTATAGAGGTTTTACCCGACCCATTAGGCCCGGCAATTACTATCAAAACTGGACGATGGTTACTCATTCTCCAAACGTTTTATTGTTTCTTCCATGCGCTTTTGAGCTGATAGAATTGCGGCATCAATTCCTTCAGCCACACGCTCGGCGGCGAAGCGTGAACTCTCGCGGGCATCTTCTGCCACCTCTCGCATTATTTGTGCCAAGCGCTCATCTCCTGGCTCCTCCATTGAGGTGAGCCTATATGAATTCATTTCTGATTCTGACATAATAAATCTTTATGGATAGGATTCTTAGTGTTATTTTCTAACTGTGTACAGGGGACTGTCCCCTGTACACAGTTAGTAGGGGCTGGGGGTTAGTCCTCGATGGGGGAGAACTGGTCCTTGCCGACGAGGCAGAGGGGGCAGACGAAGTCATCGGGGAGGTCTTCGAAGGCGGTGCCGGGCTCGATGCCGAGGTCGGGGTCGCCGAGGGCCGGATCATAAATCCAGCCGCATACGTCACATACGTACTTTTTCATCGTTGTTGTCGTTTTTTTGGGTTAGTAGTTAGGGTTGATATCTATCTCTGAAGTCAGCCGGGACAAGGCTTTACTTTACCAATTCATCGAAGAGGCGGGAGAAGGTGAGGTCGAGGTCCTGGGTGAGGCCGGGGTGGGGGCGGGAGGTCTGGATGCAGGAGCTGCGCACGGCGGTGAGCCAGCGGAAGCGCTCCTCGACGGGGAGGCCACCGAGTTCGTAGGTCGATTTGTCGCCACGCGCAACGTTGAGGAAGGCTTGCAGATGCTTTTCTACCTCTTCTATAGTTATGGGGCCGTCGAATGCGCCGAAGCGCTGGGGGTTGATCAAGTATTCAAATTTGATCCAGCGGCGGCGCTTGCACATCATGATGAGGCCGACATTCAGGAACTCCTCCCGCTCGACGCGTGGCACGAAGCGCACCACGGCATATTCATAGAGATGCTCGGGCTTGCTTTGCATGGTCGGTGAAGATTTGGGAGTTTTCAAGTCGGGTTTTCAGGAATACGCGATAGACATCGCGCTGCTCGGCCAGTGTCGGGCTGCCCTCGCGACTCTCGAGCCACTCGTCGGGGATGAGGTCGACGATTTCGTCGATCTTCTCCGGGGTAAGTTTCTTGCTGAACTCAGCATTCACCTCATCGAGCCTCGAAGCGTTGCGCAGCATCAGGTGGTCCTTGATGTAGGGGAAAGGGGTGAGTGCTGCCTTCTCGGGCGCAGTGCCGGAGTGTTGGAAATACAGTGCGGCGCCATGGTCGATGAGCCACGGCTCGCGGTACCATTCCAGCATGTTGGTGTTGCGGTAGGTGCGGTCGACATTGGTGAGGTATGAATCGAGCCACACTATCCTTGAGGCCATCAGCGCGTCGGCCGAATTGGAGTAGGGGTCGAGGGCCAAGGCCGAGGATAGGAAATGCAACCCCAGGTTTAGGCCACGGCTGGCACGCAGCAGGTCTTGCACCTCGGCATCTGGCTCGGTGCGGCCAAATTCCTCGGGGATGTCAAGGAAAACGAGTTCGGGCACCTTGAATCCGAGGGCTCGGGCCACCTCGCCGCCTATGAGTTCGGCAATCAGGGCCTTTGGCCCGTGGCCGGCGCCGCGAAACTTCACCACATACTTGAATCCATCGTCAGCCTCAGCCAGGGCTGGGAGGGAGCCTCCCTCGCGCAGCGGCTGTATGTATCGCGTAGCAATCTGTCGTCTCAATTCCATATCACAGATAATTTTTACAAAATTAGTAAAATATATTTGTATAAACAAATTATGTGATAATTAAGTCGCCCCCTTTGGGGGCTCTTTTGAGGGGACTAACCTTAACCCCACATTCCCTACGGTCATGTGGGGTTAAGGTTAGCACGTGCCCTTTGGGCACTCTTTTGTGTGTACAGGGGACAGTCCCCTGTACACATTTATTTTACTAAATTGGGTGTAGATATCTTAAATGTTTATAAATGAGGGTAGGGGTGTTGGGTTATTTCAAATATATTGAGTAACTTTGCACCACGAAAAAAAGAGGACACCCCTCATAAACCAATCTTTATCTTAATCAAGACATCACGGTGATCAACACGTATATCAACATATCAAAAGCTTTCTGCTTTGCGCTGTTGCTTCTGCTGCCCCTTGCGGTCGCGGCCGAAGTGAAGCAGCTATCCGTGTCGATCGGCTTCCCCGTAAATCGCACCGAGATTCTGCCGCAGTTTGGCGACAACGCCGAGCAGCTTGCCAACCTTGAATCATTCTTCTCCTCAATATCCCCCTCAGACATCGATTCGATCCGGGTCAACGGCTATGCCTCGCCCGAGGGCGACTACGCCAAAAACCTGAAGCTGGCCCAAGGCCGCGCTCAGGCCCTGATCAACTATATCGTTGAGCACACCCAAATCACCAAGGACAAACTCTACCTCGATGATTGCTCCCTATCTTGGCAAGCGCTGCGTCCTCTGGTCGAGGAATCAGACTTGCTGCATCGCGACAACGTATTGATTCTTATCGACATGGCCACCACCGACCGTTCTGAAGGCTCTCAACTCAGCGCGGTGACCAAGCTGCAGCAGCTTGACGGCGGCGCAGCTTGGGCCAAGATGAAGCGTGACATGTTCCCCATGACGCGCCTCACCCAGCTCAATGTTTATATCGCCTCGGCCGAACCCGAGCCCGAGCCCGAAATAGAAGAGCCGGAAACAGAAGTGGTTGAGCCTGAGAGCCTGGGCCAAATCGAAGAGGTGGAAGAAGAAGTTGTCGAGGACGAACCAGAATACGGCTATTTCTACCTCAAAACCAACGGCATAGGCTGGGCCATGATGGTCAGCAACATCGCTATTGAGTGGGATTTGGGTAGCCGCTGGTCGCTGGCAGTGCCTATCTATTACTCGGGCCTGAACTACATGACCAGCAATCTGAAATTCCGTACATTCACCGTGCAGCCCGAGCTGCGCTACTGGTTGGGCAACTCGCTTTGCCCCAACAGCGGATGGTATGTCGGAGCCCATTTCGGTCTGGGATATTTCAACTATGCCCTCAATGGCGACTGGCGCATCCAGGACTATGACGGCAAGCACCCAGCCCTGGGCGGAGGCTTGGCCGTGGGCTATCGCTTGAAGCTGCATCGCCGCTGGATGATAGAGTTTGGTCTTGGCGCTGGCGTTTACCACGCTCGCTATGACAAGTTCGAGAACCACTATGGCGGCCAACGCTACGAGATCGACAAGCGCAAGACCTGGTTTGGCATCGACCAAGCCGCAGTATCGCTGGTCTGGACCATCCCCTACGCTAAGAAAGTGAAAGGAGGGTCTCGATGAAACGATTGCCAATCAATTGGCATAGCCTGCTGACCCGAATTGGCGTAGCCGCGTTGATGCTCTTAGAGTGCAATTGCGTGCACCAGTTCGGCGACGACTATGTCGAGCCAGAACCCGAGCCACCGACCCCGGATGGCCCTACAGTGCTGAGAATCAAACTCGAGCATGAGACCTCGATGCCGCTGCTCGCTCAAATCACCAACACCCGAGCGAGAGCCGAACAGGAATACGATATCAGACACACAATCAACATCTATCCCTTAGAATCAAAGGCTGACAACCGGGTATCGTCGCGTTCGCCCATCAAAACCCTCACAGCCACCTATCCCCTCCTGCTTGGCTTGGATCGGACTATCGAGGTGGAGATTGATCCGGGCAACTACAATGTATTGGTGTGGACCGACTATGTGCCAGTTGGCACGACCGACGACTACCACTACATAACCTCAGATTTCAGCGAAATCACCCTGAGCACTGAGCGCGAGCATCAAGGTTGCGAACAATACCGCGATGCTTTCAAGGGCAGCTACATGCCTTACGTGCCAAGCGGCGAGACCACTGAAATAACGATTGAGCTGGAGCGCCCGATGGCGAAGTTCTACTTCATCGCCAACGACCTCAGAGAGTTTGCCGACTATATGGCCAAGCTCGATGGCCGGAGCGTACCAGAGCCGTTCGACTCGCGCGCCGAGATTGACACAGAGCGATACCAGGTAGTATTCAGATACGCGGCTTACATGCCGTGCGTCTTCAACATCTTCACTGACCACCCCGCCGATTCGCGCCAGGGCGTGTCGTTCAAGGGGCAAATGCGCCTCATCGACACCGAGGAGATGGAACTTGGATTCGACTACGTGTTCACCAATGGCATTGACACCTCGGTGGCCGTGGCAGTAGACATCTACGACACTGATGGCACACTGCTGGCTCGCTCAGACGCGATCAACGTGCCGCTCAAGCGCAGCCATTACACCGAGGTCAGAGGACCCTTCCTCACCTCGCGCTCAAACGAATCAGTAGCCATCAACCCGGAATTTGACGGCGAGTTTAACATAGAAATAAAGTGACATAAAACCACGGATTACACGGAATCCATAGATAAACAAAACTACGGAATCTAAGGGTAAAACCACAGATTTTCACGGATAAAAAGAAATTAAGAACAAAACAAATATAATAACCTTTATACAACATTATTATGAAGAGAACCCTTTATTCACTTGTCGCTGTAGCTGGAATCGCTACATTGGCTAGCTGCTCCGACGAGAAGGAGACTCTGATTGTTGACGGCAACGAAGCTACCGTCACTTTCTCAGCCGAGCTCCCTTCTAAAATGCAAAGCCGCTCTTTCTCAGACGGTAAAACTGCTACCAAGCTTACCTACGCTGTGTATGAGCAAGGCAGCACTACTCCTATCATCCAGGACCAAACCGACTTCACTGGCCTCAAGGCTCAGGTGAGCGTGCAGCTCATTACCGGTAAGGAATACGATTTCGTATTCTGGGCCCAAGACCCCAACACCGACTACTTCAAGGTAGAGATGGACGGCCAGACCGTATCTATCAACTACAAGGATGCTAAGGCCAGCGATGAGAGTCTCGACGCTTTCTTTAATAGCGATAGCTTCAAGGTGACTGGCAACATGTCGCACACCGTCGAGCTCCGTCGTCCCTTCGCTCAAATCAATGTTGGTACCGACGACCTCACCGCTACCGCTCTTGAGGGCAAGAAGGTTACCGCTGGCATGACCGTTAAGAAGGCTTACACCGCTTTCAACCTGATGACTGGCAAGGTTGACGAGAACACCCTCACCGATATCACCTTCGCCGTTGCTGATCTCCCCAGCAAGGATGAGACCTTCCCCGTTCAGGGCTACACCTACCTTGAGATGGGTTATGTTCTGGTTGGCGATAAGACCACTGCCGACATCGAGCTCAACTTTGAGGTTAACGGCACCCAATACAACGATATCACCGTAACCTACGCTCCCCTGCAGCGCAACTATCGCACCAACATCTATGGCTCGCTGCTGACCTCAAGCGTACTCTTCAATGTTGAGATCAAGCCCGAGTACTACACTCCCGACTACGCTGTCGAGGTTGCCAATGTTGCTACCGCTCAGGAACTGATCGCTGCTATCACAGCTGGCGCAGACAACATCATCGTTGAGGCTGACGTGACGATCGACCTGGCCAACGAGACCTCTGATCAAGTTAAAATCGCTGATGGCACTGTGATGACCATCGATGGCAAAATCATCACTGGCACCAACCAGCTCGTTGTGCCCGCTGGCGCTACCGTGACCGTATCGGGCGAAGGCGAAGTTTACGCTAACGACCGCGGCGGTTTCCAAGTGCTCGACGGCGCTACCCTCAATGCTTCTGGCATCACCATCACCAGCAACAACAATGCCGCAGGCGCTGCTATCTACACTGAGAATGCTGAGGCTCTCAACCTCGAGGACGTTACCATCAACACCGCATACCGTGGCATCGATGGCCGCAGCGTCAAGACCATCAGCGCTAATAACGTGACCATCAACTCGACCGCCTCTGTGCTCGACATGGCTACCAACGGCGGCGTTACCCCCGCTTACGCTTTCAAGGTATGGAACGGCTGCGTTGCTACCCTCGAGAACGTGACCATCAACGCTATCCACGGCTGCCTGTCAGTGCTTGGCGAGGGCTCAGTTGCTACCCTCACCAACTGCAACTTCAAGACCGAGAACACTGCCGGTGCTACCGACGCATACTACACCGTGTATGTGTGTGACAATGCTATTGTGAACATCAAGAGCGGTAACTACAGCTCGCCCCGCTACGCTGTGGTGCTCGATGATGACGACCAGACCGGTCTCACTTATGGTACTGTTAATATCTATGGCGGCATGTTCAGCCAAAAGGCTTACAACATGATGACCAAAGAGGAGGTTGCTCCCGCTACTGGTTACGAGTACCAAGCAACCGGCGACAACGCTTATCCTTGGACTGTCGTTGCAGCTCAATAAATAATCTAAATTGGTTGGAATAGGGGGAAAAGATATAGAGAGAATATCCCTATTCCAATCAATATTTTAAATTCAACCTACGGAAATTCAATGAACAAGAACCTTTATCCAATCTTCGCGATTGCTGGACTTGCCACTATGGCGTCTTGCTCAGAGGAGAAAGAACTGATTGGCGGCGAAGGCAACGAAGTCACCGTCACCCTCTCAGCCCAGCTCCCCAACGCTATGCAATCGCGCGCATACTCAGACGGCACGACTGCTACCAACCTGCAGTACGCTGTGTTTGAGGTAGGAGGCACCACAGCCAACCCCGTCATCTCCGAGACCAATGCCACAATCAACGGCAGTGCCACTGTTGAGGTCCAGCTCATCAATGGCAAGGAGTATGAGTTCATCTTCTGGGCTCAGTCACCCAACGCAACCTGCTACAATGTTGACCTGACTGGCAAGACTGTAACTGTTGATTACACCGGTGCTGTTGCCAACGATGAGACTCGCGATGCTTTCTTCAAGCAAGAGAAATTCACTGTGAAGGGCAACATGTCGAAGACTATCGAACTGCGCCGTCCGTTCGCTCAGATCAATGTTGGCACCAACGACCTTGATGTTATCACTAACACTGGCCACGATGTTAAGGCCGAAATGGTGGTACGCAATGTCGCTAACACCCTTGACCTCTCTGAGGGCACTGTTACTGGCTCTGAGGAGGTTACCTTTGCTAAGGCTGACATCCCCACCAATCAGAAGTTCCCTGTAGACAACTACAGCTACCTCGAGATGAACTATGTGCTTGTTGACCGCGAGAAGACCACGGCTGACATCGACCTCAACTTCTACCTCGACGAGGAAACTACTCCCGTCAACACTGTCACCGTGACTTACGCTCCCCTGCAGCGCAACTACCGCACCAATATCTACGGCTCGCTGCTCACCTCAAACGTACTCTTCAATGTTGAAATCAAGCCCGAGTACTATACTCCCGACTACGACCTGCTCGTATGGGAAGGCGACGTAGTGACCCCCGACGTTGACGCCAGCACTAAGACTATCTCGATCAATACTCCTGCCGAGCTCGCCGGTCTGGCTGCTATGGTTAATGCTGACTACACCTCGGTGGCTGGTTACACTGTTACTCTTGAGAACGACATCGATCTCAACAACCTGCCTTGGACCCCCATTGGCATGGTATTCAAGGGTTGGGAGAACGCTACCTTTGATGGCAATGGCAAGACCATCTACAACCTCAATGTTGAGGATCACGAGATGGGCGGTCTCTTCGGCATGATGATCGCTACTGTCAAGAACCTCACCATCGATGGCGCTACCATCAAGACTAACCACTGGGGTGGTGTAATCGCCGGCTATTCGACCGACCACGTTGGCCTCAATATCGAGAATTGCAATGTAAAAAATGCCACCGTCGTTTGTGAAACTGAATATGTGAGCAGCCGCGCTGCGGGCTGGGACAATGGCGACAAGGCTGGCGCTATCATCGGCTACGCTGTTGACGGCACCATCACCAATTGCTCGGTTGAGAATGTCGAGATTACCGCTTACCGCGACTGTGGCGGCATCATCGGCTGCGCCGATGGCACTACCATCACCAACTGCTCGGTATCTGGCCTCATCCTCAACCAGGACAATACCCACAACTACAAGGGTTACACCAAGGAGTCGGATTACAACTTCGGTGAAATTATCGGCCGTCGCATGAATAACATTACCGAATCAAACAACACCTCATCTGACGTAGTAATCAACTACAACCAGATTGTTGCTACTCCTGAGACCTTTGGCTCGATTCTGAGCAGCCTCACCTCTGACGCAACTATCCAGCTCAGCGAGGGCGTGTTTGAATTCACCAACGCTAGTTTTGTAGAGGTTAAACAGACATGGACTTCTTGGGACAATGTCATTGAAAACGAGCATGAAGGTGTTGAGGCTATGGTCTACGGCAATCTCAATGAGAATATCACCATCACCCTGATTGGTGCTGGCAAGGACAAAACTGCTCTTGTGATGAGCGATGGCCTCTACAACATCCCTGCGGGCTCAATCAATCGCAGCCTCATGGTCAACAAGGCCAACCTGAAGTTCAGTAACATGCTGCACGTGCGCCGTTATTGCACTATCCTCGATGCCACCACTGAAGAGTATGAGAATTGCGAGTTCTGGGGTAACTTCCAGCCTCGCGGTGAGACCGTTAGCTTTAAGGACTGCGAGTTCTACACTTCCGCTCGTACCTCGACTATCTCGGGTCTCGCTAGCATGGACGGTACCAGCAACCAGGCTCTGTTCTATGGCTGCTACTCGCGTTACCTCAACTTTGACAACTGCAAGTTCTCAGCCAACCAGAACAAGGCTGTACAACTCTACGCTACAATGCGCAGTAATGCCATCATTGATGTGACTGCAACCAACTGCACTCTCTATGGAGGCGCAAATGTACAGAATGGCAAACGTGGTTTCTTTGAGATCCACAACGAGCATGGCCTCCATGGAAACCTTAACCTCACCAACTGCTCTATCAACTCAGCTGATGCTGCCAACTGGCCCGGTGGTGTATGGATTGACGGTTACAATGGCATCAACGAGCAGCTCGACCCCACCTTCAACGTAACTGTTGACGGAGAGGCTGTACAAACCGTATCTGTCAGCTTCAGCCCCGTCAATGCTTGGACTGGCAACTACACCTATTAAGTACTCCCCTTGTGTACAGGGGACAGTCCCCTGTACACAGTTTGGACTGGAATTTACATCTCAAATCGGTAATTCTAATCCTATCCTATAATCCCCCTCCCGAGCCCACCCCGGCTCGGGAGTTTTTTGTTATGTAAGGAGGCCGTTATGCTTGGATTTGTATAAAATTTTGTGGAATAGGGAAATTTTTGTGTGAACAGGGGACAGTCCCCTGTTCACCTACGGGGCGCCTTTGCTATTCGCTTATTGGGAAAGGATTTGTTTTTGTTGGGGAAAATCACTAAATTTGCAGCATAAAACAAAAACCGACCTGTCTATGTGCAAGGAAAGATTCGTAAACCCGTTCACCGACTTCGGATTCAAGCGCCTCTTCGGCACCGAGGCCAACAAGGACATCCTCATCCACTTCCTCAACGCCATTCTCGACGATGAGGACGACATCGTGGAGATAACCTATCTCAATGTCGAGAAGCTGGGCCAGACCGAGCGCGAGCGCAAGGCGGTCTACGACCTTTACTGCCGCACGGAGAACGGCGACCACATCATAGTCGAGATGCAGAAGGCTTGGCAGGAGCATTTCATCGACAGGTCCATCTTCTACTCGGCTCGCGCCATCGACGACGCGGCCAAGAAGGGAGCATGGGACTTCAACCTGCCCAAGATCTACACCGTCTGCCTGCTCAACTTCGAACCCCCAGAATTCGCTGGGGAAGAAAAATGCAAGCACACTCTGCGCCTTTGCGATGTCACCACGGGCCGAGTCTTCAGCGACAAGCTGACATACGTTTTCCTGGAGATGGACAAGTTCCGCAAGGAGATGGACGAACTGGAAAGCCTCTCTGACAAGTGGCTCTACGTTATAAAGAACCTCTACCTTTTTGACTCTTACCCCTCTGCGTTGAAAGAAAAGATATTCAAGAAGTTCTTCGAGGAGGCCCGCATTAGCGCCTTCACCCCCGAGGAGCAATTCGCATACGAGGAAAGCCTTAAGGACATGCGCGATTACAGCAACACCCTTGCCTCAGCCGAGAAGAAGGGCCGCGAGGAGGGCCGCGAGGAGGGCCGCGAGGAGGAGAAGATAAGAATGGCGCGTGAGATGAAGGGTGATGGGGAACCCATCGAAAAGATAATGCGCTACACCGGCCTATCAGCTGAGGACATAGAAAAACTTTAAGACGCCATCGAAATCCCAAGCATTTCCCCATAGAAAAGCCAACTTTGGGAGAAATAATCAAATTGGCAGTCGAGGAGGAATCCTCTGATTCCTTGCCGATTTCCCTTATCGTTGTCTCGACGGCTTCACCCTCTCCGACGGCATCATCGATTAGCCTAAACTTTCTTTCAGCACAAGCAGAAATCTGTTAGTGCTGGCCTATAGGCGTATGATTCTTAGGGCATTCAGGAAAGTGTACCCTCGCACTGGCTGGAAATCGATTTGCAACCCTTCGTTTCCAGTTGCCTCGGCCTCGATTTTTACATCTAATGGCCTCTGGCGTCCCACCTCTGCTCTCACGTCCAAAGCCGGGAGCACTACTTGACCATTGACCACAATATTGAAAGCATCATCGCTCTCCTCATGCTGCGTATCTCCCCCTAAGTTATAGGCCAGGGTCTCGTACTGCTCCTTGGTCAAATCAGCCCAATGCATGTAGATGGCATAACGACCATTAGGCACATCAGCGCGAAAGCTCTCCAGCCCTCGACGCATGGTCTGATACAGAGGGTCCTCGTCGGTGCCTAGGATATCGACATCGCTGGCGGGCAGAGTGCCAGCCCAATTCTTCAGTAGCACCAATTCACCCCCCGTGTAGCCCCAACTACCGGGGCGGTAAGGCTGCTCAGGCATCCAACACACCTGCGTTTCAGGATTAGTGTAAGTGCGCTTGGAACCAAACATCACACTGAGTTCTCGGAAATCATCATTTATCAGCCATGGGATTCCCTCGAGGCTGATATTTAGGCTGGCCGATACCGACTTGCGGTTGTCGATTTCTGGGTTAGAACCTACTGCGACCAGATTATTTATGCCATTGTTCAGTGCCACACGCTTACGCCCCACACCATTGCTTACAGCCCAAGGCTCAGGCTCGGCTCCATTCACACTTACTTTTAGCTCGGGTTGGTTGGTGTATACCTTGATTTCGGTTTCATACGCGCCCAGCGAGTCGAGCTGGGCAGCCCGATGAGTCCAATCTGCATTGGCGAATTGCACAAATGGCTCGGTCGTGAAATTTGCCTTGTATAAGTAATAGGTGTTCTTGGGTTTGCGATCGAGGGTCACGATGCCTTTGGGGTTGACATGCGGCATGGCGCTTCCGCGCCCTTCGCTGTAGAATTCATTGAGGTTCCATAGAGAAGCACCGGCCAGATAGGGCAGTGACTTCACTGCGTTGAGATAATGCTCATGAAAGATGTCGGCATAGTCCATAGTGAAATCAAAGCGCTGGGGTATATCACTGTGGAGGCGAGAATCACAATCGGCCCCATATTCAGTCATGATTGTTGGACGAGTAGGATGCTTGGCATGATACTCTTCGAGGAATTTCTCCAAATCGGTGCAGCTTCCAGAGTACCAGCCGGGATACATGTTCCAGCCCACCACGTCGGCCACATCGTATAAGTCGGCATCAGCATAGCTATCCATGTTGTTATGGAATGGAATCAGTGTGGCTCGACTGGGATCAATGGCCTTGGTTAGGCTGTCGATGGCCACAGCCTGCCGGTGCAATTCGGTGCAGTAGGCTTGGTATTCCGGTGTGCCTCTCTTGTATGGGGGTACGAGCATGACCTCGTTCATGTATGCCCAGATAATTACCGATGGCCGGTTGAAATTCTGCTTTACCATCTCGGTCTGCATCTCCAGGCAGTTGTCAAGGAACTCCTGGCTCTCTGTTATAGCATTCACGATTGGGATTTCCACTGAAGTCAAAATTCCCAACTGGTCGCAGAGGTCCATCAAAAGCGGATCCTGCGGATAGTGAGACACCCGCAGATAATTGCCGCCCATTTCCTTGAGCAGCTTCAGGTCGCGTATGTGGTGGTCGTCGGTAACAGCCCAACCTTTACCCTTGAAATCCTGATGACGGTTCGTGCCAATCAGTTTCAAAGGCTTATCGTTGAGGGTGAAGCCTGTGTTGGGACTGAAATCGAACCATCGTAGGCCGAAATAGTCGGTCTGGGTATCCATCGTCCGCTTTGTTTTCTTATCTTGGAGTCTGGTCACCACAGAATAGCGTTGTGGGCAATCAATGCTCCATAGCTGGGGATTAGTGATGGAGAATTTGGCAATAACCGCTTGCTTCGAAGTATTCGGTAGTGCTTTAGCATTATTGGAAATAGATTTAACCAGCGTACCATCGGGAGCATAAATGCTTTGCTCTATGACGAGGTCTTGAGCAGCATTGCAAGCATTGTGGATAAGAGTAGTAATTTCCACTTTGGCTTGGTCTGCGCTTACCTGTGGAGTGGCTATGTATACTCCTGACGAGGCATAGTCAGCATGCGAAATGTGCACTGGTTCCTCTATCTCAATGCTCACATCGCGGTAGATGCCACCGAAGAATGTATAGTCGGCGCTCAGGGGAGGTATGGCAGGTTTGTGGCTGTTGTCAACCTCGACCTCGAGCAGATTTTCGCCCCAGACTACATAGGGAGTGATATCAAACACAAAGGCAGTGTAGCCGCCACGATGGCTACCCACCTCGGCGCCGTTCACCCACACCCGGGTTGCCTGATTGGCTCCCTCGAAATGCAAATACACTTGCTTTCCATCGATTTCTGCGCCCAATCTCAGCAATTTTGTGTATCGACCGATCCCTCGCCCATAGCCGTTAACATCATCGGTTGCATCCACGGCATTCCAGCTATGGGGCAAGTCAACTCTGACAGGGCATTTGGCACTCGCGGCTTCCAGATTGACATAAGGCCCCTCGAAATTCCAATTGCTGTTAATCGTATACTTTGGGCTCGCTGCAGTGCTCATTGCCGCAACCGCCATAATACTAATGATCCAGGACTTCATCTGCTACTAATGTTGGTTTACTATTATTCTGTTGATATTGGCTCGGTGTCATGCCGAAAGCTTTTTTGAAGCATTTTGAGAAATACTTAGGAGAATTGAATCCAAGGTTATACGCAACATCTTGAATGCTCGATTCAGGCGTTAGGAGAGTACAAGCGTATTTGAGCTTGATGTTGTAGACGAAATCAAGCGGGGTAAGACCAGTGAGTGCCTTGATTTTTCTTGTCAGAGTTGAACGTGACATGCACAATTGGTCAGCCATTTTCACAATGTCAAAGTCAGAGTCCATTATGTTTCTCTCAACACACTCAACAGCCTTTTGCATAAGCACTTCGTCGGCCGAATGTAGGCCAAGAGCCTTGATGTCGATTTGTTGTTCGGTTTGGAACTTCTGGTATCGGTATTGAGAGGCTTGCAGCAAATTATCGATGCGTGCCTTAAGCACTTGGGTATCGAATGGTTTGGTTATAAAACTATCCACTCCAGAGCGATAGCTGCGAGCTCTGTCTTCTGGCGTATTTTTGGCTGTGAGCATAATTATTGGAATATGGCTTGTACAGGGATCCTCCTTAACTTTTTGGCAGAATTCCCATCCATCCATTCCAGGCATCATCAAGTCACATACAATTATGTCGATTGAAGTTGACTGCAGGAACCTCAATCCTTCGGCTCCGCTGACCACTGTGATTACATTCTGCTCCCCACTATAAAGCGAACTCATCATAGCCAAAAGGTCAGTGTTATCGTCAATAAACAAGATTGTAGTTTTATCATTGTCGTTTTCTGAAATACTATCCTCGCTTCCATCTTGGTTGACTGACGTCTCACCATCTGATTGAATCAATTCATCCGCAGTGTATTCATTTTTGTCAAGGGGAATCAATACGGTGAAAACTGACCCCTGACCAAGTTTGCTGTCAACCATGATTTCCCCATGATGCAACTCTACGAGCTCCTTGGTCAAAGACAAGCCAATGCCATTCGATTCAATGTCGCTGTTATTCGGATTGGTATAAAACTTAGTAAAGATTTTTGGCAACTCCTTGTGGTCGATGCCAATGCCCTCGTCGATTACTTTGATTTGAAGACAATTCTTGCCATCCATGTTTATGATTTGGCAGATCACCACCACACCCTGTCCGGCAGGCGTGTATTTTACTGCGTTGGATACAAGATTGAATAATATCTTGTCAATCTTGTCCTTGTCGATGTATCCTTGCATCTCATGCTGAACACTTGTCGAAAAAGTCACCCCCTTGGCTTGGGCCAAAGGCTTGAAATTGCATTCAAGCGAGCCTTGTAGCATAGCTGTGATATCACCATTATCCACAGAGAGGCGCATCTTTCCGTTCTCCACTCGCCAGAAATCCAGGATTTGCTGTATTAGGCGGCGTAGGCGTGTTGTGTTGCTTGTAATTGTCTCGACAGGCTGTGAATTTGGAGATTCTTTACGCAACACATCTGTGGCACATTTAATCACAGTGAGCGGAGTCAATAGTTCATGTGAAATATTGGTGAAGTAGTTTATTTTAAGATGCATTAGTTCTCGTTGGAAACGGATTTTATTTCGTCTTGCGAGTCGCTGCAAATAGAGGTACGAAGTCGCACCTACCAAACCGAAGAACACCAAAATATAAACCAATGAGGCTTGCCAAGTCTCATACCAAGCGGGCTGTCGCTCTACAATAAGAGCGGAGCTGCCTCCCACCCAATGTTGCATATGATTGGTGCATTTCACCAAGAATTTGTGTTTGCCCTTGGGCAGATGATTGTAGTGGGCTACATTACGCCCATCTTCGAGATACACCCAATCCTTGTCAACGCCCTCCATTTTATAAGCATAGCGTATGTTGTGACTGTCGAAGTATTGAAAAGAACTCAAATGTATCTCTATATTGTCATGATTCGATGGTATCCTCACATGGCTTAACGAGTTGTGCTGATGCGAATCTGCATTGTTGAAAAACAAAGACTGCCCATGTGACTTAACATCAGTAATCCTGACCGATATGTCTTCATCTGCAATTTCATTGTTGGGGACTTTGATTTTAACATAGCCTCGGTGGCCACCAGCATAGAAATAGCCATCCTTGTCAACAAAAGATGCCCCAAGACGGAAGGATGGTATATCGATATTCTCATCCTTGACTGAATACATAAAGTTTGGTAATTTCCCATTAAGATCAATTCTGACTATGTATTTGCTGAAAATTACGAAAAGATTTTGAGTGGGCACATCAATTACAAGATTCAAAATCATATCGCCATCAAGGCCGCAAAGATTTGTGCAGTCCGAAATTTCATCGGTAGTGGGATTAATCATTACCACACGCCCCAAATTCGTGGACAACCATACCCGATTCATAAAATCATGACATGAATGGACAAAGTACTCTCCATCCGACAAAATGCCTTCAGGCAATGGGCGCTCTGAGTGATGTTGCATGTCTGCTGTTATTACACCTGTCGACAAGTCAGAACATATCCAAAGAGTGTTGTCAGAGAGAAGTTCGGCGCATCTGACATCTGCGATTGGGTATCTGCTAATTTCAAATTGATGGGCCCCAGCCTTACGATACAGCAGTGAATTTTCAGTCAAGATTCTTAAATTGTGACACGTGTCTTGCTGTATGGCCAACATTCCTCCTATATCTTCACCTATGGTATCAAGATTAATTTCCTCAATAATTTTGAGTTTCATATCCTCTTGACAAGCATGCCAAATCTGGCGCGAAAAGACTTCTCGACCTCCAAGCCACATTCCATTGCCAGAATCTGGGCGAATTATGCCAACATCGATGCTATACAACGATGCATCCCCAGGGAGTCTGACCTCACCAGTTGCCTCATTATAAAGGCAAAGGCCAAATCGCGATTGGTCAAACCATATGATGCCATTCTTGTCTTTGTTGAAATATATTACATTAGGTTCAAGTCCGATTTTAGGCTCCAGATCCTCCAGTATGAAGTTTTGTACGTCCTCCGTGTCAAAATTAACAATACGGCCCTCATCGAAGGCTCCAAGCCATAGGTTGCCATGATTATCTTTGAGAATCTTGCTGTAGGTCATTGTAAAATCATAATGTTGAGCTCCTGACTTAGGCAATTCAACTGGCTTGAGGCTGCCATCTTCTCCGATTTCAAGCACATATAATCGGAAATGCGACAAAGCCCACAGATATCCCATGTAGTCATCTTGGACAATGTCGTAAAACACCCGCTCTGGTACTCCGCGCACTGGGTTTACAATCTGACACGAAGTGTACATTTGCTCTTCATGGGTTGCAGACGGATCAAAGCGCCATAGACCATGGCCCCAAGTCGCAAGCCATAGATTTCTGTGATTGTCATCAGCAATTCTATAGATGTTTTTCGTATCCATGCGCCAAGGCATAGGCTTGAACTGGTCAGTTCCGGCTGAGTAACGCAAAATGTAACCGTCCTGACATCCCACCCACAACGTAGAATCTCGATCGTAAAATAGACAATTTGGATGAGCAGGCAGCGAGTACTTGGCCAATATTCCCACTTCATTGTCGCATCGTATCACATTTTCATCTATGCAAATCCACATTTGATCGTTGCTACCACGCTTCATGTCCTGCACTGTGCCTATGGGTGAATTCTTTTCCAACAAAGGTCGGGTAAGATAGTTGGTTTTATCTATCAAAGTGATGCCTGTGGCCGACCCTACCCATATGTATTTGCTATCTTCATTGATAGCACGCACATCATTGCCTCCAACCAGGGGCAGGCTGGTGTATCTGTTGGTAAACCATTGCAGTGAATAGCCATCATATCTTGCCAATCCATCCTGAGTGCCAATCCAAATATACCCTATGTCATCTTGATATAAGGTGAAGATGGAATTCAGAGATAAGTTGTCAAGAAAAGGTAATGGCTTAAACAATATTTGCTGGGCATACATTGCCATGGAAGTCAACATTGTAATCACTGTGACAAGGATTCTATATTTGCACCTTTGATGTTTCATTGTGATAATGATTAAATTGGATGATACAAAGTTACAACTTCTTTCTCATAGTTCGCTAATTCTAAGGTGTAAAATTTCGTCATTTTGTTGCCTAAATTTCACCAAGTCTTCTTTTTAGTCAAGTTTGGAAAGTTTGAGTCACCCCACAGTTTTTTCTTCAATATAATTTTGCATTATCTGATTTAAATTCTCCACTTAAAGAACATATTAATCATAAATCAATCATTTATTAAACATGAGAAACTGTGTGAAAAAGACCCTAAGCAATCAAGTGCTCAGCATGCTGGTGCTTTTGGCTGTTGGTGCGGCTGCTGTGGTCCCAATGCCAATCCATGCCAAGGCCGCTGCGAGCACCCTTGCCCCCATGGCCACCATCATCGTGAGTGGAAAAGTAACTAGGGTGTCCAAAATTTTGTG
>NWBJ01000045.1:0-23608 GCA_002633115.1 Muribaculaceae bacterium Zag1
GCCACTTTTTAAAGTGGACTCAATATTTACAATTTAATTTACAATGAGATGAAACTGAAATTCGCAAATTCTCTTCTGGTTGCGGCCCTCGTTGTGACAGCTGCCGGGTGCTTCACCTCGTGCAAGGACACTGATGAGGACATGTACAACACACTCGAGGATCAGTACCTGTCACTCGGAACTAAGCTTCAGAATGACTACGTCACCTTGACCCAGCTCAAATCCGAACTCTCAACCCTCCAGACCACTCTCGAGGCTGATGCCACCACCAAGGCTAACAACGCCCTGCAGGCTGCCAAGGAATATGTCGACGGCAAGGGTTACATGACCGAGGCTGAAGTAAAGGCACTGATCGAAGACCTCGTAACATGCGAATGTAACAAAGAAGCCATCGCAGACCTCGTTGCTGCCATTGAGGAAATCCAGAACCTCACCGGCGACGGAACTACACTGGCTGAGTATTTTGCTCAAATCCAGAGCACCCTCTACGGTGCAGAAGGCCTCGTACAGCAGTATGAGGACTTGGCTAAGAATTACACGGACCTCGAGCCTATTGTAACTCAGAACCAAGAAGACATCGCTGACATGAAGGAAGACATCAGCAATGCTCAGACCCAGCTTGAGGTCCTCTCAGAGCTGATTGACATCGTGCCCGAAATCAAGGACATCGTTGCCAACTATGACACCGACATGCAAGCCCTCAAGGACCAGCTCGACCAAATGGAGAAAGATCTGACCGAGGCTATGGAAGCTGCTGACCAAGAGCTCCAAGACCAGATTACCGACCTCAACACCTATGTAACCGAACTCGACATCAATGTGATCGGCCCGTTGAAGGATCAAGTATCTCAACTCCAGCAAATGGTTGAGGCCCTCCTCGCTCAAATGCCTATCGAGCGCATCGAGAACCTTGAGAAGCGCATCAACAGCCTGATCGTTAACCAAGTGACCAGCCCCGTCTTCGGCAGCCTCTCAGCTCCCATCGACGTGCAGACCATGATCCTCTTCAACTATTATGGCTATGCTACGCACAACCTCACCTTCCCGGTATTCTATGATACTGATGGTGTAAATTTCGGCTATAAGTCAGCTGAAAATCCTGCTGAAATCCTCCCAGCTGATCAAATCGCACTGCTGAACACTCAGCCTGAGCAAATCATCAGCGCTAATACCACCTTCCTGGCCAGCAATGGCAACATGGGCTCGGTTTACTTCACCGCCAACCCCGCTAACCTCGACCTCACCTCGGGTTACAACTTCTCGCTCATCAACAGCCTTGGCGAAGAGGCTCCTGTTACCCTCGCCAACCCTGTTAAGGCCGCTAACAAAGAAATCCTGTTTGGCCACGCAAGCCGCGCTACCAGCGACGACGATGTTGTGCTCTGGCAAGCTGACGCTTCGATGAACGTAGGCGATGTGCCTAAGGTACGCGTTATGCTCGAAGAGGGCCTCGGCACCGCCGTTAAGGACGCTCTCAAGAACCGCACTCTCGGCAACATGGCTAAGGTAGGCGCTCTCGTTTACCAGACCATCACTGACAACCAGTCAATGCCCGCTTACGGCCTCAAGGGCGCTTGGACCGACAACGAAGGCACCCAAAGCTGCTATGGCCAGTTCAACATGGCTGCTGCTACTTTCCGTCCTCTGAGCTACGCTACAATGGCCGGCCAGAACCTGGCTCAGTACCTGCCCACTATCCCCAGCTTCGATCAGCTCCTCGGTGACCTCACCTTCAACTTCGACGATGTTACTATCAGCTTCGATATCCCCGAATTCACAATCGACAAGATTCATTTCGACAAGGTTACTGTTGAATTCACTGGCCTCGACATGAGCGGCCAAGGTACAGTTGAGGTTACTTATGAGAAGCCTATCAGCGTAAATCCTGACGGAACTATCAACACCGAGCCCGAAACTGTTATTGGTGCATTCACCGTTGACGGTCTTGACGAACTTGACGATGCTATCGCATCTGCTATCGCAGCAGTCCAGGATGCCATCAACGCTTCAATCGAAGGCTGGCAGGGCAACCTCGACTCTCTGATCGACGACATCGAAGAGCAATTCAACAACATCATCAATTCTATCACCGAGCAAGTCAACGAGCAGCTCACCGACGTGATGAAGAATCTCCAGGATGAGGTTAATGGCAAGATTCAGTCGATTACCGACAAGTTTGAGAATTACTACACCAAGTTTGAGTCAGCTTACAACCGCATCGCTAACCTCCTTGAGGACCCGAACCACTACATGCAGTGCTTCATGCTCTATGCAAGCGATGGCAAGGTTGGCCGTCTGTCAACATCACGCGTGCTGCCTTCAGTTTGGGAATCCAGCAATGGTGCTGCTACTCTGCTCGCTACTACCTACAATGCTGAGCTCCTCTCGCCCGCATACCGCAAGTATGTAGCTATCACCAACGTTTACGACGAGGCCGACCACAGCATAAGCGCTGCCAACGGTGACGCTGACTGCATCGCTGCCCTCAAGGCTGCCAACAAGGCTGAATACTTCATGGACACCGTATTCGACGGCGACCGCCAGACTGTAGCATTCAGATTCGAAACTGGCAAGAACTACACCTACGAGATCTTCTACCAGGCTGCTGACTACCACGGATTTGTATCAACCCGCAAGTACTACGTCAACGTTAAATAACCCTAAGAGATATTGCAACAATGAAAATATATAAATCATTGCTTACTCTTGCAGTGGCTATGGGTTCGCTCACAATGGCAGCCCAACCACAGGCTGAGGAAAGCGTAGAATACGACTTCCACCCCACCTGGTTCGTCCAGGCGCAGGCTGGCGGTCAGGAGACTCTGGGCGAGGGATCGTTCGGTAAGCTCCTACGATTCAACACCCAAATCACTGTGGGTCGTCAGTTCAGCCCACTTTGGGCAGTGCGCCTGGGCATCGGCTCATGGCAGAGCGTTGGCACTGAGGAGTTCTGGCCCACCGAGACCAACTCGGCTGCCGAGGCCTTCAAGACCCGCTATCCCGACAACGGTCGCGAATACTGGCACTACAAATATGTAGCTCCCGCAGTTGACGTGCTCTTCAATGTCACCAACGCTATCGGCGGTTACAACCCCGAGCGTCTCTGTGACTTCAACATCTTCGCCGGTATCGGCATGAACATCGCTTGGGGCAATGATGGCGCCAACGAGTACAACTCGATGATCAAGGCTATCAACAGCGAACTGCCCGGTCTGCAGCACATCTGGGACGGTACCCACACCCGTCTGCTCGGCCGCTTGGGCGCTGCCCTCGACTTCCGTCTCAACGACAACTGGAAACTCGGCGTCGAGTTCAATGCCAACTTCCTCAACGACCACTACAACTCAAAGAAGGCTGAAAATGCTGACTGGTACTTCAACCTGCTCGCTGGTGTCAAGTACACCTTCGGCCAGAGCTATACCAAGCGCGTAGTGCGCCACGAGCCTCAGGTTATCGAGCGCGTTGTGGAGAAGATCGTCGAGGTGCCCGTACAGGTCGACGAGGTATCAGCACAGGTTGTGATGCCCGAGACTATGCGTCGCGATGTATTCTTCTCGATCAACAGCTGGAAGATTACCATCCAAGAGATGCAAAAGGTGCGCGACATCGCCGAGTTCATGAAGGCTAACCCCGAGACCAAGGTTTCGATCACCGGTTATGCTGACCGCAACACTGGTACACTGGCTATCAACGTACGTCTCGCCAAGCAGCGTGCTGAGGCAGTTGCCAAGGCTCTTGTTAAGAACTATGGCATCTCTGAGGATCGCATGATCGTCGACAGCATGAAGAACGAAGACTACCAGCCGTTCCAGGCTCCGGATCCCTACCAGCTAAACCGCGTAGCCATCTGTATCGTCGAATAAACCCCACACCCCTCCATAAAAAGCCCGCCTCACGGCGGGTTTTTTTATTGCTCACAGGGGCGCTATATTTTTTATTAAAGGGGTAAGCAATATCTTTTTTTATTTGTTTTTCAAATAAAGCTTGGAAAATGGAAAAATAATGGCTATATTTGCGGAGTAACAACTAAAGAAAGGAGAAAGACTATGGACAGCTCGATTCGAATCCGCCGAGTGGCCCTTGCCTCCCCTTCAGAACGCGCAAAGGTGGAGGAGCTGCTTGCAGCTACGGGCCTTAGCACCGAGAAGCTACCCAGGGAGTACTTCGGTGCCTACACCGCCGACGGGCAACTGCTCGGTGGTGCCGGACTTGATGGCAATATCATCAAGTGCATCGCCGTGCGCCAAGGTTTCCGCGACAAAGGCATTACCAACGGGCTCGTCAAGCACGTGCTCGCTGCAGCCCATGCCGAGGGAATATCAAACATCATGATCTACACGAAGCCGGAATACAAAAACCTGTTCCGCTTCCTGTCATTTTCACCCATCGGACAAAGCGACCGCGCAGTGCTGCTCGAGAGCAACCGCAGCGGCATCGCCACATATTGCGAATACCTGATGCGCCAGCGTCGAGGCGGTCGCACAGCCGTGGCTGTGATGAACTGCAACCCCATGACCCTCGGCCATCGCTATCTGATCGAGACAGCCGCCAAGAGATTTGACTTCCTCTACATAATCCCCGTAAAGGAAGACAAGTCGGAATATACCTACCAGGAGCGGCGCCAAATCCTCGAGGAGGGGGTCAAGGACCTAACCAATGTAGCCGTGCTTGAGGGCAGTGACTATGTTATATCCCAGGCAACCTTCCCGACATACTTTATCAAGGAGGCCTCTGAGGTCGCTCGCGCTCACATACAGCTCGACTGCGACATCTTCGCCCATCATATCATCCCGGCTCTTGGCGTCTCGGCCCGCGTGGTCGGCACCGAGCCTACCGACCCATTGACTTGCGCCTACAACGAGGAGATGAAGCGCAGCCTGCCTATCGAGGTGATGGAGATTCCGCGTCTCGAAATCAACGGGCTACCGGTATCTGCCTCGCGCGTAAGAAAATACGTCAAAGAGGGTCGTATCGACCTGGCTCTGCAACTCGCCTACAAGGCCTCGCACCCGTTTGTGCTGGCACATGCAGCCGATTATGAGCTGAATCGCGAACTCGAGGAATCGACCCCGGCCGAAGCCGACAGCCACAGCTGGGCAGCTTGGTGGGGCGGCATAGCCCCCTCGGGTTGGCATCTCGGATTGGACGCTCTGCGTCCCTATCTGGCCAAGATGGCCAAGGCGCGACTCACACGCGCTGATTGGCAGAAACTTACCGATGAGGCAGAAAAGAAGATGCAGCTCGCCGTCGGCGCCCTGCAGCCGCTGCGCGACGCCCTTGTGGCATTTGCTGTAGAGATGCGTCTGGCTGCCTCCAACCCCGGCGAATCGCGCAGCAAGCTGCGCGAAGGCATCCGCACCCTCGCCCGCCGCATCCTGCCCATCCAACCAGCCTAATCCTTAACGCAAGCACATAAGAAAACGTAAGCACATAAGAAAACGTAAGCAAAGAACGTAAGCACGTAAGAAAACGTAAGCAAAGAACGTAAGCACGTAATAAAACGTAAGCACACCTCAGATAATTTAAATTTTATTTACCTATAGTGTGCTTAAGTTTTCTTATGGGCTTACGTTTTCTTATGGGCTTACGTTTTCTTATGTGCTTACGTTTCTATTTATCTATATGGCACATTTTTTTGCCAAAAAAGCCACAAGATTTTTTAAATTGGGATATTATTAGTAATTTTGCATTTGATTGTGACATTAGGGCCAGACGGCTGCTATTGTTAAGGAATGTAATTTTAACTAAACCAATAATTAACACAATGAAGGAACTAAGATTTTGGGGTTGCTTCACGGCTATGGCATTGATGCTGAGCGGCTGTGGCGATGATTCGCTCGTCAAGAGCGGCAGCGCCCAGGGCCAACTCGCCCTCGATGTCTCCGTCAACTCTCAAGTCATCTCCTCGACCACTGTGACCGGCTCGCGCGCCGCCGATGGCGGAGTAGAGGCTTGGGAAGTGACCAGGGACGACCTTTCGATGATTGTCACAGCCTCGGATGGGGCTGCTTGGTATTTCAACCTCGGTACTTTTGACGAATCCACCGAATTTCCAGTAGGCACTTACAGCATCAAAGTTTATTATGGCGACGCCGATACCGAGGGTTTTGGCAATCCATACTATTATGGCGAGGCCACAAACGTAGTGGTCAGCGCCAACCAAGTCACCCCGGTGACCATCAAAGCCGAGCTCAACAACTCGATGTTTATGGTTACCTATTCTGACAACGTTAAGAATTACCTCGACGACTATTCAGTCGACTTCAAGTCAGAGACCGGCACCGAGGCAATCAACTATCCCGCCGATGCCACTCGCCGCGTGTACATGAAGCCCGAAAATGTTGCAGTCACCTTCAATATCACAAAGCAGGGCGGCGAAAAGTCGAGCGTGCTCGTGGCTACCGTGCCATCTGAGATCCGCAAATTCTACAACATCAAGGCCGACATCACTGGCGACTTTGACAAGACCAATGGCGCATCTCTGGTAGTGACATTCAACGACGACCTCGAGGAGGGCGAAACCGTCACCATCAACCTCGATGACGAGGCCCTCGCCACCCCGGCTCCCACAATCATCACCGAGGGCTTTACCTCAGGCGTAGCCATCAACCACACCGAGGGCGCTATCTACAGCGAAGACCTGCTCGCCACAATCTATGCTCCCGGCAAACTCGCACAAGTCAACCTCGTGACCGACAATGCTGAGCGCATCTCCGGCTGGCCCGCATCGATTGACCTGCTCGCAGCCACCGCTGCCGAGCAAGCCAACCTCAAGGCCCTGGGCCTATCGGCCGTAGGTCTCTGGCGCAATCCCGACGAGATGGCTGAAATCAACTTCAAAGGCGTGCTTGAGCATATTGCACTGCTCACCCAGACCTCGACTGCCGATGTCACATTCACCCTCACCGTGGTTGATGCCAACGGCAAGAGCAGTGACCCGACCGTCCTGACCACTACCGTTGAGCCATTTGTTGCCGAGCTCTCAATCTCTGACCCGTCAACCACCACCCTGGCCCTTGGCGAATCTTCGCTCACTATGACCGTGGGTTACAACGGCAGCTACATCGCTGATAATGTCAAGATCCAATACAACGATGTGCTAGGCGTTTGGAACGATGCTACCGTATCTTATGAGGCAGTCACTGGCCAAGAAAACACATACACCGCTACCGTCTCTGGGCTGCCCGAGACTGGCGACCTTGAGCTCCGCGCTCTCTACACCGATGGTACCACCAGCAACGAGATTGCAATCACCCGCACATATCCCGACATCAAACTCTCAATCAACGAGAACGATGTATGGTGCTACGAGGCTACATTCACCGTGCTTGCAGCCGACGGCTCATCAGTGCTCAACTACGGCGCAGCCACATTGGGCGTACAGCTCTCGACCAATGGCACAAGCTACACCACTTATACTAAGCGCACTGTCGATGGCGACCAAGTGACACTGACTGGTCTGTCAGCCAACACTACCTATTATGTCAAGGTTACCCTCAGCGGCGACGATGCCGACTTGTCAGATGCCATTTCGTTCACAACCGAAGATGATCGCGTACTGCCCAACCACGATATGTCGTCATGGAGCTACGAACAACCCACTACCAAGTATCAGCTCGTATGGTATCCCTACGCCAACACAAGCGCAGCAGCCAGCATTGGCGATGATACCGAGCAAGCTTGGGGCACCATGAACCTGCTCACCACATCGGAGAGCGGCACCGGCAACAGCATGTTCAGCTACGGTGGCACCTCTTATCGCGCCTTCTCAGGCACTCGCGCAGCAATGGAAACAACCGAAGATCCCAACACTGGCGAAGGTGAGGAAAGCTACTCAGGAGCAACTGCCATCATCCAAACTGTAGGCTGGGGCTCAGGGAATACATCATTTGGCAATTCTGGCGCATGCCAGAATGTAACCGCTGGCCAGTTGTATCTCGGCTCTTACGATTCAAGCAGCAAATCCCCTGTCTACGGATATGCATTCTCAAGCCGTCCACAGTCGATGACCTTCTATTACAAGTACATTCCTACCAACGCTGCTGACTACGGTTACGCTGAAATTTCAGTGCTGGATGCCAACGACAATGTTTTGGCAACCGCTACAAAACAGATTACAGCCCAGGATAGCTACATCCCGATGACCTTGAACCTGTCTTATGCTGCCGGTTGCGCAAAGGCCGCTAAGATAAAAGTCATCTTCAAGAGCTCAGACAACGCAACTTGCTTGCAATGGGATAAGAGCAGCAACTATCTGCACAATGCTGGAACTGCCAACTGGACCGATGGTCGCTACACTGGCTCATCGCTCTATGTCGATGAGATAACCCTCAGCTACAAGTAATAAGTGGTAACTTTCCCAAAGGCCAAAAGCCAAAGACTAAAGACCAATATGATAAGTGGTAACTTTCCCAAAGGCCAAAAGCCAAAGACTAAAGACCAATATGATAAGTGGTAACTTTCCCAAAGGCCAAAAGCCAAAGACTAAAGACCAATATGAAATCTAACATATTTTATACAATCACAGCCGCATGCGCCCTGGCACTGAGTCTGGGCTCATGCGACGACAACTGGACTCCCAAGCTCGACAAGGAGGGCACTCTGCGTCTGAGTTCTCTGGGAGTGACAGTGAGCGAGGAATCGAGGGCCACTGATATCGACACCTCAAGCTTCCTCGTTGAGATACTCCAAGGCAGCGGCACAACCCAAGAGGTGGTGGCTGGCCCGTACAAGTATTCAGAAATGCCAGAAGTAGTAACCCTCAATGTGGGCGACTACACCCTGAGCGTGAAATCACACGAGCAGGAGAAGGCCGCTTGGGATGCCCCCTACTACGAAGGCACCCAGGCATTCTCAATCACTGAGAACAAAGTCAGCAACGCTGGCACAGTGACTTGCTACTTCGCCAATGTCAAGGTGACTATCCGTTACACCGAAGACCTCTACGAGGTGATGGGCGACGACTGCACCGTCACCGTGGTGGCCAATGATGATGGCAACCTCACATTCACCAAGTCAGAGGTTCGCTCGGGATATTTCGAGGTTGTCACCAACAGCAACACTCTGGTAGCCACATTCAATGGCACAGTCGATGGCTCGAGTCGTAGTTGCTCGCAGACCTACACCGACGTGACCGCTGGTCAGCACTACCAGATTACCTATTCGCTCAAGAATGGCAACAGCGACCTGCCCAATCCAGACCCAAGCACAGACCCAGGTGGCACAGTCGGCACTGGCACTGGTGTCAGCATTGACGTAATCGCTGAGACTGATGTCACCGACACCATTGAGGTAAGCCAAGACATCGAGACTGGCGGCGAGGTGGTTATCCCAGTAACTCGTCCCAAGGAAGACCCCGAGGATGATGACGACCCGAATCCAGACCCGACACCTGACCCCGGCACAACTGAATACTTCACTGTGACTGGCACATTCGATGTCGATGAGACCATCGAGGTTGCAAATCCCGAAACTCGCGAATTTGTAGTCTACATCACCTCAGAGAATCCTCTGACCCACCTGCATGTCACAATCGACTCACAGACCCTGACCTCAGACATCCTGACTGGCGTTGGCCTGACATCAGAGTTTGACCTCGCTTATCCGGGCCAATACGAGGCTGGTCTGCAAGGCCTTGGCCTTCCCACTGGTGAGGATGTGATTGGCGCTACTTATGTGAAATTTGATATCACACAGTTTATCCCATTGCTCAACATCTACGGGGCTGCAAACCACAACTTCATCCTTGACATGGAGGATGATCAGAACAATGAGGATACCCTGACCCTTAAGTTCCATACTAATTAATCTGCCGCATCATGAAAGCTTACAAATACATACTGGCTGCCTCGCTGGTTGCCGCATCGTTGAGCAGCTGCTCCGATGAAAAAAACGCCCTGGTGGGCGAGGGAAGCATCATGATCAGCGCTTCGATCAATAGCGACCTCAAGACAACATCACGCACCTCGAGCGACGACCTCGCTGCCGAGCTTAGCGACAGCTTTGAGTTCTGGCTCACCTCAGAAAATGATGGCGGCGTGATCCGCCTATACAACGGCCTTGACAACCTGCCATCAAGCCTGACGCTCAATGCTGGCCACTATGTGGCTGAGGCTTGGGCTGGCGACTCGATCTCGGCCTCGTTTACCGACCGGTGGTTCAAAGCCTACGTGCCATTTGACGTGAATGCTGGCGAAGTGACTCCGGTCAACATCGAGTGCAAAATCGCAAATGTGGTGGTATCAGTTGAATACGGCGACGGCGTGCTCGACGCATACACTGTCGATTCGCTGTTTGTATGCCACAAGCGCGGCCAACTCTCGTTCAAGCCGGGCGGTGAGACACGCGGCTACTTCATGATGCCGAGCTATGACAAGAACCTGACTTGGATCTGCATGTGCCACCGCAAGAGCGACGGCGCAGAGCGCCAATTCAACGGCGTACTGCAAAATGTGAAGAGCGCTTATGAATACAAGTTCAACATCGTGTTCACAGCCAACGATCCCGACGATACCCATGTGGGCGGTGCATTCTTCGACATTGAGGTTGACACCACCGAAGAGCCAGTCTACGACAGTGTTGAGTTCCTCGCTGCTCCGCGCATCGATGGCGTGAAGGATGGAGAGAAATTTGACCTCACCGATGTCTACAGCGCCAACGAAGAGCCGGGCGAACTTGGCGCTTACATCACCACTACCTCAGAGATCAAGAGCGTAGTGCTTGAGTGCGAAGATTTCCCGACTATCCTGGGTATCCAAGGCACATCTTTTGACCCAATCAAGATTACCTCGACTACCCTCATCAATACCATCAACAATGGCGGCGTTACTTGGACCCGCACTGCTACCGCCGACAGTTACAATATGATGCTGACATTCTCAGCTGCCTTCACCGAGGCCCTGAGCTGGGAGACTGAGCACCAGATCAACATCACCGTGACCGACGCCAACGGCCTGACCAACACCGAGAGCCTGACCATCCTCAAGACCGCTGCCCCAATCACCATACCCGACCCAGTATTGGCAACCGCTGACGCTCCTATCACCCTGACCACCAACAGCTACGTAATCGAGGGCGACATCCTCAGCGATGACGGCAGCGATATCGTAGTCAGCTACGCCGAATCGTCAAGCCGCAGCCGCGCTGGCATCAGCACTGTCACCGCCACCAAGAATGGCGCAACATATAGCGCTAAGCTCACCGGCCTGACCCCCGACACCGCTTATGAGTTCTACGTGACCATGGGCAGCTACACCAGCCCGGTCAGCAGCTTCGTCACCGAGGCCGAATTGCAATTCCCCAACAATAGCTTTGAGAATTGGCAGACCAGCTCAAGCCCGTATCTGATCTACGGCTCAAGCGATGAGATGTTCTGGGACAGCGGCAACCACGGCTCATCGACAATGAACAAGAATGTGACTGTGCCATCGACCGATTACGTGCACAGCGGCACATACTCGATCAGCCTGCAGTCGCAATTCGTGGGCATCAGCATCATTGGCAAGTTTGCTGCTGGCAACGTCTTCGTTGGCAAATATCTCGCCACCGATGGCACCGACGGCGTGCTGGGTTGGGGCCGCGCATTCACCGGGCGTCCCGCCAAGCTGCACGGCTACGTGCGCTACGAGCCGGCCGAGGTATCGTATGAGAGCAGCGATTTTGACGACCTCAAGAAGGGCGACCAAGACCAGGGCATCATCTACTGGGCTCTGCTCGACGACTATACCGAGACTTATGATGGCGAGGCATGGCCAGTGATTATCAAGACCAAGTCGAGCTCGCGTCAGCTATTCGACAAGACCAGCAGCCACGTGATCGCCTACGGCGAGCAAGTGTTCACCGAGGCTACCTCGGGCGACGGCCTGGTTGAGTTCACCATCCCTCTGGACTATTATCGCACAGATATCCGTCCGACCTACATCATGTGCACAGCTGCAGCCTCGCGCGGAGGCGACTACTTCGTGGGTGGCAGCTCAGTGATGTATCTCGACGACCTGGAGCTCATCTACGAATAATCCCCGACAACCTCTGATTCACATAACGCCACAGATTGGCCCGCGCCAATCTGTGGCATTTTTTTGGATTATTCCACAAAAAATTGTAACTTTGCCTTATGACAGTTATAGCAAGGCTGCTCCGACCTCGGGGCCGCGACATATACATTGCAGTATGCGCTATTCTGTGGGTTCTCTCCGCCGTAGCTTCCTCTGGTTGCTCGCGTGCGCAGCAGCATTATGATATTGACCGCGCAGAATTCCCGGTGAAAGGCATTGACCTTTCATCGCACAACGGCGATGTCGATTTTTCACGCCTTGCAGCCGACAGCATCACCTTTGTGATGCTCAAGGCCACCGAGGGCACGGACTTCTGTGACGCCCTCTTTGCCCGTAATTACGACAATGCTGTCAAGGCCGGGCTCAAAGTGGGGGCATACCATTTTTTCCGCTTTGACTCGCCGGGGCATATCCAAGCATACCATTTCCTCAACACCATAGCCGAGCGGCCGCTCGACTTGCCGCTGGCCATCGATGTCGAGGAGTGGAACAATGCCCAGGGCACGCCCGATGTGCAAGTGATCGAGGAGCTGCAAAAGATGGTGAACGTGCTCGAGGCATCCGACTATCGGGTGATTCTGTACACCAACAAGCAGGGCTATCACCGCTATGTCGAGCCAACGCTGTACGGGCGACAGCTATGGATTTGTTCGCTTGGGTCGGTGCCAGAGGAATACGGGTGGCGCCTGTGGCAACACAGCCACAAGGGGCGCGTAGCTGGTATCAAGGGCGATGTCGACATCAACACCTACAATGGCTCGCTCGAGGATTTTGTGCGCTGGCTCGAGCACAATAATTAATAGTGCGCAATCGTTATAGAGACGGCATCATAGCGCCGTAATCCCAGGACCCCTCTGCACCTTTGCGCCTTTGCGCCTTTGTCAGAGCCGCTTTGCTTGATTGCCCAATTGGCCCCACAAAGGTGCAAAGGCACAAAGGTGCAAAGGAGGGTAGGGTTGACACAATAAACCACGCCGCTTTGCTTGATTGCCCAATTGGCCCCACAAAGGTGCAAAGGCACAAAGGTGCAAAGGAGGGCAGGGTTGACACAATAAACCACATATTTATGTTTAGACATATACTCCTCATATTGCTTGGGTGCATTGGCTGGTTGACAGCCAATGCCTTCTCGCCTGATGTTTATGCCACATCGTCGCGGCTCAGCTCGGGGCGGTGGGTAAAAGTGAGCGTGGCCGAAACCGGCATGTACCTGATCACCGATACGCAGCTGCGCAATTGGGGATTCTCAACCCCCGAGAATGTGCGCATCTACGGCTACGGCGGCGCTCGCATCCCCGACGAGCTCACCCTCGACAATTACACCGACGACCTGCCGATAGTGCAAGCCGTGCGCACCTCGCGCGGCCTAATCTTCTACGGCGTGGGCCCGGAGAGCTGGGCCAAGTCGACCAACGGAGCCTATGTCAGCAACCCCAACACCTATTCATCCTACGGATACTATTTCCTGTCAGACACCGCCGAGGAATGGCCCGAAATCCCCACCCAGGGTACCGGGAGCCTCGCATCAATCGGCGACCCAGCCACCTCATATCAGCAATACGTGCAGTATGAATATGACCGCACCTCGCCGGGCGAGGCTGGCCATCTGCTTGTTGGCGAGAGTTTTACCGCGCAGACATCGCGCACATTCAAACTCTCGGTCCCCGGTGCCAACACCACCTCGGCTGCTGTGATGGACGTGGGCATCGTCAGCAATTCCAGCTCGTCGGCAACGGTGACATTCACCGTCAATGGCGAACAGCTGACCACCAACGGCACCGACCGCATCAGCGCCACCGCATCGTCGAGCTACAATCATGGCACATACACGGTGTGCACCCACTCGTTTGACTACACTGGTGACAATCTCTCAATCACCATCTCGATACCCACGGCTTCGTCGATGACCGACTGCTGGCTCGATTACATAGCCGTGACATCGACCAAAGATCTGACTCTCCCGTCGGGTGGCTATCTGTGGTTCAACCTCTCGTCTCCGATGGCCTCACTGTCAGGGGCAAGCAGCGAGACAGTGGTGTGGGACGTAACCAACCCCATGGCTATTACCCAACTCAATACCAACCTCGCGGGCAGCGCAGCCGTGTGGACCAACGACTACCACACCGACCGCACTTATGCAGCTTGGAATCCGACCGCTACGCTGTCATCACCGACCTACGTTGGCACAGTGAACAACCAGAATGTACATGCCACCGAATGCGTCGACATGGTGATTTTCGCCCTGCCCGATTTCTTGACACAAGCCCAGAGACTGGCTACTCTCCATGCCTCGACCAGCCGTCCGCTGTCAGTGGCTGTGCTCAATGTTGACGAGGTTTACAATGAGT
This sequence comes from Muribaculaceae bacterium Zag1, assembly GCA_002633115.1. GTDB lineage: Bacteria > Bacteroidota > Bacteroidia > Bacteroidales > Muribaculaceae > CAG-873. Next base: position 14,402 of record NWBJ01000045.1, read on the forward strand.
TCGCCTCGGGTGCGGCCGACGTATCGGCTCTGCGCCGCTGCCTGAAGATGCTTTATGACCGTGGAGGCGCCACCGACAGCGTATCGCAAATCAAATACGCGCTGCTGATGGGCCGCGCCACTTATGACAACCGCCATCTCACCTCGCAATTTGACGCTACCACCTCGTGCGGCACCATTCCCTACTGGATTGGCGGCGAGCGCCGCAACCAGCTGAGCGACAACTCGGCATTTGGCACCGACGACTTCATCGCGATGCTCGAGGATGGCTCTGGCTCTAACCTCGGCCTCGATGACCTGTGCGTAGCCGTGGGCCGTATGCCAGTGCAAACTATCGACGAAGCCAAGAGCGGAATCGAAAAGCTGGCTCAGTATATGCAGCAAAACAAGAAAGGCACCTGGAGAAACCATTTCCTCTTCCTGGCCGATGATGGCGACAGCGGCATTCACCTAACCGAAACTGAAAAGGAAATCGCCAATCTGCTCGCCACCGACCAGGCGCAATGCTTAGTGTCGAAGGTTTATGTCGATGCTTACCAAAAGGTGGCTGGAGCCTGCGAGGGCGGCCGTACAGATATGTACCGCATGCTCGACGAGGGCGTGGTATGGTGGAACTACAGCGGCCATGCCAACAACCACTCGTGGACATCCGAGAAGATGCTCACCTACAACGACATCAACAACATGTACCTTAACAAGGTGCCGGTGCTGTTGGCTGCCACATGCGATTTCTTGCGCTGGGACAGCAACACCATCAGCGGCGGCGAAATCCTGCATCAGGAGCGTTACGGAGGCACGATTGCCACCATCAGCGCCACCCGCCCGGTATATATCTCTGAGAATGGACTGTTTACGCGCGCCGTAGGCCGCGCTATCCTGAGCCGCGACAGCGAGGGAATGCTTCCACGCCTAGGCGACATCTACCGCAATGCCAAAAATAACATCCTCACCGAAAAAGACGAGCATAAGTCAAACACCAACCGTCTGCGCTATGTGCTGATGGGCGACCCGGCTCTCGAGCTGGCCATGCCGAGCAACATCGTGACCCTCGACAGCATTGGCGACCAGGCAGTCGACATCGAGGACCAAGTGACCCTGATGGCGCTGCAGCGCACCACTCTCAAGGGCAGTGTGCACTCGCCACTGGGCGGCGTCCTTGAGGATTTCAACGGCACAATCGAGGTCTCGCTCTACGATGCCGAGAAGAGTAGCACCACCCTCGGCGCCACCGAAGGCAATGTGCAGATAACCTTTGAGCAGCACGGCGACATACTGTTCAGCGGCGTGGGCAAGGTTGAGAGCGGACGTTTCTCACTTGACATCTCCATGCCGAGCGAGATTGCCGACAATTTCCGCGAGGCCACTCTAAATATGATGGCTTACGACTCTGATTCTGGCGTAGAGGCTGTGGGCGTAAACCGCGACTTCTATGTCTATGGCCTCGATGAGGAGGCTCCGGTCGACAGCATTGCGCCGTTGATTGAATCGTTTGTGATGAACCATAGCTCGTTCAAGTCGGGCGACAAGGTTAACACCTCGCCGATGGCGATAGCCGAAATCAGCGACGATGTTGGCATCAACCTGTCGACCGCCGGCATTGGCCACCAGATGACACTGGTACTTGACGATACCAAGACATACACCGATGTATCGCTCTATTATACTCCGGCATCTGACGGGAGCGCCTCTGGCACTATCAATTATCCGTTTGAGGACCTGACCACTGGCGGACACACGCTGCGTCTGCGCGTATGGGACACTTCGGGCAATTCTGCCTCGCAGGATATCTATTTCACCGTGGTTGAGAATCTCTCGCCCACCATCTTTGAGGTCTACACTGATGCCAATCCGGCTATCACCGAGGCTAATTTCTACATCAGCCATGACCGCCCGGATTCTAACTTGACAGTTACTGTCTCGGTCTACAATCTGCTGGGCCGTCCGATTTGGAGCGGCACTGTGTCAGGTCCGAGCGATATGTTCAACTCGGCTCCCGTGACTTGGGATCTGTGTGATTCGTCGGGCCGTCGCGTGCCACGCGGCATCTATCTCTATCGCGCCTCGATCACCGAGGATGGCACCACCTACGAGACCGCCTCTCGCCGCATCGCCGTCGCCGCCCCATAGTGCGTAGCACGACTCTTGTCTGTTAACCCCACATGGAGTGCGTAGCACGAAATGTGGGGTACAGTGGAATATTCTAATATAGATAAGAGTGCGATAGCACGGCTCTGACTAACGATTGTAAAGATGAAAATCCTTATTGTACATAATAATGGTATGGAATCGGTGTGCGATTCGGCGGTTGGCCGCGATGTGATGCCGCTGTTCGTGCCAGACTGGGGCGAGTGGTCGCTTGAGGGCCGCATAGCCTTTCGCATTGAGCGCCTCGGCAAGAATGTGGCAGAGAAATTCGCCATACGCTATGTCGACGCCTACGGTGCCGTAGCTGTGCTGCGGCCAGCCGATGGCACTGAGGTCAGTTGCTGGCCCATCATGGACAGCGCAGTCACCACGGGTCAGTGGTTGCCACTGCCCGAGGGCGATATCCAGGCTGAGTGGTCGCTCGGCGACATTACCGAGTCGTTTACCATTGGCGCCGACGACTGGCGCCAAGCCCTTGTGGCCTCAATCGCCGAAGCCACCCGCATAGCCACTATCAAAACCGGCGACATCATCATCCCACCCCTACCCACATTTACCACCAACCCCATCCTCAACCAGCGCCTCACCGCCCTCCTCTCCTCCACCCCCTCCCTCCGCCTCAAAATCAAATAGTGCTGCATTCCCCTGAACCAAATAGTGCGTAGCACGAATCTTGTCTGTTAACCCCACATGGAGTGCGTAGCACGGAATGTGGGGTCAGAAATATCAATACCCAATCTCTATGAGTGCGTAGCACGGCTCTCAAGAGCATAATCCAGCTAGGTCTACACAATATTTCCAAGAGAATTGAGTTAATTTATTCGTAGACATTATCCCTAACCAAAGCATGAAACATTTCTTGAGATACTATTTCGCTTTGGCGGCACTGCTTGTTGCAATGGCAGCCATGGCGCAGAAAAACGAATTCAATCCCGTTGAGACTGGCGTGACCTCGCTCAGCATCGCTCCCGATGCGCGCGGTGCCTCGATGGGCGACCTCGGCGCGGCCACCGAGCCAGATGCCAACTCGCAATATTGGAATCCCTCGAAATATGCGTTCGCTTACAGCGATGCCGCCCTCTCGCTCAGCTACACCCCGTGGCTGCGCAAGCTGGTCAACGACATCTTCCTGGCCAACCTCTCAGGTTACTGGAAAATTGGCCACGAGGACAACCAGGCCATCAGCGCCAGCCTCCGCTACTTCTCGCTCGGCGAGGTGACATCGGAGAATACCGATGGTTCGGTTGTGCAAAGCTACAACCCCTACGAGATGTCGTTCGATCTGGGCTATTCGCGCAAACTGTCTGAGAAATTCTCGATGGGCGTGGTGTTCCGCTACATCTATTCGGCTTTGGGATTTTCTGACAGTTACGCTGGCGACCAGCAGACCGGTGCTTCGGCATTCTCGGCCGACATCGCCGGCTACTTCACCACCTATCCCATCATTGGCCGCAACGAGTGCCAATTCTCGTGGGGTTGGAATATTTCGAACATCGGTACCAAGGTGAGTTTCAACAACGGCGAAGACCCCGCCTTCCTGCCCACCAACCTCAAGTTGGGTACCATGTTTATGTTCCCCCTGGCTGATTATCATACTCTGGCTATTGGCCTCGACCTCAATAAGTTGCTTGTGCCTACTCGTCCGCGCGAAGCTGACTATGACATGAACACTGCCGAGGGTCAGCTCGAATACGAGACCGCGCTGCAGGACTGGAAGGATATGTCGCCTATCACCGGTATCTTCAAGTCGTTTACCGACGCTCCTGGCGGATTCAAGGAGGAGATCCGAGAAATCAATTTCTCGGTCGGTGCCGAGTATTCTTACAACCAACAATTCTTCCTCCGCGCTGGTTATTATTATGAGAATGAGTTTAAGGGAAACCGCAAATACTTTGCGATGGGAGCCGGCTTCGCCACCAATGTGCTCAAGCTGGATGCCAGCTACATGATGGCTACCGCCCAGAGCTCGCCCCTCGACCAGACTCTCCGCTTCACCCTCACCTTCGACATGGGTGGCCTGAAGCAGATCTTTGGTAGATAACCACTACAGAATCCGTGACATATTTAAAACCACAGATTACACGGATTACACGGATTGCCATCCAGATGGAATCCTTTAAATCCGTGTAAACCATGGTTTTCTAATTGACCTCCATAAGTTTCCGTGTAATCCGTGTAATCGTTGGTTTTAAAAAGAGTTTGATATGATCAGAGTAGGTAATGGATTTGATGTGCATCGCCTCGTTGAGGGGCGCAAATGCATAGTCTGCGGGGTAGATATCCCCAGCGACAAGGGACTGTTGGGCCACAGCGATGCCGATGTGGCCCTGCATGCATTGACTGACGCTCTGCTCGGAGCGGCAGCCATGCGCGATATCGGCTATCATTTCCCCGACACCGACCCGCAATGGAAGGGCGCTGACTCGCGTGCCCTGCTGCGCGCTGTGCGCGACATGCTCGCCGAGCGCGGCTACAGCGTGGGCAATGTTGATGTCACCATCATAGCGCAACAGCCCAAGATGAGCTCCTACATCGAGCAGATGCGTCAAAATGTGGCTGCCGACCTGAGCATCGCCCTCGATTGCGTCTCAGTCAAAGCCACAACCACCGAGCGCCTCGGCTTCACCGGCCGCGGTGAGGGCATCGCTGCCCAGGCTACCGCAGTCATTTTTAATGAAAAATGAAAAATAATCCCCTCTGACATTTTTCATTTTTCACTTTTCATTCCTCATTCCCAGCTGTAACCTTTATCACCCAATTAACAACCAAAATAAAGTAGTATGAAAATTAAATCTTGTCTCATTCTAATACTCGCCGCCGTAATGCTCAGCTCATGCGGCTCATACAAAAGCAGCAGCTCATCGTCTGACAGCTCTGGCTCGCAGAGCCTGGTGAGCAGCCTGCTCTCATCGCTCGTCGGCAACTCTACCACCGTAACCCCCAAGCGCCTCTCTGGCACCTGGAAATACTCCTCGCCTGAGTGCCGCTTCACCAGCGAAAACGCCCTGACACAAGCCGGCGGAGCCGTTGCCGCCAACACTATCGAGGGCAAGCTCACCGACGTATACTCAAAGATTGGCATCTCAGCCTCGTCATGCAGCTTCACCTTCGACGAGGATGGCAACTGCTCGATGACCCTCGGCGGACGCACTATCAAGGGCACCTACACCCTCGACAGCGATGCGCGTGAACTCAAGATACGCAGCACCACCGGCCTGATCAGCTTTACCGCACAGGTTTACTACAGCTATTCGACCCTGACCCTGCTCTTCGACTGGGAGCGCATGCTCAGCCTGGTCAAGATGGTCACCGCCTTCACCGGCCAGGGCAGCTCAACCATCTCAGCCCTCTCGTCCCTCCTCAACCAATATGATGGCATGATGGTGGGAATGAACCTCAAAAAATGAATAATGAATAATGAATAATGAATAATGAAAAATGAATAATGAATAATGAATAATGAAAAATGGCCATCCGGGTAGGTCCGGATGGCCATTTTTCATTATTCATTATTCATTTTTCATTCTTGGGCCATTTTTCATTTTTCATTTTTCATTTAATAGGGGAAAATGTCATCGGTGGTGAGCATGACCACCTTGCCGCGGGCGCGCAGGGCATCGAGGTCGATGTCGTTGGGGTCGCCCAGGATACAGATGTTGTAGGTGCGTCCCTTCACATTCTGCTGCTGGAAGTTGACTACCTCGTCGAGGGTCATTCCGGGCAGGGCCTCAAAGAGGCTCTTGCGGGTGTCGCCCTTTATGCCCATGTCCTTGTTGTCGAGCCACTGCCAGGCGATGTCGTCCTTGATGATGCGCTCGGTGCGCAGGCGCGAATCCAATCCCTGCTTGGCCAGGTCGAAAGCCTGCTGGCTCACCGGCATCTGCTCGATGATTTCCTCAAATCCCTTGAGGGCATCCTCCATCTTGTCGTTCTGGGTAGCGATCATGGCTCCGAATGAGTAGGGGTCAGCCTTGTATCCGGGGCTATTGAGCGATGCCCAAGCCGAGTAGGCCAGCGAGCGAGCCTCACGCATCTCCTGGAATACGATCGAATTCATGCCCCCCCGAAATACTCGTTGTAGAGCTTGCGGTCGTTCTCGATGCCTTGGTCAAATAGCTTGCCCTCGGTGGTGTACTGGTACATGTACAGCTGCTTGGCATCGTAGGGAGCGATGTAGAATGTCGTCTCGGTGGGCTGGATGGGCATGTTCACTACGCGGTCGGGAGCGGGCTTGAGCTCGGCAGGGATGCGATGGACGCTTGCCAGGGTTGCCAGCACGTCTTGCTCGCTGTCGGGACCGTAGTAGATGATGGTGTGCTGCACGTCGTTGAAGCTAGCGAGCTTGTCGGTCAGGTCTTTGGGACTGAGAGCCTTGGCCTCGGCGTTGCTGATGTGGAGAGCCTTGCGCACCTCGGGACCAAAGACCATATAAGAACGCAGATTCGAGAAATTGGTCATCTGGTTGGCCTTGCCATCTTCGCGGCTCTTGATCAGGCGTTCAACGGTCTTGTCGTACACTGCCTGGTCGGGCTGGGCGTTGGCCATCAAGTCCTCGACCAGGGCTAGAGCCTGAGGCATATTCTCCGACAGGCCCGAAATCACTACGTAGCTGCGGTTGGCGCCGACCGAGATGTTGTAGGAGCATGCGAGCTGGTAGAATTTCTGGGCGAGTTGCTCAGCGCTCATGTCGGCGGTGCCGAGCAGCGGGAAGTATGAGCCAAGCATGCTCAGTTCCTTGTCGTTGGCGATGCCGAAGTCGTAGACGAAGATCAGGTTGAATATGTCGTTGCTCTCATTCTTTTTGTAGAGCACGGGCAGGTTGTCCTTGGCGTTGAGGAAGGTGAGATCTTTGTCAAAGTCGAGGAAAACGGGCTCGATGGGCTCAACCTTCTCGCTCAGGATTTCCTGCAGGAAGGCGCTGGATGCGTCGCGGTTGGTGGGCAGGGGAGTGATGGGGGCCTTGGCGATCTTCAGCTCGTTGGGGTCGGGGCCTTGGCGCTTGTAGATGGTCACCAGATTATCATCGCGCAGGTATTTGTTGGCAAAGTCGACGATGTCTTGCTTGGTGAGGCGGCTCATGCGGTCGGGGGCCGTCATTTCATGCTCGAGGTCGAGGTCCTTGATGAAAACATCCTGGAGGATATTCATGCGACCCGAATTATTTTCTATCCATCCCTGTATTTGCAGTTTGTAATTGTTGATGGTGGCGGGAATGAGGGCTTCGTCAAAGTCGCCGGCGCGCAACTTGGCAAACTCAGCCAGTATCAGCTCCTTGAGGTCGTCGAGGCTTTGTCCCTCAAGTGGACGTCCTTGAGCCAGATAGACCGACCCATCGGTGAGTTGCCACATGCCTGTGCCTACGCCCAGGGCTTTTTGCTGCTTGTTGATGTCGACATCGATGAGGCCAGCCTTGCCATTGGTAAGCATAGCGTTGAGAATATCGAGTGTCTCAAGCATGGGATCTTTAGCTCCCGGGAAGGCCCAGGCGAGGATTAGGGATTCAGCCTCGTTGCCCCACACCTCTACGCTCTTGGGCTCAGTGATGGGCTCCGGGTCGGCGAGCTGCAGCTTGGGCAGGTTGGGATTGGGCTGGAAGTGGCCGAAATATTTGGTGATGATGTCGACAGCGTTGTCGGGGTCGAAGTCGCCAGCCATGATGATGGCCATATTGTTGGGCACGTACCACTGCTTGTGGTAATTCTTGATGTTGGTGAGCGAGGGATTCTTCAGGTGTGTCTGATGCCCCAGCACCGACCATTGGCCGTAGGGATGGTTGGGGAAGATGGCGTGGAGCATAGCCTCGGTCATCTTGCGCGAGTCCTGGGTGAGCGACATGTTCTTTTCCTCGTAGATGGTCTCAAGCTCGGTGTGGAAACCGCGCAGCACGGGGTGCTCAAAGCGGTTGGCCTGGATTTTGGCCCAGCGGTCGATCTCGTTGCTCGGGATATCCTCGACATAGCAAGTCATGTCGTAGCTGGTGTAGGCGTTGGTGCCGTTGGCGCCGATGGCCGACATTAGCTTGTCATACTCGTTGGGGATGGCCAGCAGGGCAGCCTGGTAGCTGATCGAGTCGATCTGGTGGTAGAGCTGGGCGCGAGCGGCCGAGTCGGTGGTGACGCGGTACACCTCGAATAGCTGCTCGATTTGGTCGAGCATGGGTTTCTCGGCAGCGTAGTCGGTGGTGCCGAAGTCGGGAGTGCCCTTGAACATCATGTGCTCAAAGTAGTGGGCGAGACCGGTGGTCTCGGCGGGGTCGTTTTTCGAGCCAACTCGCACGGCGATGTTGGTCTGGATGCGAGGCTCGTCTTTGTTGACGGTCATGTACACCTTCAGGCCGTTGGGGAGGGTGTAGATGAGGGTCTTCATGGGATCGGACGGGGCCGTCTCATACTGATAGCGGTAGCCCCAGGCCGACAGGCCGAGAGCCAAGCAGGCTAAAAGCAGACAGGATTTCAGAATTTTCATAGCGGTTTAATTTATTTTGGGAATTATTTGATATCAATTAATTTATGCATTTGCAGCGAGAGTCGCCACCAGGGGTGGGCCAGCACATAAGCCACTGTCTCTGTGACATTTTGCATCGAGCAGGGCTGCAAACTCTGCAGCCGGGGCGAGAAATAAGCCGCAATCTCCTCGACATTCTGGCCCTGATATACTACCTTGAGCTCGTCGACGCGCTGGATGCCCCAGGGGCGAGCCTTGGGCGAACATGTCACCCAGTCGATATTGTCAGGCACCGGCAAGCTGCCGTTGGTCTCGATCTGCACGTAATGGCCGGTGACTTTGATGGCCTCGACCAGGGCGGCATCGACCTGCAGGGCAGGTTCGCCGCCTGTGATGACGACATGCTTGGCCGAATAGCGCTCTATCTCTGCTACGATCTGCTCGGCAGTCATGGGAGTCGAGGCAGAGAAGTCGGTGTCGCAAAAGTCGCAGGCGCGGTTGCAGCCGCTGAATCGCACAAACACGGCTGGCACCCCGGTAAAGACGCCCTCGCCCTGCAACGAATAAAATATCTCATTAATCTTATAGATAGCAGCCATAATCAGGTTTTTGGTTTTTG
>NWBJ01000045.1:23738-119388 GCA_002633115.1 Muribaculaceae bacterium Zag1
GGAAACAAATGCTGGATTTCCGTGTAATCCGTGTAATCCGTGGTTTTATTCGAATCTCAGTGGTTTTACAAGAATCCCAGTTCGAGTTTGGCTTCTTCGCTCATCATGTCTTGGTTCCACTCTGGTTCGAACACCAGGTTGACATTGACCGACTTGATGCCGTCGATGCTGCGCAGCTTGTCGTAGACATCGTTGACCAGAAAGTCGGCCATCGGACAGTTGGGAGCTGTCAGCGTCATATCCACATTGAGGTTGGCGTCATCGTCGAGGTCGATCTTATACACCAGCCCGAGGCTGTAGATATTCACCGGTATCTCCGGGTCATAGACAGTGCTCAACATCTCCACTATCTTCTCCTCCAATCTCAATTTCTCTTCTGCAGTCATATACAATATAGTATAATGGGTTAAAAATTCATTCTTACTTTCTATTGAGAGCCGGACTATCGCATTCTAATCTACTTCCCAGGAAGTTTCATACCCCACATTCCGTGGCATTCCACTCAACTTGGTATCCGGATGGCTAGTGCGTAGCACTGCCATCCGGACACCTGTGGGATCGAGTAACCCTCCAGGTACGGTTGATTGACAGGAGACGTGCAACGCGCTAGCCATCCGGAAACCTATTAGACATGGGGGCAAAGCCCCAAAAGGAAAATAGGATATGCAAAGGTAATTATTTTGGTTGGAATGACAAAGGGGGAGAGGGGTGAATTGAGGGGAGAGGGAGAGGAAAAAGGGGTGATTATCGTTTTTTATGGTGATTTATTTCGGTATTTTAAGCGAAATTCGTATCTTTGCGCATTAATTTCCCGAAATAGCAATTTCAGACAAGTCTGCAAATAGCGATTGAGAAAAGTAAACAAATCTGCAAACTGACCATCAAGCAATTTCAACGACCCTATAATATGAAAAAATTTTTACTATCCTTGCTCTGCGTCGCCGCTTGCGCCACCAGCGTCATGGCTGAGACCTGGACGTGGCAGGGCAACGGATTCTACCGCGTAGAAAACTACAAAACCACCCGCATAGCCTACCTGATGGACCGCCACGCCGTGGTCGACAAGACAGCTGCTAAGGTCGACTTCTCAGCCATCGAGCTATATTACACCCACGAGACCGCCCTCTCTGACCCAGCATCAGTGCTGTATATCGAGAAGGTGGGCAGCCTCTACAACATCAAGGCCCAGAACTGCAGCGTCTACGACATGGTCGAAGCGTACATGAACTTGTTGGCCGAGGGCGAAAATGGCGCCTGCCTGGCCTATGGCACCTACAGCGGCATGACCAAATACATGGGCGACATGGACTATTCGACCAAGGAGATGACCTACATGGTTGACAACGCCGTCAACGCCGGACGCCTCTGGTACACCCACCCCATCAGCGAGACTTCATCTGACAACTTCTTCGGTTTCAAGCCCACCGTCACCGCCGACGGCAACAACTACTGCGTGAGCTACTGCTCATTCGCCTACACCATGCCCGACGGCATGGAGGCCCTGTATGTGACCACTGTCGACAACAAGCGCGGCCTGGCCGTGTATGACACCATGACTGGCACAGTGGCCGGCGGCGCTCCCGTCGTAATCAAGTGCAAGGGCGCCAACGTGGCCGACAACATAGTAACCCTCAAGGCATCAGGCGGCACTACCCCCTCGGGCAACAAGCTCCAGGGCGCCTACTTCGCCAGCAACCGCGCTAACCACGTGGCTTACACCGATTGGGACAAGTCGACCATGCGCGAACTCGGCATTACCTCAGAGGGCAAACTCGGCTACATCTCAGCCGACTATGAAATGGTGCCCCGAAACACCAGCTACCTGGTGGTCGACGCTGACGCTCCCGCCGAACTGCGCCTGGTGAGCAAGGCAGAATATCAGTCGATCATCGATGCCGAAATCTCTGTGGAGAGCCTTACCCTCAACGCTGACAAGTGCGAACTCGAGATTGGCGACACCTACCAGCTCAATGCCACCATCCAGCCCACCAACGCTACCTGGCCCGAAGTGACTTGGACTATTGGCAACAACAGCGTGGCTACCATCAGCGCTACCGGACTCGTGACCGCTGTAGGTGAAGGCACCACCACCGTTACGGCTACCGCTGACGGCATCAAGGCCACAGTGTCGGTGAGCGTAAGCAAGAAGGCTCAGTCGATCACTTGGAATCAGGACTTCTCGACCGTATACGACAATGAGACCATCACCCTCAACGCTACCGCATCGAGCGGCTTGGCAGTGAGCTACCAGGTGGTGAAAGGTTCATCGATCGCCTCCATTTCTGGCAACGTGCTGACCCTGACCGGCGATGGCGAAGTGTCGATCAAGGCTACCCAGAGCGGCAACTCGACCTATGCTGAGGCAGCCTCGGTGACCATGACATTTAATGTGCTGGCTGGCATCTCATCGGCAGCAGCCGATGGCGGCTTCACAGTGAGCGGCCGCGAACTGCTCAACCCGCAGCGCGAACAAATGGGCGTGTACTCAATCCTCGGCGCAGCCGTCTACCAGGGCCAGGCTGAGAACATCACCCTCAACCCCGGCGTCTACATCGTGCGCACCCCCACCACCGCCAAGAAAATCGTCATCAGATAAAGACCATAAGGACATAAGAAACGTAAGCACGTAAGAAAACGTAAGCACGTAAGAAAACGTAAGCACACTATAGGTAAATTAAATTTAAATTACCTGAGGTGTGCTTACGTTTTCTTACGTGCTTACGTTTTCTTACGTGCTTATGGTTTCTTACGTGCTTATGGTTTCTTATGTGCTTACGTTTTTGGTAGGTACAAAAAAAATTATTCGTCGTCACGACGAATAATCTTCTACCTTAAATCTAATACCATGAAAAACTGATGCAAAGGTACGACTTTTATGTTATACAACATAATTTTTCGGCAAAAATCTACACTCATTTCACATTATTTAGCCTTTCTACCGATTTCTCACCTAATATTTAGAAATCTTATCCCTCAACTGGCTATTATTTGAAGAAAAATGAGTAACTTTGCATTTAAATCCATAAATACGCAACTATTGAGCATGAACGAATTGAGCGAACAAGAAGCCATACGCCGCGCCTCGCTGCAGAAGCTTCGCGATATGGGCATCGAGCCCTACCCCGCCGCGCTATATCCCGTCGACGCATATACCGACGAAATCAAGGCCAATTTCTCTGACGAGCAGCAGCCTCCGCGTCCCGTTACCATTGCCGGACGCCTCATGAGCCGCCGCATCATGGGCAAAGCATCATTTATCGAACTAATGGACTCGCGTGGACGCATCCAGGTGTATGTGTCGCGCGATGAAATATGCCCGGGCGAAGACAAAGACATGTACAATGTGGTGTTCAAGAAACTGCTCGACATCGGCGACTTCATCGGAATCAAGGGATTCGTATTCCGCACCCAGACCGGCGAAATCACCGTGCATGCCCAAGAATTGACAGTGCTCAGCAAGAGCCTGCGCCCCCTGCCCATCGTTAAGGTCAAGGACGGCGTGGCTTATGACGCATTCGAGGACCCCGAGCAGCGCTATCGCCAGCGCTATGTCGACCTGGTAGTCAACCCCGGCGTGAAGGATATCTTCCTCAAGCGCACAAAGGTCTACAACTCGATGCGCGAATATTTCAACCAAGCCGGCTACATCGAGGTTGAAACCCCCATCCTGCAGTCAATACCCGGCGGCGCATCTGCTCGCCCATTCATAACCCACCACAACGCCCTGGACATCCCCCTGTACCTGCGCATCGCTGATGAGCTGTATCTCAAGCGCCTGATCGTGGGCGGTTTTGAGGGCGTGTACGAGTTCTCAAAGAATTTCCGCAACGAGGGCATGGACCGCAACCACAATCCAGAGTTCACCTGCATGGAGATTTATGTCGCCTACAAAGACTACAACTGGATGATGGACTTTACCGAGAAGATGCTCGAGAAGATTTGTCTCGACGTAAACGGTACCACCGAGGTCAAGATTGGCGACAATGTGATCAGCTTCAAGGCTCCCTATCGCCGCGTGACCATGATCGACGCCATCAAGGAGCATACTGGCATCGACATCACCGGCATGGACGAGGAGCAGCTGCGCGACGTGTGCCGCCAACTCGACATCGATGTCGACCCCAAGCTGGGCAAGGGCAAGCTCATCGATGAGATTTTCGGCGAGAAGTGCGAGGGCAAATACATCCAGCCCACCTTCATCATCGACTACCCAATCGAAATGTCGCCCCTCACCAAGAAGCACCGCAACAACCCCGAACTCACCGAGCGCTTTGAGCTGATGGTCAACGGCAAAGAGCTGGCCAACGCTTACAGCGAGCTCAACGACCCCATCGACCAATACGAGCGCTTTGTCGAGCAAATGCGCCTGGGCGAAAAGGGCGACGATGAGGCTATGATCATCGACCAGGACTTTGTGCGCGCCCTTGAATACGGAATGCCTCCGACATCAGGCATGGGCATTGGCATGGACCGCCTGGTGATGCTGATGACCGGCCAAACCGCCATCCAAGAGGTGCTGCTATTCCCCCAAATGCGACCCGAAAAGAAATGAAAAATTAAAAATGAAAAATTAAAAATTCATTGTTCATTTTTCATTGTTCATTATTCATTTTTCATTAGAACTATGGAGTTTCCTGGCAAGATAGCTGTGATGGGCGGCGGCAGTTGGGCTACCGCCTTGGCAAAGTTGCTGCTGCGCAACTGCGAAACCGTGGAATGGTACATGCGGCGCGACGACCGCATCGAGGAGTTCAAACGCGAGGGCCACAACCCCGCCTACCTGACCGATGTGGAGTTTGACACCAGCCGCATATTCTTCTCATCTGACATCAACGAGGTGTGCCGCAACTGCGACACCCTGCTCTTGGCCACCCCCTCGCCCTACTTCAAGGACCATGCGGCCAAGATCAATGTCGACATAAGCCAAAAGGCCGTAGTGTCGGCCATCAAGGGCATCGTGCCAGATGAGAATATGCTCGTCACCGACTATATGGCCCAGAAATTCGGCATAGCCCGCGACAACCTGTTGGTGATTTCCGGCCCATGCCACGCCGAGGAGATAGCCCTCGACCGCATCAGCTATCTCACCATCGGTTGTCACAACCTGCAGCGTAGCAAGGACTTTGCCAAGTGCATCTCCAGCAAAAACTCGCATACCATAACCTCGACCGATGTCGACGGCATCGAATACGCCGCTGTGCTCAAGAATGTCTACGCCATCGCCGCCGGCATCATCCACGGCATGAAACGCGGAGACAACTTCCTGGCCATGCTCGTGAGCAACGCCATCCGCGAGATGGAGCGATTTGTCCACGCCGTAAGCCCCCGGCCGAGGCAGATTTGCGATTCGGTGTATCTCGGCGACTTGCTGGTGACATCCTACTCGCGATTCTCGCGAAACCACAATTTCGGTTCGATGATCGGCAAGGGCTATTCGGTCAAGGCCGCTCGCATGGAGATGGAGCAGACTGCCGAGGGATACTACGGCACCAAGTGCATCCACGACATCAACCAGCGGCGCCAGGTCGACATGCCTATCCTCGACACCGTATATGACATACTCTACCGCGGAGTGCCGGCCTACCGCGCCATCAGCGCTCTGAGCGACAAACTCAAATAAGCGAGAATGGGCAGGCTGCTATCGATCGACTTTGGGCGCAAGCGCTGCGGCATAGCGGTGACCGACCCATTGCGCATAGCCGCCAACCCGCTCGAGACGGTGCGCACCTGCGACCTGGTGGCATTTCTCGCCAAGTATTGCGCCGCCGAGGCGGTCGACAAGATCATCGTGGGGCTCCCCACCACCCTGAGGGGCGAACCCTCGGAATCACAACGATGGCTGCGCCCGGCCATGGCCCAGGTGCAAAAAGCCCTGCCCGAGATGCCCATCGAATATTACGATGAGCGATTCACCTCGGTGCTGGCCCATCGGGCCATGCTCGATGGAGGCCTCGGCAAGATGGCGCGCCGCGACAAAGCCACAGTCGACCGCGTGTCGGCCGCTATTCTATTGAACGATTATCTACAAGCAAGCCCCCAGCCCCCTAAAGGGGGGAGCTCCGGAGAGGGGATTTGATACTAACAGAAACATACCTGAGCTTATGAAGCTACCAATATACCTGTATGGCCACCCGGTGCTACGCGCCGTGTCTAAGGACCTGACACCCGAATACCCCGATCTGCAAAAGCTGATCGACGACATGTTTGAGACTATGTACTTCTCTGAAGGCGTAGGTTTGGCTGCGCCGCAAGTGGGCAAGAACATACGCCTCATCGTGATTGACGCCACGCCCGTGGCCGAGAACTTCCCCGACTGCGACGGCTGGAAAAAAGCCCTCATCAATCCCAAGCTCGAGGTGCTCGACGGCGACATGGTAAGTCGCAGCGAGGGCTGTCTGAGCCTGCCAGGCATGTCGGAGGATGTCAAGCGCGTAGAGCACATACGCCTCACTTGGCTCGATGAGAATTTTGAGGAGCATTGCGAGGAGTTTACCGGCTTCCTATCGCGCATCATCCAGCACGAATGTGACCATCTCGAGGGCAAGGTGTATATGGACCGCGTATCGGCCATCCGCCGCCAGCTCGACCGCTCAAAGCTCAACAACATAGCCACCGGCAAAGTCCACTGCGACTACCCCACCCGCACAGCGCCGCCCAAGCGCAAGCGCTAAGGTGCGATAGCGCTAAAGCGCAATATGCGCAGGCGCCAATATGCGCCAAGGCGCAATAGCTGACGCAGTGGCCCAAGAGGGTAATATTTCCAAAAACTAAAAACCAAAGACCAAAGACCCAATAACTCATGGCTGACGATAAAAAGTAATATTCTCGATGGTAGGAGTGTCAAAGACATTCCCTCCGCAAAAACAAGTGCTCAAGAACATTTACCTGTCTTTTTTCTACGGGGCCAAAATCGGAATCATCGGCCTCAACGGCTCGGGTAAATCGACTCTGCTTAAGATTATCGCCGGTATCGAAAAGAGTTACCAAGGCGAGGTTGTGTTCTCGCCCGGATATTCAGTAGGATACCTCGAGCAAGACCCCAAACTCGACCCTGACAAGACAGTGATCGAGGTGGTGCGCGAGGGCGTTAAGCCCGTCATGGACTTGCTGGCCGAATACGACGAGGTGAATGCCGCATTTGGCGACCCGGAGGTGCTCGAAGACCCCGACAAGATGGACGCGCTGATTGCTCGCCAAGCCGAATTGCAAGACAAGCTCGATGCCGCCGACGCTTGGAACATCGACACCAAACTCGAGCGCGCCATGGATGCCCTGCAGTGTCCGCCGGATGACCAAAAGATTTCAACCCTGTCGGGTGGCGAGCGCCGCCGCGTGGCCCTGGTGCGCCTGCTGCTGCAGCAACCCGACATCCTGCTGCTCGACGAGCCTACCAACCACCTCGACGCCGAATCAATCGACTGGCTGGAGCAACACTTGCAGCAATATCCCGGCACGGTGATTGCCATCACCCACGACCGCTACTTCCTCGACCACGTGGCCGGCTGGATTCTCGAACTCGACCGTGGCGAAGGCATTCCATGGAAGGGCAACTACTCGTCATGGCTCGACCAAAAGACCAAGCGCATGGCCATGGAGGAGAAGCAGGCCAGCAAGCGCCGCAAGACCCTGGAGCGCGAGCTCGAATGGGTGCGCATGGCCCCCAAGGCTCGCCAAGCCAAGGGCAAGGCGCGTCTGTCAAGCTACGACCGACTGCTCAACGAGGACCAGAAGCAAAAAGAAGAAAAGCTCGAAATATTCATACCCAACGGTCCGCGCCTTGGCAACAAGGTTATCGAGGCCACCGGGCTCGCCAAATCGTTTGGCACCAAGAAACTGTTTGAGAACCTGTCGTTTATGCTGCCCCCGAACGGCATCGTAGGCGTAATCGGCCCCAACGGTGCCGGCAAGACCACCCTCTTCCGCCTGATCATGGGCCAAGAGAAACCCGATGCTGGCACATTTGACGTGGGCGAGACAGTAAAAATCGCTTATGTCGACCAGACCCACCACGACCTGCTCCCGGAGAAGACTGTCTACGAGGTGATTTCGCAAGGCGTGGAGAGTTTCCGCATGGGCGGCCGCGACGTCAACGCTCGCGCCTACCTGTCGAAGTTCAACTTCACCGGAGCCGACCAAGAAAAGAAGATAGCCGTGCTGTCGGGCGGCGAACGCAACCGCTTGCACCTGGCCATGGCGCTCAAGGAAGAAGGCAACGTGCTGCTGCTCGACGAGCCCACCAACGATATCGACGTCAACACCCTGCGCGCCCTCGAGGAGGGTCTCGATGACTTTGCCGGCTGCGCTGTGGTTGTGAGCCACGACCGTTGGTTCCTCGACCGCATCTGCACCCACATCCTGTCGTTTGAGGGCGATGGCAAGGTAGTATTCTACCAAGGCTCATACAGCGACTACGAGGAATACAAAAAGGCCCAGAATGGAGGCAAAGAGCCCCCACGCCGCCGCTACCGCAAATTAATGGAATAATAATGAAACCAGAAGTAACATACTGCGGACTGACATTTGTGCCATATATCACCCGCGAACAAATCGAGGCCCGCATCCAAGCTATCGCGGAGGAAATAACTGCCGACTGCCGCGACAAGAACCCCCTGCTCCTATGCGTGCTTACCGGGGCATTCCCCTTTGCCAGCGACCTATTCCGCGCTATCGACACCGATGCTGAGATAGCCTTCATCCGGCTTAAGAGTTACTCGGGCACCCAGACCACCGGTCAGGTGCGCGAGGTGCTCGGCCTGAACGAGGATATCACAGGGCGCACCATCATCATTGTCGAAGACATCATCGACACTGGCCACACAATGTTCAACCTGGTAAACACCCTGCGCGAGAAGCGTCCAGCCGACATCAAGATCGCTACGCTCCTCTACAAGCCCCAAGCGCTGGCCCTGCCGGTCAAACCCGACTATGTGGGATTTGAAATCCCCACAAAATTCATCATCGGATTTGGCCTCGATATCGACGGCAAGGCCCGTAACCTCAATGATATTTATGTAATCAAGGAGAATCAGCCAACCAACTGACCCTCTCGAGTGTTAGTATTCAAGCAGGGTTGGCCCTCAGATTCATTTTGGTCCCCTCAACTATTTATTTATTCTTTTATTAACACGCCATGATCAATATTGTAATTTTCGGCGGTCCGGGTTCCGGCAAAGGCACTCAGAGCGCCAAGATAGCTAAGAAATACGGGCTATTCCACATCTCCACCGGCGATGTGCTACGCGATCATATAGCCCGCAAGACAGATATCGGCAAAGTGGCTCACAGCTATATCAGCCAAGGCATGCTTATACCCGATAAGTTGATGATCAAGATTCTTGAGGATCTGATGCGCAGCCGCGTTGAGGAGACCAAGCACGGCGTGATCTTCGACGGCTTCCCCCGTACCCTGCCTCAAGCCCAAGAGCTTGACATGCTGCTCACTACCCTCGACACCCGCATCGAAGCCGTAATCGGCCTCGAGGTGCCAGACGACGAACTCACCAAGCGCCTGCTGCTGCGCGGCCAAGAGTCGGGCCGCAGCGACGATAACGCTGAAGCTATCCGCACCCGTCTCGCTGTATACCACAAGCAGACCAAACCGCTGATGGAATACTACAAAGAGACCGGTCGCTACCACGCTATCAACGGCGTAGCCACCATCGATGAAATCTTCGACCAAATCTGCGCCGTCATAGACAAAGCAAATGAATAATGAAAAATGAATAATGAAAAATAATCCAGTTGGGTTATTTTTCATTATTCATTTTTATTTTTTAATTTAAATACTACCTTATGTCGGTTCTCCTCAAATACTTTGAAGAATCTTTTCGCGACAACTATGAATTGCCAGCACTGACTGATTATTCCTCAGGCAACACCCTCACCTACGGAGCATTCGCCAAGCGCATAGCCCGCACTCACCTATTGTTTGAAGGAGCTGGCATCAAGCCCGGCGACAAGATAGCCCTGCTCGGTCGCAATACCCCCGAGTGGGTGGCTACGTTTATGGCTACCCTCACCTACGGAGCCGTAATCGTGCCTATTCTCAACGATTTCAATCCCATCGATGCTCAGCATATTGTAAACCACTCTGACGCCGAGATCCTCTTTGTCGACGAGAATATCTACGAGCACATGGAATTTGAGAATATGCCCAAAATCCAAGCCGTGATATCGCTCGGTTCGCGCGCTATCCTCGCTGAGCGCAATCCCGAAGCTCGGCAGACAATCAGCCGCGCCATGAAGAGCGTGACGCGCCGATTCAACAAGGCTTATCCCGACGGATTCTCGGCCGAGTGCATCAAATACCCCGACATCCCCGACAGCAATATCGGCATCATCAACTATACCTCTGGCACCACCGGTTTCTCTAAGGGCGTAATGCTCACCCACAGCAACCTGGAGGGCAATGTAGGATTCGGCATCGACTCCAAACTGCACTATCGCGGTTCGCGCGCCTTGTCGTTCCTGCCTCTGGCCCACGCCTACGGCTGTGCATTCGACATGCTGGTGCCTCTGGCAGTGGGCAGCCATGTCACCATCCTTGGCAAGACTCCTACGCCGGGCGTGTTGCTCAAGGCTTTCGCCTCGGTCAAGCCGTCGCTTATCATCTGCGTGCCTCTGATTCTGGAGAAGATTTACAAGAAGATGATTGTGCCGATGATCACCAAGCGTCCGCTGCGCTGGGTGCTGGCTGTGCCGGGCCTCGACCGCGCCATCTACGGGCGCATCCGCTCAAAGCTGGTTGAGGCATTTGGCGGCGAATTTGAAGAGGTAATCGTGGGCGGCGCTCCCCTCAACGCTGAGGTCGAGCAATTCCTGACCAAGATAAAATTCCCATTCACCGTGGGCTATGGCATGACCGAGTGCGGCCCGCTGATCAGCTACACACCCTGGCGTTCATTCATACCCTCATCATCTGGCCATACCCTCCCCGGCATCATGACCGCCAAAATCGGCCGCACCGAGGGCATGAACATCGATGGACAAGGCGAAATCATGGTGCGTGGCAAGAATGTGATGAAGGGATATTACAAGAATCCCGAGGCTACCGAGGCAGTGCTTGAACCTGATGGCTGGCTGCATACCGGCGATATGGGATATCTGGGCGGAGCCGACGGCCAGACGGTATTTATCCGTGGCCGCTACAAGACCATGATCCTCACCGCCAACGGCCAGAATATCTATCCCGAGGAGATTGAGGCTAAGCTAAACAATATGCCGTATGCGGCTGAGAGCTTGGTGGTTGACCGCAACGGTCACCTCACCGCGCTCGTCTACCCGGATATGGACCAGGCCGATGCCGAGGGATACCGCATCGAACAGATCGAGAACATTATGGCCAACGAAATCCTGCCAGAGCTCAACAAGCTGCTCGCTCCCTACGAGCGCATCCACCGCATCCAGCTCGTGCCGCAGGAATTCGAGAAGACCCCCAAGCGCTCAATCCGCCGCTTCCTCTACTCATAATACATAAAGACCGTAAGGACATAAGAAACATAAGGACATAAACTATATAAGACTTTTCAAATTAAGTTTATCTGATAACATAAGCCTTGAGTCCTTATGTTGCTTATGTCCTTACGGTCTTTACTCCTATAAAGGAATTAAATCACAAATTATTTACCAATCATGAAGAAACTGTTTCTTGTGTTCTTTGCGCTCATAGGAATGATGGCGCAAGGACAAGACCAAATCACCACAGCCTATGCAATCAGATTTTACTCACCATCGACCGAGGAACAAGCCTTGGTAAAATTCTCAGTCACCGACCCGGGCACCATCACCGAAGTAATGGCGCTGCCTAACGGCATGTACACCCGAGGCGCCGCTTGCTACCAAGGCAAATACTACATAATCCAAAGCGATGACGGCATGGTCCCCTACTCGCTCTGGACCCTTGATATCACTACCAAGCAAACCACCAAGATCGCCGACTATACCACTCGCGACCGCGAGAGCGCCCTTATCATCATGGATATGACCTGCGACCCCAGCACCGGCGCACTCTATTGCTGGGCATTTGACCTTGACGGCGACCCGGATTTCTCTGACGATGAGGAGGTTGACATTCCCTTTGGCCTTTTCCTGATTGACACCGCTACTGGCGCTGTCACACTGATAGGATACGAAGAGGATGCCCAAGTGGTTGGCTCGGCCATCAACGAGGCTGGCGAGATGGTAGCCATCGATGCCCTCGGCAACCTGTGGCAAGTCGACATCATCACTGGCCAAATGGATAAATTGATTGGTCGCGTGGCTACTACCTCATCGCTATTGCAATCAATGGCTTACGACTACAATACCGGCTATCTCTACTGGGCCGGTGTGGTAGAGAGCAACGTGGATTTGGTGCCTGATGACCCCTTCCTCGGCAGAATCGAAGTGAAAAAGGCATCGCTGACTTACGACTATATCGGCGCTTTTGAGGATCATCAAGAGCTAATCGGCCTCTACATCGACCCCGAAACCGTGTCGGCTTACGCGCCCCAAGCACCCACCGAGGTTGCAGTAACTCCCGGCGAGCATGGCGCACAAACCGCTACAATCACTTGGCAGAATCCGGGCAAGACCATGAACAACCTGCCCCTCAGCGGCGCTGTCACTGCCAATATCTACCGCGATGGTCAGCTGATTGCCGAAACCATGGGCGGAAGTTATGAGTATAAGGAATACACCGATACCGAGGTACCCGACGGACTGCATCTCTACAGCGTGAAATGCGCCAACGACTACGGCGAGGGCTATGCCACCTACGCCGAAGAGACATATATCGGCAACGACGTGCCTGGCGCTCCGGGCGATATCCAGGCTGAAAAAGAATTAAACATGTATGATGTCTGTCTGAGCTGGGAGGCCCCGACCATGGGCGAGCATAATGGCTGGTTTGACACCGAGACCCTGTGCTACAACGTGGTACGCCACCCCGACGAAGTGGTTATTGCCACCGACCTCAAGGAGACATCGCTCGTTGATACCTCAATCACCGAATTGGCTGGCTACAGCTACACTATTACCGCTATCAATAGCAAGGGCGAAGGCGGAGCTGCTACAAGCGACATTGTGGTATCAGGTCCGGCTCTCGAGCTGCCTTACTATTGCGATTTCTCGACCGAGGCCGAAGCTAACCTGTGGACAGTCAAGGATTGGGACGGCGATGGCCAAACCTGGACTCGCGACTGCTTCACCTCAATCGACCAATGGTATATGCGCTACGTGCCTGACTATGAGATTGACCCGGCTAAATCGGCCGATGACGAACTGATTTCGCCCCCATTCCAAGTCGAAATGGGCAAGAAATACATGGTGAAATATCAGCTCAGACTCTATGGGACAATGTTCCCCTACAGCTACTCGATAGGCTACAAGATTGGGGAGATGACTGACGACTTGCCACAAGTGATTGAGCAATATACCAATGTCACTGATACCTCGCTGCAATTTGTTGAGCATTATGTGAAATTCATAGCCACTGGCACCGGTGCTTGCAAGGCATATTTCACCACTCTCAACTTGTCGATGGCCAATATCACCAATGTCAGCATCGAGGAGGTTACCGACTATGACTTAGCTGCCACCAATCTGGCTTGCGACCCAGTGGGCATGGTGGGCGTAGCTATGCCGACCGAGGTGACTGTCACCAACTACGGCGACAAGGATATCAGCACATTCTCAGTTGAGCTGCGCGAGGCTGAATCAAACGTGCTGCTCGCATCGCAGACTTTCAGCCAGTCGATACCCACGCAGCAGAGCGTGACAGTGACTCTCGACCTTACGCCCACAACCGAGGGCGACTTGGCATTCTACGCTACAGCCGTTATCGATGGTGACCAGAATAATGAGAATGATGCGAGCCCGATCGTAGAAATCAACGTATTGCCTGCTGGCCAATGGATCAACGTGGGCAGCGGCACGACCGAACAAATCATCGTGCCATTCCACCTGTATCGCCCATACAGCACCACCCAGACCCTGTACACAGCCAAATCGCTTGGCGACAAGACTGGCGAGATTGCTGGCATTAAGTTCTACTACACCGTCTACGCCAATCGCGCAGTCGATGACTTCTATGCCAGAATCTATCTAAGCGAGACTATGGAATCGCAACTCAGCGAGAACCCCATCGACCTGGAGCAGATGACCTGCGTATTCGAGGGTTTGGTGACTGTCGACTCTTACGCCTCGGTGATGGCATTTATGTTTGATGAGAGCTATCAATGGCAGGGAGGCAACCTGCTTGTGGTTTGCCAGCAGGAGAATCCCGGAGGCAGTACCAACCTGCGCTGGCTTGGCACATACTCGTCGGGCGGACCCCAATACACTGCCTACAGCAGCGGCTCGACCCCCTACGATGGAGGCACATTTACCACAATGTCAGACCTGCCCAATGCATCATTCTATCTGCCTGACACTGGCGGCATCGCCGACCTGGAGATGGAGGGCATCAAGGTGGGTGCCTCGTCGATTACTGGCCCCTGGAGTCGAGCACAGCTGTATTCGCTGTCGGGCATAGCCCTGCGCAGCAGCAACGATGCCATCGAAATCAGCGGCCTGCCAGCCGGCCTGTATATCCTGCGCTTTACCACCACCGATGGCCGCACCCTCACAGCCAAGCTGCCAATCAATTAATCAAAAATAGGAATCCTAGGCGACCTAGGATTCCTATAATGCTATCAAAAATAGGAATCCTAGGCGACCTAGGATTCCTATTATGCTATGTCTGGGCCCCAACTTTGCGCCTTTGCTCCTTTGCCCCTTTGTCGGGGCCAATTTGCTCCAAGCTGGTTTGTCGGGGCCTGTTTGCTCCAAGCTGGTTTGTCGGGGCCAGTTTGCTATTTCTGGGGTCTGATTATTACCACAGCGGGGCTGTGGTCGATAAAGATGCGCTGGGCGGCATCGGCGATGTCTTGCAGGGTGAGCTGCCGATAGAGAGGCACATTGTTGTTGATGTCCTCGCCATGGTATAGGGCAGTCGCCAGATTCTGCGCCCGATTGATGAGGCCAACATTGTCAAATGTGAATGTGCTCTCATATCGATTCTTGGTGCGCAGCAGCTCATAATCGCTCACATCGCCCGGCTGCGCCAGCAGTTTGGCCTGGGCTATCATCATATCGATGGCGCGGTCTACAGCCTCATCGGCCTCCTGCGCCACCTGAGCTGTAAGGATCAAGAATCCCGAGTGCTCTGAGCCGGAAATTGAGGCATCGGCCGTGGTAAACAGGTCAGTGCCCATCACCAAGCGCTGAAAGAATCTCGCGCTCTTGCCGGCGCTAAGGATATCCGTGATGGCATCGGCGGCGCGATACTGGTTGGTGCCGTAGGGATCCATGCGGTAGGCAATGGCCACAAGCGTCTGCGGCACATTGTCGTACACTACCTCGCGATGCGGCTCATTGAGCCATGGGTCGTCGGTGAGGTGCCGCTTCTGTACCTCGCGGCGTGGTATCGGCCCGAACCACTTTTTGGCATACTCGTGCGCCTTGCCCTTGGTGATGTTGCCAACCACGGCGAGCGTGGCATTGTTGGGGGCATAGTGGCTGAAGAACCAACGGCGTACCTGCTCCTGCGTCACCTTGTCGATGTGGCTCGGGTCAACGCCTATCACCGGCCAGCGGTAAGGATGGTTGGGATAGAGCAATGGTCTGAGCGTGTGCATCAGCATGCCGTAGGGGCGATTGAGGCACACTTGCTTAAACTCCTCGATCACCACATGGCGCTGCACCTCGAGGGCCTTGTCGCTGAATGCCAAGCCGAGCATGCGGTCGCTCTCGAGATAGAATGCAGTCTCGGCATTCTGCGCCGGCAGAATGTCGTAAAACACGGTGAAATCGTTGCTCGTAGCGGCATTGTTGGTGCCACCGGCCAACTCAAGCGTGGCATCAAAATGCGGCACATTGACCGAACCGCCAAACATCAAATGCTCAAACAGATGAGCGATGCCGGTGCTGTCAGGGCTCTCATCGCGCGCCCCGGTGTCGTAAAGCACGCACAGGGCTACCATAGCCGACTGCGGGTCGTAGTTGCTTACGACCCGCAGTCCGTTGTCAAGTTCAAATGTCTCGTAGGGTATCATTCCACTACCTTCATGCTGAGGATGCGAATGTCTTCTTTAGGCCGGTCTTGCGAATCGGTCTTTGCTTTTTCTATCTTCTCAATCGTGTCCATGCCCGAGATAACCTCGCCATACACTGTGTATTGGCCGTCGAGGTGGGGCGCGCCGCCTACGGTGCTGTACACCTTGACTTGCTCCTCGGTCATCGGACCCTCGCCAGCGGCAACCTTAGCCTCGGCTTTCTGCACCAGCTCTTCTTGCAGAGCTTGCAGCCCGGCGCGGTCGCCAGCCTGTTGCATCTGGCGTATGCGCGGCATATCGGCATCGGCCAGCTGCTGGAAAGCCATCTGCAGCTGCATATTCTTGAGTTCATCGCCAGTGAATGTGCGCCCGGTCACTACATAGAATTGCGAACCCGACGAGCGGCGCTCGGGATTGACATTGTCGCCAGTGCGAGCGGCAGCGAGAGCTCCGCGCTTGTGGAAATGCTTGGGATATTTGATTTCGGCCGGCAGGGTGTAGCCGAGGTCGCCATTGCCAAGCATCTGCCCGGGACGCGCTTTCTTTGAATCCGGGTCGCCGCCTTGCACCATGAATTGGTCAATCACGCGGTGGAATAGCAGGCTGTCGTAGAAATTCTGGGTTACCAGCTTGAGGAAATTGTCACGGTGGATAGGAGTGTCGCCGTAGAGCAGCACGGTGAAGTCGCCCACGGTGGTCTTTACCTCCACTTTTACTGAAGTGGTGTCTGTTTCCATTTCGTTGAGGGATGGTTGGTTTTCTGAATCGGCTTGGTTGGCGTCTTTGTTGGCCGACGAAGAGCAAGCAGCGAGGCCAAAGGCCAAAGCGGCCAGTAGAAGGGCTTTCTTGATCATATAGGATTGTTGGGATAAAGCCGCTTGTAGATACGGCGGAAGTTGTTGTCAGTGGTTATGAGCTCATCGGCACGCTCTTCGTAGTTGGGGCCGTAGATGTTTTGCAAGATGTCGCCAATGTAGCGGTGCTCGCGGTCGCGGTCGATGGTCGAGGCCACCAGGGCGCGTATCTGTTTTTGGAATTTCTTAGGGTCGATTGCGTGGAGATAGCGGGCGGCGCTGGCGAGGAACTGGCCATTGAGGTCGGCGCGGGCCATGTTGTCAATCACGTAATCTATTTCATCAAGACCGCTCTCGATGTTATTGGCAATGTATTCATAAGACTTGAGGCCGTCAACATCGGCCGCCAATGTCTTTTTTTCTTCTTCAGTCATAGTCTTAAATTTCTGTGAGAAATTTCTTTGGGCACAAATGTAAGGAATTTTTTCGTAATTACCAAATAAAAAGAGCCTTTGCTCATGCGCAAAGGCTCTTTTTCTGTATGGAGCTTAGATAGCTTCTGAGGGATGGTCCCGAATATTATTCGGCGACTACGTCTTCTTCGCCAACCACGAGAGTGGAATCAGCATTGAGGCTGTCGAGCTCAACGGCTGCGTTCTCCTCCACGATCTCAGCTGCGGGAGCTTCTTCAACAGCAGCTTCCTGAGCCTTCTCCTTGTTGCCACAAGCAACGAGGCAAGCAGCGAAAGCAACGGCTACGAGATAAACTAACTTTTTCATTTCGTAAACTTGTAAATGTTAAACAAATATTTTATTTAGCTTCAAAAACGTTGCAAATTTACTGCTTTTTTCTGACCTGACAAAAAATTTTTCCGAAAAAATGACATTATCGATTAAACCTTTTTATAATGCTTTAGTTTTCAGATATTTATAAGCCTAAGCACCACACGGTGCTTAGGCTTATAGTCAGGCTAGAACGGTGAATGAATGTCAACGTATGCGGGTCTTTACGCCATTGATGATGTAAATGCCCGGGGTGAGGCGCGATGCGTCGGTGCCGCAATCGATGCCCTGCAGGTTGTAGATATGGCCATTGAGAGTGTCAACAGCGGCCGAGCGGATAGCCGACGACTTTATGATTGACTCCTCGCTGTAGCTTACGCCCATGAATACCAAGTCGCCATAGGTGTCTTTGATTGGGAAGCCTTGCACATACCATGTGCCAGCCGGCACTGAGCAATACTGGGTGTCAAGTTCTATCTCATCGCCATTGGCATCAGTGAGGACTACGCTGTACCAGCCTTGTTCCTCTGACTCAACCTGCTGCAGCTCGCAGTAGGAATAGAGAGGCTCTGAGGCCAAATCGGCGATATTGGCCACTGCTATGGGCTCGATAGTGCCTACATTCTCAGTCGATTCGCCAAATGCCTCAAACGGAACATAGTAGACAGCGGTATCATCATACCATGATGCCGGATAGACTGTCACTGTAGCGCCAGCGGGAATCACATCGCCCATAGCATACTCGAGACCAGCCATGTACAGTGTGCCCTGTATGTCGTAGATGCGAGCGTATTCGTCGCCAGCCTTGACAAACATGTCGCGACCAGCCTCGATATTGGCATGGTAGATGACGGTCATCGGGAAGTTGAATGTAGCCACTGAGTATGTGCCCAGCTCGTTAGCCTCGGCAAATGTCGAGCACTCGGTCACGGCTGTGATATAGACGCGAGCCATAGCCACACCCGAGAGGGTGCCATCCTCGCCTTGGGCGATAGCCTTGATGGTGACGCGGCCGTCGCCATAGACATTAAATTCGCCCACGTAGAGAGTAGATTCAATGGTTGGCTCAGAGCCATCGATGGTGTAATAAACCTTGCATCCCTCATCGGCAGTGATGGTGACAGGAGCGTAGTTGAGATAGTCAGTGTACGGGTCAACATTGATTACGGGCAGAGCAACTGTAGAGTTGTAGATAAACTCGCTGACAATCACCCAATAGCCCGAGCCATAGAAGGCGCGAGCCAGGAATCCGCGCACATTGTACGGACCGCTGCCATCGGGATAGTCAACCATATAGTCGAGGGTCTGAGGATATAGCTCATTGCCCTCGGCATCCTCGATCATGTAAGTCGATGCATTGTAGTAGGTACCCTCGAGCAGCAGTGCGGCGTTGAGCAGCGAATCGTTGAGAGTAGCGAAGTCAGTCACCACGGTCGGCTCCGGCACTTCGTTGCCAGTCGATTCGACGGTCAGATCGCTCATGGGGAGCCAAGCCTCATTGTTTTCAAAGTCGTAATACTCAAGCTGCACTCCGGCGGCAATCATATCGCCAGCGTCAAAAGTGGCTGGGCCATTGACCATTGTCCACTCCTCGAGATAGAGCAGTCCCGGCTCGCCATCAGCAATCACATACAGGTTGGTATTCTCCTGGCCCACAACGAGCATAGGCGAGGTCATCAGCACGCGCACATCGCAATTGGCTGCTGCCTCGGTGAAGTTGGCCACCTCGGTGGGAGCGGTAATCACATACTCGCGAGTGGTGACATTGGTCCATTGCTCATCGGTGTAGGTGGCGGCTTTGACGGTGCATGATTCTGAAATCACAAACGGCTCGGTGTATTCTGTCGATTCCAAAGTCGGGTCGGTGCCATCGAGAGTGTAGTAGGTAGTGCCCTCTACGCCAGCGATGGTAATGGTCTGTGCCTCATAGTAGGTGCCAGAGGCTGGCGAGATGGCGGGAGCGGTGTCATAGGTAATGGTCATCGATGACAGGTTGTACTGCATCACGCTGTTGTTAGTGAATACCACCTTGGCCACGCCGATTTCTGAGCAAGTGTTGCCATCCATCACACCGGCGCTCGGGCTGAAGGGCAGAGCATCGTCATCGGCCACGAATGTCACCTCCTGGATTGTGCCCACCGAGGTGTCGACGGTGATGGTGTTGTAAGCATTGACGCGCAGCATGTTGTTGTAATAGCGCGGAGCGGTCATGTTCATTCCGGCTGAGAATGACACATTGACATCGCCGCTGGCGATGCGAGTGGCCTGAGTGCCGTCCTCAGCGCCTTGGGCGGTGAAGTCGACAGTGACTGTCTCGGCCAAAGCCATCGCGGGCAGCATAGCAGCCGCCAGTAAAGAGTAAAAAAGTTTTCTCATAAACGGTATTTAATTATGTTTTTTCTTAATAACCACGGATTACACGGATTACACGGATATATGGAATATGCAAGATTATAGTTAATCGCTTGGGGTTGCACGGACTATGTTGATGGTATCCGTGTAATCCGTGGTTCTATTCAATGGGTTAGTTTCCTTGGTTGTAGACTGGGCGGATGGGCAGTCCCTCCACTCGCGGGCAAGCCATGAAGGGGAGCTCTGCTGTGCCAGTGCCGGCTACCACCGATGCGGTCTCAGTGTTCTCCTCGGCCTGGGCGCAATACATGATATATGCGCCCTCGATATTCATAGTGAAGCGCAACCCCGACCAATACATGCCGTATAGGCCCACCTCTTCGGCTTGGTCAGATGAGGTCTTGCGGCCAGCCAGCGGGAAGAATACGCTATTGCCATTCTCCGCAGTAAAGCGCACGCCATCGACATTGTTGAGGGTCTCAAATGTTGCAGTTGTGTTGAGCATCAGCTCCATCTGCTGAGCCGGGGTAGGCACTGCCCAACCCTCGCCATAAGCGGCTGTGGCTGCATCATAAGCCGGATCGCCTGAGATGTCGGATGGCATCTCATCGAAATAATAGTCGCTATAATCATCCTCGGTGTATGCCTCGCCCTCGGGGTGAGGAGCTATCTCGCCCCAAGCATAGTAATATCCGCAGTCCTCCTCGGCATCTGCGCCCAGGTTGCACTGAGCCCACAGCAGACCCGAGGGAAGTCCCAGATCGACCAAAGTCGGAGTCGAGGCTGCGCTCTCCTCAAAAGTTACCACATCAATATCATTGACATCAATCTCGATGCGCGTTTGGTCGGTCTTGGTGATGACCATCTTGGTCTGAGCACTGACGGTGAGGCACATTGCCATCAAGGCGATGGCGCATAGCATTATCTTTTTCATTTCTTCAGGATTTTTACAGTTTGGCGATTATTGACATTTAACAGATACACACCAGTGGGGAGGTCCTCAAGCGACACCTCCATGGTGGGCATCGATGTTCCCTTCTGGGCTGACAGCACAACAGCTCCGCTCATAGTGAAGAGGCGAGCGGTGACCGGCCCCTCAGCGGCGATTTCCACACGGTTGGGCGCTGTGAACCGGAAAGTGATATTCTGTACATCGGCCACTGGAGCCGCAATGCCGGCAGCCGGCGATTCAGAGAAAAAGTAAGACGCAATATCCGCGATGGGATAACTCACCTCTTCTTGTTGGGTCAAGATGAGTAGGGTGGATGCATCGGGGAAAATGAGCTCGGGCTGCGATGCGAAGGCATAGCTGTAGACCGCGCCATCGTTGAGCTTGAGGTTAAGATAAGCCAAGTCGGCCGCTCTGCCCCACAGGCATCCCAGCGCCAGGCATAGCAAGGAGATTATCAGATGTTTTTTCATACCGGGGTTGGTTTTGTCATTTTACATTCACTTTTTGAGCTTGATTGCCGCAGCGCACAATATACACGCCGCTCGGCACGGAGATCGACTCGGCCATTGACTTGGCGCGTAGCGAGCCGTCGATGCCGTAGACCTCCACTGGAGCCTTAGCGCCCGTCACGCGGATAGCGCCACAGTCGCCAACGGCCTTAAATGCTTGGTCAACAGCCACGCTCTCAATGCCAGCGGGCAGGTCGAGAGGCACTCTCTGGGTGTTGATCACCTCACACTGAGCCGGATTGCTGGTGCTGAAGTATGACACGAATACGCATGCCCACATATCCTCGGGCTTATTGTAGACGTATCGGCCAGATGTCAAGTCCGGGATTACATAACTGAACGATCCGCTATAATCCTTGGTCAAGTCGATTGCAGTGCCCCAGCAGCCGGTGGCATTGCCGCGATACACGTGATTATGGGTCCAATCGATGGTACCGTCGTAGCTCTGTTGGCGACCAGCGATATTGTCCTCCATCACATAGATATTGAGGCGTACCTCGCGATCAGAGAGAGTGGCGAGCGGCGAGGCAGTAATGTCAAAGGTAATGGTGCGCGAGGCAGCGTCATAAGATGCCTCGGCTCCCAATTCTACTATGGCTGGCAAAGCGAGGGCCGAATTGATGGCACTCTTTACGGTGATGGCATCAGACGGGAACATCACCGGGGTGTAACTGCCCGAGGTGAGCACGGTGCGGTCGAGCATGATGGCCGGAGCATAGGTGCTGCCGTTGTAGAACCATACATAATTCTCGTCATCCTGGGTTGTGAGGAAGTCGGTCTCATATCCGGCATGATGGGACACCCATACCACATTGTCGCCAACCTCCTCCATCACTTGCTCGAGCACCTCATCGGCTGCCGGGCAGTTGACGCATGCTTGGGTGGTGAAATGCTCCATCAGCACTGTGCGCTGCTTGGTACCAGCCAGCACTGAGAATCGGCCAGTCCAGCTGTTGTTGCTGAGCGTGGGGTCGTCACTGTCAGATGGGGTCAAGGTAAGCACAACATCAACATCGCCAGCCATATCGGCCGTGACGGGGAGACCCATATTGAGTTCTGCCGTCTGACATGAGCCCAGGTCGCAAGCAAAGGTGCCAGTGAGGGTTTGGCTCTCTGCCTCGCCATAAGACACCACTGCCTCATAATCAATCGCTGTGAGTGACTGGGCACCGCTGTTGTAGATAAAAGCCGACAGGGCGCAGTCGGCACCGGGATAACCGAAATTGTCAAGTTGTCCGTCGAGTATCTCTATGTCATTGGCTGGCAGGTTTTCGCCCTCGATATACAGGCCGATGCAATTGGCATAGCCCGAGGCATTGACAATGTATGCCCCATTGTTGGAATAATAACCATACAGGTCGTTGGTGCCAGTGATGGTAAGGCGCGTGTCGGCGCCCTCAACGATTGGACGGCTCGACGAACTGGTAGCCACTTGGTATCCCACATACAGTTCTTCACCTCCGGTGATGGTATAAGGTGCGTCAAGCTCTATATCGTAAACCACGGGGGTGGTAGAATCCTCGGCCGAGACCACATCGGCATCTTGCTGATACTCGAAGTAGCCGTCTTCGCGGCAGTCCTTGGTGATATTGATTTTGAAGTTGGGACGTGAGCGGAAAGTGCCTAGCACTACCCTCACTTTGGTGATTTTTGCGCCATTGTACAGGGCGGTGCGTTCGGCTGGCAGACAGATGTAGGCAAACGAGGTAGTTGAGCCAGTCGAGATAGTTCCCACCGAGGCATCAGTCGGCACATAAGTGAATAACATCTCTTCTGCCTCGGCACGGCTTGCCTCAGGTGCCTTTGCGGGCTGGATGTCAACCTGGGCCGATGTGGCAAGCGCCATGCATGCCATCATGGGCAATAATATGTGTTTAAGTTTCATGTTGGTTTTTGGTTTTTAGTTTTTGGCTTTTGGCATTATAGCCCCCATCATCTTATGCAGATTTTCTTATTAGTCTGTCCAAAGCTCAGGATATAGAAGCCCGGACGCAATGTCGCGGTTTCACCGGCTCTCAAGTTGGCTGCCACACGGCCATCAAGAGTAATCACTTGGCCAGAGGCAAGGGCGGTAAACACCCGACCATCCAAAGCATAAGCCGCAGTGCTGTCGCTATTGACACTGCTCACCCCGTTGTATCCTGGAATGTCAGCTATATATGGCAGGTCGAGACGCAACTCGGTAGCATTTAGCACCTCGGCTTGCAATGGGTCGGCACCGTCATAGTAGCTGAAGAAGCCCACAATGCTCAGATTGCGTGAATCAACCACACCGTTGAGAGACAGAGTGAAGCGAGGGATATCGTCAGTAAAGATATCGAGATCTTTCCTTACTCCCCAAGCATCGCCGAGGCTGCTGCGAGCCACGCGATTGTGGGTGAATGAGCGATAGTTGTCGGCGCCTTTCTGGTAGCCCACAACGCTATCCTCAACCAGCACGGCATTAAAATAGGTGGTACGCCCCTCAATCAGGCCATCCATGACTCGGAAAAGCAGGTCAAAGCTTACCTCATATTTCTCCTCGTCGACCTTAACATTGTCAAGCCAGAGCTCAACGCAGGCCGGGATTTCAAACATCTCCTTGCAAAGCGCTCCGGTGTTTTCATAAGGATAGGTGATGGGGATATCCACATCGTCGTCATACTGGGTGCGGTCCATCATCACAGCCGGGAGCTGCATAGCGTAGGGCCAATAGAAAAATTGGAAATCATTGATGATTGGCGAGGTGAGTTCGTCGCTATCGGCATAGTGGCGCACCTGGATTACATTGTCGTATCCCACATACTTAGCGGCAGCCTCAAGGCGCTCATAAGCGGTAACCGAGGTCACATCGTAGATTGACATCAAGCTCTCCATCAGCACTTTGCGCGGAGCCGCATCAGCTAAGCATGTATAGGTGACAGTGGCCGAATTGTTGTCGGGGTATTGGTCAATTGCTCCACGGGGGTCTATGTCTAAGGCTACCTTGACGCGGCCAGCCATCTCATCGACATTGTTGACATCGTAGGTAAAGACATCAAAGGCCCCGGGAGCCAACTCTTTGTCGACCGAAATCACTTCGCCCTCATAGCTCATCTCTCCTTGTTCCGGATCGGTGTACGATACAAACACAGCGGCGCTATATCCGCTCAGGGTCGCTGAGCCATTGTTCTTGACCATGGCGCTGATGGTGATGGTGTGGCCCGAGTAGCCGTAACGGTCAGTCCACGAGCGCACAAGCTCTAAGTCGTAGGCTGGAGCATTGTCGCCCTCGATCACCAAGATGATGGGATTGACATAGCCCGACGAGCGGCAAGGGCTCGTCCCATCATCGAGGGTATAACCCGTGATGTCGTTGAGGCCAGTCTTCACCGGGTAGTCGGCCGCATAAGCCCAAGGATACTGGTCGGCAGTAGCATCAACCTGATAGCCAACGTATATCGGCTTGCCCGCCTCAATCTGATAGGGTTCGGCCAGAGCTACCGTATTCCAGGCCGGAGCCGACGCTGTGCCAGGAGTGATTTCGCCCGTCTGCTGATATTCGTACGATGAATTTGAGAGATAGTCGGTGGTGATGTTTAGGCTGAAATTAGTGTTTGGCGACTTGCGGCATGAGCCCACGGCAAACTTTACGGCTGTAATCTTGCAACCGTCAAGCACCTGGGTATATGCCGATGAGAGGCCCACGTAGGAGAAATGTGTGGTGCGTCCCGCCGACTTGGTGAGCGACAATTCGGCATCCTCGGGACAATAGGCGTAATGGATTTCTCCGGCATGCGCCCATCCGCTCAAAGCAAAGGCTGCGAGGGACACGAGCATCGCCCTCGATAGGTTTTTAGGTAAAGATTTTGTCATCTATTGGAGTTAAAAAAGATAAATTTAAGTTTTTTAATTGGTTCTGAACGCAAAGATAGGTATAAAAGTCGAATGAAACAATTTGAATTTCCAATAAATCTATTGAGAAAACATAAAAAAAATGCTATCTTTGCAGAAACATTATTCTTTGACTATGGACCAACTAATCGATGCCCTCAAAAAGGAGGCAATATACTTTCCGCCCGAAGAGACTGTAAGACGTTTTCTAGACCTCGGCGAACGACGTTACTATCCAGCCAAAAGCTACATTATCGCCCCGGAAACCCTCAACGATTCGCTGTATCTGACCATGGTCGGAACAATCAGAGTGGGATGGTTTGACTCACAAAAAGAGAATACATTCGGCTTTGGCAGCACCGGCACTTTCTTCCTGTCGCCTCGCAGCTTCATGGGACGCGAAAAAGCCCATTATTTCCTTGAGACTTGCACCGAGTGCGCAATGATGGCTTGGTCTAAAGCCACTGTTATGCAAGTGCTTGAGGATGAGCCGCTACTGGCCAAATGGCTTTTCTTCTTGTGCATCTCTCAGTTCTACGGAGCCGAGATGAAATCCTATGTAATCAAGGGCACAGCCAAAAATCGCTATGATACGCTGGTCAACGGCTCGGGTCGCGAACAGATGAAGCACATGGCCAAGCGCCCCGACATCCTCAAGCTAGTGTCGTCAAAGGTCCTCGCCTCATACCTCGGCGTGTCACCATCCTACCTGTCTAATATCCGCAAGGAATCGCTCAAGGGCGGAGCAGACAAGGAATCGCAGGGCATATCGGTCAAGGCAAGGAAACCGCGCGCCAGCAATGTTGCCAAAGCCGCTACGGCCAATGGTGCCATCAATGGTGCCAAAACGACAAGCGCCAATGGTGCCAATATTGGTGCCACCAAAGAAGAGAGGCTCGCCACAGTGCTGCGATACTTGAGCGCCACGCCGCCCCTATCCTTCCAAGCCATCGCCGAGGTCACGGGCTACGGGCTGCGTTCGATCAAGCGTTACTCGGCAGAATTGCAAGCCTCGGGAGCCATTTCGCGCTCGGGCGCAACGCGCTCTGGACATTGGATTGTCAACGCCCCAAAGCCGGAATCGAGTGGGGAGATGTAATAAACCGAGGGTGGGGAGCGTTAATAAGGGGTGAAATTGAAGCGCGGAGCATATATGAATCTCGGCGCCGCCTTGCTTGTGGCAATGGTGGCTCTGTTGTTGTGCGGCTGCAATCCCCACAAGAAAAACACTGCGGCCGCGCGCCAATACACGGCCTTTATCACCCGCTACAATATATATTACAACGGCGACAAGCACTACAAGGAGACGCTTGCCGACATGGAGAGCAAATACGAAGACGACTACACGCGCTGGGTATTCATGCACCCCATCGAGGCCAAGGCCGACGAGAAGGCCCCCCAGCCCTCGGGCAGCTTTGACCGCTCGATCGAGAAGGCCCAAAAGGCTATCCAGGTGCGCTCGATCAAGAAAAAGCCACAGCGCAACAGCAAGAAAGCGTCAGACCCGGAATACAAGGCTTGGCTCAAGAGAGACGAGTACAACCCGTTTCTCCACAATGCTTGGATGATGATGGGTCGGGGACAATATTACAATGGCGACTTCCTCGGCGCTGCCTCCACCTTTTTCTATGTCACCAAGCACTTCACCTGGCTCCCCAACACTGTCACCGAGGCAAAGCTGTGGCAAGCCCAGAGCTACCTGGGCCTCGACTGGCTGTATGAGGCAGAACTAATCCTCACGCGCATCAAACCCGAGCAACTCGACAACAAGTCGCTCAAAAACCTGTATAATTTCTGCTACGCCGACTTCCTGATCAAGAGCAAGGAATACGAAAAAGCCCTACCCTACCTGCTCGACGCCATCAAGGGCGCCAAGGGAGCCCAAAAGACGCGCCTATATTTCTTGCTCGGCCAAGTCTATGCCCATCTTGACCGCAAGCAAGAGGCTTACAAGGCATTCAAGAAGGCTGGCAGCTCGCAAAGCACCAGCTACCGCACCAAGCTCAACGCCCGCATCAAGCAGAGCGAGGTGTACACCGGCGCAAACATAGAGCCCGAGGTCAAAGCCCTCAAGCGCATGACCCGCTATGACCGCAACAAGGACTACCTCGACCAGATATACTATGCCATAGGCAACCTGTACCTGTCGCGCGGCGACACCATCAAAGCCATTGAGAATTACGAACTTGCTGCCGAAAAGAGCACCCGCTCGGGCATCGAGAAAGCTATCTCGCAGATTACCCTCGGCACCCTGTATTTCGACATGCGCAATTACGAGAAGGCTCAGCCGTGCTATGCCGAGGCTGTGCCCATGCTCCCGGAGTCATACCCCAACTATCCCCTGCTCAAGCGCCGCAGCGACGTACTTGACGAATTGGCCGTGTACTCGCAAAATGTCAACCTGCAGGATTCGCTTTTGCGCCTCGCCGCCATGCCCGAGGACCAGCGCAACGCCGTCATCGACAAGATCATCGAAGACCTGAAAAAGAAGGAAAAAGAAGAGGCTGAAGCTGCCAAACGCGAGGAATACCTGGCCCAGCAAGCCGCCCAGGGCAACCAGCTGCAAGACCAAAACAGCCGAGAGTTCAACATCAACACTGACGATTCCTGGTATTTCTACAATTCCACCACCAGGCAGTCGGGCAAGACCGAGTTCCAGAAGAAATGGGGCGCCCGCAAGCTCGAAGACGACTGGAGGCGTAGGAACAAGGCATCATTCAACACCAGCGACTTTGACGCTGACGAGGAGGATGAGGAAGGCGAAGAAGGAGAAGAAAAGCCCGAACTCACCCCTGAGGAGGCCGAAGAAAAGGAGAAGCTCGAGGCAGCCAGTGATCCGCACAATCGCGAATATTACTTGGCTCAAATCCCATTCACTGATGAGGAGAAGGCCAATGCCCACGAGATTATCCAGGACGGCCTGTACAATATGGGCCTTATCCTCAAGGACAAGCTTGAGGATTTCCCGGCAGCACAAGCCATCTGGGACCGTCTGCTGCGCGACTATCCGGACAATGTGTACCGCCTCGATGTGTATTATAATCTATATTTGATGTATATGCGCCTGGGCGATACAGCTCGCGCCGAGACGTATAGACAGTTGATTCTTAAGGACTTCCCAGAGTCGCCTTATGGCTTGGCTCTCAAGAATCCCAACTATATTGAGAATCTGCGCCAGATGGACACCAAGCAGCAAGAGCTGTACGACCAGACCTATCAGGACTATCTCGACAATCGCAACGAGCGCGTGCACCAGGCCTACCAGACAATGATGGAGGAATACCCGCTGAGCAAGATTATGCCCAAGTTTATGTTCCTCGATGCTCTGGCTTATGTCACTGAGAAGAAGCCGGAGGAGTTCAACGCCGTGCTGCGCGACCTGCTCGACCGCTATCCTCAGACCGACATCACTCCTATCGCCTCGGCATGGCTCAAGGGCATGGCCCAAGGGCGCCAGCTGCAGACCTCGACTGAGGGCAAGAATATGCGCGGCATGCTGTGGGATATCCATCTGAGCAACGACTCGGCAGCATTTGCCAACGACAGCATCGCGGCCGCCTTTGAGATCAACGAGGAATCGCCCCAGCTGCTGGTGCTGGTGTTCCCGACCGACCAGGTGTCGGCCAATGAGCTGCTATATGAGGTGGCGAGGTTTAATTTCAGTTCGTTTGTGGTCAAGGACTTTGACCTGGAGATGATGAACTTTGGGCGCCTCGGCATGCTTGTGATCCGTGGATTTGACAACCAGAAGGAACTGAACCATTACCGCTCGGTAATGGCCTCAAGCGCCATATTCAAGCTGCCGCCGGGAGTGCAGCCCATAGCCATATCTGCCAAGAATTTT
This sequence comes from Muribaculaceae bacterium Zag1, assembly GCA_002633115.1. GTDB lineage: Bacteria > Bacteroidota > Bacteroidia > Bacteroidales > Muribaculaceae > CAG-873. The sequence continues at coordinate 52,898 of NWBJ01000045.1, forward strand.
GAGACCCTGCTGCGCGAGGGGCGCACATTTGACGACTATTTCCGCTTCCTGCAGGAGCAGAACTATGTCGATGCCCAGGCCGACCTGCTCCAGCCCACCGAGATCGAGACCCTCGACGAGGCCGAGGAGGCCGAGGCCATCCGCGCCGAGGAAGCGAGCGAGCCAATCGACACAATCGAGCAGCCAGCCCAGCAGCAACCAGATCAGCAGCTCCAGCAGCAACCCGATCAGGGCACCACTGTGCCTGGCGCTTCGGGCGCCAGTAGCGGCCCTGCCGCCGGTGCCAGTAGCGGCCCTGCCGCCGGCGCCGGTCAGCAACCGGCTGCCAAGCCAGCCACCCAGCCAACCACCACCCCAGCCACCACCCCAGCTATCCCTGACGGCAGCGAGGGCGATGACCCACTGCTCGACGATTAACAATCCCCGCGCTTCACTTGTTACTACCATAGCCCCTCGCGGAGCTACCTTATCACTAATCACTTATACCTTATACTTATCCTCGTGGTCAACAACAAATACCGTATCCTCTGGGCCGACGATGAGATCGACCTCCTTAAGCCCCATTTGCTCTTCCTCAGAAACAAGGGCTACATAGTAGACATTGCCAACAATGGCCGCGACGCCCTCGACCTCGTGGCCATCGACCCTACCATCGACCTGGCTATCCTCGATGAGAATATGCCCGGCCTCACCGGCTTGGAGACACTGAGCCAAATCAAGCAGGCGCGCCCCGAGCTGCCCGTGGTGATGATCACCAAGAGCGAGGAGGAAAACATTATGGACCAAGCCGTGGGCAACAAGATAGCCGACTATCTGATCAAGCCGGTCAACCCCAATCAGATACTATTGGCTATCAAGAAGATACTGCATGGCGGCCAATTGGTGTCGCAGCAAGCCTCGACCGACTACCGCCAAGAATTTGCCAACATATCCACCCAAATCAACAACGCCTCGACCATCGAGGATTGGAGCGAACTCTATTCCAAGCTGGTCTATTGGGAGATGGAGCTCGCCTCGGCCGAGACAAATATGGACGAGATGCTGGCTCTGCAGCGCGAAGAGGCCAACAGCGAGTTTGGCAAATTCGTCAAGCGTCACTATGAAAAATGGGTATCAGCCGATGGCATCTGCGAGGGCGCCCCGCTGATGTCCCCCCAGCTGATACCTAAGAAGGTGTTTCCGATGCTCGACGAGGGTGAAAAGGTTTTCTTCATCGTCATCGACAACTTCCGCCTCGACCAATGGCGCACAATCAAGCCCCTCCTCGCCGAGAGTTTCACTTTTGACGAGCAGCTCTATTGCGCCATGCTCCCAACTGCCACGCAATACGCCCGCAATGCCATTTTCTCGGGCCTGATGCCTCTGCAAATTGAGAAAATGTTCCCCGAACTATGGGTCGATGAGGATTCAGAGGAAGGCAAAAATCTCAACGAATCGCCGCTGGTAGCCACCCTGTTTGAGCGCTATCGCCGCAAGTGCAGCTTCACATACAACAAGCTCAACGATTCGGTGGCCTGCGAGAAGCTGCTGCGCGAGTATTCGCGCCTCGAGGATGCCGACTTCAATATAATAGTGGTGAATTTCATCGACATGATGAGCCATGCGCGCACCGAATCGAAGATGATACGCGAACTGGCTGGCACCAATGCCGCCTACCGCTCGATCACTGAGTCTTGGTTCCGCCACTCGCCCATCCTCGACATCTTCCGCCGCATAGCCGAGAAGGGCCACAAGATAGTGCTCACCACCGACCATGGCACCATACGCGTAGAGACACCCGTCAAGGTAGTTGGCGACAAGAACACCAACACCAACCTGCGCTACAAGGTCGGCAAGAATCTCAACTATCCGCAAAAGCAGGTCTATGAGGTGAAGCGCCCTGAGCAATTCGGGCTGCCATCGCCCAACATCTCATCGACCTACATCTTTGCCACTGGTCGCGACTTCTTTGCCTACCCCAACAACTACAATTACTACGTGCAATACTACACGGGCACCTTCCAGCACGGCGGCATCTCCCTCGAAGAAATGCTCGTCCCCCTCGTCGCCCTCACCCCCAAGTAAAGACCATAAGGACATAAAGACCGTAAGGACATAAAGACCATAAGGACAAAAGGGACGTAAGGATTTAATAAAAAAGTCCCAACCTCCTTTCTGTCCTTACCCTCTTATGTACTTATGCCTCTTATGTTCTTATGGTCTCTTATGTCCTTACGGTCTTTTTTGTTAAATTACTTATAAAAATAGGGGAGGGGTGGTGCAATTGGAGATTAATTCGTAACTTTGCAGGATTTTTACGCGTAACCAATCATTGAAATGAAAAAATACAACCTTGTCAACGACTTGATAGGCTGGATTTGCTTCGCAATTGCGGCGGTGACTTACCTGCTCACCATCGAGCCTACAGCCAGTTTTTGGGACTGCCCCGAATTTATCTCCCAAGGGGCCAAGCTTGAAGTGGGCCACCCGCCGGGCAACCCCATATTCATGCTCACTGCCCGCTTCTTCGTAACCCTCTTCGGATGCGAGATTTCTCGCGCAGCCGTGGCTGTCAACTGCATGTCGGCCCTGCTCAGCGCCGCCACAATATTGCTCCTGTTCTGGACTATCACCCACCTGGTCAGGAAGATTCTGGTGCGCGATGATGCCAAGGAGGTCTCTCTTGGCAAACTCATCACCATCATGGGCGCCGGCGTATGCGGTGCCTTGGCTTACACCTGGAGCGACACATTCTGGTTCTCAGCTGTCGAGGGCGAGGTCTACGCTTTTTCATCGTTCTGTACCGCATTGGTATTCTGGCTCATCCTCAAATGGGAAAATCGAGCCGACCAGCCCCACAGCGACCGCTACCTCGTGCTGATTGCCTACGTAATCGGCGTGTCAATCGCTGTGCACCTGCTCAACCTGCTCTGCATCCCGGCCATCGTGCTGGTATTCTACTACCGCAAGTGGAAAGACGCCAACCTCGTTGGGTCGCTCATCTCGCTCGGCGTATCGTTTGTGCTGGTGGCCGCCATCCTCTACGGCTTGGTGCCTGGATTTATCAAGGTGGCCCAATTCTTTGAGATTTTCTGCGTCAACACCCTCGGTTGGGGCTACAACAGCGGCGTGCTCGTCTATGCCGCCCTGCTCGTGGGCGTGTTCTGCTGGACAATCTACGAATTGTATCAAGGCAAGAATCCCGGCAACATCAAGTGGGGCGTATTCCTGTGCGCCTGCCTCTCGGGTCTGACCTTCATCAGCGACAACGGCTGGATCTGGGCTCTGCTTGTGGCAGCTCTCGCCGCCTACTTGGCAGCTTTCTGTCCTCGCGTGCCTCAGCGCATATTCAACGTGGCTATCCTCAGCATCTTCGTGATATTCGTGGGCTATTCGTCCTACGCGCTGCTGCTAATCCGCGCTTCGGCCAACACCCCGATGAACCAAAACGCTCCCGACAACGTATTCTCGCTCTCGTCTTACCTCAACCGCGAGCAGTATGGCCAGCGCCCACTGTTCTACGGCCCAGTCTATGGCGAGACCCTCAACGCATACCGCGACGACAACGGTCGCCTCGCTTACGTGCAAGTCGATGACAAGGGCATCCCAGTGGTCACTCCCCTGGGCATCTCTGATGCAATCTATTACCGCAAGTCGGCCGATGGTACCCGCTACGAGCCCATCGACAATGGCAAATTCACCTATGCCAAGGTGGCCAAGACCAGCCCTGACCAACCCGATGAGTATGTCAAGGAATCTTGGACTCCCGACTATGAATATTCTCCCGGCCTCAACACCCTATTCACCCGTATCTACAGCCTTGACGCTAAGGGTGTGGCCGGATACAAGAGTTGGGGCGGGTATGTCAACGAAGACCTACAGCGCGTGGCTCAAGCCAGCCCCGAATTGCGCCAGCAATGGGCCAAGGATGGCTGGGCGCCTTTCTACCAAATAGCACCCTACCTGCAGCACCTTACCTATATGCCGCTGATTGAGGACAGCTATGAGGCCGAACAGATACCAATCTGGAAGGCTTCGTTTGGCGACAACCTGCGCTATTTCCTCAACTACCAGCTCAACCACATGTATTGGCGCTACTTCATGTGGAACTTTGCCGGTCGCCAAAACGATATCCAAGGCAATGGCGAGCCCAACCTCGGCAACTGGATCTCAGGCATCCCGGCCATCGACAATGCTCGTCTCGGCGACCAGAGCCTGCTGCCCGAGGAATACGCTACTGGCAACAAGGGCCACAACGTATTCTATATGCTGCCCCTCATCCTGGGTCTGCTCGGCATCGTCTGGCAAGCCCTGTGCACCCACAAGCACAATCCCGAGCGCGGCATCGAGCAATTCTGGGTGGTATTCTTCCTCTTCTTCATGACCGGCATCGCCATCGTGCTTTACCTCAACCAAACACCCGGTCAGCCGCGTGAGCGCGACTACGCATTCGCTGGTTCGTTCTATGCGTTCGCAATCTGGGTAGGCATGGGCGTGCCCTGCATCGCTCGCTTCTTGATGGACCTCTTCAAGGGAGTCAAGAGCAAGAAAGACAAGGCCGAAGGCGAAAAGGTCGACCCGGTGGTGCGCTACTCGGCCGTAGGCGTGGCTTGCGCAATCGGTCTGTTTGTGCCTATCCAGATGGTATCTCAGACCTGGGACGACCATGACCGCTCGCACCGCTACACTACCCGCGACTTTGGGGCCAACTACCTCAACTCGCTCGGCCCGAATGCTATCATATTCACCAACGGCGACAACGACACCTTCCCTCTCTGGTACTCGCAGGAGGTTGAGGGTCTGCGCACCGATGTGCGCGTGGTCAACCTGTCGTACCTCGCTACCGACTGGTATGCCAACCAGATGAAGCATCCCACCTACGATGCCCCGGCAGTGAAGATGATGGCTCAACCCACCGACTATGCCTACGACCGCTTGGGATATTCGCGCGTAAGCAGCAACCCGGTACAGACCACTGTGCCGGCTCTCGAGGGTCTGCGCAAGTTCTACGACAATCCAAATGCGGGCCTGGCTTCCCCTAAGATGTACTCGCCCGTCGACCGCACCGCCGTCATCAAGGCATTCAACCTCAACCCCGGCACCACCGACTCGATATTCACCCAAGAGGGCTTTGAACTGGATTACACCCTCGATCCCAACTCGCTCGACTCGGTAAATGTGATTCCTTACATTCAGGACATCGAGATGCCCGGCTTGGCTGGCGGTTTCAGCCTGAGCAAGCTGCTCAGCTTTGACATCATCGCCAACAGCGTGGCCGACGGCTTCAAGCAGCCGGTGTATTTCGCCACCACCGTGCCAAACAGCTACTACCTCGGCCTCGAGCCGTATCTCTACTCGACTGGCGTGGCTCAGCAGGTGACCCCATTCAAGGGGCCCGAGGTTTCGCCTATGGCTGAGACTACTTATGAGAATATCATGTCGAAATTCGCATGGGGCGGTCTTGACGATGAGCGCTACAACTGTGGCCTATACCTCGACGAGACTGTGCGCCGCATGGTATCGACTATGCGCAACGCGCTGATCGAGACAGCCGACGAGTTATCGATCATGGGCGACCTGCCTGCCTCTAAGTTCGCCGTCGAGTGGGCTCAAGAGCATGGCCAACCCGTCCCGGCCACTCGCTACGATATGGCACGCAACCTGCTCAACCTGATGGAGGAGAAGATGCCGATCTACGCTACCCCCTACGAGAGCCTGACCGACATCCAAGCAGTGGCCCAGTACCTGCGCCTCTATGCCGCAACTGGCAACCCAGCCGACCTGGAGCATGCCGAGGGCATCTTGCAACCGGCTCTGCGCCGCCACGCTCGCCTCTCGACCTACGCTGCCTCGCTGCCGACAAGCAAGCTTGCCACTATGAGCAGCAGCGACCTGTATCTGCTGCAGTACACGCCGATACTGATGGGTTACCAGAATTATATCGACCTGCAGAAGAAGCTTTTGGCCAACGAAAGCACCCTCACGCCCGAATTGCTTGAGATGGTCAACCAGACTGTCGACTTGGCAAATGCTCAGAATGTATATCCCTACGTGCTGCTGCAAGACGAGCTGACCGCCGATATGTTTGAGCAAGAAGCCGATACCGTAAGCTACTGGGGACAAATCTACGGCATGACCGGAGCCATGATGCGAGCCAACGAGGCCCTGGGCATCAACCCGCTGCAATATGCCGACGATATGCTGCGCCAGTACGGCTCTTCGGTCGATGAGGTATTGCTATTCACTCGCTCAATCTAAGCCTCAGATGCTAATCGAACAACCGCCACTCCTATACCGCCTCCTCTTCCCGGAGGCGGCTTGGCGTATTAATAAGCGTGGTCGAAAGATTGTGTACCTGACTTTTGACGACGGCCCGATACCCGAGACTACCCCTTGGGTGCTCGACTTGCTCGACCGCGAGGGTATCAAGGCCACATTCTTCATGGTCGGCGACAATGTAAAGCGCAATCCCGAGCTGTTTGAGGAGATCAAGCGGCGCGGCCACAGCTACGGCAACCACACGATGCACCATCGCCAAGGATTCAAGACGCGCAGCAAGACCTACCTGCGCGACATCCTCGAGGCCGATGACCTGATCGAGAGCAGCCTGTTCCGGCCTCCCCATGGGCTGATGCGCTGGGGGCAAGCTTATGTGATCAAGAAGCATTACAATATCGTGATGTACGACTTGGTGACGCGCGACTACAGCAAGAAGCTCACCCCCGAGCAGGTGCTGCAAAATGTCAAGCGTTACGCCCGTCCGGGGTCGATCATAGTGTTTCACGATTCGCTCAAGGCGTGGCCCAATATGCACAAAGCGCTGCCCGAAGCTATCCGCTGGCTCAAATCCCAAGGCTATGAATTCTGCCCTTTAGAGATGTAAAAAAGGAAACGTAAGCACGTAAGATTAACGTAAGCACGTAAGATAAACGTAAGCACTATGAGACTTCCTTATATTATTTATATGGATACACTGAGTGTATATCAGTGTGCTTACGTTAATCTTACGTGCTTACGTTAATCTTACGTGCTTACGTTTCCTTTTGCGCTTATGGTCTTAAAAAAACATATACGTCGATGGGCACTGGAGGCGGGGGCTTGCCGTTGCGGATTCGCGGTGGCGGAGCCTGTCGATGATGCCCATTGGGCTCGCCATCAGGGCTGGATTGACGCCGGCATGCACGGCGAGATGGACTATTGCGCTAAATACGCCGATGTGCGCCGCGACCCGCGCCTGCTGCTCGATGGCGCCCGCACGGTAATCGTATGCGCATTCAACTATCACACTGATGCCAAATCTCCGCTGATCGCCTCTTATGCCCTGGGGCAAGACTACCACTATGTGCTCAAGAGCCGCCTTATGGCTCTGGCCCAACGCATCACCGAGGAGTATGGCGGCGAGTGCCGCGCCGTGGTCGACACGGCCCCAATCCCTGAGCGCTATTGGGCTATCCGGTCCGGAGTGGGTTTCCAAGGATTGAATGGGCAGCTGATTGTCGATGGCGTGGGCTCGTACGTCTTCATAGGCATATTGCTTTGGACTGGCGAGGTCGAGCCAGATGATCCTAACACTGGCCACTGCCTGGGGTGCATGGCTTGCGTCAAGGCATGTCCCGGCCAAGCCCTCGATGGCACTGGCCGATGCGATGCCCGTCGCTGCGCCTCGTACCTCACAATCGAATATCGCGGCGACCTGCCCGATGATGCGCGCCTTGGCGGCATGGCCTACGGTTGCGACCGATGCCAGACTGTCTGTCCCCACAACGCTAAGGCCCCAGTGACTACCATACCCGAGTTTCAGCCACGCGCCGAAATCCTAAGCCTCGACCGCGAGGCCATCATGGAGATGACCCCAAGCCATTACAAAAAGCTGGTAGCCACGAGTGCCATGCGCCGCGCACCGCTCAAGCAGCTGCAGCGCAATCTGGGCGCCGCGCAGGGCGAAAAGTGATAATAAACTTTAAATATTTGGTAGTGTCGGGGAAAATCCCTAACTTTGACCACAGAATAGAATTTGACCCTAACTATGGCAGAATACCCCCGCGAAAACCCAGATTTGATCGAGCGTCTGCGCGACCCAGATAAGTGCCGCAGCGCCTTCACGGAGGTTATAAACACTTATACCGAGCCATTGTATTGGCAAATCCGACGCATGGTGCAGAACCATGACGATGCCAACGACCTGTTGCAAAACACATTTCTCAAAGCTTGGCAGTCGCTCGAATCGTTCCGAGGCGAGGCAAAACTCTCGACTTGGCTCTACAAGATTGCCATCAACGAGAGCATAAGCCACCTCGAGCGCGAACGCAAGCGCCTCTCCCTGTCGATTGATGATGAGGAGTCGCACCTGGCCCAGCAAATCGAGGCTGACGAGCATATCGATGGCGATGCTCTGGCTCAGAAACTGCGCCGAGCAATTGCCACGCTGCCTGAAAAACAGAGGCTGGTCTTCAACATGAAATACTTTGACGAGATGAAGTATGAAGACATGTCTGAGGTGCTTGGCACCTCGGTCGGGGCTCTAAAAGCCTCGTATCACCTGGCAGTGAAAAAAATTGAACAATTTTTTGAAGAAAACGATTAAACCTTTTGGGCCTCTCCCTATCAAAGAAGTAAAGAAAATTATAACCAACAACGCATAAGTCATGAAAGAAGAAAAGGACATATCAAGGCTCATCGGCAAGAGCGACGGCATGACCGTCCCCGAGGGGTACTTCGCATCCTTTGCCGCTCGCATGGCTGATTCGCTGGAACCAAACTCGCTTGAGGAGTCGGCCCACGCTGCGCCTCGCCCACAGAGCTTCTGGCATCGCATTAGACCCTACGTCTATCTCGCTGCCATGTTTGCCGGGGTGTGGTGCATGCTCAAAATGTTTACCATTTTCACCTCAAATCCCACCGATGGCTTCTCGCCCTCGCCGGTGCTCGCCGAGGCTCTCGGCAACGAGATTTTTGTCACCGACTATCTGATCGATGACCTCGACCAGTGGGACTTGATGGATGAAATGATGGAGAACGGTGTCGAAGTGCGTACCCTATTCTCCAACTTCTACGAAACCGACCCCGACCAATACCAGTCACTATGAGAAAGTTGGCATTTTCACTCCTCCTCCTCTTGTGCGCCTACAGCGCAGTGGTTGCTCAATCACCGGACCGCCCAGCCCTCTCTAACGAAGACAGGGCCAAATGGCTGTCTGAGATGCGCAACTTCAAGCACGATTACCTCACTCGCGAGCTTGCCTTGAGCAAGGAGCAGCAGGACGCCTTTTTCCCCGTCTACGACGCGATGGATGACGAAATCATGGCCATAGCCAACGAGACGCGCGACTTGGAAAACCAGGCTGAATCCAATCCCGAAGCCTCGGATGTCGAGATTGAAGCAGCCGCACAGGCCCTATTCCAGCAGAAAAGCCGCGAAGGCGAGGTGGAAACTCGTTATTTCGAGCAATTCAAGGAGATACTCACACCGAAACAACTTTTACGCCTCAAAAACGCCGAACGCAAGTTCACAACCCAGTTAGTCAAACACCACGGCAAACAAAAGACCGATGGTCCGCGACGCAAACAATAACACAACTTTTTCATCTCAACAAAAGCGAGGCCCCGCACCTTATAGCCGGGTCTCGCTTTCTTTTTTGGTTTTGTACAGAATTATTCGTAACTTTGTGCCTAAATCCGGCCCCCCTGGGGCAGTCGAGTGCCACGCTGCTTCACAGCGGCGGTCCCCTATCAGCAATCAACAACCCTAATATATGGAACATCCAGAAAACGACTCGAAATACACCGGTCTTACCGTCAATAGCGGAGTGGCCCAGCCACCGTCGGTCAACCCATACCTCAACTTGCGCCCGCGCCGCAAGCCCCTGCCACCGCCATCTGAGCTGGTCGAGGGCATCGTCAAGGGCGATATCACCGCCCTGGCCCGCGCCGTCACGCTGGTCGAGAGCATGCAGCCGGCCCACCAGGCTGTGGCACAAGAGGTGATTGAGAAATGTCTGCCCCACTCGGGCAACTCGCGCCGCATAGGCATCACGGGTGTGCCGGGAGCCGGCAAGAGCACCTCGATCGATGAGTTTGGCATGCACATCCTCAAGCGCGGAGGCAAACTGGCCGTGCTCGCCATCGACCCGTCGAGCGAGCGTACCAAGGGAAGTATCCTCGGCGACAAGACCCGCATGGAGAAACTGTCGGTGCAAAACGATGTCTTCATCCGTCCCAGCCCCTCGGCTGGCAGCTTGGGAGGCGTGGCTCGCAAGACCCGCGAGACGATTGTGCTGTGCGAGGCTGCCGGTTTTGACAACATCTTTGTCGAGACCGTGGGCGTGGGCCAAAGCGAGACTGCCGTGCACTCGATGGTGGATTTCTTCTTGCTCATACAGCTTGCCGGCACCGGCGACGAGCTGCAAGGCATCAAGCGCGGCATCATGGAGATGGCCGACGGCATCGTCATCAACAAATGCGATGGCGACAACGTGGACCGCGCCAAGCTGGCCGCTGCCCAATTCCGCTCGGCCCTTATGCTCTTCCCGCCAACCGAGTCGGGCTGGACACCCGAGGTGCTCTGCTATTCAGGCTATTACGGCCTGGGTATTGCCGAGGTGTGGGATATGATTGACCGCTACTTTGAGTTTGTACAAGGCAACGGCTATTTCGACGAGCGTCGGCGCAAACAAGCGCGCTATTGGATGTACGAAACCATCAACGAGCAGCTGCGCAACAATTTCTATCAGAATCCTGATGTGCAAGAGCTGCTCTTGGCCAAGGAGCAACGTGTACTCAGCAACGAGCTCAGCTCGTTTATCGCCGCTCGCGACGTCACCGACTTCTACTTCAAAATGAAGAATGAAAAGTGAAAAATGAAAAATGATGAATAGGATACTGCTTACGATAATGTTTTGGGTAGCTGCTGTGGCTGGGGCGTTTGCCTCAGACGGCGGTCCCCATATTGAGTTTGCCGAGAAGACCCACGACTTTGGCACCATACATGAGAGCAACGGACGGGTAAGCACCTCGTTTGAGTTTACCAACACGGGCGACAAGCCCCTGGTGATCGTCACCGCCTACGCCTCATGCGGCTGCACCAAGCCCAAATATCCCGAGGCTCCCATCGCGCCGGGACAAAAAGGCGAAATCTCGGTGACTTACAACCCGGCCAACCGCCGAGGCGAGTTCTCCTCGACTGTCACCGTCACCACCAACGACAAGAAAAACAAAAAAATCAAGCTAAAGCTCACCGGTGTGATAGTGCCATAGCGGCCCCTATAAATCAAACGAGGAGATGCCTCCCGGAATCTCCTCGTAAGATAATAAACCAATCATTATCACATTTCTTGCAATGGAAAAAGTATTTTTGCTATGTATAAGTAAAACGCCAGAGCAAAAATATTGTTTGCGCCTTAGATAGGCATTAACGTTTATTAGCAGTGGTGAGCAATATTGTTGCCCAGTAAAATTGCTAACTTTGCATCAGAAAATAAAATGAAAATATAGATATGGAAAAAACCGAAAAGCCTAAGAAGGCAGCTGCCAAAAAGGGAGCAAAAGACACTGGTGTCGATGCCGCACGCAACGCCAAGCTCGACGCCCTCAACCAGGCATTGGGAAAGATTGAGAAATCATTTGGCCGTGGCGCAGTCATGAAACTCGGCGATGACGTAATCGAGCAAGTCGAGGTAATCCCCTCGGGCTCGATCAGCCTCAACTATGCCCTCGGCGTAGGCGGATACCCCAAAGGGCGTATCATCGAAATCTATGGCCCGGAATCGTCAGGTAAGACTACTCTGGCCATCCACGCAATCGCTGAGGCCCAAAAGGCTGGTGGAATTGCCGCTATAATCGACGCTGAGCACGCTTTCGACCGCTTCTACGCTCAGAAGCTCGGCGTGAATGTCAATGAGCTGCTCATCTCGCAGCCCGACAACGGCGAACAAGCACTCGAAATCGCTGAGCAACTGATCCGCTCATCGGCCATCGACATCATCGTCATCGACTCTGTTGCCGCTCTAACCCCCAAGAACGAAATCGAGGGCGAAATGGGCGACCGCAACATGGGTCTCCAGGCTCGACTGATGTCGCAAGCCATGCGCAAACTCACCGGCGCTATCTCGCGCACCAACACCACCTGTATCTTCATCAACCAGCTGCGCGAGAAGATTGGCCAGATGTTCGGCCCCACCGAGACCACCACTGGCGGCAACGCGCTGAAATTCTACGCCTCGGTGCGTCTCGACATCCGTTCGCGCAATCCCATCAAAGACGGCGAGGATGTGCTCGGCAAGCGCGCATACATCAAGGTCGTGAAGAACAAGGTTGCGCCTCCATTCAAGCGCGCTGAGTTTGACATCATGTTTGGCGAAGGCATCTCCAAGTCGGGCGAAATCCTCGACCTCGGCGTTGACTACAATGTGATCCAGAAGAGCGGTTCGTGGTTCAGCTACAACGGCACCAAGCTCGCTCAGGGTCGCGACGCTACCAAGAAGATGATTCAGGACAATCCCGAACTGGCCGAAGAGCTGGAGAAGAAGATCATGGACGCTATGTACAGCGCCGACCATGACGGATCCGCTCCCAAGCCTGTCAAGAAGGAGGAGAAGCCCGAAGTCGCCCCCGAGGACACTCCGGCTCCCGCCGATCCCGATGAGGGCCTTTTTGACGCCGACCTCACCGACGATGACGAATTCGGCATCGAGGAAGACCTATAAATAAGTAATAAGTAATAAGTAATAAGTAATAGTGAATAGTGAATAGTGAATAGTGAATAACTCATAACTCATAACTCATAACTCATAACTCATAACTCATAACTCATAACTCATAACTCATAACTCATAACTCATAACTCATAACTCATAACTCATAACTCATAACTCATAACTAATGGAAAGGTTGAGGGGGTATAGGGATGTGCATACGCATCGGATGGATGCGGGCTCGGAGGCGATTATCAATTTGCCGATGGGTGCTGAGGTGCCCGCCGATGGCTCATACAGCGTTGGCATCCACCCCTGGAACACCTCTCAATCAGACGATTCTATACAACAGCAAATGGGCTGGGTGGCGCAATGTGCCATCCAGCCCAATATTGTTGCTATCGGCGAGTGCGGCTTAGACGCTCTGCGCGGCGCTCCCCTCCCCGACCAAGAGCGAATCTTCCGCTGGCACATCGCACTGAGCGAGCAGCTGCAAAAGCCGCTAATACTCCATGTAGTCAAAACAGCCGACCAAATAATCAGGCTGCGCAAAGAGCTGCGCCCCACACAGCAATGGATTGTGCACGGATTTCGCGGCAAGCCCCAATTGGCTCAGCAATTGCTAAGGGCCGGCATAGATATTTCGCTTGGGGATAAATTCAATCCAGAGACCTTGGCTGTGATTCCGCCTGACCGTCTCTATCGCGATTCTGACTGAGCGCCGAGAGCCAGCATAGCATCGTAATGGGCAGTGATGTCGTTGCGATGCGAGATAAACACCACAGTGGTCTGTGGCAACCGCGCCTCAAGGCGTTGCATCAATGTATCGGCCGTGTGTTTGTCAAGGGCCGAATTAAATTCGTCAAGTATCAGTATGGGTGTCTCGCGCAGCAAGGCTCGCGCTATGGCTATGCGCTGGCATTGGCCCTCGCTCAGGCTGCTGCCAAGTTCTCCGCAGGGTGTATCCAACCCTTCGGGCAGGTCATACACAAATTCGGCGGCTGCCGAGTACAGGGCATCGCGCATCTGCTGCTCGGTAGCATCGGGATTGCCAAGCTGCAGATTCTGCCGGATAGTGCCAGCAAGCAGGGAGTTGCCCTGAGGCACATACGACATATAGCGCCTCGTGGCTCGCGACACGGGTTCACTCCCATCGTGACCATACACTGAGATGCTCCCCTGTTGGGGTCTCAGCACTGCCAGCATCAGCTTGGTGAGGGTGCTTTTGCCTATGCCCGACGGACCCATCACCACTGTCTTGCTACCCGGTGCGAAGTCGTAGGTCAGATGGTTAACCACCACTGGGGAATTGGGAGAATAGGCAAATGTAACATCTTGAAATTTGATTCCGATCTTTCCTTGCAGCCGTGGCTCTGCTGTCTCCGCCTCCCCGTCCTTATCCGCTGTAATCTCCATCAGACGGTCGACAGCCGTTGCCGCTGCCACAAGCCCCGGAATAGTAGAACTAAGAGCCGAAATCGGCCCCTGGATGCGGCCCACCAGCTGCAAGAATGCGGTCATGATGCCAAAGGTTATGACCCCGGCATGCAACTCAAAGATGCTCCAAATAAATGCAGTGAGATAACCAGCGATGAATCCCAAGCGCACTGTGGTGCGCGAATACAGGTTGAGGCGCACTTGGGCGCCGACGGTGGCCAACAAGTTCTGCTGCAACAGGTTGAGCGAAGCCGTCATGGCTGGTTGGCATTGCAGAGCGCTGACCACGAGGCGATGCTGCAGTCCCTCTTGCATATTCTGATGGATGCGGCTCTCGTTCTGGCGTATCTGCGAGTTGAGCTGGCGCATACGCCGGAAATAAATTTTGCTTGAGATTATAGCCAAGGGCGATATTATCAAAGCGCACAGGGCCAGGGTGGTATTCATGGTACAAAGCAGCCAGAATGCGCCAATCAGTTGCACCGATGTTACCAAAATCATTGGTATCGTATCCGTGGCGGTATCTGTAGCCGTGGATACATCGATGGTGAGGCGATTGAGCAGGTCGCCCGAGTGGCGCGTATCGGCAAAACTGTCGCCCTCGATCAGATGCGAATAGATGTCATGGCGCATCGAGTTTGCCATCTTCTGATATCCCAATTGGCGTATGTATTGCACGGCTTGCGACAGGGCCAACTCTGCAAGCATGGTACCGACCAGAGCGGCAGCCAACCACCATAGGCGCTCAACCGGCACCGAGCCGTCGGTGGCAGTGTCGATTATCACCTTACTAAGCCAAACGAATGTCAGTCCGGCCCCCACGCGCAATACTCCTAATAATGCCACAGCCACTATGCGCCCATGCACCCGCTTGGCCGCATGCCACAGCCAGCGCGCCAACACCGGCAGCGGAGCCGAGGGGGTCTGAGCGAAAAGCGAGGCAATCTTCATGGCACAGGGTCATACCCGCTGCCTCCCCAAGGATGGCATCGGCTTATGCGCTTGATAGCGAGCCATGAGCCTCGCAGTGGGCCGTGCTTGCGCAGAGCCTGCAGGGCATACTCGCTGCATGTGGGCAGGTAACGACAATTCTGTCCGAGCATCGGCGAGATGCACAGACGATAAAAATGTATGGGCAGGCTTAAGAGCCACACGAGGCACTGACGCATTGCAATAGTTTTTTCATCGCCTTGTCGACCTTGGCGTAGGGTTGCAACCCCGAATCAACATACACAAATGCCACGTCAACCTTCACGCCCTCGGGCCAAGGATAATCCTGCCAATTGAGGCGAAAAGCCTCGCGGATGCGGCGCCTCATCTTCACCCGGTCTACGGCATGGCGCAGCCGCTTCTTGGGCACAGAGATCAGGAATTGCACCGGGGCCGACGAGTGGCGCCCGGGATTGCGGCGCCATACCGCCCGGACTGGAAAGGACAAAGCAGCCTCGACACCCTCGCCTCGGCCAAAAAGGGCCTCGATGGCAAGGGTGCTGCACAATTTCTGCTGCTTATACAATCGCAAAGCCATCTGTGGGCGCGCCTCAGCTCTCGTTACTGATTCACTCCTCAGCTTGCGCTTCTGCTTCCTGATTCTCGGCCAGGTACAGGTCGAGAGCGGCAGTCATCGACGGAGCCTTGGCGGTAGGAGCCTCGAGGTCGAGCCTCAGGCCGGCGTCTTTGACAGCCTTGGCTGTGGTGGCGCCGAGGGTGGCGATCTTCAGGTCGCCCTGCTGGAAGTCAGGGAAATTCTTGAGCAGGGATTCAATGCCTTGCGGGCTGAAGAATACGAGCATGTCGTAGTCGAAAGCCTCGTCGGGGGTGAAGTCGTTGCTCACCGTGCGGTACATCACAGCACGAGTGTAGTCGATATTGTTCTTATCGAGAATGTTGGTTTCGGCGCTGTGCACATCGCTCACAGCGAAGAGATACTTCTCATTCTTGTGTTTGAGAATGTAAGGGAGCAAGTCGTCAAACTTGCCGGTGGAGGCATGGAAAATCTTACGCTTGCGGTACACGATGTACTTCTGCAGATACAGGGCGATAGCCTCGGTGGTGCAGAAATATTTCATAGTGTCAGGGATGGTGATACGCATCTCCTCGCATAGGCGGAAGAAATGGTCGATAGCGGTCTTGGCCGTAAAGATTACGGCGGTAAAATCAGGAATCTGCACCTTCTGCTGGCGGAACTCCTTAGCTGACAGCCCTTCTACCTTAATGAAAGGGCGGAACACGACCTCGACGCCATATTTCTCAGAGATATCAAAATAGGGCGACTTGTCTCCTTTAGGTTGAGGCTGCGATACTAAAATCTTCTTAATCTTCACTTCTTAAATGGTTATCAAAGGGTGGAGACATCATAGGCTATTTACCAGAAATAGCGCAATCTGGCACACTAAAATCAAGGGTATGATTTCAAGAGTGCAAAGATACAAAATAAAATAAAGCAACGAGCCAAAATTAGTGTAAAAAATTCTAAAACCCTTTGCAATAAAGATGACTCTTGCGACAATATACAACGAAATTCCTATCACAACGCACACTGCGGCGGCATCGGGATAGAAAATTGCTACCAAAGCGGGGATGATAAGAGCAAAACCGAGCAATAGCTGCGAGGCCTCAAATCCCTTGACGAATAGGCGCCGACCGGCGCTGTCTGAGAAGGTGTAGCCCAGCAGCTGGTAAACCCCGTACTGCACCACGTAATACACTGCCATCAAGCCGATGAGCAGTCCGGTGTGCACAAATGCCTTGCCGGGCAGCAACAAGGCATGCACCCCCAAGGCGCTGTCGGCCGAGGCCACGCTGATGCCGCTGTAGAGCAGCAGCCCGGTGTAGACGCACCACTGCACGGCCATCAACACTATATATCGAGTTTCGTTTGACGTATGCGGATCGAATACATTTGCTCGGCGCCTCATGCCCCACAGCTGGTGGCCAAGCGACGAGAATAGGCGGCGGCACTGCTTGTAGCCGAGCATCATCAGTATGAATATGCACGACACGATGGCCAGCACCCCCGAGTTGTCGCCGATGTTGATGGGTCGCTCATCGCCGAGGCGTCCCTCGCGCCAATTCTCGGTCGGCAGCTCTGGTTCGGTCTCAATCAGGGCCTCGTCCTCGGGGCCGATCAGCAGGCAGGGCTCATCGGCATCCTGTCCAGCAAACAGGGAATCGAGCGCGGCCATCTTGGCAGCGTCGAGAGAATCGAGCTGCGCCTTCTGGGCCGCAGCAGCCGAATCCAACGCCACCGGCGCCTGTGCCGTCACGACAGAATCATTCTGTATTTTTCCCACCGGCCTCATCCCTTATTATTCATTCTTCATTATTAATTCAACTGCCTTTTTGGGATTGGTAGCCACCATCCAAGGCAGATGCTCGGCCTCGGTGAACTCCTGCTCGATCGAGAGTTGTAGCCAAGCCAGCAGCGGGTCGAAGTAACCGTTGATGTTGAGTATCACCACCGGACCGTGATAGAGGCCCAACTTGTGCCAAGTCATCATTTCGGCCAGTTCGTCGAGGGTGCCCACTCCGCCCGGCATAGCGATCACGCCGCGCGACAGTCGCGCCATCGTAGCCTTGCGCTCGTGCATGTCCTTGGTCACGATCATGTAGCTCAAGCTCTTGTGATGGCGGTCGGCCTCAAACATAAACTGAGGGATAACCCCGATGGCGATGCCGCCAACCTCGAGGGCGCCCTCGGTGACAGCCGCCATCATGCTCATCTTGCCTCCGCCATTGATCACTGGCACCCCGGCGCGGGCTATGTCTACGCCCAACTCGTGGGCTGCTTTGAGATACAAGGGGTTGATGCGCGTGCTCGACGAGCAGTAGACCGCGATTCCCGGCTTGATGTTGGCAAGATTTATATTCATATTTGGTGTTTAGTTTTTGGAAAGAATAGCTATTATATTAACAAGGAGAGGGGGTTATGGGTTTTCGTTGACACCGAGCTTGCGGCTGAAGAGCGCGGCAACGGCAGCCGAGCACAGGGCTATGATGCAAACCAAGCCCAGCACTGCCAGCAGGTCAATGCCCTCGACGCGCACCGGATATACCGAGATTGACAGGTGCGCCGGGTCGCCCGACAGCTTGATTAGCCCCAACCATTGTTGCAACAGCGACAGCACTGCCCCGAGTATGATTCCCGCCACTCCTCCGGCTATGCTGATCAGACAGCCGAGGTCGACAAACACATTTCTCAGCAACGAGCGCGGAGCGCCCAAGGCCGAGAGGGTGTGCATATTGGCACGCTTCTCAATCACCAGCAGCGACAGGGTCGAGATAATGTTGAACGACGCTATCACCAGTATGAACGCCAGCATCAGGAATGTGATCCACTTCTCGACCATTATCATCTTGAAGCTGTCGGCCTCCTGCTCGCTGCGCGTCAGCACCCGATACCCGGGGCCAAGCTGCTGGACCAAGGCCGAGGCTTCTGCCTCGGGCGTGCGGCCGGGAGCTACTGTTAGCTCGATGGCTGTAGCCTCTGTATCGTATTCAAGCAGGTCGCGAGCCACGCTCAGCGGCACATACATATAGTCGGCGTCATATTCGGGCTGGTCGATCTGAAACACCGAGGTTACCAGCATCTGCTGGCCCCTGAACGCTGTCGAGGGATTTGCCGGGTTGATGCGCCCCACGCGCCGAGGCACATACAGTTCGACTACGCTGCCGAAGTCGGGGCGGGCGTTGAGGTTGACGGCTACACCGGCGCTGAGCATTGCCGCTGGGGTATCGTAAGCCTCGCGCAGATATTCGCCATCGATCACTATGTCGGCCACTGGCACCACGCTCTGGTAGGCCTCGTCGACACCTTTAAATATAACGGGTTTCTGCAGACTGCCGCAGATAGCCAGTCCGCGCTCCTCGATCACCGGCGCGGCAGCCGCAATTGTCGGCAGGGCTTGCAGAGCCAAGGCGAGCGAGTCGGCGTTGGCGATAGCCTTGCCCTGGGTCGGGGTGATCTTCAGTTCCGGGTCGATGGCCGAGAGGCGCCCGGCGCTGAGGGTGGTGAAGCCGTTGAATACCGACAACACGATTACGATGGCAGCCGTGGCTACTGCCACGCCTGCCACCGAGAATATCGATATTATGTTGACGGCGCCATGGCTCTTTTTTGAGAGCAGGTAGCGCAGCGCTATTCTCAGCGAGAGCATGCTGCTTGGGCGCCCCAGCGGGGATTATTGGCCATCTTTGATGCCTAACAGGTGGTCGATGTTGTCGATATAGTCGAGCGAATCATCAAGGTAGAAGCTCAATTCCGGTGTCTTGCGCAGTTGGAATCTTACTTTCTGCGCCAGGTTGTAGCGGATTGTCTTTTCCTGGGCCTTGATGTTCTTCATTATCTCTGCGCTCTTGTCTGAGGGGAATATTGAGAGGTAAACCTTGGCGATCGATAGATCGGGAGAAACCCTGACCTGGCTCACCGACACGATAGTGCCGTGGGTGGCAGCGGTCTGTTGGCGGAATATTTCGCTCAGCTCCTTCTGCAGGAGGCGGGCTATTTTAGCTTGACGGGTCGATTCCATAATACTATTATTTGATCAGTTACGTTATTTTTCTAATAATAACGCAATTCGTGACCGCAAAGTTACGAATTTTTCCTCAAAAAACGACCGTAAGGACATAAGAAACATAAGGACATAAGAACAGTGGAGCAAGCATTTTAGAGTAAATATAAGGAAAATATGAGGAAATGGTCTATATTCTTAGGTCCTTATGTTTCTTACGTCCTTACGGTCTTTCAAACACCCTCAGCTATGGAGATTGACGATTATATATTGGAGCATATCGAGGCTGAGCCGGAGCATCTGCAGCGGCTGTATCGCAACACGTATCTGAGGCACCTGTACCCGCGCATGTGCTCGGGCCATCTGCAGGGCCGACTGCTGAAGATGCTGACCCAGATGATCCAGCCCAAGCGCATCATCGAGCTGGGCACATTCACCGGCTACAGCGCCCTGTGCTTCGCCGAGGGCATGCCCGACGATGCCGTGCTGCACACGGTCGAGATTGACGACGAGATGGCCGACGAGCTGCGCTCGACCTTCGATTCCACCCCCTGGGCCGACCGCATACATCTGCATATCGGCGATGCGCTCGAGGTGGTGCCGACGCTCGACGAGCAGTGGGACCTGGCATTTATCGATGCCAACAAGCGCAACTACATCGAATATTACGAGATGCTGGTGCCGCGCATGCGCCCCGGCGGCTACATCATAGCCGACAACACCCTGTGGAGCGACAAGGTGCTCGACCCAGCTGCCAACCACGACCCCCAGACCCGCGCCGTCCTCGCCTTCAACGACCACATAGTCCGCGATCCGCGCGTCTCTGCCGTCATCCTCCCCCTCCGCGACGGCATGACCCTGATCCGGATACAACCCTAGGGAATCAAAGACCGTAAGGACATAAAGACCGTAAGGACATAAGAAACATAAGGACATAAGCAATGTTGTTACATGGATTTTCTGTTTTTTATGTGGCCTTACGTTTCTTATGTCCTTACGTTTCTTATGGCCTTACGTTTCTTATGGCCTTACGTTTCTTATGTCCTTATGGTCTTATTTTCCTTAAATAATGCTAAATCGAAAATATTTTTGCCCCAAAATTATGTTATATAACATAAATGTTGTAACTTTGCATCAGTTTTTCATGGTATTAGATTTAAGGTAAGAAGATTAGTCGTCGCGATGACGATTAATTTTTTTTGTACCTACTTAATCCATGGGCAAATTTTGCAGTCAAAATTTGTAGATTTAGAGAAAAAGCAGTAATTTTGTAGCACATTAAAAAATAATGATTATGTCTTTGAGAAAATACTTTCTTTTAGCTGTTTGCGCCCTCGTTGCTATCTGCGCAAACGCCCAGCTGCCCTCAGTGCAGCTCAAGACCCTCGATGGCCAAACCGTCAACGCCTCTGAGCTCTCCAACGACGGCAAGCCGTTTGTGATTTCATTCTTCGCCACCTGGTGCAAGCCCTGCAACCGCGAGCTCAAGGCCATCCATGAGCAATACGTCGACTGGCAGGACGAGACCGGCATGAAGCTCTACGCCATCTCGATCGATGAGGCCCAGAACGCCAGCAAGGTTAAGCCTCTGGTTGACGCCGAGGGCTGGGAATACGACGTGCTGCTCGACAGCAATAGCGAACTCACCCGCACCCTGGGCATCCAGTCAATCCCCCACGTGCTCATCATCGACGGCAAAGGGCAGATCGTTGACAGCCGCTCAGGCTACACCGACGGCTCAGAAGAGCACATCATCGAGAAAATCCGCGAACTGATTAATTAATCCATTCCTAACAAGCCACCAGGATAGCGGCCACCCACGCGGGGCCATTCCGTGGCCCCACCAATCCCACCAATGAAAAAACTGCTTGCTATCGCCCTCGCCTCTTCTCTTGCCGCCTCGGCCTCGGCTTTCACTGTTGGCAAAGACGGCGTCACTGTCCACGGCAGCCTGCAGAGCGACATCCTTTTCCCCGAAGAGGACGTCGCCATCGGCACCGAGAAATACAGCGACAAAGTGCTCACCAACACCTACGCCAATCTGGGCCTCTTCAGCAAATATGTTGACGCCGGCGTGCGTGTCGAATACCTCGAGCATCCTCTGCCCGGCTTCGAGCCTGACTTCAAGGGTTGGGGCGTGCCCAACTTCTTCGCCAAATTCAAATACAAAGGCTTGGAGGTCACCGGTGGCGACTTCTACGAGCAGTTTGGCAACGGTTTCATTCTGCGCACCTACGAGGAGCGTTCGCTCGGCATCGACAACAGCATCCGAGGCGGCCGCGTCAAGTTTGACGGCCTCAAGGGTTTCCGCTTCACCGTGTTGGGCGGTTGGCAGAGAGTTTTCTGGGATTGGGATACTCACAAGACGGTATGGGGCGCCAATCTGGAATGGGACGCTCACGAGTACAGTCAATGGATGCGCGACAACAAGATAGTCTGGACCTTCGGGGCCAGCTATGTCCTTAAGCACGAAAAGGATGAGGACATCCTGGTGTCGGGAGCCAACTACAAGCTCAACCTGCCCCAGAATGTTAGCGCATTTGATGTCCGCACCCATTTCTATACCCAGGGCCTCGACCTGCAGGTTGAGTATGCCTGGAAGGGCCAGGACCCGTCGTTCGACAACGGATACACCTACGGCTACGGCTCGGCCATAATGCTGTCGGGTTCATATTCCAAGCCGGGTTGGAGCGTGTTCCTCCAGGCTAAGCGTTCCGACAATATGTCGTTCCGCTCACGCCGCACCCAGAGCCTGTCGGCAGCCTTTATCAACTCGCTGCCGCCGTTTGCCTACCAGCACACCTACGCTCTGGCGGCCATGTATCCCTACGCCACTCAGATGGCTCCCGGCGAATATGCTCTGCAAGGCGCATTTGCCTATACCTTCAAGCGCGGCACAGCGCTGGGCGGCAAGTATGGCACCAAGTTCAAACTCAATGCCAGCTACATCTGCGGAATCGACCGCGACCTGGCCTATAATAATTATGGTGGGCAAATGGGTACCGACTGGTACATCCCCGGCACTGAGTCGTTTGGCGAAACATACTACACCGACGTGAACCTGCAGATGGAGAAGCGTCTCACCAAGAGCTTCAACCTCACCGCGATGTATATGTTCCAGAAATATAACAAGACGGTGATTGAGGGCCATGGCGGCATGATCAACAGCAACATCTTTGTGGCTGAGGGCAAGTACAAGTTTGACAAGAAGTACACCCTGCGCATGGAGCTCCAATACCTGCAGACCCCCGACGACGAGCGCGACTGGTGCTACGGGCTCGCCGAATTGTCAGTGGCTCCCTATCTGATGTTCACAGTGTCAGACCAGTGGAACCATGGCACATCGATGACCCACTACTACATGGGGGCCGTCACTGGCACCTACAAGGGCGCTCGCCTGATGGTTAGCTACGGACGCACTCGCGCCGGCTACAACTGCTCTGGCGGTGTTTGTCGCTACGTCCCCGCTACTCGCGGCTTCCAAATCGCCCTAACTTATAATTTCTAAAAAGATTAATCGGATACTTTCCGATGATATCTCTAAAAAACCACGGATTACACGGATTGCCATCCGGCTCCGTAAATCCAACCAAATGACATTAACTGAGCCATAGCAAAAATCCGTGTAATCCGTGTAATCCGTGTAATCCGTGGTTTTAAAAAATAGAAACCGTGGTTTTAAAAGAAAAGATATGAAATATACACATAAAATAATATCCCTGTGGGCCTTGGGTGCGGTGGCATCCCTGGCCGCTTGCGATTCGGTGGATGACAACGACCGCTTCATCGAGCTCCCCGCTGTCGAATCCTCCCGTGTCGTGCTCCTCGAGGAGTTTACTGGCCAGATGTGCATCAACTGTCCTAATGCACACGAGACCATCGAAGCTCTCCAAGCTCAATATCCTGACAATTTCATTGCTGTCAGCATCCATAGCGACAACCAAGGCACCGGATCTCCAATGGAGCCATCGGGTCTTCTCAACGAAGACGGCGCATCATATTGCTCTCAATTCAATGTCTACACTCTGCCTTGCGGACAAGTTAACCGCGTATCCGGTCTGTTGGATATGGATCAATGGGCCGCTTACGTCTACAATCAGACTAAGGAAGCTGCTTCCCTCGACCTCGCTGTCTCGGCTTCGCTCAATGATGACCTGACCGAGATATCAATCGTTACCGACATCGACGCCTACGATAATATCAGCGGCTATCTCCAGCTCTGGGTACTCGAGGACGGCATTGTAGCTCGCCAATTCCTGCCCGATGGCTCTCAAAACCGCTCGTATGTGCACAACAATGTGTTCCGTGGTGCTGTCAACGGCATCAATGGCGAATCTGTCTCCCTCACCACTCGCGAGGAATACTCATTCTCCAATACAATGGCTGTCAAGGATTTCTGGGACACGGCCAATCTCTCAGTCGTAGCCTTCGTCTACAACTCCACCGGCGTCCTCCAAGCCGCCAAAACCACAGTCATTGTACCTACTACCGAATAAACGCTACCAGAAATAACCCAGCCGGATGGTAAGTGCGTAGCACGATTCTTGTCTGTTAACCCCACATAGAGTGCGTAGCACGTAATGTGGGGTCAGGCAATACCCGGATGGCGAGTGCGTAGCACGACTCTAAAATACTAACAACTAAATATAACCGCTTATGAAGAAAATCTTTACTTTGATCACTGTCGCTGCAGCCACTCTGTCGATGGCCGCAAGCGACTTCCAGCTCTACTTCAAGGATGCTCCCGTTGTAGACGGCGCAACCTATCAGGCTGGCTATGAAGTTTCTGACAAGTGGGTTGATCCTAACGACCCCGATTGGATTGAGATCACTTGGATTCAGGATTCCTATCTTTATCTCCACGGCACCCCCGGAATTTCTGTAACTGCTACCGTCACTACTGATGCTCCTATTTCATGGTGCGGCCTGGCCCAGACTTGCGCCGACATGACCGCAGGCCAGACTCTAACTCGCACTGCCAACCTCACCAAGGATGGCCAAACCATGCAGCTCGACAACACTGACAGCAATCTTGACTCGTCATGGAATATCATCGATGGCAAAGACAAGCCTGAATTCGGAACTGTCAATCTGACTGTTACCGCTCAGGAGACTGGCGACGATTCATCCAAGGTTACCGTCTATCTGCAGCTACTCAACGTGCCTGACGATGAATTGTCTGGCATCAGCAGCGTTGCTCTCGATGGCCAATTTGTTAAGGCTGTGGCTGGCAACACCATCAGCTACAACGTAGCTGGCACCAAGACCCTCGCCCTCTACTCGATCACTGGCCGCATCGTTGGCCGCTACCAGATCTCCGGCGCCGGCACCCTCAACCTCTCGTCCCTCCCCTCTGGAATCTACATCTACACCGACGGCCAGCACAAAGGCAAAATGATCATCCGCTAATTCCACCAGGTGAAATTGTTGCGCCTCTCCGAGGCGCTTTGGTGGAAACGTCCCATACCCCAGGTTGCTTCGGGCTTCGCCCTCTGCAACCTGGGGCTAATTTTCCACATTTTGCGGTAGCGTGCAAATCCTACTCCAAACATTTCGCGGTAGCGTGCAAATCCTACTCCAAACATTTCGCGGTAGCGTGCAGATTATGGTTCAAACATTTCGCGGTAGCGTGCAAATTCAGCTTAAAACATTTTGTGGTATGGAGTAAGATGTATCTTGCCGATACTGGTCTGTTCGTGACCTTGGCTTTTTACGACAAGGACAGTTCTGAGAATACTATCTATCACAAACTTTTGTCTGACAAGCTTAAGGTAAACTTGGGCTATGTATACGAGAATGTCGTGGCTCAGCTGTTCCGAAGCGCTGGTCACCGACTATTTTATTACACTTTCCCCACCCCAAATGGTAAAAGCTACTATGAAATAGATTTCTTGCTCTCCCAAAGCGGTAAGGTCAGCCCCGTAGAAGTAAAATCATCTGGCTACACCACTCATACCTCTATGGATGCTTTCTGCCAGAAATTCTCTGAGCGCATTCTCAATCGCTATCTCCTCTATCCCAAAGATTTGAAGAAAGATGGCCAAATGCTCTGCCTCCCTATCTATATGGCCGGGCTGTTGAAATGAAAAAAGCCGCGCCCAGGTTGAGGGACGCGGCCTTTGCTTATAATAGGTAAGGGGGGTTATTTGACAATCTTAGAAGCCTTGCCGTCGGCGATGCGGATGTAAACCTTGCCAGCCTCGGGATTAGCAACGCGGATGCCTTGCAGGTTGTAGTATTGAGCCTCGCCATTGCCGTCAGCCTTGACAGAGCTGATGCCCAAGGCTGCCTCGCCCCATTCTACAAAGTATACGCCTTCAAATGAGTCGCCATCTTCATTTACAAAGTAAGAATATAACATCAAATAGCTTGCATAGTACTTAGAGTAGCTCTCGCCATAATCATAGCAGTAGCCATAGCCTGAGCTGATGTAAGGCTGCAAGCAATACCAATCATAGAGACCGGTGTAGAGGCTAGCATATCCAGAGGTTGTGGCATCTCCCTCAACGCCGTCAATGATAGCCGCTACGCTAGTGACAGAAGGATAAGAAGCAGTTGCATCATAGCAAACTTTCAGGTCATAGCCTT
Source organism: Muribaculaceae bacterium Zag1 (assembly GCA_002633115.1). Lineage (GTDB taxonomy): Bacteria > Bacteroidota > Bacteroidia > Bacteroidales > Muribaculaceae > CAG-873. The sequence continues at coordinate 79,101 of NWBJ01000045.1, forward strand.
CAACACCAGCAAATCCGCGTACAATTACAAAGTCCTCATAGCAATCTACGGTAGCAGTGCATTCGGGAATATAGTTAAGAAGGCTTTCCCAGCCTGATACATCGTTATTCTTAACGCGACCTGTAGCTGACCAAACGAGCACGGGCTCGGGCTGTACGGGTTCCTCGCCGGGCTCCTCAATGGCTATGGGTTGGAATTGCACAGTGTCTTTGTAGATTGATACGAAACCAGTCACATTGTATGTGCCAGCCTCGACAGAAGCCACGCTGAAGCGGTTGTAGAAATTGATGGTGTCTTCGCCAGCCAGGCCGGTGAATGAGCCAGACTCGGGAGTAGCATCCTCAAATACGATGCCCTCGAGGCAGAGGTAAGCGCAGAGGTTGTTGGCTGCAACATTCATAGCCACGTCGGCAGTCTCAACGTGGGTTGGGTCGGGCACAGTAGCTGTTCCGCTAACTTCGATATCGGTGGTGGGCACGAGCTCGGGCAGGTTGTTGTAGATGCTCATTTCGCCTTGCCAGCCAGCAGCGATCACGTCGCCAGCCTCGAGGCCGAGACCATACTTGTAGATAAGAGCATAAGTGGTGCCGTCTGTTACATAGTTGTATGAACCGTTAGCGTAAACAACGGTAAGGTCGATGCCCATTTCGAATTCTGCGCCATCAGCAAAGTCGGTCAGAGCATTCAGGCTCGATACGCTCTCAACAGGAGCTACATAAGGCCATTCTACCCACCAAGTGCCCCAAGGAGTAGTAGCTTCTTCATCATTGTAATAATAATAAACAGTCAGTGCTGTATAGCCTTCTGATGTGCCGTTGTCATAAGCATAGGTATAGCCTGAGCCAATATAGACAGCCATGGAATAGACTTCATCAGCACCGGTCAAGCCAGTGTAGATGTAGGCATACCCCCAAGAATCGGTGCCTTCTGATTTAACTTCACCGTTTTCGTAGCTTATGATATTAGTAACATTGGTATCTTCATCATAATAAATCGCAACATCGTAACCTTCTACACCTGCCAATGATTTGATTACGAAATAGCCATCATAGCTATCAACAGTCACTATGCACTCGGGCATTAGATTATCAGCCCAACCCCAGTCGGCTGGAGGATTGGTAACAAAGCCTTCGGCAGTGTAGTTGGGACGAGCCACGGGTTCGCCGCCGTAGGTAATCTCCATAGACACGATGCGGAACTGATTGCCAGCGCCTGTGGTAAGCTCCATATCATAAGCAGAACCAGTCCAAGTAAGAGTAGCATCCTCAATGGTATAGTCTCCAGCAGTGACTTCGGTGGTCTCAGATGCTACATAGCTTGAGCTTACGCAATTGAAGACGATTTGGGTGAGTTCTTGTGTGCAAGCAAACGTAATGGTGTTGCCAGCGTACACACGCAAAGCGCTGCCGCCATCATAATACTTAGGAGCGTTGCTGTTGGTGCCGGCTCCGAGGGTGACAGTGACGGCATCGTCGACCACGATGGTCTCGACTGCCTCGGCATTTTCATAACCCTGGTCAGCGGCTACCCAGGTCACGGTTTCGGCTGAAGCCCAGCTCATGCCGAGCAATGCAGCGGATAGAAGTAATAGTTTTCTCATGTAGTTGACTGTATTTAGTTAGAAATTAGTTGCTCTTAATTATACGATCACAATTGACACGGCAAATATAATTAATATTTTTGGATTTTCGTAACAATTTTTCGTGAATTTTTAATTTTTATCTGCAAAATCCTTACAATTGACTACCATTATCCAAAATGGATAATGGTAAGGCATCACAAATGTTAGCGTTGGATTTTACAATTTACACGGATTCTATCTCCCTTACCCCAGAGTGAGAAAAGTTTTGTTTGGAACATTGGTCGTAATATGGCCATACCCAATCAACATACTAAACATCTTTATGGAGAATTGTTACGCCTAAGTGAACTGTCAATTTGAAATTAAGTTTTGACTCAAGAATTTTCCATCAATGAAGGTAATTTCAGTGCGTAGCACGGATCTTGTCTGTTAACCCCACATGGAGTGCGTAGCACGGAATGTGGGGTAGACCGATACTCTCTTCTCTTAAGAAGAGTGCGTAGCACGGCCCGGAAGCGACGTATAAGCTGAATAAGGGCCGTGCTACGCACTCGCCATCCGGATACACCGATACCCCACATTCCGTGCTACGCACTCCATGTGGGGTTAACAGACAAGATCCGTGCTACGCACTGAAAAATGCATTTTTGTTAAAATTCAAAATGACACCCTACTTGAGTAATGGGTCATTTTAAATTTAAGCTTCCTTCTCAGATGTGCCCGGATGGCTACCCCGTAGGGGTTGTTTCATCTAGCTATGGGCGCATACCCCTCCCCCTCCTACCCCGTAGGGGTTGTTTCACTAACTTTCTGAGCACTAGAATGAAACAACCCCTACGGGGTAGCCATCCAGGTGTTAACCTATATGCTAGATGAGACAACCCCTACGGGGTAGCCATCCGGGTACATCTGAGAAGGAAGCTTAACTAAATCGCCCCTTTACTTATTGATTTACTTAAGATATAGTTTGCGACCGAGATTAGATAATCTCGGTCGTGAATTATTTATAGATAATTTTAAGGAGTTGGTATATTTTAATTTAAAATTTTAAGTTAAGGGTGGGATAATGGTAGAAAATTTACGTATTTGTGACCAAACTCCATGAAGATTTTAACAGATTATAATACGTACCTAAACCTATTATCAAATCAACTAAATTAGATTCGACATGAGAAAAATTACTACTTCTTACTGCAGCACTGCTCACCCTAGGTTGGGCGAAGGCTTATCCTGTCTACACAGCAACAGGCTTGGTTACCAACTTCTCAGGCTGGGCAGACAATCTAGTGCCCGAAGTCAACGCCACTGTCGAGAGCTACTACGGCTCGATTCTCGTCAAGGCGTTTGCCGGCGTCGAAGGCTACGACCTCCAAGTCAACCACGACGGGTCTGGCAACGTCACCGAGCTCATCAATCTCGTTGACGGCGAGGTATATCAGAGCGGTACAAGCGGCTATGTCTACCTCTACACCGGTCTTGACTACTACTACTGCTTCGCACCTTATCTGTCGTTAGGCTACTGCTATGTCTATGGCGAAGACTCCTCATACACAAGCTATCTTATACTTTGCGCTTACTTCACCAATGAGGACGGCGAGCAAGAATATGGCGCTTACTATGTAGAATGGAGTGGCAGAGTCAGCGGCATATCTGCCATCGAAACTGAAAGCGCTGCCGATGCAGTCTACTACAACCTGCAGGGCGTACGCGTTGAGAACCCCACCGCTGGCAAGGTTTACATCCGCGTTGCCAACGGGCAGGCAACCAAGGTAGTAAAGTAGTCCCCGATACCTCATCCTCCTAATCTTTATGTAGCAAGGAGGACTCATTTACCATAGAGTTGCACCCTGTGAGGGCGCGACTCTTTTTTTTGTTATTTTGTCCATAAACTATATAAAATGTTCCGATTGGCCGATTTTTGCTTAAATTTTAAAGTAAAAATTGGTTTAGGTCTAAAAATTACGTATATTTGTAGCCTAAAATACCATGGAAAAATATGGGAATTTGAAATGTACTTACCAACTAACCCTAAATATTAACTAAACAGGCTATTTAAATGAGAAAACTATTCCTTCTGACTGCAGCGCTACTCGGCCTCGGCTGGGCTAACGCTACTACCGTCACTTGGACGGCAGCCGATCAAGGGTATGAGAATCAGGAAGCAGTGACTTCAGCCACTGTCAATGACTACATTACCCTCACATTCGACGCCGGTACCAACTCAAATGCCCCCAAGTATTACACTACGGGCAATGCGCTGCGCCTCTATGGGGGCAATACCATGACCGTCACTTGCGACGGAACTATTTCTGAAGTGGTATTCACCACCGGTTCAAGCAACACAGTCAACGCTGAATCAACAGTATCCGTTGGCGAACTCGCCATCGATGGCTCGACTGCCACTTGGACTGGCGACGCATCATCGTTCACATTCACCCAAGGTGGCTCAAGCGGCCATGTTCGTATCGAATCTCTCACCTTCACTTATGAAGAATCCACCCCAGTGGCCGGTCTCAACTACAAGGCTTAGGGTTTGATCTCTACCCTCGATAGCTGGGGCGAGAACTACATTCCCAAGGGCAATGCCCAAATGGAGAGCTATGACGGTTATGTGATCGTCAAGGCTTGGGCTGGAGTCGAGGGTTACGACCTCCGCGTCGACTATGATTCAAGCTACGCAGTCACTGGACTGGCATGCCTCCTCAATGGCGAAGAGTACACCTCTGGCACTAGCGGAGGTGTGTATCTCTACACCGGTCTCGATGTTTACTATTGCTTCTATGCTTATGTCGAAAGCGGATATGGCTACTGCTATGACATGGGCGAAGGCAACAGCAGCTATCTCGTTCTCTCTGGCTACTTCTACGATGCCGACAACAATAGCCTAGGAGCATACTATTTCGAGTGGCCAGCTGAGACCTACGTGGCTCCTCTGCCCACAGTCGACAACCTCAATGCCCTCGTTGACTTTGAGAATGGCGCTGAGTTCACCATGAATGTCGACCTGACTGTCATTTATGCCAACGGCTCGTATGTGTATGTGACCGACGGTATCTCAAATGCTCTTATATATAAGAGCGGTCTTGGTCTAGAGGCTGGCAACATCATCGCTGCCGGATGGGATGCCAAACTCTCAATCTATAAGAACCTGCCCGAGATCATACCAAGCGTTGACCTTACCGTAAGCGGCGATGCTGAAGAACTACCTACTGCTATCCCGGTTGAGACAGCCGACGTCGCTACATTCGTAGCCGCCAACAATCTCTGCGCTTACCTCAACCTGCAGGGCATCGAATTCACCGAGGTTACTCCTGAATCTGGCGAATTCAAAGGCCTGGCTGGCGAGACAGAGGTGACTTTCTACAACACCTTCAAGCTCGAATCACAGGTTGCTGGCATCTACAATGTCACTGGCTTTGTATCGATCTACAACGAAACCGTGCAATTCCAGCCTGTAGCTTATGAACTCGTGAAGGAGACCCCGATTCTCCAATTCACCGCCCAGGGCGCCGTAATTAACAACAACCAAGGCTGGAGTTACCTCAACATGGTTACTCCCTGCAACGTAGCAGTCGAGTGCTACAGCGCTAACACCATCATCATCCCGACCATTGCTGGTGTTGAGGGCTATGGCATGAAGGTTGAATTTGACACCAACAACTACATCACCGGCATCACCCCGATTGAGAATGGAGTAGAAGGTACAACTGTTACCTCTGGTTACTGTGGCATCTACACCGGCCTTGACGACTACTATTACTTCTATGCTTATGTTGGCACTGGCTACGGCTACGCTTACAACTCCGAAAGCGGCTATGTGATGCAGTGCGGCTACTTCTATGATGCCGACGGCAGCAGCACTTATGGCGCTTATTATGTAGAATGGCCTGCTCCTACCGTGGTTGACAACCTCAACGCAATTGGTGATTTCCCGAACGATGAGCAATTCATCATGGGCGCTCCTCTGACCGTGCTCTATGCTAACGGCAACTACGCATTCGCTACCGACGGCGTAACCAATACTCTCCTCTATGCTGAGGAACTTGGCCTCGCAGCTGGCAATGTGATCAAGACTGGTTGGAAGGGCGCTAACGGCGAAGTCGACGGCGTAGAGGTTATACTCCCCGCACAGTCGCTGAGCGCATCCTCGACCGTTGAGGTGCCCGCCGCTACAGAGGTTGAGACCGCCGACGCTGCCTCGATGATTGCTGCTTACAACCGCAACGCTTATCTCTGCCTGCAGGACATCACCTTCGCTGAGGCTACTCCGGAGGAAGGTGAATTCACTGGCCTGGCTGGCGCAGAGAAAATCCCGATGCTCAACTTCTTCGGCCTACCGTCGATGAAGGCTGACACCTACGATGTGATCGGCTTTGTATGGGTCGACGGCGAAACAGTTACCTTCGTGCCCGTATCAATCGAATACCGCTACCTCGGCACATCTACCGGCGCTGTGATCAACAACAACCAGGGCTGGTCTTATCTCAACATGGTGACACCATGTAACATCCAGGTAAAGCGCTACGGCCATTTCCTGATTCTCCCGACAATCGCCGGAGTTGAGGGCTATGGAATGAAGATCGAGTTTGACGAAAACAACTACATCACCGCTATCACCCCGATCGAGGATGGAGTGGAAGGCACAACAGTGACCTCTGGTTACTGCGGCATCTACACCGGCCTTGACGACTACTATTACTTCTATGCTTATGTTGGCACTGGCTACGGCTACGCTTACAACACCGAAAGCGGCTACGCTATGCAGTGCGGCTACTTCTATGATGCCGATGGCAACAGCACCTATGGCGCTTACTATGTAGAATGGCCGGCTCCCACTGTGGTTGACAATCTGAATGCTATCATCGACTTTGCTGAGGGTGAAGAGTTCATCGTTGGCGCTCCGCTAACCGTGCTCTACGCTAATGGTGCTTACAACTATGTGACCGACGGTACCGTAAATGCTCTCGTTTACGCTGAGGACCTCGGCCTCGCTGCTGGCGATGTACTCAAGACTGGCTGGAAGGCCGCTATCGGCGACCTCGACGGTGGCCAAGTGATCGTGCCCGCTCAGTCGCTCACCGCTCAGTCGACTGTTGACGTGCCCGCCGCTACTCCGGTTGAACCAGCCGACGCATCGATGATGATCGCTGCTTACAACCGTAACGCTTACCTCTGCCTGCAGAGCATAGCATTTGCTGAGACCACTCCGGTTGAAGGCCTGTTCACCGGTATGGCTGGCGAAAATGAAATCCTGTTCAACAACATCTTCGCTGTTGACTCTGTGGCAGCTGGCAATTATGATGTGACTGGCTTCGTGGCCGCTGATAGCACTCAAGTGGTGTTCCTGCCCATCTCTATTGCTCCTCACATGAATTATGAGGCTCAAGGCTTTGTGACCACCTACACCAGCTGGGGCAAGAACCGCATACCTAAGACCAACGCTCAGGTTGAAAGCTACGACGGCTTCATCATCATCCGCGCATGGGCTGGCGTTGAAGGCTTTGACGTGAAGATGGCTTATGACGCTGACGGCTATATCACCGGCATCACCCCGATCGTCGACGGCGTTGAGGGCGAAGAGACCACCAGCGGATACGTATATTGCTACACCGGCCTTGAAGACTACTATTGCTTCTCAGCTTACGTAGGCCGTGGTTATGGCTACCTCTACGACCAAGGCGAAGGCAACGAAAGCTACGCTCTGCAGTCGGGCTACTTCTACAGAAGCGATTCCGATGACTACAAGTATGGCGCATACTACATCGAATGGCCCGCTGAGGACTATGTCGCTCCCGACACTGTTGACAACCTCAACGCTCTCACCGACTTTGAGGCTGGCGCAGAATTCATCTATGGCGCTCAACTCACAGTGATCTACTCCAACGAGGAGAATCAGATCCAGTACGTAACCGACGGCGTGACCAACGCTATGATGGTTACTGAAGACACCTTCGAGGCTGGCACCGTGATCAGTGCTTCTTGGGAAGGCGTTGTGGCCGACCTCTTCTATCAGCCGACTATCGTGCCCACTGAGGAACTCGAGACCGAGGCAGAACTCGCCGAAGTACCCGATGCAACCCCGGTTGAGGCTGCCGACGCTGAGATGATGGTTGCTCTCTACAACATCAATGCTTACCTCTGCATTGAGAAGGTTGTGATTGCTGAGAATATCGCCACCAAGGGCGAATTCACCGCTACCGTAGGCGAAGGCTCAATCATCCTTGACAACCGCTTCGTTATGGATATCGAGGCTAACCGCTACTATGTGACTGGCTTCGTTGGCTCGAATGGCACAAGCGCAGTATTCGTGCCGGTAGCCGTGGTTGCTGATCCTTCTACTGGCATCGATGGCATCGGCCTCGATGGCAACAACGAGGAAATCTATTACAACCTGCAAGGCATCCGCGTACAGAAGCCCGCCGCTGGCAAGGTCTACATCCGCGTTGCCAATGGCAAGGCTGAGAGAATCGTCAAGTAACCCTGACCCCACCTCGACCCAGCCCCACCCCGGGCTGGGTTCGACCTCCCAATAACCAGGAGCCGCCCCCCCCCACCCGGGGCGCGGCTCTTTATCTTTTTATCAAAGTATTTTGTTATTCAAATAAATAGTCGTAAATTTGCATAAACTCAAAAAACACTATATATGGCACAGCAATTCATTCTTACGATAGAAGATAATAATACCCTGTCAATTTTCCGTAAATTGGCCTCGGTTCTGAATGGAGTCACTCTCACTCCAATAAAGAAAAAGAAAACAAAATCCAGTTATGAGGAATCCTTAGAGGATATTAAGGCTGGAAGAGTCACCACTTGGGAAAGTACTGATGCATACTTCAAAGCTATGGGCGCTAAAAAATGAAATATACTATCCGCACCACCAATCGTTTCGACAAAGATTTCAAACGATGCATGAAGCGAGGTCTCCCTTTGGAAGAATTAGAAAAGGTATTTAAAAAGTTGGAAGAAAAAGGCACCTTGCCAGCAGAGTACAAGCCACATAAATTAACTGGCGATCATAAAGGGGAATGGGAATGCCATATTCAACCTGAGTGGTTGTTGCTATGGCAACAATTTGATCAAGAATTAATTTTATTAATGATAGGCACTGGAACCCATTCTGATTTAATTTGGTAAGAAACGCAAATAACCTATATCCGCACCCCACCCGGGGCGCGGCTCTTTTTCTTAACGTTTTTTAAGGGGAGGGGAAATTGTGGATTGGAGAAAAAAGAGTAACTTTGCCGTGGAGAAAACATAGAACAAGAAAAAGGGTCTCGTAGCCTGCCCAGGGCCGCGATTCCTTTCTTTTTATGTTGTCTCCAAAAACGGTTTAGGTCCCGGCCTGCCGACAGATTGTGTAACCCATAACAGACAATAATAACTCATACTTAACACTTTATAAGCATGGCAATCACTTATATGACCCGCGAAGGGTACAAAAAGAAAATGGAAGAAATCGCTTACCTCGAATCTGTGAAGCGACCCGAAATATCACGCGCCATCGCCGAGGCTCGCGACAAAGGCGACCTCTCGGAGAATGCCGAATACGACGCCGCCAAGGAGGCGCAGGGCATGCTCGAAATGAAAATCGCCCAACTCAAGGACCTGGTGGCCAACGCCCGCATCCTCGATGAGAGCCAACTCAACACCGAGGAGGTGCAAATCCTCAATAAGGTCAAAATCAAGAATGTGCAAAACGGCGCCGTGATGGAGTACACCATCGTAGCCGACAGCGAGGCCAACCTCAAAGAGAAGAAAATCGCCTCATCGACCCCCATCGCTCAAGGTCTGCTCGGCCACAAGCTCGGCGAAGTGGTGGAAATCCGCGTGCCCTCAGGCCTGATGAAGTTTGAGATAGTAGAAATCTCGTTCTAAGACCTGGGCGCAGGTGCGCCCAGCAGCCACAAAACCATAAGGACATAAAACCGTAAGGACATTGGGCAGTCGCGTGCCCCAGGGCTTCGCCGTGGGGTCCCCTCGCTTCCAAAAACCAAAAACTAAAGACCTAAGACCTATATGACGCTTTTTTCTAAGATTGCCGCTGGCGAGATCCCATCTTGCAAGGTGGCTGAGGACGACAAGCATTTCGCCTTCCTCGACATAAATCCCGTGGCCAAGGGCCACACCCTGGTGATCCCCAAGCGGGAAATCGACTATATCTTCGACCTCTCTGACCAGGAGCTCGCCGACCTGCACGTTTTCGCTAAGCGCGTGGCCAAGGCTATCCAGAAGACCATCCCCTGCCGCAAAGTAGGCGTGACCGTGATCGGTCTGGAGGTGCCCCACGCACACATCCACCTGGTGCCTATGAACCAGGAGAGCGACATATATTTCAACAAGGAGCATCTCAAGCTCGCTCCCGAGGAGCTGCAAGCCATCGCCGACCAAATAGCCGCCAATTTTGAATAAGATGAAGCCACTGCATTACCTGATAGCCGGAGGCGCCCTGCTGGCGCTTGCGGCTTGCAATAAGAGCAATGGCTGGCAGGTGAGCGGCACGGTGGCCGGCGCAGGCTCTGACAGCAAGATCGCCGTCGAGGGCTTCAACGGGGCCACTTGGTATCCCATCGACTCGATACAAGTTGGCCAGGACGGCAGCTTCAGTTACCGCGCCGAGGCTCCGGGCCAGTATGCCGATGTGTACCGTCTGGGGCTCAATGGCCGCAGCATTTATTTTCCGGCCGACAGCATCGACCGCATAGCTGTCAAGGCCGATGCCTCGGCGTTTGACACCAACTATGAGTTGTCAGGCACTCAAGCTGCCGAGGACATGATGCGCGTCGACCGCCGAATAGCCCAGGCCATCGCCGAACAAGGCATTGAGGGCGCTCTCGCCGATTCGCTGCTCAAGCGCGAACTCAGCAACATCATCCTCGCCGACAATGCCGGGGTGGTCAGCTACTATGTGATCAATAAGACACTCGGAGGTCAGCCGCTATACAATCCCGCAAATCGCCGCGACCTGGCGATGATCGGAGCTACGGCCAATAAGTTCCAGACTGCCTTTCCGGATGATCCGCGCACAAAGGTGCTCGCCAGCCGCTACCTGACCGGTCGCCAACTGCACGGCTTGTCGCAAGCCGAGATTGGCACCATCGAGGCCAATGTGTTGGGTCTATTCGAGATCGAGCTATACGACCCCAAGGGCAATCTGCAGTCGCTGGCAAAGACAGCCGAGGGCGCTGGAGCCACGGTGTTGTGCTTCACATCGTATGATATTGAGCAGTCGCTGCCCTATAATGTTGAGTTGAATCGCCTGAATGAGATGTTCAAGGCCAAGGGCCTGAAGATTTATCAGGTGGCCATCGACAGCGACGAGGTGGAATGGATGCAGCGTGCCGAGAGCCTGCCATGGATCGCAGTGCGCGCCAATCCAGAGGAGGCTGTGACCCTGCTGCGCACCTATAATGTCGGGGCAATACCCCTGTCGTTTGTCATCGACAGCAATGGCGACATCGTAGAGCGCGTGGCCGACCCCACCAACCTCGAGGCAGCGATCCGAAAAGCAATGAAAAATTAAAAATGAAAAATTAAAAATGAAAAATGAAAAATGACCATCCAGATGGTATTCTTCATTTTTCATTTTTCATTTTTCATTTGAAAGGGGCATAAACAAAGAAGCGGTTGTCTCACGACAACCGCTTCTTTTAAACTTAAAAATCTAATCCTATGAAAAAACTAATTCTTTTTGCCTTGCTTCTTTCTGCTGTTTGTACTATTAAAACGCAGTAGGAAGCGTATAGTTCACCTATGATATAAAATTTGCATTAATTTTAATTTCAATGTCCTTTGGGCCTCAGATAGGCCCTCTATTACCTCTGACTACGCCAATTCAAAAAGGTTTAATCAGAATATGAAATTTTTTTGAAATTTTTTTCAGATTCGTGCTACGCACTCCCCGGCTGGGATTTTTTTGCCACCCCACATTCCGTGCTTCGCACTCCATGTGGGGTTAACAGACAAGATTCGTGCTACGCACTACCCCACCCGGATGGCCATTCCCCCTTTAGGGGGTTAGGGGGCTCCCACCCGAATGGCCATTCCCCCTTTAGGGGGGTTAGGGGGCTTTTTACATCGGTGGTGGGCCGCCAGGACCGCCACGGCGACCGCCGGGCCCTCGGCGCATATTGCGATTCTCAGGCTCGTTGCCCTTGCCAAAGGTGTTGAACTTGTATGACACTGAGAACATGAAATAGCGCGTCAGCGAGTTGTACAGTGCATCCTGTATGTAGCTGGCATTGACTGTGCGCTGCACATTGCTGCGCTGCTGCAGCAAGTCGTAGGCGCTGACCGATACTGTCAGCGACTTGTCGCGCAGCATCTGGTAGGATATCGACGCATTCCACATCCATTCGTTGGTGTTGTACCCCTCCCCGTAGCCGCTGGTAGCGGTATAGTTGAGGTCGGTAGCAAGCACTAGGCCGAAAGGAGTATAATATGTGCCGTTGAAGCGACCTCCATAACTGTGCACTGTGCGATTGCTGGTGGTGGCCAACGAGTTATGAGTATACTGCAAGCGATACTGCGGGCGCAGCTCGAGTTCGAGATTATCCGGACGGAAAGCCAAACCGAAGGCCTCGAAGAATCCCAAGTCGCCCTGCTTATTCTTATTGCCATTGGTGTAGCCCACCGAGTGGTTGTAACTGCCGCCGAAATGGTTGTTGATTGTCCACGACTTATTCTTGAGCGGGAACGACACCATCGAGAAAGCGTTGATGCTGTAGATGCCGTTGACATTCTCATAAGTGGTAAACTGTCCGCCAGTAGATGTATCAAATGTGGTGCGCGACACAATGGAATTTTGCGTCATCGACATGCGCACCATAGCCATGATGGCGCGCTGGCGCTCCTGGTTGAAATCCTGGAAGCGGCCGTTGAGGCTGTGGCTGAATGATGGCTTCAAGTCCGGATTACCTTGCACCACATTCAGCGGGTTGCTGTAGTCGGCCACCGGCTGCAACTGGGTCATCGAGGGCTGCGACGAGCGCCCAAAATAATCGACATTCATCGAGCGCGTCTTGGTCATCTTCCAGCGATAGCGCAAGTAGGGGGCGTAGTTCCACACCCAGCGCTCGGGGATATTCTTGGCCGAATTGATCAGGTCGGTCGATTTTGACATCTGGGGCACCAACGACAAGCCCACATCGAGATTATGAGCGGCAGAGACGTGCTTATAGCCCATGCGGATGTCTTGATTCATGTAGTTGTTGCGGAAGCGGTTGCTCAGTGAGTCGTTCCACACCAATTCCTCTCCGATTATAGGATTGTTCCAGCCGCCGGAGAAATCTACCGGGTGGTCATAAGTCATCTTGTCGGCATTGTTCCAGCGATAGGAGAACCTGTAGGCAAAGGTCAGGAAATTGCCCTTCTTGGGGTCGCCCAGAGGTTCGGTCCACGACACGCGCGTGGCAAAGGTGTTGCTCCAGGTGTGGTCGTTGGCGTATTGGTCGTAGAGGTCAACCGAGTCGTTGTATTGGTAGAATTGGTTCCAGCTATATGTGTCGCTCTTCTCGCGCACATCGCTGGTCTGCAGGTTGGCGAATATCGAGAATGAGCGGCCCGGGTGGCTGCGGAAATTGTGCGAATAGATGAGGCGAGCGCCGAATTCGGTGCTGTGGCCATGCGATTTCTGGCGGTTGATGCTCTTGTTCACTGGGTTGCCCACCACGCCGTTGGTGATGCCGTCGTACATTGCCGACAATTCATCTTGCTCTGAATCGCTGTAGTTGAGCGACATGTTGGGTCGCAACTCCAGAGTATTGAAGGAGTCAGGCTTCCACAGGATGCGGAAGTCGGCCCTTACGTTGTGGCCCTTGTCGATTGAATTCTTCTGCGCGTCGCTGTAGGTGTTATTGTCCTCGAGGATGTATTCCTTGCTATTCTTGGTGCGGGTGTCGCGATTGCTATAGCTGTACATCACATCGCCGCCTACGCGGATTATCTCTCCATTGCCTACATTGAAGTTCACGCCAAATGCCTTGCTGGTGGTGATGCCGTTGCTGCCACCGAATCGGCGGAAACGGCTGGCACCGCCATCGGTGAAGTTGAGGTCGTTGACATTGTTCATGCCTCCGATGAATGTGATCTGGTTGCCATTCCAGAAGCGGTTGACGTTGAACGACGCCTTGTACCTCTCATCCGTACCGTAACCAGCCTCTACATTGCCAAACCAGCCGTTCTTCATCTCTGGCTTGACCGACAGGTTAATCACGGTCTCGTCCTCGCCGTCATCGACTCCGGTGAGGCGCGCCAGGTCGCTCTTACGGTCGATTACCTGCAGGCGCTCGACCATGTTGACCGGTATATTCTTGGAGGCCACCTTGGGGTCGTCGCTGAAGAATTCCTGGCCATCGACCAGCATCTTCTTGATTTCCTTGCCGTTGTGGGTGATTTTGCCATCGCTGTCAACCTCGACGCCCGGCAAGCGCTTTAGCAGATCCTCGACCACGGCGTTGGGCTGGGTCTTGTACGACTCGGCGTTGAACTCGACCGTATCCTCCATCACCTTGATGGGGGTCTGGATGCCGGTGACGGTCAAGTCCTTGAGCATCAAAGTATTCTCTGACATGGAGATTTTGCCCAAGTTCAAACTCTTGGTGACATCGATATTCTTATATATAGGAGAATACCCTACATAGCTCGATTCGAGGATGTAGTGGCCTTGTTTGACTTCGGTGAGGGAAAAAGAGCCGTGGTCGTTGGTGATAGCGGCTTTGACCTGAGTGCTGTCCTTGGTGGTGAGCAAGCGCACTGTGGCCTTGGGCATGGGTTGGTCTGTCTCATCGACCACCACGCCTTTCACATCAAATGCATAGGTTACAGAGAATGTGCAAACCAGCAATAAGCAAGAGAGAAGTGTAACTTTCATGTTGCAAAATTAGGGAGAATAAATCGAGTGCACAAACCAATTAAGACATTTTTCGCAAAAATCGCGATAATCGAAATTGATTTGCGACACTTAACAAATTTTCCTACAATCTCAAAAAATTGTAAACAAAATAGTTGGAAACCACAGAATAATTATGTACTTTTGCCATCTGAAACGTCAAATATGTAAACAAACAGCGAAATTATGACCCTGCGAATCTCAAAAGGTTTAATTCCTTTCATCATTTTGGCGCTCTGCGCCGCTTGCAATCGTGCCCATCAGACTGGAGTATCCGTTACCATCGAATCAGACTTTGACCGCCTGATGATGGTGGAGATTCCGCTCAAGACAATTGAGCCGTCGGCCTCGGGCCAGTGGATTGTCAAGGACGAGGATGGCCACGAAATCGCATCTCAGGTGACATCTGACTCGCTGCTGATTTTCCAGGCCATGCTGGCGCCAAAAGGCACTTCGACCTTCTGGATCAGCCCTGGTGAGCATGCGCCTTATGACACTCTCGCCACCGGGCGCATCTACCATGAGCGCCTCGATGACGTGGCCTGGGAAAATGACAATGTGGCATTTCGCGCCTACGGGCCGGCGCTGCAGCGCAATGGCGAGCGCGGATACGGCTACGACCTATTCCTGAAGCATGGCCCCACCGGCCCGGTGCTTGAGCAATTGTATGCCCGCGAGTTGCAGCCGGGATGGCATCAGCGCGTGGATTCGCTGCGCCGCGCCGGCTTGACAGCCCAGGCTGATTCGGTAGCAGCGTTCCACTCATATCATACCGACAGCGGCCTCGGCATGGACCCTTATGCTGTTGGGTCAACCCTCGGGGCCGGCGTAGCCGCTCTGCTCGACGATGAGGGCAATTTCTCCTACCCTTGGTGCTACCAGACAGCCGAAGTGTTGGAGCAAGGTCCGCTGCGTTTCCGCGTATTTCTCACTTTCCCGCCGCGCGAGCTTGATGGCGACACCATCACCGAGGTGCGCTTGATTACCCTTGACGCCGGGCAAAACCTCAACCATACCGTGGTGAAATATCTCGGCCTATCTAAGCCTCGCACCATCGTCAGCGGCGTGCCATTGCGCGACGATGCGCCCTACACTGCCAATGCGGCCGAGGGCTACATCTCTTATTGCGACCCAGCGCTGGCTGGCAACAACACCCCCGAGCAGCGCGGCAACCTATTCGTAGGCCTGGCTTATCCCTTCACTCCCGATTCTGCCAAGGTGGTCACTGATGCCGGGCAGCCCCACCTCGTGGCATACACCACCTACCAGCCCGATTCCCTCTACGTCTACTACTGGGGCTACGGCTGGGACCTCGGCAACATCCCCTCCTACTCCGCCTTCAACACCCTCCTCTCCCACCAATCCCTCTCCTCCCGCCCCGACTGAAAAACAAAGGCCCTATTAGGACAGGATGCAGGGGCGCATTCTAACTTTATTATTGATTAAGGAAACCCACTCAGCATATCTATGCTGAGTGGGTTTATAATAAGAATATATTATAGATAGACTTACAACTTATCAATTTCTTCTGGGCTGAGCCCTGTACATAGTGCGATTTTCTCCAAATCTGACAAATAATAATTTAACAATGAATTCCTTAGCATAGATAAAAGAAGAAATATTAGTATCCTATGTAACTGCTAAAGTGAAATCGCGAATTCTTTTTGTTATAACCTTGTGATTATCAACGTATATTCTTATGTAACTGACATGTAACTGGAATATACGTCCAGTCATGGGGTATTGTAAAACATCCACCTCTGCTTTCCCGTAAAATATTAGCCTTTTCCTTTCCCTATCTTTCACAAAGTGAAAGATAGGGAAAGGGCTTGTAGAAATAGTAAAAGTGGTTTTTGGAGGAGAAAAATCCTGAACTATAAATGATTTCTTTCGATAAAAAGGCAAGAAAATGGGCGATATTTTGTAACTTTGCACACTAAAGTAACACAACATGGATAATCGCGAACTTATCAAAATCATAGACTCTCTTTGTGAGTTGCCAAAAGAGACAGAGTGGTTGGAGTTTAAGCACAACTTCCATTCCCCAGAGGAAATTGGCGAAAGGCTATCCGCCTTGGCTAATAGTGCCAAACTGTGGCACAAGTCTTTCGGGTATCTCATCTATGGAATAAAAGATAATGACGGAGGATTTTTAGCCGTATATTTTCCATACTTTTTCGATTCAGACACAATTGTCTCAGGGAAATCAGTTAACGACTGAAAAAATTGTATTAAATTCAGCAATAAAGACAGAAAAAGGAGATTTGGCGTAGGGAATAAGGAAGAAATTTCGTAATTTTGCGTATGGGAAAGCGTTTCTTGGAGGAAAGGCCTTGAGTTTGGAGAGCCTTGAGTCTGGAGAGAACTGGACTTTTCCCAAATGCAAATTGCTACCGCTTAGAAATAATGATACATAGTGCTATGATTAAAAACTACGTTAAGATTGCCTTGGGAGCCGCCTGTCTGACGACAGGGGCTGCCGCTTGGGGTGTGCCCGCCAAGCCTACTCCAATCACTGTAACACAACCCGATGGCACAGAAATCACCGTGACGCTGCGCGGCGATGAGAGAGGGCATTTCTACCTCAGCGAGGAGGGCCAACTGCTGCTCGACCGCGACGGCGCTCTCTACTATGCCGAGATTACCACCGAGGGCAAGGTTGAGCCATCGGCCATCCTGGCTCGCCCAACAGCCATGCTCAGCGCCGCTGAACGCCAGCAACTGCCGACCATCGACACAAACCGCGCCCTGCAGCTGCTCCAGGCTCAGCACTCGGCCAATCCCCGCAACTGGGACCGCCTGCAATCGGCCACATTACGCAAAGCCCAAGCCAGGGCCGCAGCCCAGGACGAAGAGACAACCCATAGCCAGAGCTACGGCATCGGCCTGTTTCCCGGCACGGGTTACCCCTGTGTTGGCGACACCAAGGGTCTGGTAATCCTGGCTGAGTATCAGGATGTGAAATTCTACCTTGACGACCCCTACGACTACTTCAGCCGACTGCTCAACGAGGAGGGATTTTCAGACTACAACGGCACCGGCAGCGCCCGCGACTATTTCATCGCTGCCTCCGACAGCGTGTTCCAACCCCAGTTTGACCTCTACGGGCCTGTGACCCTGCCTCAAAACATGTCGTACTATGGTGCCAACGATTATTGGGGCAACGACCTGCGCCCCGAGCAGATGATTATCGACGCTTGCCAATTGCTCGACGATGAAGTAGATTTCAGCCAATACGACACCGATGGCGACGGATTCCTCGATAACGTGTTTGTATTCTACGCCGGCATGGGCGAGGCCAGCAGCGGCAGCGCCAACAGCGTATGGCCCCACAGCTGGGACTTGACCCTAGCCCAACCCAACACCCCATACTACTTTGACGGCGTGCAGCTCGATCACTATGCTTGCACCAACGAATGGGATGGCATCAAGCCCGACGGCATAGGGACATTTGTACACGAGTTCTCGCACGTGATGGGCCTTCCCGACCTGTATGCCACCAGCTATACCAATGCTTTCACCCCCGGCTACTGGTCAGTGCTCGACTATGGCCCATACAACAACGACGGCCGCACCCCGCCAAACTACTCAGTGTATGAGCGCAACGCGCTCAAGTGGCTCTCGCCCAGCGTACTCAACGGCACCACCCAGCGCGTCACCCTCCCCAACATAACCTCAAACCAAGGCTATATCATCGAGACAGAATCTCCCAACGAATTCTTCTTGCTCGAGAATCGTCAGCAAGAGGGCTGGGACAAATACATCCCCGGCCACGGCATGCTCATCTGGCACATCGACTACGACGAGACTGTGTGGGCCAACAATGTGGTCAACAACACCGCTACCCACCAGTATGTCGACATCGTTGAGGCTGACAACACTCGCACTGAGCCCAGCCGCTCGGGCGACAGCTGGCCCGGCACCAGCAACCGCACATCCTATAGCAGCAAGACCACCCCGTCGCTGCGCACCTGGGACAAAGACACCATCGCCATCGCTATCACCGAAATAGCCGAAGAGGGCGGTCTGATAACATTCTTGTGCACCAACACCACACCGCGCCCAAGCGTTGAGGACATCGCGCTGATAGCCACTGAGGCCACCGAGGTCGGAGCCACATCATTTGTTGCCAACTGGGAGGCTGTAGATGGAGCAACTGAATATCTCATCAGCGTAATCACCTCGTCGGCCGAAGCTACCTGGCAAGAAGACATCCTCGACTTTGCCGATGGCTTGACCCTGCCCGAGGGCTGGACAACCACTGCCGAACGCACATACAGCGTGAGCGGATATTGCGGAGCCGAAATCCCGGCCCTGCGTCTTGAAGAATCGGGAGGTTATCTCGAGAGCCCAGTCTATGACGCCGACATCGCTTGGATTGAGTTCTGGCATCGAGGCATCTCTACCCACGAGGCCAGCACCCTAGCCGTAATAGCTATGGTCGATGAGGAATGGACCGAAGTGGTTGAATCAGAACTCACCACCGCTCGCGGCGGCCTCACTCAGAAGACCGAGATGCCTGCCGGCGCACGCGCAGTGAGAATCGAATATCGCGAAGGCGAGCACCAGGGCGGTCTGTCGATCGACGATGTAGAGGTGGCTTACGACCTGGATCGCCCCATGGAGACAGTTGACCCCTACGACAACTACAGCGCTGGCACAGAGTGCAGCCTCACAGTGACCGGCTTGCAGCCCAACACCACTTATGTCTACACCGTGGTGGCTTATGACGGCGAGCACTACTCTTTGGCCTCAAATGCTATCGAGGTTACAACCACCGACGAGGCTGGCATCGTATCTGCCATCGCCCAGAAAGCCCGAGTGCTGACAACTGCCGGCGCAATCATGGCCGAAAACGATGGCACAGTCGAGATCTACTCAATCGACGGACGCCTTGCAGCTCGCGGCCATGGAGGCCAGTGGATTGGCGTAACCCCAGGTCTGTATATTGTGCGCGCTGGCTCAACAACGACAAAAATTGTGGTCAAATAACCCTCATTATTGTTCCGAACCCCCAAAACGCCAACTTTACACCCCAAGTTGGCGTTATTTTTATACAAACACACCGTTATATACGTGAGATATATAGCGTAACTTCGGGTGGAGACTGCGCTTCATCCCGCCTCTCTGCCCCTACTAATAAGGGAATCGATATGCGACGAATAGTATCTTATCTAATAATGGGCATAGCAACTATTTGCAGTTATGCCGAAGAGCCAGCCGGAACGGCAGAGCTCATCAAATATGGAGATTTCAATTCTTGGGTAACCAGGCAAATCCATGAGTCGAAAATCATTGGCGGAGAACAAAAGACCGTCTACGCCATAGGGCCAACCCGAACCATCGAGGGGTCGGACCCGTACCACAACCTGGGCGGGTCGCCGTGGGGCTCTTCCAATGTGTTAGCTAAGGTGGCCGGTGTCACCAAGACCAGCAATGCCGTTTATCCTGACGACCATCCCGGTCACGGCAAATGCGCCAAGCTCACCACAGAATTTGAGCATTGCAAGGTGATGGGCCTAGTGAATATGGAGGTAATGGTAGCCGGCTCGATATTTCTCGGCGAAATGGTCGAACCTATCAAATCGACCAAAAACCCATACAGCAAGATGATAATGGGCATCCCATTTACAAGGCGCCCCAAGGCATTGCAGTTTGACTACAAGCTGGAGATGCCTCAGAATGCCGAGCGCGTATATTCATCGGGCTTTGGCAAGAAAAAGACCTATCCTGGCCATGACGAGTCAGAGGCTCTGATTATCTTGCAGCGCCGCTGGGAGGATGCCGACGGCAATGTCTATGCCAAGCGCGTAGGCACGGGCCGAATGAGATTCAGCAAGTCGACCGACTGGGTCGAGAACTACCAGGTGCCAGTGATGTATGGCGATATCACCAAAAGTCCTAATTTTAAGGAAGAGATGGACTTGATACCCAAGGATCGCAGCTATTACACCCGCAACTCGCATGGCAAACTGGTGCCAGTTATCGAGACAGGCTGGGACGATGCCGATGCCACCCCTACCCACCTATTTGTGATGTTCTCGGCTGGCAGCGGCGAGGCCTACGTTGGCACACCAGGCCTGACCTTCTGGGTCGACGATGTAGCCCTGGTATACTAAAAAAACATAACACCATAACTTATGGTGTTATGTTCCTTATCCTAACGGATTCTTATTCTTTTTCAGCGAGGGATTTAGCGAGGGTCTTTATTGCTCGGATGGAATCGGGCTTGAGAGCTGAACGCACAGTCACTTGCTCCTCCATCACCTCCACGCCCGGGAATGTGCTCAGGCGATCACGCATCAGCTTGCCAGCCATCGGTGCCCAGGTGCCATTCTCAATCAGGGCCACGCGGCGATTGCGCCAGCCCTTGCTCTTGAGGTGCTGGATAAACTCCTCCATCTTGGGCATCAGTCCGCCATCATAGGTAGGCGCGGCCATCACTATGCGGTCATACTGGAAGGCTCGGGCCACAGCCTCAGACACATCTTGGCGGCACAGGTCGAGGATCTGGGTCTCTACGCCAACGGCATTAAGTTCTTCGGCGAGCAGCTCGGCAGCCTTGGCGGTGTTGCCATGGAGCGAACTATGGGCGATGAATACGCCCTCGGTCTCGGGTTCGTACTTGCTCCACTTCTGGTACAGGCGGCCATAATACTCCAGATTGGTGCGAAGCACTGGGCCGTGGAGCGGAGCGATGATCTTGACATCAAAGGTGTGCGCCTTTTTGAGGGCCGACTGTACCTGCGGGCCGTACTTGCCGCAGATATTGCAATAGTAGCGGCGAGCCTCGGTGGCCCAGTCTTCGGTCTCATTGCAGAGGGCTCCGAATTTGCCGAAGGCATCGGCCGTGAATAGCACCTTGTCGGTGGCCTCGTAGGCCATCATCACCTCGGGCCAGTGCACCATGGCCGCTGTGAAGAATTGCAGAGAGTGCTTGCCCAGCTCGAGCTTGTCGCCCTCCTTGACGATCATTACGCGGCCGGTGAAGTCAAACTCGCTGAATTGTGTCAGGAATTGGGCAGCCTTGGCCGAGCAAACCACTTGGCAGCGCGGATATCTCTCAAGCACCCAAGCCACGCAAGCGGCATGGTCAGGCTCGACGTGGAGCGACACCAGATAGTCTGGTTCTCGACCAGCGAGAGCTGCATGCAGGTTGGCCTCCCATTGAGTCTCGGTGCGCGGGTCGGTGGTGTCCATAATGCACACCATCTCGTCGAGGATTAGGTATGAGTTGTAGCTCATGCCCTGGGGAGCCGGATATTGGCCCTCGAATAGGTCGATCTGCAAGTCATCGACGCCGATGTACAGGATATCAGGAGAGATGGTGATAAGCTCAGGATTTACTGCTTTACAGGCTGCCATAGGGTATCGTAGTTAGGTTAATGTGGTCTGAAACGTTTTCTGATTGCAAATTTACACATTATTTCCTCCTTATCCAAATAAAAATACGGTATTCTACATAGAGGCGACCCGACGGGCCGCGATTGGTGTGGAATCCTCCCTTTCTACACAGAGGCGACCCTACGGGCCGCATTGGAGACGTCCAATGCGGCCCGTAGGGTCGCCTCTGTGTAGATTTTTGTGACAATTGTTACATTTTTGGGATTTTGTTGCATCGTTGTAATTTATTGTAACAATTCCAATACCTTAAATTTCAAGCAGTTGAATAAAAAGCGAAAGAAATCTTTCGTTTTTACTAAAGAAAAACCCGAAAATATTTTCAAACCGACAATTCGTGTGTTATCTTTGCAATACGAAACATAACCAAAGTCAAACTTACTAAACTAAGAATGTATGGGAACAACTAACTTTAAATCGAATTTGATGGCCCTTCAGGACAATCTGCTGAACTTTGCCTATATGCTGACCTCAAATCGCGACGACGCATACGACCTGCTCCAGGACACCACCCTCAAGGTGCTTGACAACCAAGACAAGTATGCTGAGAACACCAACTTCAAAGGCTGGGTTTTCACTATCATGCGCAATATCTTCATCAACAACTACCGCCACAATGCGCGCGTAGCTACGATGGTCGATACCACTGAGAATCTGTACCACCTCAATGTGTCGCAAGATTCCGGACTAGTTGCTCCCGAGGGCTCTTACACAGCCCGCGAGATTACCGATGCTATCAATTCCTTTGCTGACGAATACCGCATCCCATTCTCGATGCACGTCGCAGGATACAAATACGATGAAATTGCTAAAAAGATGGGGCTTCCGCTCGGCACGATCAAAAGCCGTATCTTCTTTGCTCGCAAACAGCTGCAAAAGAGATTTGCCGACTACAGATAACACACAATTTTTAACTGTCACTACCTGAACCCACATTATCTTTTTAGACATTCATCGGACCTTCCTCATAACCAATAACTCGACGGTTATATAGAGAGTTAACGGCCTGGGCTCCTCGGAGTCCGGGTCGTTAACAGTGTTTTATGAGGGCTTCTTTGGCCGATGCCAGGTCTAAGCGCGAGGCTGCGTATTCGCGGTCCAACATGCTGTCGGGCAGATAGATATCAAACTTCCCGCGCTCTTTTTTCACCCTTGGCACATGCGATGCCAAGCGAGCGCCGTAGTCCTCAAGACTCTCTTCGGCTTGCAGTATGCCGCCAAGTGTAGAGAGGTTCTCGGGCGACAGACCAGTGACCGACAGATGGTCATAAGCTGGGTTGATTCCCAGCTCGGTATTGGCCATCAGGGCGATTGCGCGATTGGCTTTCATGCCGCTCCAGGTGAGGTAAGCGAGGCCCTGGCCGTCGCGGATGAAGTCGCACTCGTCCAATCCCTTGGCTTTGAACCATTGCCGCGCTGCCTCAAGATGCTGGGGCGTAGCCGTGGCTGGGTCCAAGTAGGGAAATGTAGTATCGGTCTTGTAAATCTCGAGCATCTTGCGGGCCACGGCAGCCGAGGCCTCGATGCCCGTGCCCTCAAACATCATCTTGCCCTTGCTATGGGTAGCGCCGACATAGACGGTCGATGACCGCTCCTGGACTGAATCTACAATCCAATGCTGGCCAGCCAAGATGAACACCTCGCCGTAATATGGCTTGTATTGCACCACGCCCACGGTACGGTTGGTGGCCTTGTCGACAATGGAATAGTCCTTGGGCGTAGTGAACGCGCTGTAGAAGTCGCGATTGCCCACCAGGCGCTCGCCATCCTTGCCGATCACGAGTTGGCCAGTAGCGAGTTGGCTGATTACGCCCTTGGCTCCAAGATGCTTGAGCAGAGCCGAGAAGTCGCTCTCGGTGACCCAGCTGAATGTCCCACGGCGGCACAGTTGCTCGTAAGCCTCTGAGGCATAGTAGCTGCCATGCTCTGAGAGCAGCGAGGCAAGCTGCTGGACCAGTATCGAGGCAAAAGCCTGGTCGGCGACTGGGCGGTCGTATTGCTTGGCGCGCAACAGTTCGATTGCGGCTACGTTTTGCACCAGATTTGAGCGCAGATGGAATTTGTAATCCTCGCGGCACTCGTCAACGCTGTAGATACGCAATATCGACGGTTCGCCTCGGCGTCCCGAGCGGCCTAACCTCTGGCGCAGAGTGGCTGGCGAACCAGCCGTGCCAATCTGGGCTATGGATTTGACTTTGCCAATGTCGATGCCGAGTTCCATCGAGGCAGTACAGATGGCGGTAGCTGGATGATAACCTTTTTGCAACTCTTTTTCTACCTCATGGCGGTCGGCCCGAGACAGCGAACCGTGGTGTAGGCGAAATTCATTTGGCACGCCCTCCTTTTCGCTCAGTTCTTTGAGCGAGACCATAAAGGCCTCAGCCTCTTTGCGCGAATTGGTGAAAATCAGATTATTAGTGCCTCGGAGGCGAGCGAAGAGTTCGGCCGAGATTGCCTCTTCGGGATGATGGGTGGCATCGGCCACAAACTCCTTGACGGCTATTTGCACCTGGTGCATCTCTCCTCCCGAATCGGGGAAGGCGCACGGCATATCCTGGTGTGGCCGCAGCCATCGGCGGGCAGTCTCGGGGTCGGAGATTGTGGCGCTTAGGGCAATCCTCGGCACCTTGCGACCGATGGCGCTCTCGATGCGCGACAGCAGCGACATCAGCTGTGCTCCGCGTTCTGAGCCGATAAACGAGTGCAGCTCATCGACCAGCACATACTGCAGATTGGCAAACGCCTGCCTGACCCATGGTGCATGGAGCGAGAGCATGGCCTCGAGCGATTCGGGCGTCGTGAGCAATACGCCCGAGGGTCGGCGCCGAGCGGCAGATTTCTTGCTCTGCGAGGCATCGCCGTGCCAGGGCGTGACATCGATCTCGAGGTCGCGGGTCATGTCCTCGATGCGTCGGGCCTGGTCGTTGATCAGGGCCTTGAGCGGCGATAGGGCAAGCACTGAAAAACCCTCGGCCGGTGGGGATTGCATCACGTGGGTGAGCATTGGCAGAAAAGCTGCTTCGGTTTTTCCGCCAGCAGTGGCGGCGCTGATCACCACATCGGTGTCGGCGCTCAATATTGGCTCTATGGCGTTTTCCTGGATAGGCTTGAGGGCTTGCCAGCCCTGCGCCCACGCCCATCTCTGCAGCCTCGGGTCTAATCTCTTGAAATTGCTATCTGTCTCCATACAAGTAATTTACCAAAGAACATAAATATAACAAAGAAAACAAGGGGAGTGTGTTGGTGGAATTAAGAAAAATCGGTAACTTTGCAAAAGCCTAAACCAAAAACCAAAAACCAAAGACTAAAGACTATAACCACTTAATGTTTTTAATCTCAATCATACAGTACATGAAAAAGATTTGGATGTTGATAGTCGGCTTCTTTGCCGGCTTGCTGGGCTGCCATGCCCAAAATGTCGACCCGCGACAGCAAGGCCTGTCGATCTACCAGATTATGGTGGCTTCATTCCAGCACTCGCCCGACGGAGCCGAGGGCTACGCAGCCATGTGGGGTCCCGACGGCGACACCAAGAATGGCAACCTCAGAGGCATAATCAATTCGCTCGACTATATAGCCAGCCTCGGCGTCAACGCCATCTGGCTCACCCCTATCTTTGACAGCAGCACGGCCCAAGGCGGCGAGAAACTCCAGGCCACTGGATATTTCACCAACGACTATTTCAAGATCGATCCCCACTTTGGCTCCGAGGCCGAATTTCAAGAGTTGGTCGACGAGGCCCACAAGCGCGGCCTGTACGTGATCCTCGATGGCGTGTTCGGCCATCACGGAGGCGTCACTGCCCCTTCGCCCTCGGGTTATGAACTCGACAGCACCGTCACCCTCAGCGACCGAGGCGAGGCCGGAGGCACTGGCAATGTCAGCTATCCGGGGTCGCTCGACTATATCCGCGAGGTAGCCACCTATTGGATTGACAAATACGGCATCGATGGCTGGCGTCTCGATCAGTCGTACCAGATGACACAAGGTGGCCACAACTACTGGACCGAAATCCGCAAAGCCGTAGAGGGAGCAGCCAAGGCACGCAAAGAGCGCGGCGAGGAGTGGGGCACCCTCGGATACATGGTTGGCGAGGACTGGGGCGATGCCGCCGGCATCAACCAGCGGTCGCTCAGAGACTTGGGCCTGGTGAGCGTGTTTGACTTTGACGGCAAGGAGCGCATCAGCGGAGCCATGCAGGAACTGGGAGGCGAGGGCCTCGACAATGGCTGGGACGACATCATCCTGACTTGGGCTGCGCCTAAGGAGCGCGGCTACAACTCAAACCATGCCATGCCCAACCTGTTTCTGAGCAATCACGACGGTTATCGCCTGGCCGACCACTTCGACGATAACCTGCGCTATCAAAAGATGATGACACGCCACGCCATACTGGCCGGTTATCCCGGGCCGATTACCCTGTACTATGGCGATGAATATGGCGACCTGAGCAAAAACAGCGTAGGAGCGCAGAAGGATAACATCGCCCGCACCTCGGGCCATCTGTATCCGCGCAATGCCGACGAGCAAGCTCTGCGCGACTATGTGGCTGGAATCATGCGTTTCCGTCAGGACAATCCCGCAATGTGGCGAGGCGCCACTGAGTATGACCGCCAGCAGGTAGGCGATGCCGATGTGCTTATAGCTACCAAAACCGACAAGGCCACTGGCAATCAGGTGGTAATGGTATTCAGCAACGCTGATGTTCCCTCAATCACCCTGCCGGGCCTCCCCGAGCCTGTTGCCATCCAAGCTTGGGTACCACTCTACTACCGAGTAAGACCATAAGTACATAAGGGACCATAAGTACATAAGGGACCATAAGTACATAAGAAACGTAAGTACATAAGTTTTTACGGCCCCTTATGTCCTTACGTTTCCTTATGTCCTTACGCCCCCTTATGTCCTTACGCCCCCTTATGTCCTTATGGTCCCTTATGTCCTTATGGTCCCTTATGTGCTTACGGTCTCTCGTACTCTTACGGTAGATTGCGGTCTTAGGGTCTCTTGTACAAGACCGGGATCTTGTTCGTTGCAGAGGGTCGATGGACTGCCGTCGCGAGTTGAGATGTAGTGAGGCGACAGAATCTCGATGCCCTCGCGGTTGAAGACATTCTGGATGCTCACATTCAGGTCGGAGTAAACATCGGGCAACAGATTGGCATCTTTGATATACGCATTGATTTGATATATGCCGTAGTCGTTGCCAAGGGTGGTCTGCAGCACAAATGGCCTCGGATCGTCAACCACACCGCGCGTGTCGAGGGCAGCCTCGATCAGCAGGTGATAGATGCGGCGCCAATGATAGGTATAGCTGACATTCACATCGCAGTGGATAATGAGACCAAAATCCTTGGCCGACTGGGAGAGATTGACGGTCTGGGTGGTCATAATGAATGAGTTGGGCACGGTCACTATCTCATTTTTCACGGTGCGTATGCGCGTCACAAAGGGCGTCTTCTCAATCACATCGCCCGAGACGTTTTGCAGCTCTATGCGGTCGCCAATCTTGAATGGGCGCATATAGGTGATCACCAAGCCGGCGATGACGTTGCCAATTGCGCCGCTCGAACCAATCGACACAATCAGACCGATAAATACTGAGATGCCCTGGAATACCCCCGAGTTTGAGCCCGGCAGGTAGGGGTAAATCATGGCTATGCCGAAAGCATAGAGCAGAAAGCGGATGATATAAAATGTGGGCATAGCCCAGTCGGCAAAGAAGCCGTTGATGTGCAACCGCTCTTGCGACAGCTGTTCGGCCACATAGCGCAGCACTTTGACCAGCAGCCTGATGGCCACGCAGATGATACAGATGGTAAACAGGTTGGGTATATACTCGATGATACTCACCAGTATGTCGCGGCATGGATGCCAGATATACATGATGATGCTCTTGGCAATCTTCTCAGTGGGCGGAAACACTGAGAATATCAGTGGAATGGCCAATAATATCACAACCAGAGCCATTACGAAACGTATGGCCTTGGCTACCCAGCGCAGTATCACCAGCTGGCGGTGGATATCGAGGATTTCAAGCTTTTGGAGATATATCGGCTTAAGTCGGGTCTCGGCCAGACGGTCGATCCACTTGAGCAAGCGATGATAGCCTACATTGATCAGGCGCACCGCTACCACCAATCCCAGTATGATCAGCAGCAACGACCCGATGCTGCGCACCAATACCCACAGGCTATGCGCCTGCTTGAGTTGGCGCAGCTCCTCGACGATGATAAGCCTTACCCTCTGAGCCAAGTCCTCGCGGCTCTCTCCAGCCCAGATGCCGTCGATATCAGTGAGGGTCACCAGGGTGTAGTCGCCATAGATTAGGTCGGTCTCAAAATCGTTGGCCGAGATATATACCGAGTCGGGGGTAAGGCCAAACAGTTTGCCTACCTGGTTGATTTCTTGGCTAGCGCGGGTAGCGCGCTCTTGGGCCGACATGCCGCCATGCTTGGCGTAAATCCGAAACAGCGAATCCTCGCCAACCACTACCCAAGCGGGCGTGGTCACGGCGCGCAGCGAATCGATGCGCGAGCGGAAAGATTCGCGCCTTAGCGAATCGGCCGACTGCAACTGCTGCCTCAGCTGTTCAATCTCAAGATTGAGGGCAATTTCGCGCTGATGGGCATCAGCTATCTGGCCAGCCATCTCGGCGATGATGGCCGAATCGGATGCCACTGAATCTGTGACCTCGATCAGTGTATCAGTCTCTATAATATTTTGGGCACTGGCTATAGCCAGCGTCAATAAGCTACAAACAGCTAACAATAAACATCTAAACCTCATAATCGCTTAGGTTCCCATTTTTATGTTTCTTCAGCTTGGGAATGAGTGACCCTGCAAAGTTAGCGATTTTCTTCCAATTTATGAAAAAACCACCCCATGTTGTTTTTGTTTTGCCTTATAATTAATTTTTGAGGGACCTTAGAAAGGGAAGCCTCTGAAAAGAGGTTCCCCGGGCTTAAATGTAGCGAATGAAGCCTCAATAGCTCCCTTGGGAAACGAAGTGAAATCGATGTTGCCGTCTGGATCGGGTTCTATTCCATACCATTTCATTATTTCCATCAAGTCGTCCTCCTGGTATTCATTTTCTGGGATATCCTCTGAGTATTCAATATCAATCGCTTTGTTTTTATTTCACCGTAGAGATGTAACATTTGGAAAATAATCGTCACCTTTACCGAAGATGAGATAGAAAAGTAAAAATTGAAGCAGAGTATTCGCTTTTTTTGTGAATATGGATATTTTTATTTATCTTTGCTGTCAAATTTGTGAATATGACTGTATTCTTTGATCAACAATACTTGGCTGACTTATATCAGACTGGAGATGGAGGGAAGAAACACCGTTTCCAGCTCCATATAGTTAAGAAGTATATTCAAATTATTGATCTTATGAAGGCTCTCGAAGATGTTTCCGGACTCTTAAGGTATAAGTCTCTGAGATATGAACAACTCAAAGGAGACAAAATAGGAATATCTTCTGTAAGAATAAACGACCAATACCGCATTGAATTTGTTGAAGAAAGAGAGGCGGACAAAATTTTTACCACTATCTGTACTATAACCGAATTGTCAAATCATTATAAATAATTAGAAATATGGAAAATACTAAAAATAGAATATCGGCTAACAACCTTACCCCCTTTACTCCTACACATCCAGGGGAGATCCTAAAGAATGAGATTGAATTTCGTGGCATTTCCCAGCGACAATTAGCTGAGGATATGGGGATGCGCTATACCATATTGAACGAGATTCTCAATGCCCATCGGCCATTAACTGAAAAGACCGCACTTATGTTTGAAGCGGCCCTTGGCGTTGAGGCTGAGCCTCTTCTTCGGCTTCAATCCAGTTACAATCTGCAAACCATTCGCAAAGACAGCACCTTCATGGCCCAAATCGCCAAAATCCGCCGCATCGCTGCAGCCGTGTTGTAAATAAGGCCTATAAACCAATGAGACAAACAACCCTGTTTGTCTCATTGGTTTACAGAGGTTTATGGGATTTTGTAGGGTCAAAATTCTTCTTCGTCGAAGAATATATTTAGTCTTGTTATTCAACTACTTACATAATTTTAATGATTTTTAGACAAACAAACTTGGCCATAAAAGGCCATAAAAGGCGGAATATGCTTGTCAGCTCATTTTTTGACCAATTCCGAGGTTATCACCACAGAGCTACAGTACCATACTGGCCCATATCAAGAGTGGCATTGATGTTCATTGCACGGAATGCACGACGGATGGTAGCGAATGTTATATTGCGACCACTCTCTATCCTTGACACCTGCGCTTTCTGCACACCCATCAATTCGCCCAATTGCTCTTGGGTGAGTTTCTTTGCCTCGCGTGCCTGCTTGATGGCTTCTCCAATAAGATACTCTTGAAGTTTTGCTTCATACTTATCTCTCTTGGGTGTGCCAACCTTGCCAAACAATATGTCTTTTGCCTCATCGGCTGTATAGAAATCTTTCTCTTCCATAATATTATCCTTTCTTGGCCTTGCTGTCAGCAAGTTTCTTTTCGTAATACTTCTTCTTTATCTCTTCTGCTCGTTCTATCTCTTTCTTTGGTGTCTTTTGGGTTTTCTTAATGAAACCATGGGTAGTGATTATCAATGCTCGTTCATCTGTATCCCAAAATGCCAATAGGCGATACTTTATCCTATTGTATAGGGTTCGGAACTCCCACAAATCATCCGTTCCATCAAGCTTCTTGAAAATCTCATTATCCTTGACACCATGGGTAACTTTATCCACATTGAATGCTATCTTCTCCTTAGCTTCCTCTGTTATTGAGGCTAAGAAGTCAAGCGTTTCTTTTGAATAAATTACCTTGTATTGTGGTTTTATCTTCATGTCTTTAAGTTTAACACTGCAAAGATACAAAAAGTTTCCATAAGTCGAAACAAATTTCCCAAAGAATTTTCTTTGTTTTGAAAAATATCCGTATTTTGGGGAGGAAAACAGATAATGGGTCACCATAAAAACTCGAAGACCTCCCCGGATGCGCTGATCGAGGGAAGCCTGGGAGGTCATATTGCCAATGACGCTGACGTAGCGCAAATGGAGGTCAAGGGTGACACCCAGGAAAATGTGTAATTTAGGGGAAACATATTTGGTATAAAAAGGCTTTAAAACGACAAATGGATGGTTTGTTTACCCATCCATTATTTTGTATAACACTGATTTTCAGTTCGTTTTAAATCGTTTTGAGGTTAATACTCTTCTTCGTCGAAAACGAAAATATCCTTTATACATCAACGAGTTACAGAGACCACTGAAATCTTACGTAAATGTATTTTTGACAAGATTCGACAGGTTTCGACAACCATCGCGCGACAAATATCTTTTTATTTCACCAGAGAGATTGTAACATTCACAAATAATTGCTAACTTTGCTGAACATACGGCAGAAACGCATCCTGATTACCAAAGTACCACAACAGTAACCACGAACGGATAAGCGATTTCTATGCTCCTTTTCTTTTCCCTGGCTTTCACGCTGCGGAGAAGAAAAGTGTCGTATTGGCTTGAATGCACCTATTCGCAACCGATACGATAGCATAGGATATTGGCTGTTCGATGGCTATTCGTGGAGGCGGTGGTACGCCCGGTAATCAGTCTGAGATAAGCTGCGTCCTGTGCTATTTTTATGCCCAAGCCACCGTCTCAGACAGCTTTTATTCCTTATCGTTGAGAAATACAGCCAAGAGAAGCATCGTAGATTGAAAAATTATTGCTATCTTTGCGGTCGGAAAGGTTTCATAGCCGATCCCAAGAAAAGGCATACTTGCTGATCCTTTAATCGAAACGCCAATTTCAACAAGCAGAGGATTACGCAATCTATATGCTTCTCTTTTTATCGCCCTTGGAAGAGGGTAAGGGAAAGTTGTGTCATGCAGCTTTCTCCGCTTTCTTTTTTCCGTGGGTGCCGAGAAGCCTCCTGTCCTTGATACGTCTGCCAACGACAGATAAGGATTTGGAGCAAGGTTGTATTTCTCTCGCTTAAGCCTCTGCTGAGGTATTGGCGTACCCGATTAAAGGTGTAGGCGGTCAAATCGCTTGCTCCTTTTCTTGTATATAAAGGTACCACCAATCAAAGAATGGCTGAGTTCGGGCGGCTTGTAGGCAGATAATACTCCTTGGTTATGGCAGAAACGTCTATTTATCAAGTATTCCAAGCTCACGAAAAAGAACTTGGCGACAGTTTGAGGGGATTGACGCTTCCAGCAGATGCAAAGAAAGTCCAAAAGATTGTTGAGACGTTCTTGACAAGCCTGTTTGAAAGCGATGGCGATTTTCGCCAAAGCCTTACCCAGTCAGAAGACTATATATTACAGGCTGCATTGCAGTTGCTCCAAGCCCAACAAAATATCTCCCGCGAGTTGGTCTCTTCTTTTAGAGGTCCTTCTACTTCTAAGGCTTCTACTACGATACCAGCATCTAACTCATGTAATGGATACGCTCCTATTATAGGAGCGGGAATTGGCGCATTAGCAGGTGGATTCATCGGAACGTGGGCTGCCGTTTGTGGCGCTATTGCTGGTACAGCAGTGGTAATATATTGTGCCAACAAGCCCACCAAGTCGACCAGCCCTAAAGCGCGTGCTAACGCCTCAACAGAAGCACAAAATCCTGGTATCGACATAAATGCATTCAACGCTATCATTGGCAAAATTTGCCAAAGTATAGACAACCTAATGGATACATACCGTGTACAAGTTAAGAAGGTGGAGAACATCTACTCTCAGAAAGAAAGGCCCTCACTGTTGTCAGAATGTCAAACCCTCTTCAACCAATTAGCCAACCTCCATAAGGTGGTCGCTGCTAATAAGGCCGATATTCCGACAAAAGTCCTCAATGCAATTGACTTGCTGGAGGAATCTCTGGAGAATTACGGTCTTACTATAAAGGATGGGAGAGTAGTGAATGAATAACAACAGCACAAGCATTGCCATCATTATTGAAAATTTGTTGGCTCATAAGGCTTGCCAAATACATTCTGACATGGTTAAATTAGTAATCCCCGACAAGAACAAACATAGATACGTGGTTGGTATAGACTTCGGCCACGGAGAAACTTCTGCGGCTATCTGTGAACTTGAATGGGACAAAGAAGCCGGCCAGAGGGAGGTCAATGTGCTTGACCTTGATATGGACAGAGCTGCACGCAAAAAAGTAATACCCTCTGCTATTTGTCGCGTGGATGGGGGTATTGTCATTGGAGATGAAGCCTTTGAACACGCTACTGATAATGAAGGTATCAGAGTGTGTTTCAAACAAAAACCAGAATCCATTGACGGCGAAAACGAGTCTCTGATGGTAGATTACATGCGTACTATATATGGGCGCATACGTGAGGTTGAAGACCGCTTGACAGACGACAATCATATCGTATACATCGCACGTCCATCCGGCTGGCAGGACGAGCCAGCTAAGGAACTGTATCGCAAAATGGCAGTCAAAGCTGGGATTCCCCTTGGGGGATTGACATCGGAATCGAGAGCTGCTATTTTCTACGCAAAAAGCCCACGTGTGGGATTTGCTAATGAGATATCTAAGGGAGCCATAGTGTTTGACCTTGGTTCCAGCACTGTAGATTTTACTTATCTTTCGGATAAAGATAAGCCTGTAGATAATGGCTACAACCTCGGAGCGTCAATCATTGATGATGTAATATATCAGTCCTTTATCCTTAAAGATGAGGAAGTGGCAGATTTTATCAAAAAGTATCCTGAGTATGAAGGTACACTCCGTTTTAAGGCACGTAAATTCAAAGAATCTGCATATAGCCGGAGTGCTGAATCTAAGACCATAGAATCCTTCGACCTGGATAGCGTGATTCTGCCTCAAGAGCCGGCTTATGAGGAGTTTGGCGATGCTCATGTAAAGATGAAAATCAATAATATCCATGAGCTTAACGACCTCATTGAGAAAAAGCGTCACTATGTAAGCGACATGAAATCTGCATTGGAGGATTACAGGGACAAGA
This sequence comes from Muribaculaceae bacterium Zag1, assembly GCA_002633115.1. Taxonomy (GTDB): domain Bacteria; phylum Bacteroidota; class Bacteroidia; order Bacteroidales; family Muribaculaceae; genus CAG-873. The sequence continues at coordinate 112,968 of NWBJ01000045.1, forward strand.
CTATTCCTGGTAAGAAAATCAACGGAGTTTTCTTGACGGGCGGTGCATCACGAATGAATTTCATTCAACCGCTTATAGCAGAAACTCTTGGATTGCCATTAGACAGGGTCAAATTCGACAAAGAGAATCCATCTTTGACCATTTCTCGTGGCATTGCAATGCTTGGGACAGCGGATGCTGTAACCAATGTTTTGGTCAGTAAACTAAAGGAGTCAATTCCCGAATTTATGACCAATGCCAAGTTGTTCGATCCTCTTGTTGACGCATTATCGCAGAATATCACCGAGGCGGCTTGGGACTGTGTAGCTTCATCGTGCGAGTATTGGGTTAAAAATGGCGAAACGACAGATCGCGATGAATTGAAACAGACTATAGAGAAAAGACTCAAGGATTTCAATAAATATAACCTTAGAAGAATCGTCAACAATACCATCCAAGCTTTCGTAAAGGATGAGAGCGAGACAATTCGTAAAGAGATGAACAAGATTATCAGCAGGTACGCTCCTGGCCAAGAGATAACCCTGTCTGGAAATATCGGTCTTGGCAATCAGCAAGCTATTACAGAGAGTCTGAAGGATATGAATGATTTCATTCAGGCTATCAGTAAAGGCATGGGTGCTATCATCGCAGATATTCTTTGGGCTGCGCTTGCTGTAATACTCTGGGGCGTATTAGCAGCGCCTTATTATATTCTTAGGGCTATATTTACCAGCGACGAGAGCAGACGCAAAGATAAGGCCAAGGATATTCTGGACAAGGAATTGGAGATAAGGTGGAGTTTGCGTGATTCCATAAAGGATAAACTAAAGGCCAACAGCAAGTTCAAGTCTGAGGTAACGAATGCTCTGCAACGTTATTTCAGTGACATCATCGATCAGAACCTACAAAAGGTCATTATACCAATAGAATGATATGACCCCAGAACAACCGATAGTATTATCACCGACTCAAGCAGCAAAGTTTGAGCCAGAGGCAAAAATGATGGCGGCCAATGGGATTGCGCAGTCGTTAGCATTTACTTCTGAGCGTAAATATCTCAACGGCATTTCCAGCTCATCGGCTCCGTTTAGCCTAGAAGTTCCCAAGGCCCATAGAATAGACCTGCCTTCTGAACCTTATTGGGTCCATATAACGCAAATAGGTAAGCCTTTGGAAAACAGTGCGGAAATGTGCTTTACCGCCATACAGAAAATATTGACCTCTTGCTTCATACCACATAAGGCTCAACTCATATTTTTAATCAACGCTAAATCCTCGAGCTATAATCTCTATCTGGGAATAAGGACCTTCGACAAAGAGGCCATATCTCAAAAGTTTGCAGACAGCCTTTGCAATTTTTTGGAGGGCGTATGGCCTGGTGCCAAATGCGAGCGTGAGCGTGGAAAGCTGGAGGATGTGAAGCAACAGATCTCAGAATATGAATATATCCATGCTGTAACAGGAATCCCTTCCATGGAGAGTCAATACAAGACATTGTATCCTGCTACAGTTGACACTCTTATGGCTGGAATGCAAGGAAAGGACTTCACCTATATGGTTGTCGCCGACCCTGTTCCGGAGAATGAGGTGGATGGCATTCTATACCAGTGTCGAGATTTCTGTGGCAAGGCAGAATCGTTGAAATCTTTCAATTTCAGCGAGAATATGTCCAATAGCATAGGAAAAACTGTATCTGATGCGCACTCGGTAACAGATAACACGTCTGTATCTGATAGCAAAGGTAAGAGCCGTAAAAGCATGTGGGCAAATGTGGGAGCTGGCATTCTGCTGGCATCGTGGTTGTTTCCACCCGCAGGGGCTGTGACTACAGCTTTGGGATTGGGTGCAAGCATAATCGCCGGAGCAAATGCAATTGCGGGAGCAGATCTTTTCAGTAACTTCGCGCCAACTGTAACCAAAACCCATACCGAGAGCAAAAGCCATTCTGAAACAGACTCCCATACAGAAAGTGAATCCTATACGGAACAACAAGGGAAGTCTATAAGTCAGAATGTAGTTAACAAACAGATTGAGGCTGCGGCAGAGCATTTGTTTTATCACACCCGACGGTACGAGACAGGGAAAGCTATAGGCTGTTGGAGTGTGGGAGTTTATCTTATGTCAGACAACAAGCCAAGCCTGCAAAGTGCCTCCATGCAATTAAAGTCTATAGTAAGTGGTCAAGAGTCGATTTTCGAGCCTATAAGGATGCATGACATCTCTGACATCGTTGATGATGTTAAGCCTCAGACTTTGAGTTGTATGGATGCGCCATTAGTTCGCATATCCACACCTAATGGATATTTCCAACATCCTTTAGGCAGTAGGTTTAACGACTTGCGCACATTGTTGACCACCAAAGAGTTGTCTTACTTTGTAAATTTCCCTTTACACACCGTTCCTGGCATAAATGTAGTTGACAGCTCGCCAGAGTTTAATCTCAGAGAGAACAAAACGGGCGGTATTTCATTCGGTCACCTCCTATATGGTGGAAATGAAACAAAGTTGTCGTTTGATATACCACAGCAAGTGCTGTCGCGCCATACTCTCGTTACTGGCATCAACGGCAGTGGCAAGACCAATACTGTACAAGCAATCCTCAATGGTATGGGACAACTGCCATTCCTGGTGATTGAACCCGCTAAAACTGAATATGTAGACTGGGCTATAGAATGGAATAAAGACCATGCTGATAGGCAGATTGATATTTACATTCCTGGTTGTAAAACATACAAGTCAAAGTTCAATCCCAAGGCTTTGCGACTCAATCCGTTTGAACTGATGTGGTTGTCGGCAGAGCAGGAACCCAATGTGCTCTCGCATATAGACCGATTGAAATCGACATTCGCAGCGGCCTTCCCGATGTATGACATTTTGCCCGTACTGATGGAGGATTTGATTTATTCTGTCTATCAGAACAAATCTACCGATTGGTTAGGGGAGACGCCAGTGTTTGGAAAGACGCAACCACCCACGCTCAACTCAATGGCCATAAACGTGGAAAAAGTAATTGGCGCCCATCACTACGAAGAACGTATAGGCCGCAATATGGCCGCTTGTCTGAACACGCGAATCAACTCCTTACGTCGCGGTTGGAAAGGTGAAATGTTGAATTGCGTCAAATCCAACATACAATCATTATTCCAGCGTCCTACAGTAGTTAACCTATCGTATGTGGGTGACGATGTAGATAAGGCTTTCATTATGGCCCTCCTTCTCCAGATGCTATATGAATACCGCCAAGCAGAAGCTGAATGTGGGAAGATTGATTTCAATTCTTCTGACTGCCGCCACTTGACCATTATTGAGGAAGCCCATCGTGTAATGGCAAAATGCGATAATCAAGAGCTCCCACAATACAAGTCGGCGAACATGTTCTCAAACATGCTCTCCGAGATACGAGCCTATGGCGAAGGTTTTATGCTGGTCGACCAAGTGCCAACACGCCTTATTCCCGATGCCGTGAAAAATACCAATTTGAAAATTTGTCATCGCATGGTGGCTGAAGACGACTGTAAGGCAATGGGTGAATCCATGAGCCTATCGAAAGAGCAGCATCGCCTCATACCTAAACTTCTCACTGGCCAATGCATTGTATCAAGTTCCCTTGAAACAGAAGCATACTGGGTTAAAGCGACTAAAGTTAAGTGATTATGGATGGATTTGAGAGCATGTCTGAAAACCTCGAACAGACTAAAGGTTATTCCGAAGGAGCAGAAATGAATCGATTGTCTGATGTGGCTAACGATTATCTCAACGAGGCTATTGAAACCCGAGACCCTGAGATGATGGTAAATCGCATAGATGAACTGTGTGACCGCATACCCCCAAAGGCAATTGACGCTAATCCTGAAATTGGAAAGAAGATTGAGGATCTGAAAGAGGGCATTGATAAAAAATACCTCGAAGCTCCAAGCAACCTAGAACAGGTGAAACAACTTTCTACACACATGTTAGAAATTGAGGGTACCCGATATGAAGAATGGCAGCGCATGACACAGCAAGAGCGACTTGATGCAATGCAAAAAGTCGAAAATGCAGCAGCAGAAGTCTCCCACCGCCCTAAGTGTGAAGTAAAAGGGGAAAGCCTCGGAGAAGGTTATTATGGATACTTTGACCCTATCACCAAATCCATAACCCTTAATACCGACTATCTTGACGGCAGTTATGAGCGCTATAAAGACACTCTCGACACTATTATACATGAAGGACGTCATGCATATCAACATTATAACGTGGACGAACGACAAGTTCACCCAAGCGATGGCGATTGTACCAATTGGAGCAAGAATCTCCATGACAACATGTGGGGACTCTTCCCCGAGAATATAGGTTATCAGTCTCCACAAGAGGTGGGCTTTGAGCGTTATTGGATGCAACCAGTTGAAGCTGATGCCAGAGCATTTGCCGAAGACGTGTTTAACAAATTCAATCAAATGGCATGAACAAGGAATATATAAAGAATACACTTATCAAACGAGGTTATTCTCCAGCTGGTGCTGAAACTGCAAGTGCCGATCTCATCAACATAGCCGAGGCATTGAAGCCTCTTCTTGAGAGATGGCTATCTGATGGCACAGAAACTGATTATGAATCCTATGGTATTTCTATCAAAGGAATCATGACCAAATATGGCATGAAATATCCTGCTGCGCTTCTTAGCGTAGACTGGGTCATTAGAGACCCTAAAACAGCCATTGCCGTCATTAAAAGAGGACTACGATAATGTCTACATTCATTTTAACGGCTCGCCATGACATCAATCGATGCAATGGCCTCCACATTGACAAAGGCCAACAGATTACCATTAATATCAATATGGCCGGTATCTATCCTGGCAATCTGTTTAACAACTCTCGATGTGTGGATCAGCTGGTACAACAGTTTAAAATAAACGGCATTGATGTCCCAAAATCCGACGCTGGCATATATAGCCGCGGGGGATGGGATATAACTATGAGGTAGGTTTTATGATGAGACATAGAGTCATTAGTCAGTGAGAAATAGAGAATCTCAAGTACCAAAAAGTTTGGTATAAAAAAGAAAAACCTATAGACAATAATGTGAACTATAATCAACCAGCCTTAATGGATATGACAGCCAAATCTATTTTGTCAAAGGCCGCCCACTTCCTTGACAAGTTGAATCCTTTTACGGTATATGGGCCAGGTATTGTAAGGAAAAGTGACCTCGCTCGCGAAAAGAAAAAGCAAGCCAACAAGAAGAATTTCCGTTAAGTTTTCCATCTTGGAACAACATACTGATATTCAGTCAATAATCAAAATAATATAATCTTCAATGAGTAAATTAATATCCTGTCCGCACTGCAAAAGCTTCAAGACCGAACGAACAACCAAGGGTACAATAACTCGTGGTGTTGCTACTGGCGTAGGAAAAGTCACAGGAATGGTAGCAGATAATCTAGTCAAGGCAATATCCCCGATTGACCTATCTGTAGAAGGTGGCGTCTCCTCATTTGTCAAGAGTGCATTCAAGATAGAACACGAATGCCTCGACTGTGATTGCCTCTTCAACGTAGAATATGATATGGAAGATAATATCATTGTTACGAATGTAAAAAAATATCCCGTACCTGATGATATCATAGATGATGAACGCACTGCATATGTTGCAAGTTTGCAAAATTCCATGCCTTATGCTAGTACGATCATATCAGGCATAGCTACTGTAGGTCTTTTCATATACTGCTGGATTAATGACTTCACGTATCAGGTTGCCCATGATTCAAGCTGGTTCCGAAGCGCAGGAACCCACACCCATTATAACATTAGTTGGCTTTTCTTTGCGTTTTTACTCGTCTTAGCATTGATATGGTTTTTTGTTTCATGGTCAAGCATACAGGAGAAAAAGAAGGAAATAGTACAGGCCAATGGATTGTCAAAAATAGAGTTCAAGCGCCTTCATCGCGATCTGTTTTCTAAATATCCTGAATACAGATAAATACTCAATGTATCTTCGCTTACTGATTCCCAACTACAGGTTAATAGTAAGCCATCGCTTATGCCCGTGAACTTACCCAGGAGGACGAGCCTCATAAAAAGAGCAACGGCACGGCGATGGCATTTATAGATTAGGGGATGTTGATGATGTAGTTGCAGCCGGTGGTATGGTAGTTGCTGCAGCTCCAGAATTGGGTGCCGGCGCGAGCACCCTTCTTGGCAGTGCGCTTGACCATTACTGCGCCGCATAGCTGGCAGGTGGGAGCACCCTCGGTCTGGTTTTGGGTCTTGATGGCAGTGAGACGCTCCTGGGTCATGTTTTCGGTAAAGCCGCCTGACTGTTTGAAACCATTGAGACGACTCTCCATCTGGCTACGCAGCATTTTTAGTGTACGCGAGCATAGCACAATCAGGGTATTGACTCTGATTATCATATCCTCATTTTCGAGCCAAGGGTCAAATTGCACAAAACGGAGCATTCC
>NWBJ01000046.1 GCA_002633115.1 Muribaculaceae bacterium Zag1
TCCTACGGAATCCGGCAGAGTATGTCCCGCAGAGGCGATCCCTACGACAACGCAGTAGCGGAGAATTTCTTCAGCTGCCTTAAATGTGAGCTTATTCACCATAAACAGTACCCCTCTCGTGCTGCTGCCCAAACCGATATATTTGCTTACATGGAGGCATTCTACAACTCTGTGCGCCCGCATTCTGCGCTGGGATGGGTCTCGCCTAATGCTTTTGAGGCTCGTCTCGCTGCCTCCGCAGTTGCGTGAGAAAGAATACGGAAGAATGCCTGCGATTCATTCAGGATTTTTGAGCATTTTTGTGTCCGTGAAAAAGGGAAGGGCTCAGTCTGTCAAGGGGCATTCCCATTGCCGCCGCCAGCTTTTCCGCCGTTTCCCGCCGTGTACTGCCCCGCATAAGGTTATACAGCGTAGATTTTTCAATCCCCGCCTTGTCTGCAAGCGCCTGACGGTTATAACCGTCTAAAAGCGACTTGTCTTTCAGTCTGTAATGCGTTTCAACATTGCCGTTTCTAAGCAAATCCGCAAACAGACTGTCGAGCATGGGCGGGGTTATATTTTTCAGCTTTTCACGCTCTAACACGGGCATGACGTGCCGTTCAATCTCTCCCCTGTAATTCTTCAATGTCTGCGGCTTTAAGACGGACGGTGCAACCGTTTCATAATACCACTTTTCCAGTTCCGCAAATGTGCGGTTTTCGTCAAGGGCTACATATCCCCTGATTTTTTCTTCCCATACCGCCGCATACTGCCTTGCCAGCTTTTCAGCCTTGCCATCCGTTACGCCGTCCGGCGGGCGGTATGTGGTGGTTTTCTTGCGCTGCCGTCCCTGTTCATCATAACCCATGTATGCGGTTATGGTGTAGGTATCGCCGCGCTTTCTGATACTTGCCATATATAGGCACCCCCTTTATAAATTTTCTTTTGCCTGCCCTAACCGTTCCAGCGTGAAGTCAACGGCATTCCCCATTTTATCATTGAATGCCTGCACGTTGCCGCTGTCGGAAAGCAGACCGGAAAGCATAGAAAGAACCGCCCTTTTGTTTGCGCCTGTCAGAGCATGGAACGCAAACAATATGTCGCTGTCCTGTTTGCCGTATGTGTCATAATCGGCTTTTACCTGCTCAATCTGTGCCTGATTCAATGAGCCGCCGAACCGTTGTAACAGTTCCGTTTCCTGAATAAAAGACGCTGTTTCTTCAATCCGCTTTGTTTCCTGACGCTGTGCTTCTACTATTAAAAGCCTGTCAAGGATAGAATGCGAAAAATTCAATGCAATCTGTTCTTCATACGTCCGTTCCGGCACGGCTTTTTCAGAGATTGCCACAATATCAGAATAGGAATATTCCCTATCTAATAAGGAAAGCGGCGAAATCTCATAGACCGCGCACAGGCGGGAAAGCACGTCTAAAGACGGCTGCACTTTTCCATTCTCCCAATTCGTCAGGGACGTGGGCGCACAATTAAGCTGTTCGGCCACCTCTGACTGTTTCAAGCCCTTGTTTGTCCGCGCTTCTCTCAGTTTGTCACCAAAAGTTTTCATATGATATTAGAACCTCCTGTTCAATGCTCAACGATATTATAGCACATTCAATTTGAGTTTGTCAACAGGCGGCGCACCTGAATTTATTTTATTTTTCCTGTTTGACATCTCAATTCCGTTGTGCTATAATAAACTCAAACAAATTGAGGTTCAGGGAGATAACGCAAAATGAATGAGAAATCAGCTTTGACGATAAAAGAAACTGCAAGGGAATACGGGTTCCCGGAATATGCTATCCGCACACTGGTAAAGCGCGGGGCTTTCCCCGTTGTCCAGTGCGGCAACCGCTGCTATATCGTCCGCAGCGTGTTTGAAGAATATCTGCGAAAAGGGGGCGAACTGTATGACCCAAAACTGTGAAATGACTTTATATGTGTCTACCGTCCGGGGGCGAAAATCAAATACCAGCTATCCATATGAAGCAAAAATCACGGGTATTGAGGATTTAGCACGGGCGGCGGCATACGACCATGTAAGCGCCCGTTACCGTGACGGCAAGAACAGCAAGGGCACAGTTATCAAGGCGCACAGGGCGAACGCTGACTTTGACGAAGCAGACAACACCTGCATGGACTGCGACAACAAACAGGATAACCCCATGCTGCCGGATATACCGCCGGAAGAATGGAAAACCCCTGCTGACGTGCAGGCGGCTTTCCCGGATGTGGCGTTCTATGCTGTGCCGTCCAGAAACAACATGAAAGAAAAAGACGGACTGTGCGCCCGCCCGAAATATCACTATTATTTCCCCCATAAAAGCCCCGTTACCAGTGCAGGCGCATGGGCGGAAATGAAACAGCAAATTATTGATATTTTCCCGGCGTTCGATGATAACGCAAAAGACGCGGCGCGTTTTATGTACGGCGTAGAGGAACCACAGCCGGAATTCTACCCCGGCACCCTGTGCATTGACGAATTTCTTGCAAATCTGAAATGGGACAGGGAAACGGAACAGGCCATGAACAGCCCTAAAAAGCGGACAGCGCCAAAATTCGGCGGCGTTATCCCCGTAGGACAGCGGAACAGCACACTTTCCCGGTTTGCGGGTACCGTGCTAAAGAAGTACGGCGCAGACGATGGAAAAGCCCTTGAAGCGTTCCAGACCGAAGCGGCAAAGTGAGAACAGCCTTTAGAGGACAGGGAACTTTCTACCATATGGAACAGCGCCCTGACGTTCTATAACAAGACCGTCAAGACCGCGCCTGACTATATCCCGCCGCAAGAATACGCCGCACAGGTATTTGCACAAAGCCTTATCCCGTCCGACTATACAGACGTAGGGCAGGCGACCATGTTTGCGGCGGTGTATGGAGAAAAAGCAAAGTATTCAGACGCTACAAAATGGATTGTATACGATGGCAAGAAATGGGACGAAAACGAAATCAGGGCGCAGGGGCTTTCACAGGAACTGACTACCAGACAGCTTGAAGTTGCAACCAAACTGCTTGTAAAGGCACAGGCAGAAGAAAATGCGACCGCTGCAAGCGGGAACAAAGAAGCACACGAAAAGGCAGAAAAGCAAGTTGACTTTGCTATGGGTTTTCGTTCTTTCATACTTTCAGAGCGCAGAACATCACGCATTGCCGCCACGCTGACCGAAGCAAGGCCAACATTGCAGATTGCGGTTGACCTGCTGGACAAAGACCCCTATCTGCTGAATACACCCGCCGGAACGGTCAATCTGCAAACAGGCGAGATGAAAAAGCATGACCCCGCCGACTACTGCACCAAAATAACCGCCGTAGCGCCGGGGACAGAGGGCGCAGACCTGTTTTCCGACTTCCTGCGCCGTGTGACCTGCAATGACAGTGCGCTGGAATGCTACTTGCAGGAAGTCGCCGGAATGTGCGCTGTCGGTAAAGTGCTAAGGGAAAACCTGATTATTGCATACGGCGAGGGCGGCAACGGGAAAAGCACCCTGTTCAACCTGCTGTCCCGTGTTATGGGCGACTATGCGGGCGGCCTGTCCTCTGATGTGCTAATCACAAACAACCGAAACAACAAGAAGCCGGAACTTGCAGAACTGCGGGGAAAGCGGCTTGTGATTGCGGCGGAACTGGAAGAAGGCACCCGGCTTGATACCGCTACCGTCAAAAAATTGTGCAGCACCGACCCCATAAGGGGCGAAAAAAAAGTACCGTGACCCGTTTGATTTTGTTCCGTCGCATACCGTTGTCCTGTATACAAACCATCTTCCCAAAGTTGGAACC
>NWBJ01000047.1 GCA_002633115.1 Muribaculaceae bacterium Zag1
CTATAAGCTATAAGCTATAAGCTATGAGCTATAAGCTATAAGCTATAAGCTATAAGCTATAAGCTATAAGCTATAAGCTATAAGCTATAAGCTATAAGCTATAAGCTATAAGATATAAGCTATAAGCTATAAGCTATAAGCTATAAGCTATAAGCTATAAGCTATAAGCTATAAGCTATAAGCTATAAGCTATAAGCTATAAGCTATAAGCTATAAGCTATAAGCTATAAGTTATAAGTTATAAGCTATAAGTTATAAGCTATAAGCTATAAGCTATAAGCTATAACTTTGGGGATTCGGGCAAGCGGTGGCACTGGGGTCACCGCTTGCCTTCCACACTTTTCACTTCTCCAGAGGGAGGGTGAGGGAGGTTTTCTTGAGGAGGGGAGAAGTGAAGGTGATCGTTACGGGGCCTTCGCCTTCGGTATTCTTTACATAAGCCAAGAGACGGCCTCGGTATGAGCGTTGGCGATTGTCGGTGTAATCGCCCATGTCAGAGTTGTCGCTACCCTCCAGGCCAAGCAGCTGAGCCGGGCCTTGGATATGGCAAGAGATGTTGTTGTCAGCCAAGTTGACCCAGCGCCCCTGGTCGTCGACCACCTCGATCAGCACATGGTTGACACCTCCGGTCTTTGAGGTGAAATCGCCATCGATGCGAGCGGTGAGGGCGTAGGGGAGACCTGAGGTCTGGATTGAGTATTGAGAGAGGGTAGAGCCGTTTTGGTCGCAGCCTTCGGCTTTGAGTTCGCCAGCCGAGAATGGCACATCCCAGTAGATAATGCCGGTCTCGCTGTCATAAGACTTGACATCGCCAACCTGCTTGCCGTTGAGCAGCAAGCGAGCGTAGGGAGCGTTGGTGTAGCAAACTACGCGCACGGGTTGGCCGTCTTCGTAGTTCCAAGTGTCGGGAGCATCGATTGAGAGCCATGGGCGCTCGGGTTTGTCAGGCGCACCGGGGCGGCGAGGATGGTCAAAGATGGGAGTGGTGCCGATGTAGGTGAACGGCTCTTCGCTCCATAGGGCCTTGCGGAATTGACCGCGGGGCTTGGGCAGGCTGGCAAAGTCGAGCAGTCCGGTGTTGAGGCCGCGCGATGGCCAACGGCCGGATTCGCCCAGATAGTCGGTGCCAGTCCAGATGAATTGGCCGAAGATATGGTCGTTGTCGGTCACTGCTCGCCAGGCCTCATAGCCCACGCCGTTTTCGCTGCCGTAAATCACGCGGTCGGGATATGTCTCGTGGTCGATCTGATAGCGGTCTTCGGTGTAGTTGTATCCGCAGATGTCAACCGCCTCGGGATATTCTGTCTCGTTGCTCATCACTACGCCAGCCAGGGCGCCGGTGGTGGGGCGAGAAGTGTCGACCTCCTTGACCTTGGCGACAAGGCGCTTTGCTATCTTGCCAATGCGCTCGGCAGCCGGGGCCTCGGGCTTGTAGCCGCCAAACATGGGCTGGTTGATTTTGGCTCCGTCGAGCACGGGATGGCTATAGGGGTCATTGGGATAATCTACCTCGTTGCCGATGCTCCATAGGAAGATGCAGGGGTGGTTGCGGTCGCGCATCACCATGTCGGTAATGTCGCGTTCGATCCATTCCTCAAAGAAATCGTAGGTGCCGTCGTAGCTGGGCTCGCCTACATTCCAGCCCTGCACCCATTTGCGCTTGGGAAATTCCCATTCGTCGCTGATTTCGTCCATCACCAGCAGCCCTATCTCGTCGCAAATGTCATATACGATTGGGGCTTGGGGGTTATGGCTTGTGCGGATAGCGTTGGCGCCCATCTCTTTGAGGTTGGCGAGGCGGCGGCGCCATACATCCTCTGGCACCACTGCGCCGAGAGTGCCGGCATCATGGTGCAGGCACACGCCCTTGACCTTCATGTTCTTGCCGTTGAGGGCAAAGCCGGTGTTGGGGTCGAAACTGAGTGTGCGCAGGCCCACGGGTTCGGTATTCGAGTCAATCTCTTGGCCATTGGCGATGAGCGATGTGCGCAAGCGGTAGAGGTAGGGGCTGGTGGTGTCCCATAGCTTGGGGGCGCTTACGGTGAGCTCAAGGGTGTTGGCCTGTTGTGGATTTTTTACGGTCTTTGTTGCCACGGTCTTGCCATCGGCATCGAGCAGTTCGGCCTTGAGGGTCTGGCCTTTCTGAGGATTGTCGATAGCAGCGCTGACCTTGACGGTAGCCTTCTTTGCGCTGATGCTGGTAGCCTCCCAGCCGATGCCCCACAGTGAGAAATGGGTGTCGGGAGCTGAGAGCAGGTAGACGTCGCGGTAGATGCCCGAGCCGGTGTACCAGCGGCTGTCGGCATAGCGGCTATGGTCAACCCTTACGGCGATAGTGTTGGGACCGTCGACCAGATAGGGGGTCAGGTCGTAGAGCATCGACACGTATCCGTTGGGTCGATGGCCGAGGTGATGGCCATTGATGTACACGTCGCTGCGGTTGTATATGCCCTCAAAGTAGACATAGTGCAGCGGCTGGTCGTCAGTGACCTCGAATGTCTTGCGGTACCAGCCAATGCCTCCGGGCAGATAGCCGGTGCAGCTGGCCAGCGTGGGCGAGGCCTGATGCTCGATGCTCCAGTCGTGGGGCAAGTCGAGCTTGCGCCAGCCAGAATCGTCAAAGTCGGGATTTGCGGCCTCGGGGGTGTCGGCGAGGTTGAAGAGCCAATCTGAGTTGAAGAGAGTGGGGGAGCCGAAAGAAGCTATTTCGCCACTCGCGGGCAGCGAAAATAAAAAGGATATGACCCAGGCTGCCAAAAAGGCACCGGGCTTAAAAAGATGTAATCTCACTGTTAAGGGATGTCATTTGGGTTTGATGCACAAAGGTAGCGATTTTATTTGGATTTTAAAAATTTTTAAGTGGTTTTCTCATAAAAAAATCTCCACGCCTCAGGGCATGGAGATTTAAGAGGTGGTGTGAGGGGTTATTTCTTGGCCAACAGTTCCTCGTAGATGGCTTTGTCGGTGGGCGAGAAGCAGCAGATGGTCACCTCGCCATCCCAAGGATGGGCCTCGATGGCCGCGAGGGCAACCTCGGCGGCTTCGCGCTTGGGATAGCCGTACACGCCCGTGCTGATGCAGGGGAAGGCTATAGTCTTGAGGCCGTTCATCGATGCCAGGTCGAGGGCGGTGGTGTAGCAGCTGTATAGCAGCTTGGCCTCGTCTTGGTTGCCGCCGCGCCATACCGGGCCTACGGTGTGGATCACATGCTTGGCCGGCAGCAGGTATCCCCCGGTGATTTTGCTCTGTCCGGTGAGGCAGCCGCCCAGGGTGTAGCACTCTTGCAGCAGCTGGGGACCGGCGGCGCGGTGTATTGCTCCGTCTACTCCCCCGCCTCCGAGCAGGGTCATATTGGCGGCATTGACTATGGCATCTACGGCCAGCTTGGTGATGTCGCCCTCGATCACTTTTATGTTCTCTCTCTTCATATTGGTCTTAGTTGTTAGGTATGATTGCCCTTTCTGCGGGGCCTTATGTTTTCCAAGGCGCAAAGTTACGCATTTATCTCCAATTATCAATCATCAAAATCGAGTAGTCAAGCGAGTTTTTGAGCTTATCTGACCCCTATCCTCAAAGAAAGGGATATATCTCGGATGTGTGCGATAAAAACATAAATAATGCTAATAAGTATGTAAATTCACCCCAATCAGGGGAGGGAAGAATAGTGGGGTATTGTGGAGGAGAGGAAAATTTTGTAACTTTGCACAACTTCACGAGATGGAGGGGGCCAGACGGCTTCCTCCTCTTTATTTGATTGGATATGATAGACAAAGAATTGCTCAAAGAGACGGTGCTCGATGCCATCAAGGGCACGGGCGTCTACTTGGTTGACATCACTGTCAGCCCCGACAATGACATAGTGGTCGAGATCGATTCCAACGACGGGGTCGACCTGGACGTGTGCGCCGACATCACGCGCAAAATCGAGGCCAAATTCGACCGCGACAAGGAGGACTACTCCCTCGAGGTGGGGTCCTCCGGCATCACCGCGCCTTTCAAAGTGGTAGAGCAGTACACCAAAAACCTGGGCAAGGAAGTGGAAATCTACACCAAGGATGGCCGCAAGATCATCGGTACCCTCGCCGCTGTCGATGGCGACACCAACTCGTTCACTGTTGAGGTGCCCACCAAGGTCAAAGAGCCGGGAGCAAAACGCCCCACCGTGCAGATGGTGCCCGAGCATCTCAAGATGGACGAGTGCCGCTCTGTCAAGCACCACTTCAAATTCTGAGCCTGTCAGAATAGGAAAGAACCAAACAACATTAAGATACCTAACCCCATAATGGGCGCCAGCTTGCTCGGCGCCCATACCTAAACCAAAGACCATTAATGGCAAAGAAAGAAGCTACTCCCAATATGGTCGAGCAATTCGCCGATTTTAAGGAGCATAAGAATATCGACAAGGCCACTATGATAGGTGTCCTTGAGGATTCTTTCCGCAAGGTGCTCGCCAACATGTTTGGCACCGACGAAAACCTCGACGTGATCCTCAACCCCGACAAGGGCGACGTACAGATTTTCCAAAATCTCGAAGTCGTGCCCGATGGCGAGGTCGAGAATCCCTATTTGCAAATATCCCTCTCTGATGCCCGCGCCGACAACGACCCCGATGCCGAGATTGGCGAGGAGCACTCCAAAGAAATCATCTTCGCCGACTTTGGGCGCCGCGCTATCCTCAACTTGCGCCAGACCCTGCAGTCAAAAATCCTCGAGCTGCAAAAAGAGGCTGTCTACGCCAAATTCAAGGACCTCGAGGGCGAACTCGTATCGGGCGAGGTGTACCAGACCTGGTCGAAGGAGACACTGCTGCTCGATGATGAGAAGAATGAGCTGCTGCTGCCCAAGTCAGAGGCAATCCCGGGCGACTTCTTCCGCAAAGGCGAGACCGTAAGAGCCGTCATCGCCAACGTCGACAACAAAAACAACAACCCCAAGATCACCGTATCGCGCACCAATGTCAACTTCTTGCGCCGCCTCTTCGAGCTCGAGGTGCCGGAGATTCACGATGGCCTGATCAGCATCCGCGCCGTGGCCCGCATCCCGGGCGAACGTGCCAAGGTGGCTGTTGAGAGCTATGACGACCGCATCGACCCGGTGGGCGCTTGCGTAGGCGTCAAGGGCAGCCGCATCCACGGCATCGTGCGCGAGCTGCGCAACGAGAACATAGATGTGATCAACTATACCTCAAATCCCTCGCTCTTTATCCAGCGCGCTCTCAGTCCCGCCAAGGTGTCATCGATTCGCCTTGACGAGGAGGAGAAGAAGGCTGAGGTGTTCCTGCGCCCCGAGGAGGTTTCCCTCGCCATCGGTCGCAACGGCTCGAACATTAAGCTGGCCTCGATGCTCACCGGCTACACTATCGATGTGTACCGCGACGCTGAGACACCCTACGACGAAGATATCTACCTTGACGAGTTTAAGGACGAAATCGATGAGTGGGTTATCGATGCCCTCAAGAATATGGGCTGCGTGACCGCCAAGTCGGTGCTCAATACCCCGCGCCAAGACCTCATCGACAAGGCCGACCTCGAGGAAGGCACCGTCGACAACGTGCTGGCCATCCTGAAGGCTGAATTTGAGGAATAAACCAGAGACTATAAGAGTCTTAGGATTCCTAGGATTCCTAGGACTCCTAATTGCCTAAGACTCCTAATTAGCCTAAGATTCCTAAGGAATTATTAAAAGTAACAGCAATCTCTAACATCATTATATGGCGAAAACGAAGATAAGCAAAGTAGCAAAAGACCTCAACATCGCGCTTAACACCGTGTTCGAGTTCTTGCACAAGAAAGGCATCACCGTGGAGGAGTACCCCAACGCCCGCATCGAAGACGATGTGGTGGCTCTCCTCGTGGATGAATTTCAGCACGACAAGGACTTGAAAAAACAATCATCATCCCTTTTATCATCAGCTCGCAAAAAAGAATCCCCACAGCGCCAGCCCAAACCCGACAACAAGCCGGTTGAGGAAGTGAAGCTTGCTTCGGAGTCCGCCAATAAGCCTAAATTTCTCGGCAAGCTCGAGTTTGACGCCAAGGGCAACCCGATTGTAAAGGCTCCTCAGTCTCAACAACAAGCAGCACCGGCCCAAGGGCCCCAGAAACCTGAGGCTCCAGACAAGCCTGAGCCTAAGCCTGAGGCCGTTGCCCCCAAGGTTGAGGAGGAGCCCAAAAAGGAAGAACCCAAGAAAGAGGAACCAAAGCCGGAGGAGCCTAAGAAGGAAGAACCCAAGAAAGAGGAGACTCCCAAGCCGGAAACCCCTAAGCCTGAGGTGCCCAATCCTCAAGCTCCAAAGCCTGAAGAGAAGAAGCCTGTGGCCCCGGCACCTGTCCCGGAGCAAAAGCCGACCCCCAAGCCCCAGCCTGCCCCTGTGAAACAACCGGAAACCCCCAAGGCTCAAAACCAACCTAATCCTCAGTCGAATAAGGAACAAAAACCTGTGCATACATCACAACCAGCGAATCCATCTGAGCGCCAGCAGTCGCAAAATGCCGAGGCCGCTCCTAAACAAGAGACCGAGATCTTCACCACCCCGGCAGTCAAACCGGCCGTGAACCTCAATATCGTAGGAAAAATTGACTTGGCTGCCCTCAACCAGTCGACACGTCCCAAGAAGAAGTCAAAGGACGAGCGCCGCAATGAGCGCCGCAACTCAAACCAAGGCGGTGGCGGTCAAGGCAGCGGCCAAGCAAACGCTGGAGGCCAAGGCTCAGGACAAAGCGGCAATGGCGACCGCAAGAAGCGCCGCCGCATATCCGGCAAGGAAAAGGTTGATATCGAAAAGACAGCGCAGCAGCAAGCCAACCAAGGCGGCGGCCGTGACAAAGATCGCGACAAGAAGTCGCAGAAGAATAAAAACAAGGCCGAGGCTCGCAAGCCCATCCATACCGAGGTCAACGAGGAGGATGTATCAAAGCAGGTCAAAGAGACCCTGGCTCGCCTCACCGCTAAGGACAAGGGCCTGAAGAAAGGCGCCAAGTGGCGCAAGGAGAAGCGCGATGCCGCCTCAGAGCGTCAGCGCGATGCCGAGCGTCAGGAGATGGCCGAGAGCAAGGTGCTCAAGCTCACCGAGTTTGTGACCGCCAACGACCTCGCCTCGATGATGGATGTGCCTATCAATCAGGTTATCACTACCTGTATGAGCATTGGCGTGATGGTTTCAATAAACCAGCGCCTCGATGCCGAGACCATCAACATCGTAGCCGAAGAGTTTGGCTTCAAGACCGAATACGTATCGGCTGAGGTGGTTGATGCTATCCATCAGGAAGAAGACAAAGAGGAGGACCTCGAGGCTCGTCCGCCTATCGTCACCGTCATGGGCCACGTAGACCACGGCAAGACCTCGCTGCTCGACTATATCCGCAATGCCAATGTGATCGCTGGCGAGGCCGGCGGTATCACCCAGCACATCGGCGCATACAATGTCAAGCTCGATGACGGTCGCCATATCACATTCCTCGACACCCCTGGCCACGAGGCCTTCACCGCCATGCGTGCCCGTGGTGCCCGCGTCACCGACATCGCCATCATCATTGTGGCTGCCGATGACAATGTGATGCCCCAGACAGTCGAGGCCATTAACCATGCTGCCGCTGCCGGCGTGCCTATCGTATTCGCCATCAACAAGATTGATAAGCCTCACGCAAATCCTGAGAAGATCAAAGAGGAGCTCGCTGGCATGAACTACCTGGTCGAGGACTGGGGCGGCAAATACCAGTCGCAGGACATCTCTGCCAAGAAAGGCATCGGCGTTGAGGAACTGATGGAGAAGGTGCTGCTTGAGGCCGAATTGCTTGACCTCAAGGCTAATCCCAACCGCAATGCAACGGGTTCGATCATTGAATCATCGCTCGACAAGGGTCGCGGATATGTGGCAACCGTGCTGGTGCAGAATGGCACCCTGCGCGTAGGCGACATCATCCTGGCTGGCAACAACTTTGGCAAGATCAAGGCTATGTTCAACGAGCGCAACCAGCGTATCACCGAGGCTGGTCCCGCCACCCCGGCACTGATCCTGGGTCTCAATGGCGCTCCTCAGGCTGGCGACACATTCAATGTGCTCGACACCGAACAGGAGGCTCGCGAAATCGCCAATAAGCGCGAACAGCTGCAGCGCGAACAAAACCAGCGCACCAAGCATATCCTCACCCTCGAGGATATTGGTCGCCGCCGCGCTATCGGCAACTTCCAGGAGCTCAACATCATCGTCAAGGGCGACGTCGACGGTTCGATCGAGGCTCTGTCCGATTCTCTGATTAAGCTCTCGACCGAGGAGGTGCAAGTCAATGTGATCCACAAGGCCGTGGGCGAAATCTCGGAGAGCGATGTCACTCTGGCTGCCGCATCAAATGCCATTATCATTGGTTTCCAGGTGCGTCCGTCGCTTGCCGCTCGCAAGAAGGCCGAGGCCGATGGCGTACAGATTCGTCTCTACTCGGTGATTTATCAGGCCATCGAGGAGGTCAAGGACGCTATGTCGGGCATGCTTGCTCCGGAAATCAAGGAGGAGGTTATCGGTACTGCCGAGGTGCTTGAGACCTACCATATCTCCAAGGTCGGCACAATCGCTGGCGCCATCGTGCGCGAGGGCCGTATCCGCAAGGGATGCAAGGTGCGCCTGATCCGCGAGGGCATTGTGCGCTACACCGGTTCGCTGGGTTCGCTCAAGCGCTTCAAGGACGATGCCAAGGAGGTGACAGTCGGTCTCGACTGCGGTCTCTCAATCGCCGGCTACAACGATATCAAGGTGGGCGACCTCATCGAAGCCTTTGAGGAGAAAGAGGTAGAACGCACCCTGGAATAATCGAGCGTCTAAAAAGGCCGCCATCCCTGGTCCAAAAGCCAAAAACCATAGACCAAAGACCTATATGACCGTATATGCCAATATAGGCAGCAATCAAGGCGACCGCCATGCTCTGATTGAGCAGGCGGTCGCCTTGATTGCTAAATCCTTTCCCGATGGGAGGATTCGGAACTCAGACTATATAGAGAGCGAGCCTTGGGGATATGATTCGCCAAATGCATTCTTGAATCTGGGCATAGCCATCGATTTGGATGTGGCTGAGGGTATAGGACCAGAGTTGGTGCTCGATAGATTGCTCACGGTTGAGAGGTGTGTGAGTGATTCTCCTCATCGTAATGCCGACGGCTCATATCGTGACCGCCCCATTGATATCGACCTCATAGCCATCGATTTTCTTGAGGTCAATACCCCTAATCTAATCCTTCCTCATCCTCGTGCCCATCTGCGCGATTTCGTGATGATCCCCCTGCGCCAACTCGCCCCCGAATCTTTAATTGACTGGCTTCTAAACGTAAGCACGTAAGTTTTACGTAAGCACGCTCAGAGACCCATATTCGTATTTGGACATAAATAATCTATACCAAATACGAATTATTCTTATTCGGTGTGCTTACGTAAGCTTACGTGCTTACGTTTTTGATAAAAAAAAGGGCGCTATCGGATGATAGCGCCCTGGCTGTTGAGTGGTAGCCCATAGCAGAATCGAACTGCTCTTTCAAGAATGAAAATCTTGCGTCCTAACCGATAGACGAATGGGCCGGCCTTATATCATTAACAAATCAAGCGGCCAGCTTGTTGACGTGGCGTGTAAGTTTGCTCTTCAGATTTGATGCTTTGTTCTTCGAGATAGCGCCCTTTGAGGCGAGACGGTCGAGCATAGCGGTGACTTTCTGGAGCAGAGCCTGAGCCTGAGCAATGTCGGTGCAAGCGCGGAGCTTACGCACAGCGGTGCGTGAAGTCTTGGCATAGTAGCGGTTGTGCAGGCGACGCTTGATCGTCTGGCGAATTCTTTTCTTTGATGACTTGTGGTTTGCCATTTTATTGTTTAATGTCTTTTTTGTTGCTTTGTAAATTGCTAAATTTGTAGCCCATAGCAGAATCGAACTGCTCTTTCAAGAATGAAAATCTTGCGTCCTAACCGATAGACGAATGGGCCATACCGCTTTTTGTGAGTGCAAATTTAGGGATTTTTTTTGAGGTGAACAAATTTTTTTGTTGAAAATGTGTCGTTTAAGCTCTTTTTTTGTAATTTTGTGGTAAAAAGCGAGTAGAGATGGAAGAAAAAGTGCGATGTTTGGCTCTCCGGACCATAAAATACAGTGATTCTACGTCGATTGCCACGGTATGGACTGACCGCCTCGGGCGCCTCTCAGTGGCTGTGCCGGCTGGTGCTGGACGCGAGGCTCGGCGTCGGCGAGCCATCATGATGCCCCTTGGGGTATTTGACGCGATAGCCATCACACGCCATGGCCGAGAGCTGGCAACTCTGGCCGATGTGCGACCCTTGGTGCAGAGTCCGGCGGCAAGCGGCGACCCGGTGCGAGCCTCGATGGCCATGTTTCTGTCCGAGTTTCTCTACACTGTGCTCAAGGAGAGCGTGGCCGATCCGTATCTGTGCATGTTCCTGGCCGATAGCGTCAAGCTGATGGGCGAGTGCTCGCGCCCGGCTTTGGCCAATTTCCATCTTTATTTCCTGTATCGGCTGGGTCATTTCTTGGGCATCGAGCCGGATGTTGGCACCTATCACACCGGTAGCTATTTCGACATCAAGGAGGCGCGATTCACACCTACCGCCCCACTGCATCCGCTGCAATTGCCTCCCGACGAAGCAGCCGCAGTAAAGCTGCTGTCGCGCATCCAACCTCGCTCGCTGGCGCTGTGGCGCATGTCGCGCAGCCAGCGCCGGCGCGTGCTCGACGGCATCTTGCAGTTCTATTCTGTGCACTGCGCTCAGGTTTCTGATCTGCCGTCGCTGGCGCTGCTGCGCGAGATGTTTGATTAGAATCCTATGGTCAGGCCCGTGGTAAGGGATGAAAATTGCGGAGCGTTGCCCTTGAATTGCTTCATCGGCGCATAGCGCACATACAGGCCCAGCCATGAATTGAGAAATACTATACCGAGGGCATCGACTGTGACGCGGCGCTGGTGCACGCTGTTGGAAGTCTGAGTCACTTCGTTGCCTTGCGCGTCGGTCCAGGCCGTCTTCATGCTGGCATGGGTGTTGAAGTTGAGCTGTGGACCAAAAGCTATCGACATCCATCGATTGTGGGGGAATCTAAAGGGGATATGTTGGCGATACAGCACTGGGATGGTGAGGCTGAAAATCTTGAGGCGCGAAAATTTGGGTATCACTCCCTCGGGGTAGGTGCCAAATCCTACCGCGCCGTCAGCTTCGATCTGAAAGCATGTAAGGTTCTGCATCTTGTAGTTTCTCCAGTCAAGGCCCAAGCCGAAGGTCAGTTTGTTGCGGGTGCCGGGCAAGGTGTATTCGGCACCGAGCATGTAGAGCCAAGAGATATCCCATGAGCGACCCATCTGAGTGTCCATCTGGTCGGGTGCATCAAGGGCGAGGTTGAATCCTAAGCCTATGCCTCCGATTATGGCGTCCCAATTGCTTTGGCTTTTCTTGGCTAATATGTATTTGTCGCCTTCTTTATTTTCCTCTATTCCGAGATGGCGGTCAATCCAAGACGAACCGCTCGAGCGGCGCTGCTTTTTCACTACTCGGTCGGCTGAATAGGGTTGGGTATAGGTGGTGCAAGTCGAGTCAGCGCCCCACACAGTGATGGTTACGCCTTTGTCATCCTCGACTACGGTCACTTTTTCGGCCGATGTGAAGACGTGGGTGGTAGAGTCGGGTTTCTCTTGGCCCAAGGCTGTGATGGCTGCTACGGCCAAGGCTATTGATATGATTAGGGTTTTCATTGCGGTAGAATTTTAGGGATGTCAGAATGCTAAGGATACTCCAAACGACCATCTTTTAAAGCGCGGTCCGTAGCCGCTGCGGAACGGCTGGCAGGGCGAGAATTTTGCGAAAACTCCAAAGGCGTTGGACCAACCCACAGTGGCCATGAAATCGGCAGTAAGGATTCGCTGCTCCAGGCCTTCGTATTTCTCAGTGTATTTCAGGTTGCTAATCTGGTATTCTGTTTTAGCGGTAGTATAATAATTGAGGTTGGCTATTGCCGAAAGCGAGAAGCCAAAGCCGTGGGACAATCGCTGGGTGAAGGTCACGGGTATCAACACGCTATACATATTGATTTGGCCCTTGCAGTCGGTCCAGTCAGCTTGGGCAGGGGTGAGTCTCAGGGTGCGGTCAAGATCGCGCGTTAGGGCCATGCCTTTACCTACGCGCATCTGAGTCCAATGCAGACCCATGCCGACTGAGAAAGATGTCTTCATGCTGGTCCACCACTGATAGCCTACAAAATCCATCAGCCCACACTCCCAGCCGTGGGTCAACCCGTAGTCGCTCTGCGTATCAGTGACATAGCCCCAGTATAGGCCGCGCAGCCAGATGGTTTCGCCTTGGCGATGCTTGCGCTTGTTGACAAATGGCAGGTTGATATCCCAAGAGCCTTCTTGCTGGTCGGGTGTAGCTTGCGATGAGTAAGTATAGACTGTGCCAGTAGCAGAGTCTTGGGTTTTGATTGATAAGAATCCGTCATCGGCGGTGACGGTCACAGTGGTGGGATTTTTGATAATGGCCACAGTATCAGTTGGCTCAGCCCCATGGCCAAGCACTGCTACCATCAAAGCAATAGCAATAAAGCATAATCGTTTCATGGAGGAATTCTACTTATAGAAGATTAAAGAATGTTTTGGAGTCAATTCACAACTATCGAAATCAAAGATGGTAATATTTCCAAAAACTAAAAGCCAAAGGCCAAAAACCACCTTTATTTCTTGAGCATGGCTTTTACCTGTTTGGTATTGGCTTCGCCTTCGAGATATATTAGCAGCACTTTGTCGCCTTTGTCGAGGTGCTGGTTGAGGTAGAGGATATAGCAGTTGCGGTCGTTGCGACGCGGCAGCCGATAGAAGGCGTAGTAGAGCGCTCCGCCTCGGTAACTGGTTTCGCTATCGACCGCTTGGGAGCCATCCGTGGTGACAAGCTCTACCATCTGGGGGATGTCGGTCTCTCGGTCTTGGATTGAGATGGAGCGGTAGAGGCTGAGGTCGTATTTGTTGAGCGCATCACCTCTCACATTGGTCACCACGGCCTGGGGGTCTTTCTTGTAGCGGCCATCAAACAGCTCTTCGATGGCCAAGCCTTTTTGGGCCCAGGCTCCGATTGCGCTTATCAAGGCGGCGCAAAGCATTAAGGTAAGACGGCGTATCGACATGGCTATTCGGGTGTTTGGTTAAACGATTGTAGGTCGGCGAGTATATCCTGGTTGACTTGGGCCGAGGCGGCTCCCATGGCCTGCAAGTCGGTGTCGATTAGGGCGATCACCATCTCGTCATCGCTGATGCGGCTGCCGTAGGCAAAGGCTTCGCATGGGTCGGGTCGGGTGAGGGTGAGAGCCCAGGCTCCAAATCCTATCAGTACGGCTATGGCGGCAGCGCGAGCCAGCACCGAACCGTAGCGCTGCGGCTTGATGGCGCCTTTCTTGTTTCGAGCCACGGCGAAATACCCCATCACGGCGCGGGCCTCATCGATGGCGGGCGAAGAGGCGTCAGTGCTGGCCAGCAGTTGGCGCAGCTCTCGCTCCTCGGCCACCGAGGTCTCGCCGGCGAAGTAACGCTCGATAAGGGATTCTATTTTTTCTTTTGTTGGCATTGTCAAAGTAATAAGTAAGGAGTAATAAGTAAGGGGTCAAGTGGTGGGTTTGTGTCGGTCGCGGAAGGCTTGTCTCACCTGCTGGCGCGCTCGGCTCACGATCATGCGGGCGTTGGCGGCTGTGGTGCCGTATAGCTCGGCAAGCTCTTCGTATTCATAGCCGTGCATCTCTCGCTTGAGAAGCATCTCTCTGTCGCGCTCGGGCAGGTGGGCTCGGATCCAATCGCTTACTTGCTCATACAGCTCATCGGCATCGGCAGGAGGGTCATCGGCGACGAAGTCGGATGTTATGGGGTCTTGCGCTCTCGCCCTCTGGCGGCGAGCGAGGTCTATGCTGGCATGGCGCACAGCCGTGAAAGTCAGCGCCTGGGCGTGGCCATCGTCCTGCTGGTCTGGCGGCGGTCCATCGGGTTGAGATGACTGGCCATCAGCCAGGGAGGCTGGAGCATTTCCTTGTGAATCTTTTATTTGGCTGCTCCAGAGGCGGCAGAATGCGTCTTGCAGGGCATCGTCGGCCTCGGCTCCGGCTATGGCTTGGGCTCGGCTGCGCAACGCGTTGCGCAGTCTGATGAATACCGATGTCAGCTTGTTTGCTTGCATTCTTTTCTCTTTCTTCTGTCTTATACACGCAGCTCCCCGCCGCTTTGCAACAAAGTTACTGAATTTTTTCAAAAAATTATTGACCCTCCCCTAAAATGGTGATTAAGCCCTCTTCGTTAAAACTGCAAACAAACCATAATTTCACCTAATTTGGTTCTCTAAGGGAACTGTTTTAACCGTCCAACCCAATCCTGCCATGTGTTAAATTTCCAAATTTGGTGGTGATCCTCCACCAAAATTTGGAAATTTAACACTCCGACGGGTAGATCCAAAAGATTGTACCACTAAATTTGGTGGTACAATAATTTGGCGGTGGTACAATAATTTATTAACTTTGCACCTGAATTAGACAAGATACGCAATATGAGTAATCAATTTAAAACCATATATGAGGAATGGCAAAAG
Source organism: Muribaculaceae bacterium Zag1 (assembly GCA_002633115.1). Classification (GTDB taxonomy): domain Bacteria; phylum Bacteroidota; class Bacteroidia; order Bacteroidales; family Muribaculaceae; genus CAG-873. The sequence goes on from NWBJ01000047.1 coordinate 14,592, forward strand.
ATAGAGACCGTTCGCAATGAGCTCAAAGAACGCATTGCCCAGAAGTTTATGTTGGAGTTCAACTATAATTCCAACCATATTGAGGGCAATACGCTGACCTATGGACAAACGGAGCTCCTTCTCCTTTTTGGCACAGTCATGGGGAATGCCCGAATGCGTGACCTTGAAGAAATGAAAGCCCATAATGTTGGACTTAAAATGGTAATTGAGGAAGCCAAATCTTATGAAAAACCGCTGACAGAGACTTTTATCCGCCAGGTGCATAAGATATTGCTAAGAGAGGACTACGAGGTGCATCGCCAGTTGCCAAGCGGAGTCGTTTCATCCTACACAGTGCATGCGGGATGCTATAAGACACGCCCTAATTCTGTAATCACCCGTACCGGTGAACGATTTGAATACGCTTCGCCAGAAGAAACGTCTGCGCTAATGGCCGACCTGCTGACATGGTACAATGAGGAGGTAGAGAGAGGCGTACTCTCTCCTATAGAATTAGCTGCGTTGTTCCACTATCGCTATATACGCATTCACCCCTTTGAAGATGGCAATGGACGCATTGCCCGCTTGATGGTCAATTTCATCCTTGCCCGCTACGGATATCCCATGGTAGTGGTACCCAGCAAGGCTAAGAATACGTATCTTAATGCTCTTAACCAATGCGACATAATGGTTGGCAAAGTGCCAGCCGATGGAGCACACGCCACACTTGAGCAAGTGCGTCCTTTTGTGGAATACTTTGAGAATCTGACAGAAAGCGAGATGCTTAAGGATATAGCGATAGTGAAGGGTGGAGATACCACTCAATGGTGGTATGACGGGGAGATTGTGAAGTTTAAGAATGACATGGTAAACCGTATACTGGAAATTCTTGCCAATTCTCCCAAGACCTCTATTCGTGATTTGGCCGAAAAGGTGGGCATCAACAAGTCGGCCGTCCAGAAACACCTAAAAGCCCTACAAGAGCAGGAGTACATCATCCGTGTAGGCAGTAGCACTCGCGGTGGCGAATGGCACATCTCTCTGACACGCCTATAAAGAAACCTGTAATCCCCCAACTTGCACGTAAATCAGCGGGAATCACGATTTTCCCCGATTTCCGCTGGTTTACGTGTAAGGTTGCTGTAATTTTTAGGTTGGTAAGGATTCGATGAGGGGGAGGAATAGATGGTCGAGGGTGATGGAGTTGTGGATTATGTCAAAAATTCGTCCATGAATTGGTTTTGTGGGGATTATTTATTACATTTGCACAAACTTTAGGCGTATGATACGGAAAAAGGTAAAATATCCCATTGGTGTACAATCATTCGAGAAGATTAGGACTGATGGATTGCTGTATGTGGATAAGACTGGATTGATAGCCCAATTGATTGACGAATCCAATTATGTTTTCTTGTCCCGTCCGCGCAGATTCGGCAAAAGCCTGTTGTTATCTACCATCGAGGCATATTTCCAAGGCAAAAAGGAATTGTTTGAAGGATTGGAAATTAGCCAGTATGAAGACAAATGGGATGCTTATCCAGTGTTTCATTTTGACCTAAGCCGGGCAGAAGCCAGTAACCCTGATGACTTGGAAACATATCTCAACAATCAGATTGCTCAATACGAAGAATATTATGGAATAGGCACCGATAAGCTCTATGGCTCGTGGGCGAACGCTTCGGATGGCTAATAGAGAAAGTCAGCAAAGCCACTGACAAGAGATGCGTAATCTTAGTAGATGAATACGACAAAGGCATCCAAGAGACTATTAATGACCAAGAGGCTTTGGAAAAGAACCAAGCTTTGTTGCGCCCATTCTTTTCTCAACTCAAGGCTCTTGATAAGTACATTGAGTTCGCGATGGTCACTGGCGTGGCCCGCTTCAGACATTACACCTTATTCTCTGGTGCTAACAATCTGGAGGATATCTCATTCTTGGATGATTACGCCTCCATCTGTGGCATCACGCGCGACGAATTGCAGAGATATTTCCCTCAAGGGGTTGATGAACTTGCTACCGCCTACTCCATGACGCATGAGGAAATTATTGGTGAGTTGTTGCAGAAATACGACGGCTATCGATTTACCGGGGCAGAGGTGCACGTATTCAATCCATTCAGCCTGCTCAATGCTTTTAAGTCAAAGGAGCTGGCCGGCTATTGGCTGATGTCGGGTACTTCTAAGGTGTTTGTTGATTTTTTAAAAAGAGCCAGTTACGATTTATCAAAAATCAATATGATATGGGCTTCGCGTGAGCAGTTGAGCAGTCTCTATGATACCAACGACCCCATCCCTCTGCTATATCAAACTGGATATCTCACCATAGCCGAGTACAAGCGATTAGAACGGGTTTATTTACTAAAAATACCCAATGGCGAGGTGCGTGGAGCCCTCCTCGAATTGAATTCAAGCTCGATCATTCGGCCGAATCAGCCTTGAGGCAGATTGAGGATAATGGCTACGCGCGCCCATACTTAAACGATGGCCGCGCCATCTACCGTATCGGAGCCTCCTTCTCTTCTGAAAAGCGCAACATCCAGCGTTGGCTAGTCCAGACCCCCACAGGCCAAACCCAGGAAATCCTCCCACCTTCAAAGAGATAACCAATCCCCCGTAATTCCCATAATCAGTGGAATCTATTCCTCCCCCTCATCGAATCCTTACCAACCTGAAAATTTCGAGCAGATGAAATTTTTCTGAGAAAAATTGTCGGCGTATGTTGAATTTTTTGTAATTTTGTGAATCTGGAGAGCTGAGGCTATAAACCCCTGGATATAGACATATCATACAATCAACATATTTATTTACGCCTTAACCATTTAGCATGAAAATCCTAAGAAAGTCAGTGACCTTGGCCATAGCGTGCGTTGCCATGATGGGTGCCTGGGCTCAGGATTCGACTCCTACGCATTTCATCGTGTGGAAAGCCGACGGCGAGCAGATAGCATACAGCCTCGGCAACCGACCCCGCGTGGTGCCGGCCCAAGACAAGGTGACCATCGTCGACGGTGGGGTGGAGGTGGAGTTTGACTGCGCCGACATCCACAAGTACACCCTCGGCACAGCTTCGTCAGAAGGCATCGCCGCAGTTGTGGCCCAGGACGGCACCATCAGCCGGGCCGATGGAGTGCTCACCATGAGCGGATTCCGCCGAGAGGCAGCCTACGCCGTCTACACCATCTCGGGCATAGAGCGCGCTGCCGGACGCCTCGACGCCAACGGATGCGGACAGATCAATCTGCGCCATTTCCCCACCGGCATTTACATTATCACAGTTGACAACCAAACCATTAAATTCACAATCCGATGAGAAAGACAATACCCATGCTTCTTGCCGCTGGGATGCTGGCCACCGCCATGGGAGCCGCTGCCCAAGGCGTGCTGATATATAAGTCTGACAATACAGTGCTGCGCTACAACCATGCTGACATCGACAGCATCGTGGCCTTCGCCGCTGGCGAGGAGGTGCAGACCGTTGACGCTACCGAATTTGAAAACGCCTACTACGCCACCCGCAGCGAGGCCTGGTTTGGCCGCAACTTCTGGGAGGGCATGTGGCTCTGCACCGACGAGGCCGTTGGCGTAAGCTTCAATGGCGATTGGTGGGACAATGGCCGATTCTACTATGCCTCGGTCCATGATTTCCAGGAGTACGCTCCCGGTTCTGGCCTGATTTGGGACCTCATCTCGGGCATCAACACTACCAATGAGATTATCGCCAAATATTCCAACCCCGAGGATCCGGCTCTCGCTCCCCTGCGTGCCATCCGCGCCTACTATCATTTCTGGATGATGGATGTCTACGGCAACGTGCCTATCTTGGATAGTGTTGATGCCTCGACCTACCAGCAGCAGCGCGCCGATGTGGCCGCTTTCATCGAGAAAGAACTCCTTGCCGCCATTCCTGACCTCACCATCTCAAACAACGAGGCCACCTACGGTCGCCCCAACAAGTGGATGGCCGAGGCCCTGCTCGCTAAGCTGTACCTCAACTGGGGTGTGTACACCAACGACATCACCACCGTCGATGGCGACACCGCCAATCCAAAGCTGGCCGACTGCATCCAATGGTGCGACGAAATCATCAACTCGGGAGTGTTCAGCCTCGGTGATAACTATCGCAGCAAATTCTTCCCTGACAATGGCGTGCAAGTCACCGACTTTATCTACGCTGTGCCTTTCGACGCTGTAGAGCTCGACTTCGGCACTAACAAATACTCGGCAGCTCACTCGATGATGCGCTTCTGCGACTACCGCAAAGGTGGTTACTGCAAGCCCTACCTGTGGGGATGGGCTCCCGGCACTACTCGCGCTGGCCTCTACCTGCTTACCCCTGAGTGCGTTGACCTGTTCTGCCTTGAGGGCGACCAGCGCAACGAGGTGATTGCTGTGGGCGAACAGTATGCTTGGGACGAAAACTTCAATAAGACTGACGAGCCCGTGATCGTCTACAATGACACTCGCTTCCGCAAGGAGCTGGGCCCGCTGGACTTCAAGAAGGAATTTGAGTGGAATGATATCACTAAGCTTGATGTCGGTTCGGGTGATGACCTGACTGCCTGCATGAATGGAGCTCGCTGCTTCAAATACCCGGCCAATCCCGAGGACGACACTGTGGCTCCGAGCTACTATATCGGCCAAAGCAATGATATTCCAATCTTCCGTCTCGCTGATGTGATGTTGATGAAGGCTGAATGCTGCCTGCGTCAGGGTAAGGAGGCTGATGCCATTGAGCTCGTCAACCAGGTACGCGCTGCTTCATCGGCTCCCATGGCTACCTCGCTCACTATGCAGGACTTGCTCGATGAGCGCGGACGCGAAATGATTATGGAGCCTTGGCGCCGCAACGACCTGATCCGTTTTGGCAAGTTTGAGAATTGCGCAGCCTGGAAGGTTGAGGCCTCTCCCTCAACAATGTCTGACGTCAACAAGCGCGTCTTCCCATTCCCAGCCGACGCCCTCATCCAATACGACTGGGCCCAGAACCCCGGCTACTAATTCCCAGGATACGCAAAAATCCCCTATAATCAGCGGAATCTACCCAAATTTGGGTAGATTCCGCTGATTATAGGGGATTTTCGTTTCTGACAGACTATTTTTCTAAGGCTTGCTCGATGTCGGCGATAAGGTCGTCGGCATCTTCGATGCCGCAGCTGAGGCGGATGAGGTCGGGAGCGATGCCGGCTTGAGCGAGCTGCTCATCGCTGAGCTGGCGATGGGTGTGGCTTGCGGGATGGAGCACGCAGCTGCGAGCATCAGCCACATGGGTGGCGATGCGTATCAGGCGCAGCGAATCCATAAAGCGGATAGCTCGGTCGCGGTCGCCCTTGAGGCCGAAGGCCAACACGCCGCACGAGCCGTTGGGCAGATATTTCTGCGCCAATTCGTAGCTTGGCGATGATGGGAGGCCAGGATAGTTGACCCAAGCTACGCGCGGATCCTTCTCCAAAAATTCAGCTATTTTCTGAGCGTTGCGGCAGTGCTGAGCCATGCGCAGATGCAGAGTCTCAAGGCCAAGGTTGAGGATGTAAGAGTTCATCGGGCCAGGCATACTGCCGAGGTCGCGCATCAGCTGAGCCACGCATTTTGTGATATAGGCGTTTTTGCCAAAAGCCTTGGTATAGGTAAGGCCATGGTAAGAATCATCAGGAGTGGTAAGGCCAGGGTATTTGTCGGAATGGGCCTCCCAGTCAAAGTTGCCGCTATCGACAATGCAGCCACCGACTTGTGCGCCATGGCCGTCCATGTATTTTGTAGTTGAGTGGGTGACGATGTCGCAACCCCAGTCGAATGGGTTGCAGTTGACTGGGGTGGCGAAGGTATTGTCAACGATCAACGGCACTCCATGCTTGTGAGCCAGCTTGGCGAATCTCTCGATGTCGAAGACTTTGCACCCGGGGTTAGAGATGGTCTCGCCGAATACCAGCTTGGTGTTGGGGCGAAATTCTGCCTCGATTTCCTCATCGGTAGCGTCGGGTGACACGAAGGTGCACTCGATTCCGAGCTTCTTCATCGTCACGCCGAAGAGGTTGAAGGTGCCGCCATAGATGTCATTGCATGAGATGAAGTGGTCGCCAGCGCCGCAGATGTTGAACACTGCGTAGAAGTTTGCGGCCTGGCCGCTCGAGGTGACCATAGCCCCTACTCCGCCCTCGAGGGCGCAAATCTTTGCGGCCACTTTGTCGTTGGTGGGATTCTGCAGGCGAGTATAGAAATAGCCCTCTTTCTTGAGGTCGAAGAGCATGGCCATCTCTTCAGAATTGTCGTAGTTGAAGGTGGTGCTCTGTATTATCGGGAGCTGGCGCGGTCCTCCATTCTCGGGCTGCCAACCAGCTTGTACGCACAGCGTAGCTTTGCTTAGTTTGCGATCCATATTGGTTTATCAGTTTATGGGTGCAAATTTAAGAAAAATTTCAAAGAAAATCGCTACCTTTGCAACATAACTTTACGGATTTAACGTAAGGGCCCTCTATGACATTTATTTAAACAAAAGATTATGGTAAGAAGAAACGAACAGAAAGTGGCCATCTTTGAGGATACCATGCGCAGATGCGATACAGTGCCAGAGACTGAGTTTATCTTTGGCGATATCAAGATTGAGCCCAAGCCCGGCAAATGCAAGGTCAAGGTGATTGATAGCGACACATTTACCGCTTGTCGCCCTGGCGATGTGGCTCTTAATTTCGCCAGCGGCTGGGTGCCGGGCGGAGGCGTGACCAAGGGCTCGACCGCTCAGGAGGAGGACCTGTGTCGCCGCTCGTCATTATATCGGGGATTGACCTCGCCTGAAGGCAAGCCGTTCTACAATGCCAATCATCGCCGACCAAATATCAGCACCAATGCCATGCTGCTGTCGCATGATGTCGAGGTGATAAAGGACAAGAATTATGACCTGCTGCGCCAGCCCTTCGAGGTGGATGTGCTCACCGTGGCCGCTCCGCGCCTATGCGACGGCATGCCATGCACCCAGGAAGAACTGGATGAGATACTGCGCGGCCGCATCGAGGCTACTGTGAAGACGCTTGCTGCCAAAGGCTATCGCCGCGCCATCCTCGGCGCTTGGGGCTGCGGGGCCTACGGCAACGACCCCGTGGCCGTGGCTCGCTATTTCCACGAATCCCTCGACCGCTACGCCGGCTATTTCGATGAGATCATCTTCGCCATTCCCCTCGGTCGCCGCGACCAAAACCTCTACCTCTTCTCCCAAGAATTCAAATAAAGCCTCACAAGGGAAAAATTCTCCTTTTCTCTAATCAGACGAGGTTTTAATCAACCCACATGTTGAAAGGAACGTAGTGAAAAATATACAAAAATTGTTAAAAATTTTACCTATGATAGGGTAAAGAATCAATAAAACAGTTATCTTTGCAGGGTAAAAATCCGTTTTTCCATAAAAATTACCCCTAAGATGAAAATCATAGACAGAGATAGGTACCTTAATAGGTTGATAAGCCTGAGACACAATGGCCAAGTGAAGATTATCACTGGCATACGCCGCTGTGGAAAATCTTTCCTCTTGAACAAGATCTTCCATGATTACCTAATTGGCCAAGGCGTTTCAAATGGCCAAATTATCCAGCTTGACTTAGACGACAGCCTTAACGCTCGCTATCGTAATCCCTTGGAGTTAGATACTTATCTGCGAGAGCAATTAAAAGAAAAGGCTACTCAGTATTATATTTTACTTGATGAAATACAAAAAGTCAAGCCAGTGCCCAATCCTTATCTCAAAGAGGATAGGATTGGATTTGTGGACATTCTCAATGGCCTGAAGAATCTCACCAATGTCGATGTGTATGTTACGGGCAGCAATTCTAAAATGCTTTCAACCGATATTGCGACTGAGTTTAGAGGAAGAGGAGATTTGATAGCAATGTCTCCGTTGACTTATGATGAGTTTTATGCCGCTTATTCAGATGACAAAAAAAGAGCATGGCGCGAGTTCTTCACTTATGGGGGCATGCCTAAAATTTTATCTTTAAAATCCCATGAGGAGAAGGCTAAATATCTCTTCGATCTTTTCAACCATATCTACATAAAGGATATCTTAGAGCGGTACAACCTAAAAGCAGATGAGGCTGTCCTTAATGATTTGTTGAATGTGATTTCATCAGCGGTGGGATCATTGACTAATCCATCTCGGATTGCTGATACATTTCAGTCAGTTAAGAAATTGAAAATTAAGAACGAAACTATTTCTCGCTACCTCGACTGCTTTGTGGAGGCCTTCTTGCTCCATAAAGCCTTACGCTTCAACATAAAGGGGCGCTCCTATATTGAAACCCCCTTAAAGTATTACTTCACGGATATTGGGTTACGTAATGCCAAAATCAATTTTCGCCAACAAGAGGAGAACCATATAATGGAGAACATTCTATTCAATGAGTTAAAAGCAAGAGGCTTCTCGGTTGATATCGGAGTGGTAGAGTATAATCATAAGAATGCAGAGGGCAAGAACGTTTGCTCTCAGCTCGAGGTGGATTTCGTAGTTAACAAGGGCGATTTGCGTTATTACATCCAATCGGCTCTGACTGTTGATGAAGAGTCAAAACGCCTGCAAGAGGTTAACTCACTGAATCGCATCGATGACTCCTTCACAAAAATCGTGGTAGTAAAAGACGATATCATCCCTTGGACCGATGATCGAGGTATCCAATACATCAATATCGAGGATTTTCTCTTGAACAAAATCGACCACTTGTAATCCTAACGGCTATCTCTCCTATTGACCCCTCCTTTAAGAGAGGTGTATAGTCGGTTTAATATTTTTTTCAAAATTTCAAATAGCCAGAAGATAGTGCAGCGGAGACGTTCATGGCAGATTATATACGCCCGATGGCGAGTTGCAGCAATGCGGCTCGTCATCTGGCTAATGGAGAGTACTAATCCCAGAGGGGGCGGTAGGAATCTTAGGCAGCCTAGGAATCCTAATCCCGGAGGGGACGGTAGGAATCTTAGGCAGCCTAGGAATCCTGCCCGGCTAGTAGGGGATGGGAGATTTGGGGAGGGTGGTGGAGCCCCAGGTGCCGCGGTCGAGGTTGCGGTAGCCGGCGGCTTCGCGCACGTGGTGGGCCTCGACCTCGGGCGAGGCTTCGAGGTCGGCGATGGTGCGAGCCACCTTTAGGATGCGGTCATAGGCGCGTGCGCTCATGTCATATTTTACCATTAGTTTTTCGAGGATGCCGCGACTCTCGTCGTTGAGCTTGACCCACTTTTGCAGCAGCTTGCTGCCCATCTGCGCATTGCAATGCACATGCGGCACATCGCGGAAGCGATTCTCCTGAATCGCGCGAGCCGCAATCACGCGCTGGCGTATCGCCGCGCTCTTCTCCCCCTGGTCGCGCTGGGCCAATTTTTCAAAAGGTACTGGCAGAATCTCGACTTGGATATCAATGCGGTCGAGCAGCGGCCCCGAGATGCGATTGAGGTATTTCTGCACCGCCCCCGGCTGACAGGTGCATGGCTTAGTGGGATGATTGTAATACCCACATGGGCATGGGTTCATGCTCGCCACGAGCATAAAACCTGCCGGATAGTCCACACTGTAGCGGACACGCGATATGCTGATAGTGCGATCCTCGAGCGGCTGACGCAGCACCTCGAGCACCCCACGCGAAAATTCTGGAAATTCGTCAAGAAACAGTATGCCATTGTGAGCCAACGAAATCTCGCCCGGCTTAGGATTGTTGCCACCGCCCACCAGAGCCACTGGCGAAATAGTGTGATGCGGCGAACGGAATGGCCTGACAGCCATCAGCGACGTGCCGCCGCGCAGAGTGCCAGCCACCGAGTGTATCTTTGTGGTCTCCAAAGCTTCGCGCAGTGACAGTGGTGGCATGATGGTTGGCAATCGCTTGGCCATCATTGACTTGCCAGATCCGGGAGGGCCAACCAGCAATATATTATGGCCGCCGGCGCAAGCCACCTCAAATGCGCGCTTCACATTCTCCTGGCCGCAGACATCGCAGAAATCGTCCTCAAACTCCACGCTTGCCTTGGCAAATTCCTCGCGCGTATTCACAATAGTCGGCTCAATGCCTCCCTTGCCGCACAGAAATTCTACCACCTGGCGCAGATTCTCAGCCCCGTACACCTCAAGATTGTTGACTGTAGCTCCCTCAACAGCATTAGCCTTGGGCAGAATCATTCCCTTGAATCCGAGTTCGCGAGCCTTGATAGCCATAGGCAGCACGCCACGGATGGGCGACAAGGAGCCATCAAGCGACAGCTCACCCATAATCATATATGTCCCCGGTTCGGGTACAGGGTCGATTTGCTGAGTGCCAGCCAAGATACCCACAGCGATAGGTAGGTCGTAGGCAGCGCCCTCCTTGCGCACATCCGCTGGAGCCATATTCACCACCGTCGAGCGGTGAGGAAATTGGTATCCGCTCTCCTTTATTGCCGAGCGCACACGCTCAAGACTCTCCTTGACAGCAGTGTCGGGTAGGCCTACGATTGAAAAAGTGGCACCGATTCCGATCGATACCTCAACTGTGACTACTATAGCATCTATGCCGGTGACGGCGGCTCCCTGTATCTTGACAAGCATGGTGTGAAGTAATAAGTAATGAGTAATGAGTAATGAGTAATAAGTAATAAGTAATAAGTAATGAGTAATGAGTAATGAGTAAGCCCTCCGGATGGCAATCCGTGAAATCCGTGTAATCCGTGGTTTTCAAAGATCCTCCGGATGGCAATCCGTGAAATCCGTGTAATCCGTGGTTTTCAAAGATCCTCCGGATGGCAATCCGTGTAATCCGTGTAATCCGTGGTTTTCAAAGATCCTCCGGATGGCAATCCGTGAAATCCGTGTAATCCGTGGTTTTCAAATATCCTACTGATGGCAATCCGTGTAATCCGTGGTTTTTAAAAATCATCCGGGTGGCAAGTGGCTCAGTGGTGGGATTTGCTCTCCTTGTAGGCGGCGACAGTGGCGGCGATGCCCCGGTCGAGGTCAAATTGGGGATTGAATCCGAAGTCGCGTTGGGCGTCGCTGACATCGCAGCTCCAATTCCTCTGCTTCATGATTTTGAATTTGTCGCGATTGAGAGTCGAGGGCTGCAGCCGCGCCTTGCCCCACATCTCAGCCCCGAACGAGGCCAGATACACCGCCCACATCGGCAGCTTGAGCGGCAATGCCCATTTGCCGCCGAGATGCTTGAGAACAATCTGGCGAAATTCCTTCTGGGAATAGCTGCGCGGTTCGCTGATGATGTATTTCTTCTTTTCTACGCCAGCCTTGAAGGCGTCAAACATCGCATTTACCAAGTCCTCGACGTAAATAAATGTCAGCAGTTGCTTACGGTATCCCATGCCCACATCGATATGGCGGTCGATGCTCTTGATCATCATCAGATAGTCCTTTTCGTGAGGACCGTACACGCCCGTGGCGCGGAAGATAATCCATGGGAAATCCGGGAGGGTCTCAAGATAGGTCTCAGCCTTGATCTTAGACAGTCCGTAGCGGGTGTTGGGGTTTGGAATGGTGCGGCTTGTGATAGGGGTATAGTCCTTCTCATCGGCTGGACCCAGAGCCGATAGCGAACTCATAAACAAGAATCTCTTTGGTACCATGCCGCAACTAATCAGAGCTTGGCAAAAATCCCTAAGATACAGATAGTTAATGCGGTTGAAATCCTGAAAATTGCCGCATTTCGTGGCCCCGAGATTCCAGATGATATAGTCCCAACCACGGTCAGACGGCGCATTCTCCATCAGAGCCTCGCGCAGCTGGTCGGGGTTGTCATAGTCAAAAGTCACAAGCTCAACCGGCAGCTCATCGAGATAGCGGGTCGATGTGGTTTCCCTCACCCCGGCCCAGACGTTGTAGCCGCGTTCCACGCCGATTTTGGCAATGAAGCCCCCAATGAAACCGCCAGCTCCGATTATGAGCAGCGTTGGCCTTGGAGTTATTGATGGTTGTTGTGACATTTTGTTATTTTTCTAATTTCAGGTATTGGTCATAAGTTATATGTTTGCCCTTGAGCAGCCCCAGGGTCACCTTTTTGCGCTTAAAGGCGTTGAGCTCGTCGATGCACATCTGCGCGAATTCAGGCCCATCCCAGTTTTGCTTTTTGGCGTAGGTCTCGGCAATGGCCCAAAGCAGCGGCTCGTCATACGATAGGCGCATCATATTCTTGGCGCACTGTCGCTTGCTGAGCGGGTGAGGATATTTGCGCGAGCGATTGATGTCGATAAAGTAGATTTTGGAATGATGAGGCGAGACCTTCTCGCTGAATATGTTGCTCAGGTTCAGGTCGCCAAACATCAGCCCGTGGATATGGCCCATGGCCAACTCGCCCGCCAAGTCATCAATCAGATTAGGCGAGGGGGCAGCAGGATTGAGCACCTCGTTGAGTGGGCGACCGGGACAGACAGTCGACACAAAGTAGCTGTCTACCACCTTTTTGCCATCTTTGATGAGGATATAGGCTACGCCATCGGGGGTATTGAGGCCGAGGTCATGGAATATCTGAGCAAACTCGTAGGCTTTTTTGGCCTTTCCGGTTTTGGCGAATCGATATTGCAGTTGCTTTAGGATGTTGGGCTTCTGGTAGCGCTTGACAATCAGGGTGGTATTGCCAAGCTTAATCTCCTTCACCTCATTGCGGCCTCGATAGAGAGTCCGGCCCACAGAGTCAAACTCGTCAGGCAGCTGTTCGATCTGCTTGGCGAGGGCCTCATATTTGGGGTTGACTATCACTATCTTGTCCATTTTTCCTCAGGGTTTATATCAGCAAAATTACTAATTTCTAACAATATTACCAAAAAATTGATTGTCAACGTTACACAGAGAATCAAAAATAATAGTTAATTTTGCATTTGAGAAACGTAAGCACAAAAGAGTGCGTAATTTTATTTGTGCTTACGTTTGGCTTATGTGCTTATGTTTTTAACAACTTAATAGGTATGAATATGCGAGTGGTAGCGGTGGTGGTGACGTATAATAGGCGGGAACTGCTGAAGAGGACGGTTGAATGCCTGAGGCAGACGCCGGGATTAGCTGGGATTATCATTGTGAATAATTCCAGCACCGACGGCACGGGCGATTGGCTGGCCGAGCAAAAAGATCTGCTGGTGATAACTCAGCCTAATGTGGGTGGAGCTGGCGGCTTTTGCGCTGGCATGAAGCGCGCCTACCAGGAGGGTGCCGACTGGATTTGGTGCATGGACGATGACGTGTTTCCTCGCCCCGACTGCCTCAAGCACATGCTGGCCTATGCCAAGGATGGCGTGGGCATCGTGTCGCCGCGCCGCATGATGGATGGCGAAATATTCACCACCGAGTTTCAAGCCTACAACTTCACCAATCCCTTTGGCTCGACCTACGAGGGCAAACTGCGCAAACAGTCAGTCACTGAGGCTCTTGAGATTCAAGGCGCAGCTTTTGAGGGACTGCTAATCTCGCGCCATCTGGTCGAGAAGATTGGCTATCCCAACAAAGACCTATTCATCTTTTACGACGACACCGACTATTGCCTGCGTGCTGTGCGCGCCGGATTTAAGATTATCTACGCGCCCGATGCGTTGCTGGACAAGCAGAAATTTTTTGACCAAGCCACTTGGGCTGAGCGCAATCGCAAAAAGCGCTGGAAGCGCTTCTACCAAGTGCGCAATGGGGCCTACCTCAATCATCACTATGGCGAGAATTTCGGCGTGCGCTATCTGCGCAGCTTTATCAATGTGGCTGGATATATGGCAATAGCGGCCACCTCGGCGCTATGCAGCAATAGCTACAAATTGGCCGACGTGGCTCGCTTTTGGCGCGCTTATCGCGATGGGATTAAGGAGCAATTGGGCATCCTGCCTCCCTTAGAGTGAGGGCATCTCTATGATTTCAGAGAGGATGGATACAGCCTCCTCGACAGTTGGCACGTTGGATATCAAGAATGAGCGGCGCCCGGCGCGGTCGCGAATCTGCACTCGCTTAGGGTTGCGCTGCAGATAGTTGAGCAAGCGGCCAAACATCGGGCTCTGATAGTAAGCCTTGTTGGCCTCGCTCACAAAGAACAGGTAGAGCGAGCCCTGTTTCATCACAATCTTCTCAATGCCAAGGCGATGGCCCAGGCGGCGCAGACGCGGTATGCGCAACAGCTCGGCAGCCTGCTTAGGTATGCGTCCGAATCGGTCTTCGAGGCGGCTCTTGAATGCTTGCAAGTCGGTCTCGCGCTCGATGCCGTCGAGCTCGCGATACAGGTTGATGCGTTCGCTCTCGGTAGGCACATAGTCGTAGGGGAATAGCAGCTCCAAGTCGGTCTCGATATTGGTATCAACCACATAATCCTGTTCGCCCTCAGCGTCTTTGCCAGCATCGCTCTGCAGCACATCGGCAAATTCCTCGGTGCGCAATTCGGTCATTGCTTCATGCAAAATGCGCTGATATGCCTCGTAGCCCAGGTCGGCAATGAAGCCGCTCTGCTCAGCGCCGAGCAGGTTGCCAGCCCCTCGGATATCGAGGTCTTGCATGGCGATATGGATACCCGAGCCCAAATCAGAGAAACTCTCGATAGCTTGCAATCGGCGCCGTGCCACTGGCGTGAGGGGATTGCCCGGCGGCACAAGCAGATAGCAGAACGCCTTGCGCGATGAGCGGCCCACGCGGCCGCGCAGCTGGTGCAGTTCGCTCAAGCCGAAATTCTGCGCATTATTGACCAAGATAGTGTTGACATTTGGCATATCCACGCCGCTCTCGATTATGGTGGTCGAGAGCAACACATCGTATTCGTGAGCGGCAAAGTCGGTGATAAGTTTCTCCAGTTTGTCAGGGGGCATCTGGCCATGGGCCACGGCCACTCGCGCATCCGGCACGAGCCTCTTGATCATGGCTTGCAGGTCATAGAGCCCCTCGATGCGGTGGTTGATGAAGAATACTTGGCCGTTGCGGGCAAGCTCAAAATTGATGGCCTCACTCACAATGTCATCGCTCAGAGCATTGACCGATGTGAGAATCGGGTAGCGGTTGAGCGGCGGAGTGTTGATTGCCGACAGGTCGCGCGCTCCCATCAATGAGAATTGCAAGGTGCGCGGTATAGGCGTGGCCGACATCGTGAGGGTGTCGACGCTCACCTTGAGCTGCTTGAGCTTTTCCTTGACGGCTACGCCGAATTTCTGCTCCTCATCCACCACGAGCAGACCCAAATCCTTGAATTTCACTTGCTTGCCAATCAGCTTGTGGGTGCCGATGATGATGTCGATCTTGCCAGCCTCGAGGTCGGCCAGTATCTCCTTGACCTCCTTAGGCGAGCGAGCGCGCGACAGATAGTCGATCCTGACTGGGAAATCCTTAAGTCGGTCCTTGAATGTGTGGTAATGCTGATAGGCCAGCACCGTGGTGGGTACCAGCACTGCGGTCTGCTTGCCATCGACAGCGGCCTTGAAGGCGGCGCGTATTGCCACCTCGGTTTTGCCGAAGCCTACATCGCCGCACACCAGGCGATCCATCGGTCGCGGACTCTCCATGTCGGCCTTTACGGCCAGGGTGGCTGCGAGTTGATCGGGAGTGTCTTCGTAGATAAACGATGCCTCAAGCTCTTGCTGCAGATAGCTGTCGGGCGAGAAGGCAAAACCTTTCTCCTCTTTGCGGGCAGCATATAGCTTGATCAGGTCGCGAGCGATATCCTTGAGCTTGGTCTTGGTGCGCTCCTTCATCTTGTTCCAAGCCGCGCCGCCGAGCTTGTTGATCTTTGGCGGTACGCCTTCCTTGCCGCGATATTTCGACAGTTTGTGCAGCGCGTGGATTGGCACAAACACCAGGTCGTCGTTTTGATAAATCAGCTTGACCATTTCTTGCATGCGGCCGCCTACATTGGTGCGCAGCAGTCCGCCGAATTTGCCCACGCCATGGTCGATATGCACGATGTAATCGCCAACCTCGATCGAGGTCAGTTCTTTGAGGCTCATTGCCAACTTGCCGCTGCGGGCACGGTCGCTCTTGAGCGTGTATTTGTGGAAACGGTCAAATATCTGATGGTCAGTGAAAATGCAAGTGCGCGTGGGGTGGTCAACAAATCCCTCGTGCAGTGTGCCGAGGATTGGCGTGAAGGTGATATCATCG
The DNA here is from genome assembly GCA_002633115.1 of Muribaculaceae bacterium Zag1. GTDB lineage: Bacteria > Bacteroidota > Bacteroidia > Bacteroidales > Muribaculaceae > CAG-873. The sequence goes on from NWBJ01000047.1 coordinate 30,628, forward strand.
CCGCGATCCTCGAATATGGCTTTTAGGCGGTCAAATTGCTTAGGGCTGTCGCTCAGGATATATAGCGTGTAGCCGTCTTTGAGCAGCAATTTGAATGAGTCGCTGATTAGGTCAAAATTCTTATGGTAGATGCCTTGGGGCGAACAGTCAAAGTCGATGGCCGCTCCACCGTCGGCTGGCACTTCGCGCGTGCCGGCTGTGAAGTTGAGGGTCCTGAAAGCTTGCCACTTGATGGCGAACTCCTCGGCATCGACCACCTTCTCCATAGCGTGCTCGTCGCCCTCTTTGGCAATCATGGCGCTGTCTGAAAATTTCTCGGCTCCGATTGCGCGTATGCGCTCGATTACATATTTGCTGTCGCGCACTGCGATCAGCGTATCAGATGGCATGAAGTCGAGTACCGACTCGCCATGCTCGCTCACCGACACCTTGGCGGTGATGGCTACGGATAGCAGTTTTTGCTCAGACAACTGAGTCTCGACATTGAATGTGCGTATCGAATCAATCTCATCGCCAAATAAGTCGATGCGCAATGGCAGCTCTGAGGAATAGCCGTAGATATCCAGAATCGAACCGCGCACAGCGAAATGCCCCGGCTCGTACACATAGTCTTGTTCGGTAAATCCGTTGTCTCTGAGCCATTTCTCGGTCTTGTCGAGGTCGATGGTTTGGCCTACGGCGAGTTTCAGGGTGTGGTCGTCGAGGTTTTGGCGCGAGGCCACTCTCTCGGCCAGAGCCTCGGGGTAGGTGACCACAATGCGCAGGGCCTTGTCATCGAGCCAGTGGTTGAGGGTCTCGGTGCGCAAGATCTGGTTTGGGGCGTCTTCTTGGCCGTATTTGATGTCGCGCTTGTATCCGGATGGTAAAATCATCACGGCCTCATCGCCGAGCAGGCGCGTCAGGTCGTGATACAGATATCCGGCATCATCGAGCGAATCGCCGACCACCAAGATTGGCGACTTGCGTTTAGGGAGGGCGGCGAGCATTACAGGAGCCGACGAACCAGCCAAGCCGGAGGCTTGGCTGGCTTTGTGGCGCAGGAGCGCCTGCATAGCTTGTGAGCGAGCCGCTGTCAGAAACATTTGCGGCAGCTCTTTCAATTCGATTTGTTTAGTATTTCCCATAAGGACAATATTTTCAAAAGACCATAAGGACATAAGGAACGTAAGGACATAAGGGTTTATGTGCTTATGCTCCTTATGTCCTTACGGTCTCACAGTCTTACGGTTTCTTCCCAGCGCCAGCTGGTGATAGCAGTTTTTGATATTCTCCGGGAGTGGTGAACATCTCTATGGCCGCATCGACATCGAGGTCGTCGCGTATGTCACGCATCACCCGATCGCCCTCGCTGTAATAACGGGCCGATATCTCTGAGTCGAGTATGCGCACGAGCTCTTTGCGATTGTGGTCGAGGTCGTGGTTGAGATTATGCTTGAGCAAGCCCTCGAGGATGTCAAACTGCGAACTCACTGAGTCGGTCATATATCCTTCGCTCTCGGCTGCCTCGCGCAGCATCTTGATGCCGCTCTCGCACAGCTTGTCATATTGGAATTTGTCGGGGTCGATAAATGCCTTGAAATCCTCGAATATCGAATCGGTGATCTCAAACTCAGCGGCAGGAGGCATATTGTCGCCTTGGCGAGCAGCAAAGCGATTGGCATAGTCATAGCTCCAAAGGTCGGCCACTACATTGTAGATTAGGCGATTGGCTTCGGGTTGCTCCACCTTGATGTCGGGGGTAATGCCACCGCCATCACGCACTTCGCGTCCGGCGCGGGTCTGGTATACATTGGTCAGGCTATCGGGAATGCGGGCCACTGAGCCGTCGGGGTTGCGGTGGCTATAGTCGATGGCCTGTATGAGTCGACCAGAGGGGATGTAATAGCGGGCCACAGTGAGTTTGAGTAGGCCGTCGTAGGGCAGGGGGCGAGAAGATTGCACCAGGCCCTTGCCGTAGGAGCGTTCGCCGATGATTACGGCGCGGTCCAGGTCTTGGAGCGAACCGGATACGATCTCAGATGCTGATGCTGTGCCGCCGTTGACGAGTACTGCCAATGGTATCTCGGTGTCGATGGGCTGTTGGGTGGTCTTATAGGTCTTTTCGTTTGAGCTGTCGCGATAGCGGGTGCTCACAACCTCGGTGCCTTTTGGCACGAAGAAGCCCACGATTTGCACGGCACTCTCGAGCAGACCGCCGCCATTGTCGCGCAGGTCAAGCACTACGCCTTTCAGGTCGGGATTTTTCTTGAGGGCGAGGAGGCCTTCCTTGACACCGGCAGCGCTCTTCTCATTAAAAGTGGTGAGGCGTATGTAACCCACGCCATCGCGGAGCATGCCGTAGTAGGGGACAGGGTCGGTGCGTATGGTGCCGCGCACGATGTCAAAATCGAGGATTGAATCTTGCACGAATGGCCTCTTGACAGTCAGATGCACATGGGTGCCAGCTTGGCCGCGCAGCCTCTTGCTGGCCTCGCTCGACGAGAAGCCGCGAGGCAGCGTGTCGCCATCGATGGCTATCAGCACATCGCCATGCTTCACGCCGGCGGTGCGTGCGGGCGAGCCCCATTGCGGCTCAGACAGCACCACTTGGCCGTTGCGCTGCATGATGTATGAGCCGATGCCGCTAAATTCGCCGGAGCTGATTTGCGTCAGGGCTTCTTGTTCCTCGATGGGATAATATTCTGTATATGGGTCGATCTGGCCCAGCATCGCGTCGATGGCATTGCGGATGTCCTTGTTGCTATCAAGCGAATCGACATAGCTGGTCTGCAGCTCCTTGTAGATGGCGCTGAAAATATTCAAATTTTGCGCTACTTGCGTCTTGTTTCCCTTTTTGGCAAGGGCGATGGGCGCGGCCACTATGGCCAGGGCCAGGGCGAATGTCATGTATCTTTTCATTGGGGCGTCATAATTTAGCTTGTAAAATTACAAAAAATCCGCGTGCCGACAATGCGGCTCGCTTTTTTATAAACAAATTTTGCACCGTAAATGCTGAATCCATCGTAATTTTCACAATAAGTATACCATTGAGACAGAAAAAATTTCGTATTTTTGCAACCATAGAATCCAAAAACCACTGATTACATCTGATGTTCTTTAAAACCACGGATTACACGGATACCATCCGGCTCCAATTATCCTTAATATGGTTTTCGATGCATCAACAATCCGTGTAATCCGTGGTTTTAAAGAACAAAAGATCATAGTACCAATCATCAATACCTGAATTAAAATGAAAAAAGCAATTATTGTAGCGAGCGTCGCTATGCTGGCCACTGGTGCGGCCCAGGCGGCAAGCCAAGAGCCCTACGTGGGGTATCTCTTCAGCTATTTCACCGGCAACCATATCGATGAGGAGGCCATCTGCTTTGCCACAAGCCCCGACGGTTACAACTTCAAGGCCCTCAACGGGGGCAAGCCCGTGCTCGATTCCAAGCAAATCAGCAGCACCGGTGGCATGCGCGACCCGCATATCTTGCGCGCCGAGCAGGACTCAGTGTTCTACATGGTGGCCACCGACATGGTGTCAGACAATGGCTGGGACTCAAACCGCGCCATGGTGCTGATGCGCAGCGACAACCTGGTCGACTGGACCTCGGCCGTGGTGAATATGCAGAAGAAATACAAAGGCCAGGAGAAGCTAAAACGCGTATGGGCACCCCAGACCATCTTCGACCCTGAGGCACAGAAATACATGATCTACTGGTCGATGCAATATGCCGACGGCCCCGACATCATCTATTACGCTTACGCTAATCCGGGGTTTACGGATATCGAGGGCGAACCCAAACCATTGTTCCTGCCGCAGGACGGCAAGTCGTGCATCGACGGAGATATCGTGTATAGGGATGGGACGTATTATATGTTCTACAAGACCGAGGGCCATGGCAATGGCATACGCGTAGCCAAGACACACTCGCTCACCTCAGGGCAGTGGGAGGAGAATCCCGAATACAAGCAGCAGACAGCCGAGGCTGTCGAGGGCGCCGGCACATTCAAACTGATCGGGCAAGACAAGTACATCCTGATGTACGATGTGTATATGAAGGGCGGATATGAATTTACCGAGACCACCGATTTTGAGAATTTCTCGGTCGTCAATGATGCCATCAGCATGGATTTCCATCCCCGTCACGGCACAGTCATCCCCGTAACCCAATCCGAATTGGATCGCCTCAATGCCCGCTTCGGCAAGTAGAGCGTAAGCACGGATAACGTAAGCACGGATAACGTAAGCACGGATAACGTAAGCACGTAAGATTTACGTAAGCACACTGGTGGGGCTTGAAATTGTCTATAAAGATAATTTCAAGTCCCATTAATTTTTTATCGTCAAATTAAATCTTTATCTTCAGGCTTAAATTTATCCTCTAATCAAAATTTATCCTCTAATCAAAATTTATCATCTAATCAAAATTTATCATCTAATCAAAACTTATCATCAAATTAAATTTTGTTTACAATCTCTGTGTGCTTACGTAAAGCTTACGTGCTTACGTTTTACGTGCTTACGTTTTACTGCTTACGTTTTTCGTGCTTACGTTTAGGCAATAAAAAAGCCCCGCGTCATCACGACGAAGGGCTCCAGTCTGAAATCACTAACTTAATTGAGAGTATAAACAACTGTTGTAACCGAGGATGGTTCAAGCACCACTCTGTAGTCTACGTTCCACTCTTCACCTTCGAGATTCTTGGTGGCAGTGGTCGTGTAGCGCATAATCTTGGTTGGCGTTGATGGCCAGTTCCCGTACTCGATATTGAGCTTTACGCCCTTTTCGGCATTGCGGTTGGTGTAGACGCAGACGAGCTCATTGCCGTCAGGCGAAATCCAAGCATCGCCAAAGAAATATGACGAGTCGATTACGTTCAGGTCGACGCGGGTGTATCCTGGGCGGACAAAGCGGCTGTAATTGCCCAGTACCCAAAGTGTGCGGAAGGCTTCGACGGTTCCTTCTGCCGTAAAGTCATTGCTGTAGTTGCCACCGGCGGGCACGCAGTTGATGAGCATGAAGCGGTCCATTTGGCTCCAGCGCTCTACCGACATTGCTGTCCAGTAGTGCCAAGCTGTCACGCCAGCCTTGACAAAGTCGTTGTGGATCACCATGGCCATCCATTGAGCGATATCCCAATAGTTGCTCTCCTCGGTGCCTTCCTCATACTGGCTGGTGCCATTTACGAGGAGCGACCACTCGGTTTGCCACAGCTTAACGCCGTATTGAGCAGCTATGTTGGCGGCTTTTTCGCGCACGGTGCGCATGCCGTCCCATGAGCCATCGGTGTAGTAGCTGTGCACGCTCATGTTGTCAAGACGGCTGAGGTCGCCAACGTAAGCCTCATCTTCAGGATTGAAGAAGTGAGCGAAGGTGTTCTCGTAGTCATCAGCGCCTTGATAGAGCACATCGTAAGCGCCAGCTTCGCCAAGCGATATCTTAGTGCTGATGCCCTTGTTGTCGAGAGCGCTGTTGAGCTCGCGAGCAATCATAGCCACTTGGCTATTCTTCCAGCCTGAACCCTCTTGCGATGATCCATTCCAGGTGTACTGTGGTTCATTAACGGGTGAGATATGGCTAATATTGTAACCTTCGTTAACAAAATGTTGTGCTACGCTTGCCATATACTCAGCAAACACCGGATAATCCTTGTCGCGGATGTTAGCATTGTGGTTGCGCTTGCTGACGCCCTTGCCGTTGTAGGTCACTTGCACGATGGGCGAGTTGCTGAACAGCACATAGTTCTCCACACCGTACTGCTTGGCTTGCTCCATAAAGTAGCGCTGACCTGGGCATTTCGTCCAGTCGTAAGTGATGTTGCCATCGTCATCGACGGTGTCGACAAAGCTTGGCATGCGGTTGTTGGCGTTGTCCTCATCGATGCCGCTGTCATTGCCGAGCTCCTCGGTGCCAGCACCCAGGTTGAAGCGCCAGGTACTGAGGCCGATGCCCTTAGGCTGGTTGTTGACAATCTCGGTCGAGAAGAGCCACTCGGCCATTTGGCCGCGGGTCGAGGTCCAGTACTGTCCCAGCTTGTTGGGGAGCCAGCAGTCGCTGGCGCCAATGCCTTCGCAAGTCTGGTAGCGGGTGTTGAAATCGATTTTGGTAGTCTTGCCCATAGTCTCGAAGCTATAGGTAGGCTCAACGATATCGGGGTCGGTCGGGGTGTCGATTATCTCTTCCTCCTCGCCGTCGAGCCAGTAGGTATAGTCCTCGTCATCGTCGTCGCATGCAGTGAGCATACCCATCGAGAGAGCCAAGGCCACGGCTGCGGCGCAATTGGTGAATATTCTATATTGCGTTTTCATTGTCAGCGAGTGTTAGAAGTTGGGGTTCTGGGTGATCGAACCATTGGATTGCTGCACCTCGTAAGTCGGGATTGGGAACAGCAGGTCGCGGTCGGCACGGAAGCCTGAGCCCTTGGCGGTGCTGCTTTCCACCTGGTTGTAAGCCTCATAGGGGTCGCTCATGGTAGCATTGTACTTCACGAATGTACCATTCGAGCCCATGATTTGAGAAATCACGCGGTCGGAGGAGCCGTTGACCTTCCAGCGACGGATGTCGTAGATGCGGTTGCTCTCGAAGCAGAGCTCAAGGCGGCGCTCGAGGCGGATAGCTTCGCGCAGTTCGTTGCCCGATGTGATCACATTGTCAAGACCCACGCGGTTGCGCACCATGTTGAGGTAGGTGCGGGCCGAGCCATCGTTGCCGCTCTCATTGTAAGCCTCAGCAGCCATCAACAGCACGTCGCTGTAGCGCAAGATGCGGTAGTTTTGTGGCACCTTGTCGGTATTGTACACTTCAGGACGGTCAGTCAGAGGAATAAAGAACTTGCGCATTATGCGGCCGCTCTTATGTTGATCGGGACGGATGATGTAGCTCTGAGATGCATCGAAACCAAATTCGGCCTCCCAAGCAGCCACTGTGGTGGCATCGAGGTTATCATTGTTGGCGATGAACTCGTCAAATTGGTCTTCACCAGCGATTTCGGTGCAGCCGCATTTGATGATGCTCCAGCGCAGGCGCTCGGTGTCGCCAGCGGCGATGAAAGCATTCTCGAGGTCAGATGTGGGTTGGAACCAGCTCCAGCCGTCGCCAGGGCCGTTACGAGCGCCGGTGAAGGTTGGAATTGAAGAGCCGAGGCTGTAGGTAGCATCGTAGATAAACTGCACTTCGAAGATGCCTTCGCGCGAATTGTTGCCAGCGATCGACCAGCAGTCGCCATAGTTAGCATTGAGCGAATATTCGCCTGAATCGATAATCTTTTGGCAAGTGGCAGCGCAGGCAGCCCACTTCTCTTGATAGAGTTGAGCCTTGGCGAGGATGCCCAGAACGGCACCGCGGGTAGCGCGGCCCATGTCGCTCGAGCTGTATTCGCTGCGCTCAGGCAGGTGAGCAGCGGCCCATTCGAGCTCTTCTTCTATGAAAGCATAGATTTCGCTTTGGTCAGTGCGGGTGATGCCTTCGAGCTCACTCGGCATAGCAAACGAGGTGATGAAGGGCAGAGCGCCAAAGTTCTTGGTCAGGTCGAAGTAGTAGTAAGCGCGGAGGAATCGCATTTCAGCCTCGTACTGGTTGGTGATGCTCTCGTCAAGATTGCTCTCCTGTACGCGAGAGATGCCAATGTTGCAGTTGAGGATGCCCTTGTAGCGATATTGCCAGAAGTTGCTGATTTCGCCCACTTGGGCCTGAGTGTCGCGGAACTCGGAGATAGCGTAGAAGTCGCAGTCCTGAGAGGTGTTGCCAGCCCAGAGGTCGTCGCTGGCCACGTCGAAGAGCATCCAGGGATACTCGATCTGCCACCAGCCGTAGAATGTGAGGTTGTTGTAGCAGCCCACGGTGTAATTGGCGATTTCCTCCTCAGTCTGGAAGTATGTGTCGAGGTTCTCTACACCGCGAGAATCCTCAGTGAGGAAGTCCTCGCAGGAGGTGAGCATTCCTCCGCACAGAGCCACGCCAATGGCTGCCAACGTATATTTGATGTGTTTCATCGTGAGTCAGTGTTTTAGAATTTGAAGTCGAGGCCGAAGAGATAAGTGCGCGGAGCCGGTGTGCCGTAGTCGTCAATACCGGTTTCAAGCACGCTGCCGTCGTATTGCGGACGCTCTGGGTCGAGGCCAGAGTAACCAGTGATGGTGAAGAGGTTCTGAGCCGAAGCGTAGAGGCGTACTGTGCAGTTGCGGGTGAGCCACTTAGGCAGAGTGTAACCGATGGTGAGCAACTTGCAGCGGAAGTAGCTGCCATCCTCTACGTAGAAGCTTGATACCTTGCCCCAGTTGTTGTTGAGGTCAGAGGCCGACAGGCGAGGATACTCGGCATTGCGATTGTCTTCGCGCCAGCTGCTGTCGTAAGTGCCAGCATAAACGTTGCTGCCATCGGCGCCAGAGTAGCGCTGCTTGGTCAGATTGAATACATCGTTGCCAAATGTGCCATAGAAGTTGGCAGTGAAGTCGAAGTTCTTGTAACCGAGGCTCAGGTTGACACCCATTGTCAGGTCGGGATACGGGTTGCCGATAAATGTCTTATCGTTCTCATCGAGCACGCCGTCATGGTTGAGGTCGGCGAAGATGAGGTCACCAGGCTGAGCGCTGGGCTGCAGCAGGGTGCCGTTCTCATCGCTATGAGCGTAAATCTGGCTCCAGCTCTGGAAGATGCCGAGGCACTGGTATCCATAGAATCGGCCGATCAGTTGTCCATCATAGCTGCGGGTGAGCGAACCATCGTTGAGTTTATTGCCAGCAGCGTCAACCGGGCCTTCGCCTGAGAATTTGATAGCCTTGTTTCTTACGCCTGAGAGCTGTACGCCTAAGTCATAGCGGAAGTCGCCGCTTTGGTCGCGCCAGTTGACTGCCAATTCCCAACCAGTAGCCTTCATCGAGCCGATGTTGGAGGTAAGGGTAGCGTTCCAAGCGGGGAAGCCAGATGCCAAGATGTTCTGCTTGTCATAGAGCATGTCGTGCGACTTCTTAACATAGAAGTCAGCTGTAACGCTCAGTCGGCTGTTGAATGCCAACAGGTCCATACCGATATCGTAGTCCTCGACAGTCTCCCATTTGAGGGTGTTGTTGCCCACCGTACCGATTGCAACACCCGGTACGCGCTCGCCGCCATATACATAGTCGCTCGAGGTGAGCTGTGACATGTATGCGCCGTTGCTGATAGCTTGGTTACCTACCTTACCCCAGCCGAGACGGAGTTTCCAGTCGTTCATCCAAGTCCAGTTGTGAGCGAAGTTCTCTTGAGCGATACGCCAAGCCAATGATACTGAGGGGAATGTAGCCCACTTAGAACCGGAGGGGAAGCGCGAGCTACCGTCAGAACGGATTGAAGCAGTCAAGTAGTAGCGGCCATCGTAGTTGTACATGATACGACCCAGGACAGATGCGAGGGTGTTGAACTCAGTTTCGCTCGAAGCCTCTTGATCGCCAGTACCGGCGCTAACCTCGTGGAGCAATTCGCTCTCGCCGGGGATGTCTTTGCGCTGTCCCCAGAGTTTGTAGTAGGCGTAGCGCTCAGCGGTGAAGCCGCCCATCACTGTGAGGTTGTGCACCTTGTTGAAGGTCTCCATAAAGGTGATGGTATTTGTCCAGCTCCAGTCGCACCATTCCTTATAGTGGCGCTCCTGCTTGTTTTCGTCACTCTTTTCGAGAGCGTCGATCCAGAAGAGCGGGGTGTATGCGTCGTAGCGTTCAAACTGTACGTTAGCGCCAAATTGGGTGCGGAGCACGAGTTGGTCAATAGGCTTGATTTGCAGATAGGGGCTCATCAAGAACTCCATCTTGCGGCTCTTGTCATTGCCGGCACGGCTGATGGTAGCCACTGGGTTCCAAGTCTGGTTGTTGTAGCTGCGCTGGTAGCCCTGCTCGGGGTCATTGTTGATGTAGATGGGGGTAGTGGGGTCCATCGACATGCACGATGAGATTTGGTTGGGGCTGTTCTCCCATTGCTCCATGGTCGGGGCCATTTCTACGCCAAATTGCACGTATTTGATGGGGTTCCAGTCAACGTTGAGGCGCATATTGAGCTTGTCCCAATAACCAACATCGTATTGCGATTCGTTGCGATAGTATCCAACCGAGAAGTTGTAGGTCATAGTCTCAGAGCCACCGCTCACGCCGAGAGTATAATTCTGTACCAGGGCGGTCTTGTGGATTGTCTCATCCCACCAGTCGGTGCCGTCAGCATCGCTTACGTTGTCAGCGCCTACCCAAGCAGCCACGCGGCCGTCGTTGGCGTAGCGAGCCTTGAACACCTTTTCGTATTCGCTGGCCTTGGCGATGTCGGGCTTGTTGATGGTCTTGAAGCCAACCGAAGCTGAGAAGCTTACGCTGGTCTTGCCGGCCACGCCCTTCTTGGTGGTGATAAGGATTACACCGTTAGAACCACGGGTACCGTAGATAGCGGTAGCGGATGCGTCCTTGAGGACCTCCATCGATTCGATATCGTTGGTGTTGAGGAAGTTGATGTTGTCGCCTACGGGCATGCCATCAACCACGTAGAGAGGGTCAGAACCGTTGACGGTGGTAATACCGCGGATTTGCACCTTAGGTTTGTCGCCCGGGCTACCGCCAGTCGATATTTGCACACCGCTCACCTTGCCTTGCAGAGCGTCCATGGCGTTGCCGGTCTGCATCTCGGTGATTTGTTTGCCTTTTACGGTCGAGATTGAGCTAGTAAGGTCGCTCTTCTTAACTGTACCGTAACCGATCACCACGAGCTCTTCGAGTTGAGCTGAGCTGTCGCTGAGCACGATGTCTATTTCGGTGCGGCCTTTCACGGGCACTTCCTGCTCGTTGAATCCCACGTAGCTCACTACGAGCACAGCGTCAGCGGGGATGTTGGCTATGCGGTAGTTGCCGTCGATGTCGGTGTTGACACCCATAGTGGTGTCTTTCACCCTTACAGAGGCGCCAATCAGTGGCTCACCATCCGAGGCTCCGGTCACTACGCCAGTCACTGTGACAGTTTCCTGCGAGTATCCGAGCAAGGCGAGCAGCGCCAAGCATATTGTTAAGATATGTCGTTTCATTGCTATTGCAGTTTATCAGGGTTGATTAGGTACCAACTTGGCGCGGCCCAGGTGGGTATCAAAGTACAGGTAGTAGTCGCCAGCGTTATTCACGGTAGGTTTGGCCCACTTGTCGCCACTTCCGCCGTATATGAGTTGCTTGCGATAGTCTTCGCTGTCACGCCACATCTTCCAATCGGCTACGTCCTCGCCCCAGTACCAATCGAGGTATGCTTGCTTGATTGCATTGCCGTAGTAGTAGAATATGTCGCACTCACTGCTATCGTCAACGCGCCAAGATACGAAATTCCACCAACCTTGTGAGTGGTAATTTTGAATCATGAAATTCAATTCTTCTCCAGCTGAGTAAGATTGGGGCGTATCCCAATAATAGAGGTGAGGATTAGTAGAGTCTTGGGTAAAGCGAATGACATCTGTCGGACCTGTTGCGTATCCAAAATAGAATTCTTGCATCCAAGCGTCGTCAGTCGAGACCCAATCGTCTGTACCTGTGTCGACATATGAGAACCACATATTCAGGTTGTCTGAGCCGTAATCCCAGAATACAGGATCCATGTAGTCGGCAACCTCGTAAGTAGCAACTGAATATTCGCCGCTGTCGGTGTTGAAGTTGATCTCGTAGTAAGTGTTGGCCTGCGGGAGCACGAGGGGCAGCACGTTGCCAGGTGAGTTGATGAACTTGGTGTCATCAGTCGGGTCAATGCCGTAGCAGATTGGCGAGAGAGCGCCCTTCTGCGGGATGAAGTAGATCTCGGTGTTGGCCTTCTGGTTGTAGTAGCGAGCGCGATACTGACATTCGCCAACTCTATCGACACGCATCGGCACACCGAATACGTCGGCATTCAGCTCTTCGGCTGTAGCCACGTCGGCAAGGTACATCTTAGAGAAGTCCACGCCGCCAAGCACTGTGATTGTGCCGCTGGCCGATGAGGAACGCACCTCGTTGTTTTGTGCCGGGAGGTCGTAAGCCTCGACTTGCACGATGTAGGCACCCTCTTCGTTGTCAAACTCTACCTCTTCGCAGTACGAGTACTTTGTCTTGCCGTACAACTCCACGGTCATGGGATAGAACGAGCTGATTGATTCGCCGATTTCCTTGGTCGAGAGGTCATACTTGTTGACGCTCACAATCAGGTAATCGAGGCCTATATTGTCGGTAACAGTAAATTCGAGTGAGAATGAAGTAGTGGTTTCGCCCATAAGCACGGTGGTCTCAGCGCTGGGAGCCACGGTGAAAGTCGGGGCAGTGTAGTCGCCATCGAGGGTCACGACCACGGTCTGGGTGGTCTCGTTGCCGCAAATGTCGGTGACTGTCACCTCGATGTCGTATTGGTCAGCAGTTTTGTACTTCTGCAACTTGAAATCGTAATTGAGATCATACGAGGTGAGAGGCTCGCCGTAGATCTCGATGATGTCGATTGTCTTTTTGAGATAGATGTCTGGGCACCAGAGTAAGATGGTAGAGATGCCATCAGCATCGGTGAGCGTACCCGAGATGTTGATGGTCTGTCCCCCCTCGGTGCGGATTGATGTCTGCAGCAGGTTGAGAGTGGGGTCAGCACCGTCGACCTTCTTCCAGTCATCATCGTCGTTGCAGCCGACGGCTCCCGCCAGGAGCGCGCCTACCGCAAGGAAAGATAGCAGTTTTTGGTTCATAGAATGGGTATATAGGTAGTTAGATTAGGATTCCAGAGCAGGTAAGATTGGCACGGAATTTCTATTTCTGGAGAGATGCACTGTGTTTGGTAGAGAGTTAGGAATGCGCCCCAAGGATGACTGGGGCGCATTCCCAACGTATGAGATTAGCGGATCACAACCTTGCGCGAGGTGATCTTGCCATTAGCGTCAGCATAGCGCAGCACGTAGATGCCGTTGGCAGCGCTGGTGGTGTAGGTGCGGCTGCCTGTAGCGGTCAGGCCCACTTGCATGCCGTTGAGGTTGTAGAGCTGAACTGACTTGACGTCTGAGCCAAAGATGAATTGGTTGCCAATCACATTGAGCTTGACGGTCTCAACAACAGCGCTGTTGATTCCGAGCACGGGCTCCCAGCTGTCGAACGGGATCATCTTGGCGCGGCCAAGGTGAGAGTCGAACACGAGGCGATATTCGCCGGTGTATTCAACGGTAGGCTTTGCCCAAGCATCGCCACCGCCGCCGTAGATGATTTGCTTGCGATAATCTTCGCCGTTGTGCCAAGCAGCGAGGTCAACGTCCTGGTCATACCACCATTCGAGATATTCCTTGGTAGCAACCCAGCCATAGTAGTGCCAGATGTCGCACTCCTGTGAGTCGTCAACGCGCCAGGTTACATAGTTCCACCAGCCATCACCATGATAATTGTGGATGATGAAACTGAGCTCCTCGCCACCCTCGAAGTAAAGCTCCTCGGTGGTGTAATAGAGGTGGGGATTGGTTGCGTCTTGGGTAAATGCTACCACGTCATTGGGACCTGTGGCATAACCAATGTAGAACTCGATAAGCGTAGCGTCATCAGTGTGCACATATACGCCATCGTCATAACCCTCAACAAAGTTGTTCCACTTGTTCATATTTTCAGAACCAGTCTCCCAAATCACGGGATCCATGTAGTCGGCTACCTCGTAGGGAGTCACTGTATATTCGAAATTGTCGGTGTCAACGACTATCTCATAGTAAGTGTTAGCCTCGGGGAGGATGATTGGGTCGAGGTTGTCAACATCGTCCATAGCAAATTCGCCGTCCTGAAGACCCCAAGCGTTGTCGAAGCTGGTCTTTGAGGTGAGGAAGTAGATGGGAGTGTTGGCGTTCTCGTTGTAGTAGCGAGCGCGGAACTTGTAGTTGCCAAGGTCGTCGCATGCTTGGGGCACGCCGCAAACGTCTTGGGTGAGTTCGGCCTCTGTGGCTACATCGCACAGATAGAGCTTTTCGTCAGCTTGCGCGTTGGCGGCGCAAAGCATTACAGATGAAAGCGCAGCAGCTTTCAAGAGGGTAGAAGTAAATGATTTAACCATAAACATTAGATATTATGTTAGTTAAGGCAAATATGTCGTATTCAGTGGCAGTGGTATGTCGTATTCAGTGGTAATGCTCTCAGGCAACGTAATGTCGATGACTCAGCTCTCATGGCATGGCCAATAGGCCAGAGGAGGAGTGCCGCCATAGCTATATTTTTGGGCACTTAGTTAAAACAGTGCAAATTTAATGTCATAATTTCTGAAAAAGGGTAAATATTCATTCAAAATCGTAAAAAAATCCGTCAGCGACCTACTTTGATTGAAAATTTGCCCTCAACAATTAGGATTTAGGCTTAAATTTGTAAGGTAAATAAATTCTACCTGACAATCACGACGCCATGTGCCTCCGACATTCACACATACTCACAGCGTTTTCCCTACTCTTTACTTATATAATAGGGTGGGGGCAAACTACGCCTATATCCAAAATCAGCGTGCCCCAGGGGTTGAGCAACAGTTATGCAGTGAGCCTCGCCCTCGACAGCTACGGCAACGTGTGGGCCGCTACCGAAGAGGGCCTCAACCGCATCGACGGCTGCGGCGTGGCCTCGTACTACAGCAATCCCACGGCTAAGGAATATGCCCTGTCGGGCGATGCCCTCAATGCAGTGCTGGCCGATGGCGACCGCCTGTGGGTGGGCACTCAGCGCGACGGCCTCTGCGCTTACGATATACTGACTGGCCAATTCCAGACCTATTCGCATGTGCGGGGCGATACCCTGACCATAGCTACCAACGATGTCACAGCCTTGGCTCCCGGCCCTGAGCCGGGCCAACTGTGGGTGGGCACATACCACCGAGGCGTTGAGCTGATGGACAAGGCCACTGGACAATTTGAGCATTTCAATATATTCAATTACCCCGACCTGCCGAGCAACCAGATACGCCAACTGCTCTCCGACCCGACCGGCCTATTATATATAGGTCATTACAACGACGGCCTGTCGGTGCTTAACCCCGCCAACGGGCAAATCGTCACCTACAATGCCGCTGGTCCAGAGTGGCAGCGGCTGCCGGGCGACAAGGTGACGGCCCTCGAGCGCGACCCTATGGGCAATATCTGGATTGGCACTGACCAAGGCCTGGCAGTGCTAAATCCGCTTACCCACCGGGTGACGCCCATGGAAATCCCTGGGCTGTCGACTGTGCCGAGTTCAGTTTCGGCCATCAGATGCGCCGGCACCCGCATGTATGTGGCATTTGAGCTGTGGGGCGTCTACGCAATCGACACTCATCGCGCCGACGAGGCTCCGCATCTGCTGCGCCATGGCATGCTGCCGGGTGAACTCGGCGGCTCTACCGTCCGCGACATCCTGGTTGATGATTTCGGCAATGTGTGGTTTGCCACCTGGGGCGGAGGAGTCAACTTCTTGAGTCATATCGCTCCCTGGTTTGGGCAATTGGGAGGCACCGGCGAATTGGCTACTCAGATCAATGCGCGCCAGACGGCTCTGAGCTTGGCTTGCCATAATGGCCAAGTACTGGTGGGCAGCGATGGCAATGGCCTGCTTGTCTACGAGGGCGACAAATGCATAGACACCCATAAGCGCGGCCCCGAAGACCTCGGTGCCAACTATATCATGGCTATCAACCGCGACAACCAAGGGCGCTGGTGGCATGGCACCTACGGTGGGGCCTGAGGGTGATTGACGCCGACGGCCACCAGCAAAAACTGAGTGATGTGCCTACCGATGTTCGCTCGATCGTAGAGCGAGGCTCAGAGATGTGGGTGGCTACCACCGGCGGCATCTATGTGCTTGATGCGGCAACCGGGGCGGTCAAGCGCCATCTCACTCCCGACAACTCGCCGATCACAGACCACTCGGTGCGCACCTTGGCTTTTGACTTCGTTGGCAACCTGTGGGTTGGCACTTTCAGCTACGGCTTGTTTGAGCTTTCACCCGATGGTCAGCTCTTGGGCCGTTGGACCAAGGACAATGGCGTAAACAATGATATCCGCCATCTGCTCACCGACCGCCACGGCCATGTGTGGGCTGCCACCTCGAGCGGCTTGGCTCGATTCAGCCGCGACGGCTTGGACAAGATTTACGGTATAGAGCAGGGCATGGCCAGCGCCAGCATCCATGCCTTGGCCGAGGATTCTCAGGGCAATGTGTGGTTTTCGACCAACCGAGGCATCGGTTCGGTATCGTGCGAGACCGATTCGGTGACATTCCACACCTTCGCTGAGGGCATCTCTCCATCAGAATTCCTTGACCGTTCTGTAGCAACCGACACCGATGGCACGATATATTTCGGGTCATCGACTGGTGTGTTCTATTTCCATCCGCGCTATCTGTCGTCAAATCTCTCGGCTCCCGGGCCGCGATTCACTAATATGAAGGTGGTGGGCGACCTCACAAACGCCGATTCGGAAATTCCCCTGTATGGCCGCAAGAGCGTCACGCTCCAGCCCGACCAAAATACATTCTCTGTGTCGTTCGACAATACCGACTATGCCTTGGCGGGCAAGGTGCATTATGCCTACCGTCTGCTCGGCCTCGATGACAATTGGCGCTTGGCCGAGGGCGACAACGAGCTGACATTCCGCAACCTGCCTCATGGCAAATACACGCTTGAGTTGCGGTCGCGCCTCAACAATGCCTCGTGGGGGCCGGTGCTTGCCGACTTGGCCATCAAGGTGACTCCGCCCTTCTATCTCTCGATATGGGCCAAGCTGATCTACGTGCTGCTCATAGCGGCTGGCATCTGTTTCATAGCACAAAGCTTCAAGAAGAGGCTGCAATTGCAAAACAGCTACGAGCTTGAGCGTCAGAAACTTGTCTTCTTTACCAATATAACCCACGAGTTGCGTACGCCCCTCACTCTGATTGTCGGCCCATTGGAGGATATGAAGCATGACACCGAGATGCCCGAGAAATATCGCGACAAGCTCGACCTGATACACCAGAGCGCCCTAAAACTGCTCGACTTGATCAACGAAATATTGGAGTTCCGCAAAATCGAAACCCAGAATCGCCAACTGTGCGTGCGCTATGGCGACTTGAGCAAGGTGATACGCAACACCGGCCTCAAATACCAGGAGCTAAACAAGAACCCACAGACCAAGCTCGAGGTTAAGATCGGCGAGGGCGACTGGCACCTGTATTTCGACCGCGAGGCAGTGACGAGCATCATCGACAATCTGCTGTCAAATGCCATCAAGTACACCCCTTCGGGACGCATCACCTTGTCTCTGCAGCGTGTGCTTGATTCCAAGCCGGCCGAGATTGCCATCTCGGTGTCTGACACCGGTTATGGCATCGACCCCAAGCAACTGCCCCATGTGTTTGAGCGTTACTACCAAGGCCGAGGCGAACACCAGGCACCCGGCACGGGCATCGGCTTGGCATTGGCCAAGAGTTTGGCCGAGCTGCACCAGGGACGCATCACTGTCGAGAGCGAGGTGGGCAAGGGCAGCGTTTTCACCCTCTACCTTCTCGCCGACAATTCATACCCCGATGCCCTGCATGTCGATGACAATCAGACCGACCAGCCGCTCAGCCAGGCCGAAGAGCCGGAGCGCGATGCCGATGGCCGCAAGCCGGTGCTGCTGATTGTCGAGGACAATCCCGACATCATCCACTACATCACCCTGTCGTTTGCCTCGCATTTCGACATCCTCACCGCCGCCAATGGGCGGCAGGGATTGGAGAAGGCCTACGCCTCAATCCCCGACATAATAGTCAGCGATGTGATGATGCCCGAGATGGACGGCATCGAGATGTGCCGCGCACTAAAGTCGGATGTGCGCACCAGCCATATACCTATTATATTACTTACGGCAAAAAACACCCTCAGCGACAAAGAGGAGGGCTACCGAGCCGGCGCAGACTCATATCTCACCAAGCCCTTCAGTTCGAGCCTGCTCCACAGCCGCATCAACAACCTGCTCGAGGTGCGCCGCAACATGGCCGCCCAGATGGTAGAATCAGTGAGCTTAACAACAGCGCAAGAAAGCGCTCAAGACATAGACAACAAGAAGAAAATGGCCTCAGAATCAATCAATCAAATCGATGCCGATTTCCTAAATCATCTGACTCAGATTATTAAAAAGAACATCGGTTCGGAAAAACTCAACATTGACCTCATCGCCTCGGAGATGTGCATGAGCCCGTCGTCGCTCTATCGCAAGATGCGAGCGCTCACCGGCATCTCCACCACCGAATACATACGCCGTGTGCGTATGCGCCATGCCGAGGAGCTGCTGCTGCAGCGCCAATATTCGGTGTCGGAGATAGCCTTCATGCTCGGATTTTCCGCCCCAAGCTATTTCCGCCAGTGCTTCAAGGAGGAGTTTGGCTGCACCCCTACCGAGTTTATCAAGCGCACCGAGTGAGCCGCCCTCTCTCTGGCCCTCGGCAGGGTAGGGAATGTTAATTCTATGGAAAGTTGTTGTAGGTTGGGAAAAATTTCGTAACTTTGTAGTTAGAATAGAAACCAACCATACTCTGCTGCCATGGCCTTTGTGCACCTACATGTCCATACCCAATATTCCTTGCTCGACGGGCAAGCCTCGATTAGCGCCTTGGTCGACAAGGCTATAGCCGACGGGATGCCCGGTATCGCCGTTACCGACCATGGCAACATGTTCGGTATCAAAGAGTTCTTCAATTACGTCAACAAGGTTAATTCCAAGCGCCCCGACAACCCTTTCAAGCCGATTTTCGGCTGTGAGATGTATGTGGCCAACAAGGATCTGCACGAGCATACCGACAAGCATGACACCGGTCGCCACCTGATTGTGCTGGCTAAAAACAAGACCGGATACAAAAATCTGATCAAGCTCGTGTCAAAAGCCTGGACAGAAGGTTTCTATTCGCGTCCGCGCACCGACAAGAATGAGATAGCCGCCCACAGCGAGGGCCTGATTATATGCAGCGCCTGTATCGGCGGCGAAATCCCAAGACTATTGTTGCAAGGCGACTACGAAGAAGCCGACCGCCGCGTAAAGTGGTGGAAACAGCATTTTGGAGAAGACTACTATCTCGAAATTCAGCGCCACAAGGCCACTGTGCCAAAGGCAAACCATGAGACCTACGAGCTGCAGATGCGCATCGAAGGCGATATGCTGCGCCTTGCCCGCGAGAACGGCGTGAAGGTCATTGCCACCAACGACGTGCATTTTGTCAACGAGGAGGATGCCGAGGCTCACGACCGCCTGATCTGTCTCTCGACCGGCAAACTGCTCAACGACCCCACTCGCATGCTCTACACCAAGCAAGAGTGGATGAAGACACAGGCCGAGATGGAGGCAATCTTCAGAGACATGCCCGAGGTGCTGGCCAATACCCAAGAAATCCTCGACAAGGTTGAGCCCTACAATATCGACCACGGCCCCATCATGCCCAACTATGAGATACCGGAATCGTTTGGCACCGAGGCCGAGTACCGCTCGCGCCTTACGGAACAGGACCTCTTTGACGAGTTCACTCGCGATGAAAAGGGCAATGTGGTCCTGACAGAAGAGGAAGCCAAGAAAAAGATTGACAAGCTGGGCGGATACGAGAAACTCTATCGCATAAAGTTTGAAGCCGACTATTTGCGCGAACTCGCTCTTGAGGGCGCTAAGAAGCGCTATGGGGACCCAGTGCCGGAGGATGTGATGGAGCGATTGGTGTTTGAGCTGCACATCATGAAGACCATGGGCTTCCCGGGTTATTTCTTGATTGTGCAAGACTTTATCAACACTGCCCGCACCAAACTCGGGGTGAGCGTAGGTCCAGGCCGTGGCTCGGCCGCCGGCAGCGCCGTGGCATACTGCTTGGGAATCACACAGATTGACCCTATCAAATATGACTTGCTGTTCGAGCGATTCTTGAATCCCGACCGTATCTCGCTGCCTGATATCGATGTCGATTTCGACGATGACGGGCGTGCCGACGTATTGCGCTATGTCACTGACAAATACGGCGAGGAGAAGGTGGCCCATATCATCACCTACGGCACCATGGCGGCCAAGTCGGCCCTCAAGGATGTGGCCCGCGTGATCGACCTGCCGCTGCCCGAGAGTAACCGTCTGACAAAACTGATACCGCGCCGCATGCCCGAGGTGAATGGCAAGGAACTGAAGTGCACGCTTAAGAATTGCTATGAATACCTCGATGATTTCAAGCGCGAGCTCAAGAATCCCAATCCGCTGATTACCGATACCCTCAAATACGCCAAGGCCCTCGAGGGCAATGTGCGCAACATCGGCGTGCACGCCTGTGGCGTGATCATCTGCCGCGACGACATCACCGACTGGGTGCCAGTGAGCACAGCCAACGATAAGGAGGAGGGCAAACTGCTCGTAACCCAATATGAGGGCCGAGTGATTGAGGAGACAGGCCTGATCAAGATGGACTTCCTGGGCCTTAAGACTCTGTCAATCATCAAGGAGGCTCTGGCCAACATTAAGCTCACCCGCGGCATCGACCTCGACATCGAGGCCATACCAATCGATGACCCGAAGACATACAAGCTATATTGCGACGGCCGCACAATCGGCACATTCCAGTTTGAGTCGCCCGGTATGCAGAAATACCTGCGCGAGCTGCAGCCCTCGACTTTTGAAGACCTTATAGCCATGAACGCCCTGTATCGCCCAGGGCCAATGGACTACATACCCGACTTCATCGCCCGCAAGCATGGCGACACGCCTATCGTCTACGACATACCGGTGATGGAGACCTACCTAAAGGATACCTATGGCGTGACTGTGTATCAGGAGCAAGTGATGCTCTTGTCGCGATTGCTCGCCAACTTCACTCGCGGCGAGAGCGACACCCTGCGCAAGGCCATGGGTAAGAAGCTTATCGACAAGATGAACCACCTGAAGGGCAAATTCCTCGAAGGCGGTCAGGCCAATGGCCACGACCCGAAGACACTGGAGAAAATCTGGGCCGACTGGGAGAAATTCGCCTCCTACGCCTTCAACAAGAGCCACGCTACGTGCTATAGCTGGGTGGCTTTCCAAACCGCTTATCTCAAAGCCAATTACCCGTCGGAATATATGGCTGCAGTGCTGAGCCGAAATCTCACCGATATTACCAAGCTCACCGGTTTTATGGACGAGTGCAAGGCCATGAGGATAGCCGTAAAGGGCCCGGATGTCAACGAATCGTTCTCAAAATTCGGTGTCAACGCCAAGGGCGATATCCGCTTTGGCCTCTCTGCCATCAAGGGCATCGGCCCAAATGTGGTCGAGGATATCATCAAAGCCAGAAACGCAGGCGGCAAATTCAAAGACATATTTGATTTTGTCGAGCGCGTGCCGGCCGGCGTGGTCAACCGCCGCGTGATGGAGAGTTTGGCTATCTCGGGAGCTTTTGACTGTTTCCCAGAGCTGCAGCGCGAGGATTATCTTGACCTCAACTCAAAGGGCGAGGCTCTATCAGAGCAACTGCTGCGCTATGGTGCTCAATTCCAGCAAGCCCAGGCTCGGCAAGAGGCTTCGCTGTTCAGCTTTGACGACCTTACGAGCAACAATGCCTCGCGCCCCGAGTTGCGCCATGCAGTGCCTTGGGTGCCAGAGCTGAAATACTCAAAGGAGCGCGACCTGGTGGGCATGTATCTGTCGGGCCACCCGCTCGACCCATTCTATATGGAGGTCAAATACGGCAGCACTTGCTCGATCCAGGAGGTCAAGGAGATGCACCTGGTCGATGGAGTGGCCGTGGCATTTGGCTGCATGGTATCGGCATTCGAGACGCGCCAGAGCAAGAACGGCTCGCAATACGGCATCATCAAATTTGAGGATTACAGCGACAGCATGGAGATGCGCCTATTTGGGCGCCAGCTCATGGACTTTGGCAAATTCGGCGTGGTCGGCACCCCGGTGATGGTCAAGGCCAAGTGCCAAAAGCGATACAACAGCGATGAGGTGGTGCTCAATATCGAGTCAATCACCCTGCTTGAAGATTTCAAGGGGCGCTTGGTCAACGGCATCACCATCAATGCCGCTGTGGCGCAGATAGATGAGGATTTCCAGAAGATGCTGCTCGACCATAAGAAGAGTTCGACGCAGCATCTGGGCTCGCTCAACCTGCGCATCTACGATCCGGCGATTAATCGCTCGGTGCTGATGCAATCGGGCATGCGCATCCCCATCAACCGCAAGCTGGTAGAGCAGCTCGACGGCCTCGACATCGATTACACAGTCGAGGCCAGCCGCCCCTGAGCAAAATGTCGAGAATTCTCGAGAATTTTCGAGAACTCTCGAGAATTCTCGAAAATTCTCGAAACTATCGAGATTATCGAATCCATAAATCAACCCATAAATAACAATTAAATCATGATCTTTACAGACGCAAATGTTAATGAAATCATCGCCAGCGGCAAGCCCGTGGTGATCGATTTCTGGGCCACCTGGTGCGGCCCCTGCATGGCTATGGCCCCTATCATTGAGGAACTCGCCAAGGAATACGAGGGCAAGGCAGTAATCGGAAAATACAACATCGACGAGGAGACCGAGCTCGCCAGCAAATACCGCATCATGTCAATCCCCACCATCCTCACATTCAAGGATGGCAAGAAAACCAACATCCGCTTGGTGGGCGCTCAGAGCCGCGAGACTCTCGTAGAGAAGATCAACGAGCTCATCGCTATGTGATGCCATCACAAGCTAAATCTCTTGGAAACTGGGGCGAAACCTTGGCCGTTGAGTATCTCATCGGCCAAGGTTACGCCATTCTCGAGCGCAACTGGAAGATGGGCCACCTCGAGGTGGACATCATCGCCATGAAAGACAACATAATAGCATTTGTGGAGGTCAAGACCCGAGGCGCTATTGAATATGACCCGGTGAGCGCTGTCGACCGCAAAAAGCGCAAGCGCACCATCACCTCGGCCGACGCCTATCTCAAGATGAATCGCCTGCCCTATGATTTCCGCTTTGACATCATATCCGTGAGCGGCGGACCCGACGGATTCAAGCTTGAGCATCTCCCAGATGCGTACTTTCCATCACTAAAAAGCCACAATTATACTTTCAGACTATAATAATGATTACAGCTGCTGACCGACTTAAGATAATACAACTCATCAAGCGTGAGGTGGTGCCAGCCATCGGTTGCACCGAACCCATCGCTGTGGCTCTATGCGTGGCCAAGGCAACCGAACTGCTCGGCCGCGAACCCGCAAAAATCGAGGTGCTGCTGAGCGCCAATATCCTGAAAAACGCAATGGGAGTGGGTATCCCCGGCACGGGAATGATCGGTTTGCCCATAGCCATCGCCCTCGGGGCGCTGATTGGCAAGGCCGACCTCGAGCTCGAGGTGCTGCGCGATGTCACCCCCGAGGCTGTCGAGAAGGGCAAACAGATGATTGCTGACCGCCGCATCTCAATCGACCTAAAGCAGGGAATCTCTGAGAAACTATACGTCGAGGTAACTGTCAGCGATGGCGACGACCAGGCTACTGCCATCATCGCTCGCGGACACACCAATTTTGTCTACCTGGCTCACAATGGCGAGGTATTGCTCAACTCTCTCACCGAGGGAGGCGAGGGCGCTGATGATGACGATGAGCCCAAGCTGACTCTGGCCAAGGTGTGGGAGTTCTCGATGACTACGCCGCTCGAGGAGCTGCGCTTTATGCTTGACACCCGGCGTGTCAACAAGGCTGCCGCCGAGCAGTCGTTTACTGGCCGATACGGCCATTCGGTGGGGCGCACGCTGCACTGCGAGCGCCAACGCTATGTGATGGGCGACAGCATATTCTCGCGCATTCTATCCTATACATCAGCCGCCTGCGATGCCCGCATGGCTGGCGCTTGCATACCGGTGATGTCTAATTCCGGCTCGGGCAACCAAGGCATAGCCGCTACCCTGCCGGTGGTGATTTATGCTGAGGAATCGTTTGCCTCTGAGGAGCAGACGGTGCGCTCTCTGGTACTGAGCCACCTAACCGCTATCTATATGAAGCAGAATCTGGGACGCCTGTCAGCCCTGTGCGGCTGCGTGGTGGCTGCCACTGGCAGCAGCTGCGGCATCACATATCTGATGGGCGGCGGATATGAGCAGGTGTCTGCCGCTGTCAAAAATATGGTGGCCAATCTGACTGGCATGATTTGCGACGGAGCCAAGCCGAGTTGCGCCATGAAGCTTACCAGCGGCGTGAGCACAGCGGTGATTTGCGCCATTATGGCTATGGAGGGCCATGTGACCACCTCGGTCGAGGGTATCATCGATGACGATGTTGACCAGACCATCCGCAATTTCGCGGCCATCGGCCGCGATGGCATGAACGAGACCGACCAAATAGTCCTCCAAATCATGACCAGCAAATAGACCATAAGGACACAAGGGACCACAAGGACACATGAAACATAAGGACATAAGTATGGAAATCACCTGTACTTATGTCCTTATGTTTCTTGTGTCCTTGCGGTCTCTTATTTCTTTGCGGTTTGCTTTGCCAGCAATTCCTTCAATTTTTCGATGCCGGCGCTGGCACCGAGGGGGATGACGGTCACGCCGGGCGGTACGGCTGCCGGCTTGGGATCTATGTAGTAGATCGGGGTGCCGGGTTTTACATACTGTAGCAGAGCTGCGGCGGGATATACCACAAGCGAGGTGCCGATGATCACGAAGATGTCGGCCTCATGGGCAATCTGGGTGGCAGGCTCGAAATTGGGCACTGCCTCCTGGAAGAACACGATGTGTGGCCTCACATGGTGGCCATCAATCACTGTGTCGGGGGTGGTGTCGAGCTGGCCCGGCTCCAGTTGGTAGACCTTGCTATCATCGTCGATAGCGCGAACCTTCATCAGTTCGCCGTGGAGGTGCAGTACATTCTTTGAGCCAGCGCGCTCGTGCAGGTCATCGACATTCTGGGTGATGACGTACACGTCATAATCCTTCTCGAGGTCGACCAGGGCGCGGTGTCCGGCGTTGGGCTCTACGCTTACGAGCTGATGACGCCTTTCGTTGTAGAATTTATGCACAAGCGATGGATTGCGCGCAAAGCCGTCGGCCGAGCACACATCCATCACCGGATAGTTTTCCCACAAGCCTCCGGCATCGCGGAAAGTGCTGATTCCGCTCTCTACGCTCATGCCGGCGCCCGTGGAAATCACGAGTTTCTTTTTCATATTAGTTCAATGCGTTCTTGATGGCGTCTTTTGCCTTGTTGGCGGCATCGGTAGCGGCATCGGTGGCAGCGTCAACGGCTTGTCCGGTCTTTGAGGCGATGCTGTCGGCGGCTTCTGATGCGGCATCCTTAGCCTTGTCGGTTACGCTCTCGGTCTTGTCGCCAGTGAGAGCAGCAGCGGCGGTGATAGCGGCCTGAGCCTTCTCAAGCAGGGGAGCTGTGCTGGGAAATTTCTGTTCGATGGTGGGTTTGATTTTGTCAAGATAGTCCTTGGCTTCCTGTATTTTGCCTTCCTTGACAAGTTTCTCTACATAGGCTTGGGCCTTGCTAACGATGTCTTGAGCTTCGGCCTCAGACGATGCCTTGTTGATTTGGTCCACAACTTCGGTGGCTTGTTGGTCGGCAGCCTTCTCGGCTGAGCCTCCACATGATGCCATGCAAAGAGAGGCGATTACGGCCAGTGATAAAAACAACTTTTTCATACTGCTATTTTGATTTAGTACGTATTTTTGTCTATTTTTATTTGCAGTTTAGGTATTTTGTTTGTCTCAATGGAGTTAAAATTCATCTCTTTATAACAAATGTTGTAAAGATTGGTTTAAATCGGAGAAAAATTTCTAACTTTGCGCCGTGAAATTCTCTTCTCTCTGATTAAATCAGTTGCATAGATTATTGTGCCGCCGATAGGCCGAAATGGGCCAATAATTGTTTATATTATGATGTAGAAGACAATAATTATGAGCATTTTACCTAATATAATTCCCGAGCAAGCCAAGAGATATGGCGACAAAGAGGCAATGAACTATGTCAATGAGCATGGCGAGGTGCTTCAGGCGTTGTCGTATCGCCAGCTCAATGACCAGGTCGATGCCGCTGCTTGCGGATTTGAGACTCTTGGCCTTGAGCCGGGCGATGTGGTGATGGTGCTGTCTCCCAACCGCCCCGAGATGCTGATTACCGATTTCGCTTGTTACACCAATCGCGCTGTGCCAGTGTCGATTTACTCAACCGCCAGTGCCGAGCAGCTCGATTATGTGCTGCATGACTGTAAGCCCAGGTTTGTAATTGCCGGTACGGTTGAGCATCTCGATTTGCTGCGCCCATTGACTGAGAAATGTCCTTGGGTCGAGCATTTGCTGCTGTATGATGGCCACTCTGAGCATGCTATGCCCTGGGCCGACTTGATTGCCCTAGGCCTGAGCGCATCTGACGCTTGCCGCGCCGAGGTTGAGAAACGTCGCCGCTCGGTGCGTCCCGAGGATACTGCTACGCTGGTTTATACCTCCGGCACCACGGGCGAACCCAAAGGAGCGGACTTGCCTCATAGCTGCTTCAACGCAGTAATCAAGATACACCGCGAGAGGCTGACAATGCTGTCTGACAATGACCGCTCGCTATGTTTCCTGCCCCTATGCCATATTTTTGAAAAAGGCTGGAGCTATGTGTGCATAGCCCTGGGCATGCACATCGCTATCAACCAGAATCCGCGCGAGATTGCCGGGGCTGTGCGCAATGTCAGGCCCACCTGCATGTGCTCGGTGCCGAGATTCTGGGAGAAGGTCTACTCAGCCGTGATCGAGAAGATTGCTGAGATGCCTATGGTCAAGCGCAAGATGGTGATGTATGCCATACGCATAGGCCGCAAGCGCAACCTCGACTATGTGAGGCTGGGCAAGGAGGCCCCGGGATGGCTCGAGGCTATGTACCGCAAATTTGACAAGACGGTATTTGAGCCGATGAAGCGCGCCATAGGCATCGAGAATGGCAACCTGTTCCCGACTGCCGGAGCGCCTATTTCGCCCCATATCGTCAGATTTTTCCGCAGCATAGGCGTGCCGATGATGGTGGGCTACGGCCTGTCTGAGACTACGGCTACTGTCACTTGCTTCCCAACCATAGATTATGTGATCGGCAGCGTGGGCACTGTGATGCCCGAGGTGATGGTGCGCATTGCGCCCCAGGCTGGCGAACCCGAAACAGCCGAAGACCGCAAGGGCTCGGGCGAAATTCAGGTCAAGGGCCCGACTGTGATGCGTGGATATTTCAACAAGCCCAAGGATACGGCTGAGGCGTTTACCGAGGATGGCTGGTTCCGCACTGGCGATGCCGGATATTTCGACCGCGAGGGAGCTTTGGTGCTAACAGAGCGCATCAAGGACCTGTTCAAGACCAGCAATGGCAAGTATATCGCTCCTCAGGCTATCGAGAGCCGCTTGGGCGAGGACAAGTATATCGAGCAGGTGGCTGTGGTGGGCGAGAGCCGCAAGTATGTCACGGCCCTTATAATCCCGGCTTTTGGTGTCCTGAAGGAGTATGCTCGCCGCCACAAGATTGCATTCAAGAATCTTGAGGATCTGATTCAAAACTCGCAGATTATCAAACTGATCGCTGACCATATCGAGAGACTGCAAAAGGGATTGCCATCGTTTGAGCAGATCAAGAAATTCACCCTGCTGCCCAAGGCTTTCACTATCGAGAGCGGCGAACTCACCAACACCCTCAAGATACGACGCCCCGTGATCAACGAGCATTACGCCAAGGAAATCGAGGCGATGTACGCCTAAGCAAGGCCTTTGGCCTTTAGCTTTTGGTCTTTGGAAACATTAGCAATTTTTCCAAAGACCAAAGACCAAAAACCAATTGTAATGTTTCCAAAAACTAAAAACTAAAAACCAAAAACCATACTATGGCAAAGGTATATACGCGCACCGGCGATGCCGGTACAACATCATTGGTGGGAGGCACCCGGGTGTCGAAATCATGTCTGCGGCTCGATGCCTATGGCACAGCCGATGAGCTCAACTCAGCAATCGGCCTGATGCTGGCTATGGACGGTGTGCCCGAGTGGGTGCGCCGCATCCTCGATGTGGTGCAAAATCGTCTCTTCAACCTTGGCTCCGAACTCGCCACTGAGCCCGATTCGAAATGGAAGCCTCAAGGCATACGCCAGGAGGATGTGGATATGCTTGAGCGGGCCATTGATGAAATTCAAGCCGACCTGCCCAAGCAATTCCAATTCGTGCTCCCTGGCGGCACGATGGCTGCCGCGCAAGCCAATGTGGCGCGCACGGTGGCGCGCCGTTGCGAGCGCCGCATGGTCGAGATGGTCGAAAATGGCATACCCATCGCCCCCGAGGCCATGAAATTTATCAATCGACTGAGTGATTATCTCTTCGTAGCCGGCCGTGATTGCAATATTTATGCAGGCCGAAGCGAAATTTTTTGGAATAAAGATTGTTAGTTAGGGTGTCCAAAATTTTGTGAAT
>NWBJ01000048.1 GCA_002633115.1 Muribaculaceae bacterium Zag1
GCCAACCGCGAAATCAGGGAAGCCAACGATGACTTGCTGGCGGAAGGCGCATCCGACAATACCGCAAGCGGGGCCGGGGATTCCGCTTTGCCCGTAAGGGGTAGCGCGACCCTCGACGGGACGCGCCTGGCGGTCGAGTACGAGCAGGACTGGGCCGGGACGGTCACCGTCATTGCCGCCGACATCACAGGCATCTCACTCGCCTACGGAGCCTACGATTCCTCGGCTGGGGCGCACTCGGCGTCGCTGACCCTGTCGAGGGCGCCCGCCGGCGGCGTGCTGCTGGTGCACCTCTGGCTCGATTCTTATGAAACCATACTGAAAATCAACATTTAGCCCATCCATCCCATGGCTTGCTTCGCAAAGGCCGCTTTGGCGGCAATCATTCTCGCCGTTTGCCTCTTCCCCCAAGCGCAGGGCGTGGGGACTAACCGCATGGTTGTTCGCACGATGCTGAACACTTCGGGCACGCGGAGCGTGGCTGAGGCCTCGTACTTCGACGGGCTGGGGCGGGAGACGCAGACGGCCGTTTGGCCGGCCTCGCCGGGAGGCTCGTGCGCCGCCGCCCTCGCCGAGCTCGACGCCGACGGCGAGGCGGTCAGGGAGTGGCGCCCCGTGGTGGTCGGCGACACGCTCGGCCCCGCCGACCCCTCGGCCATGGGCGCCCTGTCGTCCGCGACCTACGGGCACTCCTTCGCCTATTCCGACACGGGCCGCGACGCGCTGGGGCGCGAGGCCAGTAGGATCGGGCCGGGCCCGGAGTGGCACTCGGCCCACAGGTCGTCATCGGTAACGCGCGGCGTCAACGCCGCCGAATCGGTGAGGATGTACTCCGCCGGGGGCGACGGCGAGCTGCTGGACCTGGGGTGGTGGCCGGAGGGGACGCTGCGCTCCGAGCTGCTCAGGGACGAGGACGGCGTGGCGGTCGAGACCTTCGCCGAGCCGCTCACGGGCCTTGTCGTGCTCGAGCGCAGGGGAGGGGGGAGCGACGCCTACAGGGTCTACGACGCGGCGGGCTCGCTGAGGTTCATCCTAGCCCCGTCCTACCAGGATGACGGCGACCTCGGGCGCAGCGCCTACGAGTTCCGCTGCGACGCGCGGGGGTTCGAGACCTACCGGCGGCTCCCCGGCTGCGACGGGACCGAGCTCAGGCCCGACCGCGCCGGCAGGCCGGCCCTGATGCGCGACGCGTCGCTGCGCCAGCGGGGCCTCTGGCGCTTCCGGCTCTACGACTTCGCCGGCCGCCCGGCGGCGCAGGGGCTGTGCTCCGACGCCTCGCCGTCGGCCCCTTTGGGCGCGGCAGTCTTCACCGGAGAGGCAGCGCGGGCCGCGCTCGGGGGCTACAGGGCGGTCGGGTCCTCGCTTACGGTCCATTCGCTCGAATGCGCGTGGTACTACGACTCCTACGGCTTCGCCGGCTTCCTGGATTCGGCCTTCCCCGGCACCGGAGCCTCCTGGCTCCTTTCCTCCTCGTCCGTCTCCCCCAGGGGGAGGCTGGCCGGGAGCCTGGCCTGCGCCTCCGACGGCGAGGCCCTGCTCGATTCATACGCCTACGACTGGCGCGGACATGTCACCAGCTCGCGCTCCGTGGGCCTTGGAGGGTTGCAACACGAAACCGTAGCCACCTACGACTTCGCCGGCAACCCGGTCTTCGAGAGGGAAAACTTGGGAGCGGGCGGTTCGCTGGGCTTCCTGGAGACCATGCGCGGCTACCACTCGGGCTGCGGTCTCCTGACGTCCGTCCTCTGCAGGTGGGGCAGGGGATCGCTGTCGAGCGGGGCCGTGGCGCTCAGCGCGCCCTCCTACGACTCCCTGGGGAGGCTGTCCTCCGACGGGGGAGGGGGCGCCCCGTGGGCCGTATCCTATGGGTGGGACTGCGCCGGGAGGCTCGTCTCGGCGACGGGCCCCGTCTTCAGCGAGACCCTGAGCTACGCCTCGGGCCCCGGGTCTCCCCTGTATTCCGGGAGAGTCTCCGCCTGGGAGTGGGCGTGCGCCGACGGCGTGGCCCGCGGCTACGAGCTGCGGTACGACAATCAGGGTCGCCTCGTCCAGGCCCTCTACGGCGAGGGGGAGGGCCTCTCCTCCTGCGCCGGCAACTACGACGAGGCCGCGCTGTCTCTCAACTCCTGGGGGATGCCCGAGCGCATAGCGCGGTTCGGGCTGGCGAGCACCGGGGCGCACCTGCCGGTCGACAACGTGGAGGTCGGGTACGACGGCTGCCGCCCGGTCAGGGCGCGGGATACGGGCTGCCCCTCGGCGGGCGCGTGGGCGGCCGACTACGCCGACGGGGGCACGGCCGGGGCGGAGCGGCTGTACGACGGGGACGGGCGGCTCATCGCCGACCTCGACCGTGGGATATCGCAGATCACCCGCGACGCGCAGGGGCATCCCCGCCACCTGCAGATGTCAGACGGCAGCGCGATAGCGTGGGTGCGCTCGCAGGACGGGACGGCGCTGCGCACCGTCAGGATGTCCTCGCCCGGGGCGCTCGCCCTTCCCCGGCTCTGCGGGGCCGTGGTGTGGCCTTCGGGCGCGCTGAGCTCCGATTCGGTCGACCGCATCGGCAGCTTCGAGGTGCGCAGCGGCGCGGTCAGCCGCGTGCTGATGGACCAGGGGTACGTCGAGTGCCCCGGGGGGAATCCGGCCACGGGCTCGCTCTTCCGCTACGTGCGCGACCACAAGGGGAGCGTGCGCGCGGTCACCGACGCCTCGGGATCCGTACAGCAGGTGATCCACTACTACCCGTCGGGCGTGCCGTGGACCTCGCCTTCGCTCAACCCGGGGCTCCAGCCCCTGGCCCACTGCGGCAGGGAGATGGAGCGGGCCCACTCGGTCAACGACCTGGACTACGACGCCCGCCTCCACTACGCGGCTCTGATGTGCTGGGACGCCCCCGACCCCCTCGCCCCGGACTACCCCCACTTCTCGCCCTACGCCTTCTGCCTCGGCGACCCAGTGAACTGGGCCGATCCCGATGGAATGAAGCCGTCAGAAGAGGAGGCGGCCAGGATGTCCCATCATGTCTACGGGGATGAATATGTAGAATTGATCGGAGGATGGTATAAGTCTGGAACAATTCTTTATGACAAAAACTTGTCAAACGGATTGAAATGCGGATTGTATGAACGCATTAAAGATGATGGCATCAAAGAGTACGCATTAGTCTTTAGCGGGACGCACATAATGGACATAGAGGATTGGAAAAATAATGTTTTACAGTTGATCGGTCTCTCTTCCCAATACAAAGATGCTATTGAATTGGCGAAGGAATTAAAACAGGATATGTCTCATTATTTCGAAAAGAATGGCCTAAAATTGAATGACCTATTGACTTTTTCCGGACACTCTTTAGGAGGAGGATTGGCAACAGCGTGCGCCTATGCTACCGATGGAAGTGCGATGGTGTTCAATCCCGCAGGGGTGTCCTTTTTAACGCAATTGCCGAACCCAAAGGCTAAAGTTGATTCCTACATTACCATTAAGACCCATTAAATGATATACAATTCAGAACACCTTTGCCTGATGCGGGAGGTCGCATCCATTGGCGCAATTCCACTCAATGGAACTCACATTCCATAACAAATTTTTATAAGGCTTTTTAATGGTTTGATCTCATACTGATATCCACATGAAAAAGAAAAAAAACACAAATACTGAAAATAAGTTTTCAAATTCTCGTTGGTTGATTCGTGCCTCCATTATTCTCACAATCCTGCCTTTCGCGCTGTGTGGATGTGATGAGACCCCATATCCAGCCAGCTTCGGAATCTTCTATGGCTCTCCAGGTTGGGATTTGGCCAAGGCGGCGAGGGCCAACGACACGACAAAAATAGGGAAACTAGTCGAAGGAGGAGCAGATGTCAATTACCAGGAGCCTGTTTATGGATATACAGTGTTGATGACGGCTCTGTGTAACCTGAGGGACCCTCTAAGGCCTGTTAAAATTTCAACGATCAGGGCTCTTGTCAAGTCTGGGGCCGACCCCAACCTATATTCCAATTCGAGATACGGGCTCAATGCTGTGCTGATAGCGTGCGATGAAAACAATTCGGAGGCTTTGGAAATTCTTCTTGAGCATGGGGGAGATCCCAATTCCAGCTGCCGCAGAGGGGATGATTTTGTAAAGGACAACACGCTGACCGCTATAGCGAGGACATTAAACCATCCAGAGGACGTGCGAGCCCTGAAGATGTTGATCGATGCTGGCGCTGACCTTGATGCGAAGACTGAAAACTGCGGCCCAGCGGTGAGTATATACGTTGAGGTACACAAATATAAGCAGCTTCTTCTTCTTCTGGAGGGTGGAGCCTCATACGATGGGTACTATACAGATTTTTTTGATTACGACTCGTTAGGCAATTGTAAGAGAAAACCCATATTGAGTTTTCTTAGGGAAGCCATTATACCCCTCGATTCCGAGAACTACATGTACAAAAGGAAGGTCATAGAATTCTTGAAGAAAAGAGGATTGGATTACGACACCGTGCCCATTCCTGAATCAGTTGTAAGATGGGCCAAGCAAAAATACCCCGACTCTTGGGAACATTATCTTGAAGTGTATTAGCCATCAAAAATTTTCTATGAAAAAAACAATTCTTTTGGGTAGCGTTGTGTTTAGCCTTGCCTATCCCCTTCTTCTTCGTGGCCAAGAGGCGATTCTGGCAGACACCTTGGCTGTTGACTCGGTGAGCCCTATGCTCTCGATGTCAGCCCTGGCGGCGAGCGCTGATTACAGCATAGACATACCTGAAGCTCCCTACCAAACGCCCGAGGCTGCGGCCTTCCTGAAGTTCGGGGACATAAACTCCACCGGCTTCGACGGCAGGGCCGACATACGCATCCCCATCATGACCGTCAAGGACCGCGACGTGGAGGTGCCGCTGGAGCTTCGCTACGCGGGCGACGGCATCAGGGTGGCGCAGGAGGCATCGTGGGTAGGCCTAGGCTGGGACCTGTGCGTCGGAGGCTCGATTTCCCTTGTGGTCTCAGGCGAGTACGATACGTTCTGCCGCCTCTCACGCAAGCTCGACCCCCAAGGCCACACCATCCAGACCAACGAATACCATTACGACTGCCAGCAATGAAAAAGAGCTTATCCTTAGAGTCAGTTTTAGCATAATCTGTATTTTAGGGTTCAATAATTCACTTTCTTATACTCTTCTTTTCTGGGGAAATGGTTGCTGCCGATTGCGCCGCATCCATATTCAAAGGCTATGGTATCGGAGTAGGGTATAAGGTTGGGTTCTCTCCTTAAGGAATCCATGTGATTTCGTGTAATTGGCGCATAGTATATCCTGTAGGAATAAATTCCAAGCCCTTGCTGGGCAAAAGTCAAGGTGTAATACTCCTCGCCGCTATATTTTTCGATTCCCATACAATTGACATCTTTAATCTTGCCCTTTAACTCTTTCAAAACCTCGTTGGTTAAAAACATGACATCAGGGATGGCTCCATTTTGAGAATGGCGTTCTGTACTCTCTTCATTCAGCTTGCCAGCTAGTAAATTCCATGTCTCTTCATGAAGGAAATCATAGTGTAAACTAATATCTGGGCTGAAGGTCTGGGACAAATAATCATCCAATACCGCAAACTTATCCTTGTTCCTCTCATAATTTTCCTCCATGCTGAAGGCCGTGCAATGCATTGATGAAAGCAATGGGCAAAGCAAAAGGATTATGTTTGCCAGATTCCATACTACGAAGACTCTTTTCCAGGGCGTGTTGAATCTTATGTTGCAGAATAGTGAAACCAAAGAAATAAGGAGGCAAGGAATGGCTAATATGAAAAGGAAAACCAGGATGAGAAGAAGTGCCTCATTAATGTTTATAGCGATACCGCATACAGACAAAAAGGATAAGGATAAGATTTGGACCATTATCCACCAAGTAGGAACATGTGTCTTTGACTTTTTAATACTCATCCTATGGGCAATTTGAAATCATTCATAAAGTATAAGATTGTTCACAAAGAAATCAAGGGAAAGGGAAAACATAAGGTAAGGTGTTGGTGCTTTGAATTCTCAACTGGTTTAATCCCCAATTGTATCCGTATTTTTGTGCATTTTGTGAAGATATACCTTCTGTGGCACGATGCCCTACTTGTAAAGATTGAAGGGCATCAAATCCTATACGGGCAAGAGACCAAGGCATGCCATTGAATCCCATAACGTATCCAGCGACAATGTTACCTAAATCTCTAGCTGAAGTAAATATTGGAAGTCCTTCACTATTTCCCATCATAACACCTCTATAGTGATCACCTCGGCGCTGATAATAAGGGGAAGAGGGTGAAAGTCCATTTGATACTTTAAAATCGTACTTCTGATTCCCGTAAGCATTCATTGCGTATTCAAGATTACCAGGTGTATTTAGTCTTATATTATTAATAAAATCTAAACCACTTCGGTCCTTTGGATTTATTACTGCTCCTATAGCCCAAGCTCCTTCCCCATTATTTGCATCGCTATCGTAGAAAGAGGTAACTAATGGGGTAATACCAATTGAACCAAGACGTTCAATCTGATTTTCAACTAACCTATACAAATATATATTTAAATCATCATCGTTTAAATCTCCTCCCACTATGGTGTAACTCCCATCCCTATTTTCCATCACATTTGTGCTAAGTCCAGTAGGATCTGTCAAATTTATAGGATCTCCTTCGCAAAAAGCATATGGGCTGAAATGTGGGTTGGTTTCTGCCAGTGGATCAGGGGTGGAAAAGCAAAGCATGTCGCTCTTGTCTATTTCTTTATGGGAAATGGAATCTTGAAATTGTAATAAGAGAAAATATCTTGAGTGCTCCTGAATAATATTTAAGTAGATTATTGGGGAGTCTCCAATGGCCAATGAGGATTCTATCACATTTGTATATTCAGGGTAGTCCAAAATCTTGGATTTGTCCCCCATCGCAGAGTATGGGCTCAAGACTCTATTCTGACTTATGCCTCCTAAAAATGAGAGGAGGGTTATAAAAATTACTTCTATTCGTAGTCTTTCCTGGTTCATTTTTGTGATTTTTGATAACTTTGCAAAGTTACCTAAATTTATTAGATTATCCAAAAAGTTGTATTTACAAATAGAACTTAAGACTTAAGATTTGATGATTTGTATTCCGAAACTCATCGTATGAAAGGCCCTACCGCTGAGCGAACACTGCAACTGCACCGACAGGATGGATATTGTCAAAAGAAAGGTTTTCATTTCGCAAAAATATCAATTTCCCCTGATTCCTACAAATGTGGGGATATGTTGTACAACATCTACAAATCAATCGATGAAATATTTGGAATCGGGATGAAAATTCCTTAAATTTGCCGAAGAAAATTCATATCGACTCATCCTCTTGTGTAAACCATGGAAAGCAAACTCGCCATAAAGCCTGCTTGGTTGGGGGTTGTAAAGAGCATCCTAGTAATATGGTTCGCTCTCCAATCCATAGTCTATCTCGGCCTGATGTGTTGGGCTGAGTATCTTTTTGCGAGGGTTTGTTGGTGGGTTGACACTTGGGATTTCTGGACAATACTTGGAGTAGTAGTCATCGGGCTGCTTTTGGCAGAGGCCTTCCTCTTTTACCTGTTTAGCAGCGCATACACCGTAAAGGCCATCTTGAATGGCAGAAGTAGAATCATATGGTGGCTGTATTGTGTGTACACATGCCTATCTTGGACCCTCTCTGGGTTTACTGACGGTTCAAAATTCTCATTGGTGAGAGGAGCAGTTTGGAGGCTATTGCCCATAATAAACTCTATCTGGCTATTGGCTGCTCTAATGATAGCTTTTAAGACATGGAGAGCATCTAAAATCCAATCAAAATGAACCCGGTTAATAAAGGAATAGAGAATTGCCTGAGCTGTGAAGGCACAGAAGGAAGAATCATTGCTTGGTGGTTTGCAGTACAAGGCCTGTTCCTTGGGGCAACGACTCTTGAGTGGGCAATATTGATACTGGCATGTCTTGTGCCATTGTGGAGTGCCTATCATGAGGAAAGCAAGGCAGGGAGAATTGCGACAGCTATCCTTTACGTCTTGGATTTGGCGTTTTGTTCAGTCGGAGTGGTTTTCCTTGTTTCGATGGCTCCAATATACGTCTACCTGGTCATGTTGAATATCTTGCTTTCTGCGCGTGGCCTTGTCTTGTTGTGGCAGCGGGATAAGATATCGTTTCAAATCCGTTCACCCCAGGTGAGAAAGAAAAATATTGGGATAGTTCTAAACACAATGGTGGCCTTTTATTATCTGCTTGTGACCGCTCCGCAAATGTATTATTGCTGGAGGATAATAAACAATGGGGAAGAACTAGCAAGAGACCATGGCCTATATCTTTGCATGGCTCTCACAAGCGTATTGACAATGGCAATTCTTGTTGTCCATATATTCTTCCATAAGGAGAGGATTATAAATTATCTTGCAGTCTATCTTTGTGGTGTAAGCGGCATCTTTTATTATCTTAACGGCCCTTTTTCTCAAAATTATGGTTTTGAGATTGCGTACTTTCTGATGGATGGAGTCAATTATTGTCTGCCTCTATATTTGTGTTATGCCTGGTTTGACGACCGAGAAAAAGTTGTCACAGTGGATTGAGAAATAGTAACCCCGGTGAATTGTGTTTAAAATAAAATTGCAATTAAATGGAAAATCGACTTACTTCCAGATTTACTCTGAATAGGAAGGACCATTTTGGACTTATTTTTGTCCTCGGGATTCTCTTGCTCATGCCAATTGTTTTAGGAGGGTGTATTGGCGAGACATATCCAGCAAGCTTCTACGTCTTCTCTGACACCCCGGGTTGGGAGTTGGCCAAGGCTGCTAGGGCCAACGACACCGCAAAAATAAGAAAACTAGTCGAAGGAGGAGCAGATGTCAATTACCAGGAGCCGGTCTATGGATACACGGTGCTGATGACTGCTTTGTGCAACCTGGAGGCGTATTTCAGGCCTGTTAAGATTTCAACCATAGGGGCATTGGTGGAGGTCGGGGCCGACCCCAACCTCTATTCAAATTCGAAGTTCGGTTTGAACGCAGTGCTGATAGCGTGCCAGGAGAACAATCCTGATGCTCTGGCTTTCCTGCTTGAACACGGAGGCGATCCTAATTCAAGCAGTCGCCGAGAAGACGTTCCAAGATATAAGGGAAGGAAGGAGAACGCTCTGACTGCTGCTGTTGGAACGTTTAACAACCCGGATGATATTATGGCGTTGGAGATGCTGATAAAAGCTGGTGCGGATCTTGACGCAAAAGACCCTGACAGTCTGACCGCAGTAAGCTTTTGCCTTCAGCGTAAACGATATAAGCCTCTTCTTCTTCTGTTGAAGAGTGGTGCTTCATATTCAGACTCTATACCTTCTATGAATTACAGAGATTCGTTAGGGAGGCCTGATGCCAACACTATATTACAGTCGCTTAGAGAGGCAATGGGTCCTTTGGATAGGGAAGATTACAAGTATAAGCGTGGTGTCATAGAATTCTTGAAAAAAAAAGGTTTGGATTACGACACTGTCCCTATACCTGACATTGTGGTCAAGAGGGCCAAGGAGAGATACCCGGACTCTTGGGAACATTATCTTGAAGTGTATTAGCTTAAATTCATCCTCTCTATGAAAAAAACAATTCTTTTGGGTTGCGTTTTGATTAGCGTTGCCTCTATTCTTCCTCTTTTCGGCCAAAATCCGATTCCTGCTGACACATTGACTATGGACTCAGTGACCGCTTTACTCTCGATGTCAGCGCTGGCGGCGAGCGCTGATTACAGCATAGACCTTCGGGAGTCTCCCTACCAGAGGCCGGAGGCTTGATAGCGCTGTTTGGATGCCGCTTTATTTATCTCCGTAATGGCCTCTCATAGAGGCTACGGTTACGAACACTCTGTCTTCCTCTATGGCATAGATTAATCTGTCGGCCTTTGTTATAGTCCGACTCCATTGTCCAGCAAGTCACCTTTAAGTGGCTCGGGGTGACCAGTGCCAGTCTTTGGGTGCTCCTGAAGCTCCCTAAATAAGTCTTCTATCTTTTTAAGGGTTTTCTTCTGTCCAGACTTTTTCCATTCTTTCAAATGTCCTATCGCTTGGTCTGACAGGATGAGTTCATACTGGATCATAATCCTAAGGTGTCCCTTATCTCGTCCATGGAACACGCTCGGCATCTTCCTGCTTTTATGTCCTCAATTCCGCGCTTGACGGATTCCAGGTTCTCGGGATTATCAAACCATGGGTCGTTGGAGGGAGAGGGATTTTCCACCACCTCCACAGACACCGAGTTAGCTTTGGTTATAAGGATACTCTCAATTAGGTTTTTTAAGCTTCTTCCTTGGGCTGCTGCCATTATGGATAATTTCTGCATTACATCGACAGGGAGGTCGATGATCTTGCGCTTCATATTCAATGTCGTTGCCATAATCTTTGAGTTTTACGGTGCAAATATATAAAATATATAGGATATATACAACATTGTTGTGTTAAAAGTTCAATTTGAGGAATCGTAGGATGTCGGTGATTGATGGCTTCCCAATCGGATAATGCTTTTAACTTTTCCAATTCCAACCCTTCGAATCCGGGTAAAAATTGACGTATCTCCGGGGCAGATAACAACCGCATCAGATAACATAAATCTGAACCGACAGGATGGATATTGTCAAAATAAAATTTTGAGTCCACTTTAAAAAGTG
>NWBJ01000049.1:0-3412 GCA_002633115.1 Muribaculaceae bacterium Zag1
TCCCCTCCCTGCTACCCCGTAGGGGTTGTTTCATATAGCATTAATAGGATTTCCCTCCCTGCTACCCCGTAGGGGTTGTTTTAGGAAGCGTCAAATGAAACAACCCCTACGGGGTAGCCATCCGGGTGTTAACCTATATGCTAGATGAAATAACCCCTACGGGGTAGCCATCCGGGCGACCTCCATATTTAACTAATTGAGCCTTTACTTATTGGAAAGTTACTTGACTCTCTTTTATACGGTTTTATTTGGTTATATCGAAATAAAACCGTAACTTTGCGGTTGTTTTAACGTTTCACACCAAAGCAACCTGGAGCAGGGCCCAACCACCTCTCCTCCTGACCGTCATCCATTAGGATACTCCAATCAAGTCGCAACCGCCTTCACCACTTAGGCAATGCCGACCTTTATGCACATACCTCACCCCGCACCCCTTGGACGAGCTACGGCCCTCTGAGGGGAAATAAAGAATTATCTCCCCACAACAGCGTTAATACGTTTTTTCCCACATTGGCAAAACTCATAGCATACGCCTCAGAAAAGGCTCGACGTTGCGCCGACGGCAAGAAGGACAGCCGCACCAAATACAACCAGTGCGCCAAGTCCCTCACTGCATACCTTGGGCCTGAGCGCGACATCGACCTGCTCGAGATTGCCGCCCCGGGGTGGTGCGACGCATATTACCATTATCTCTCAACCGAGTACTCAGCCAACAAAGACCTGTCCTTCCCGCCCGAGGAGCTCGCCGCCATGCGCCGGCGCCGCGCCGCCGACCATATCCGCACCCTCAGGCGCCTGTGCTTCAACGCCGTAGAGGAGGGACTGCTGCCCAACATCGACTTCCTGGCCGACATGCGCTCGCTGTCGATGAGCCGCAGCAAAAACATCATATCTCCACGTATCTCAGCCGAGGTCGATGCCCTGATCAAGGGCGGCGACACGCGCTGTACCGGCGCTATCAGCCGCTACCTGCTCAGCCTGTGCTTCGGCGGCGCCCCCATCGAAACGCTGCCCCAGATCATCGAGCAGATCGATGCCGATACCTCGGCAGTCACCCTGCCCCACCTCGGCATCGCCATGCCGCTGTCGCCACGGCTCAGGGATAGGGTGCTGAGCTTCCGTCGCCGCTATCCCGAATTGCACTGCACCACCCAGATGGTGACCACCGCATTCCGGATGATGGACGTGGGGCTGATGCGCTCATCCGACCCGTTTGTCGACTGGCTCAGCCTGGCCCAACAGGCAGCCTCGGCCCCCGACTCCCTGCTCAAGCAGCTGCTGCAATGCCGCCTCGCCGAGGCCAAGCAGTCCTCAGCGGTCATCGCCGCCGACTTCGCGGGCTGCGCCCTCAAAATCATCGACTACATACTGTCGCGCATCGAGCAGCAGACCCAGAAGCATTACTACGCCGTCAAGGTCTACGGCACCACCGCCCAGCAAGAGATTGAGAATCTGCGCCGTAGCGATTCGCCGGTGTCACGCCTCGTGGCAGGCAATGTGTGGTGCCCATGCCAGTGGAGCAAGCCGCAGACCTCGATCGAGCGCATGGTGGCGCGCCGAGGACGCCTTATGGAGGAGCGCCGCGCCGTGATGCGCGACCTATTCTTCGTGCTCCTCACCGAGGAGCAAGTGGCCACCCTCGACCAAGCGGTCGCCAACCTGTGGGTCTTCCAGACCCGCGACGGCCTGGAGCGCAAATATTCGCGCATACCGGCGCGCGAGCTGATGCTGATGCAGCGCATCCTCGAGCAGATTGACGATAAAAACGATATCGAGTTCTGCCTCGCCGACAGCACCGCCCCCGAGGCCCACGACTTCGAGCCAGAAGAGCGCGTCAAGCTCTGCCTCCCCGGCTTCGAGGAATGTGAGGCCTACGTCACCAAAAAAATAAGCGTCCCCGCAGGCTCGGTCAGCGCTGCCGTGGGGGGCCCAGGCGCCCTCGCGGGCCCGGTCAGGCGAAATGTTACCTATCGTCTCTCCATCCTCACCCCCGATGGCAAGCGCATGGAGATGTCAGTCTCCCCCTCCTCCATCCAATCCCTCACCACCGACCACCGCTAATTCTCAAAAACCACGGATTACACGGATACCTATATGTAAACCTTGAGGATACTCCACACAGATTACACAGATGCAACACAGACCCCCAATAAATCCAATGGATAATCAATTTCATAGAGGCGAAAACGCCAACAGATGTCACAGATGCCATCCGGATGGTCTGTGTAATCTGTCGGCGCATCTGCGCCTCTATGGTATAATCACAACTATGGTTCTGTGTGACATCTGAGTAATCTGTGTATAGCCACAATTTCCGTGTAATCCGTGGTTTTGAATGAAATCCTCGTTGATAATCATAAGCTTTTTGACTAATCTTTACAAAAGCCAAAAACCATAAACCAAAAACCTCATGAAAGGCATAGTACTCGCTGGCGGCTCTGGCACCCGCCTCTACCCCATCACCAAGGGCGTGAGCAAGCAGTTGCTCCCAATCTACGACAAGCCCATGGTCTACTATCCAATCTCAACCCTGATGCTGGCCGGCATCCGCGACATCCTCATCATCTCCACTCCCCACGACCTGCCCGGCTTCCGCCGCCTCCTCGGCGACGGCTCAGACTACGGCGTGCGCTTTGAGTACGCCGAGCAGCCCTCGCCCGACGGCCTGGCCCAGGCCTTCCTGATCGGCCGCGACTTCATCGGCGACGATTCGGTGTGCCTCGTGCTGGGCGACAACATCTTCCACGGCGCCGGCTTCAGCAAGATCCTCAAGGATGCTGTCGAGACTGCCGAGCGCGACAAAAAGGCTACCGTCTTCGGCTACTGGGTCGACGACCCCGAGCGCTACGGCGTGGCCGAGTTTGACCACCAGGGCAACTGCCTCTCGATCGAGGAGAAACCCAAGCATCCCAAGAGCAACTATGCCGTGGTGGGCCTGTATTTCTACCCCAACAAAGTGGTCGATGTAGCCTCGCGCATCAAGCCCTCGGCTCGCGGCGAACTGGAAATCACCACCGTCAACCAGGAGTTCCTCGCCGACGGCGAACTCAAGGTGGGTGTCCTGGGCCGTGGCTTCGCCTGGCTCGACACCGGTACTCACGATTCGCTCAGCGAGGCATCGGTATATGTCGAGGTGCTTGAGAAGCGCCAAGGCCTGAAGATAGCTTGCCTCGAGGGCATCGCCTACCGCCAGGGCTGGATCTCGGCCGACCATCTCCGCGCCATCGCCCAGCCCATGCTCAAAAACCAATACGGCCAATACCTCCTCAAAGTAATCGACGAAGTCGCCCGCACCGGCTTCCCCAACCTTGACTAGGGATTAAGTCAAAAGTCAAAAGTCAAGAGTCAAGAGTAGAAATTACATCTCGCCTCTTGACATCCTGCGTCAGCCCACTTTTGACTTTTGACTTTT
>NWBJ01000049.1:3556-16756 GCA_002633115.1 Muribaculaceae bacterium Zag1
TTTGACTTTTGACTTTTGACTTCGCTTTGCGCCCACTTTTGACTTTTGACTTTTGACTTGATATATGAATATACTGGTTACAGGAGCTAACGGCCAGCTCGGCAATGAGATGCGCATTGTATCCAAAAATTCCAAAGACAATTATATCTTTAGCGATGTGGTAGGCGAGGATATCGTGAATCTCGATATAACCGATGCCGACGCCATCGACCGCTTTGTCGATGACAATCAGATCGACGCCATCATCAACTGCGCCGCCTACACCAACGTCGACAAGGCCGAGACCGACCAGGCCCTCGCCGAGCGCCTCAACGCCGATGCCCCCGGCATCCTCGCCCGCGCCATGGCGCGCCGCGGCGGCTTGCTCGTGCACATATCCACCGACTATGTCTTCGGCGGCGACCCCTACAACGTGCCCTGCCGCGAGGACCAGACCGGCACCCCCACTGGTGTCTACGGCCTGACCAAGCTTCATGGCGAGCAACAGATACTCAAAGCATTCCAAGCCTCAGCCCCCCAACCCCCTAAAGGGGGCGCCGCTGTTGATGACCCCAGCTTAGCAACTCCCCCTTCAGGGGGCTGGGGGGCTGAGCCTAAGGGTGGCTTCCTCATCATCCGCACCGCTTGGCTATACAGCGAGTATGGCAAGAATTTTGTCAAGACCATGCTCAACCTCACCTCCACCAAGCCCCAGCTCAAGGTGGTCTTCGACCAAGCCGGCACCCCCACCTACGCCCTCGACCTGGCTCGCGCCATCTACGACATCGTCGAGAATCGCAAATACCCCAGCCACAGCGGCATCTACCACTATTCCAACGAGGGTGTCTGCTCCTGGTACGACTTCACCAAGCACATCGCCGCCTACGCCGGCCACACCGCCTGCGACATCCAGCCCTGCCACTCCAGCGAGTTCCCCTCCCCCGTCACCCGCCCCGCCTACTCCGTCCTCGACAAAACCAAAATCAAAGAAACCTTTGGCATAGAAATCCCCTATTGGACCGACTCCCTACGTGCCTGTCTCAATGAAATAAGTCAAAAGTCAAAAGTCAAAAGTCAAGAGTAGAAATTACCCTCGCCTCTTGACATCCTGCGTCAGCCCACTTTTGACTCTTGACTCTTGACTTTTGACTCTTGACTCGCGTTAGCCCACTTTTGACTTTTGACTTTTGACTTGCT
Source organism: Muribaculaceae bacterium Zag1 (assembly GCA_002633115.1). GTDB lineage: Bacteria > Bacteroidota > Bacteroidia > Bacteroidales > Muribaculaceae > CAG-873. The sequence continues at coordinate 4,733 of NWBJ01000049.1, forward strand.
ACTCTTGACTCTTGACTCCTGACTTTTGACTTTTGACTTTTGACTTTTGACTCTTGACTCTTGACTTTTGACTCTTGACTTGTTACCATGGTCGATCAAAAAACTGAACTCTCAGAGAATTTTGCATTAGATATAGTACAGCTATACCAATATCTCACTACATATAAAAGAGAATATGTAATGAGTAATCAGATTTTGAGATCAGGTACTTCTATAGGTGCAAATATTGCAGAAGCCAACTGTGCAGAAAGTACCGATGATTTCATCCATAAATTGTCTATAGCCCAAAAGGAAGCATCTGAAACAAAGTATTGGTTAAAACTCCTCTATCGCGCTAAATATATAGACGATAATCAATATCCTCCATTACGTGACAGATGTGAGGTTTTATTCAAAATAATTTCTAAAATAATAGCGTCATGTAAGTTAAGTAGGAAACACAAGCAAACTCCCACCAACCTATTGTAATTTCCACTCTTGACTTTTGACTTTTGACTTTTGACTTTTACCCGCGTTAGCCCACTCTTGACTTTTGACTTTTGACTTTTGACTTAAAACATGGCATTCAAAAGAAATATAATCATTACCGGCGGAGCCGGTTTTATCGGCTCGCACGTCGTGCGCCTTTTTGTCAACAAATACCCTGATTGCCGCATCATCAACGTCGACAAGCTGACCTACGCCGGCAACCTCGAAAATCTCCGCGACATCGAGGATAAGCCCAATTACGTCTTCGTCAAGGCCGACATCTGCGACTACGACAAGATGCTCGAGCTGATGCGCGAGTACAATGTCGACGGCATCATCCACCTCGCCGCCGAATCCCATGTCGACCGCTCCATCAAAGACCCCTTCACCTTCGCCAAAACCAACGTGATGGGCACCCTCTCCCTCCTCCAAGCCGCCAAAGTCTACTGGCAAGAAGCAGACCAAGCCCAGGCGCAGCAGTGGGGGGCCCAGGCGCCCTCGCTGGCCCATTCAGGCGAGGCCACTCCTCCCCGTCGCCTCTTCTACCATATATCAACCGACGAGGTCTATGGTGCATTGGAGATGACCCACCCCGAGGGCATCGATGCCCCCTTCTCGACTAAGGCCAGCTCAGACAAGAACCACGAAGCCTACGGCGAGGAATTTTTTGTCGAAACGACATCTTACAATCCCCACTCGCCCTATAGCGCTGCCAAGGCCAGCAGCGACCACTTTGTGCGCGCTTACCACGACACCTACGGGCTGCCCACGATCGTGACCAACTGCTCAAACAACTACGGCCCCTACCAGTTCCCCGAGAAGCTCATCCCCCTCTTCATCAACAACATACGCCACCGCCGCCCCCTGCCCGTCTACGGCAAGGGCGAGAACGTGCGCGACTGGCTCTACGTCGAGGACCACGCCCGCGCCATCGACCTCATCTTCCACGAGGGCAAGGTCGGCGAGACATACAACATCGGCGGCTTCAACGAGTGGAAAAACATCGACATCATCAAGGTCATCATCTCGACCGTCGACCGCCTGCTCGGCAACCCCGAGGGCTCGAGCCTCGACCTGATCACCTACGTCACCGACCGCGCCGGCCACGACTTGCGCTACGCCATCGACAGCCGCAAGCTGCAGCGCGAGCTCGGCTGGGAGCCCTCGCTCCAGTTCGAGGAGGGCATCGAGCGCACCGTGCGCTGGTATCTCGACCACCAGCCCTGGATGGACCGCATCACCAGCGGCGAATACGAGCGCTACTACGAAGACATGTACAAAAACCGCTAACCTCGGCTTTCCCCCTCCCGCCACTGTGTTCGGCGCTTCGGGCGCCGCCACCACTTGCCCAAACAAAACCACGAAGGCCACGAAGAATTTCACGAAGGCCACAAAGGAATTTCCTCCTTATTGGTCATGGGGCGCAAGGATACGAAGGCGCTGACGCTTAGTCAAGGCCACGAAGCCCTGCTCCACAACCCCACTCCTCAACCCGTAGTAGCGTGCTGCGTTAGCGTGGTGGGCCCAGCGCCCTTGCGGACCCGGATCAAAAACCGTATTAAAACCCGTAGCCGCACGGTCTTCGTGGCCTTCACAGAGCGTCAGCGACTTCGTGACCTTGGGCCATTCCAAGAGCACAAACAAATCAGAAGCCATCCTTCGTGACCTTCGTGAATTCTTCGCGCCCTTCGTGGTTAAAAATGCCCTCAATCCGTGCAATCCGTGGTTTTAACGGAATCCCCGAGGTTTTAAACGTCCACATAATCTGTGTCAATCCGCGAAAATCTGTGGTTCCTTCCTACCCATTTCCGTGTAATCCGTGTAATCCGTGGTTTTAACTGAATCCACGTGGTTTTTACTACCCTCCAAATAATCCAAATATGAATATAGCAGTTGCCGGCACCGGCTACGTCGGCCTAAGCATAGCCACCCTCCTGGCCCAGCACAACCATGTTGTGGCCGTCGATGTCATCCCCGAGAAAGTCAAGCTCATCAACGAGCGCAAATCCCCCATCCAGGACGAATACATCGAGCGCTACCTGGCCGAGAAGGACCTTGACCTCACCGCCACCCTCGACGGCGAAGCCGCCTACCGCGACGCCGACTTCGTCGTCATCGCCGCCCCCACCAACTACGACCCGGTCAAGAACTATTTCGACACCCACTGCATCGAGGACGTCATCGACCTGGTGCTCAAGGTCAACCCCGACGCCATCATGGTCATCAAGTCGACCATCCCCGTCGGCTACTGCCGCAGCCTATACCTCAAGTACGCCGCCCAGGGCGTCAAGCGGCTCAACCTGCTGTTCGCTCCCGAGTTCCTGCGCGAGAGCAAGGCCCTGTACGACAACCTCTTCCCCAGCCGCATCATCCTGGGCGTGCCCAAGCTGATCGAGCGCCCCGAGTTTGAGGAGGAAAACGCCGCCATCGCCGCCGTCACCGACATCGAGATGCTCAACGAGCGCGCCCACGTCTTCGCCCACCTGCTGCAGCAGGGGGCCATCAAGCAGGACATCCCCACCCTCTTCATGGGCATGAAGGAGGCCGAGGCCGTCAAGCTGTTCGCCAACACCTACCTGGCCCTGCGCGTCAGCTACTTCAACGAGCTCGACACCTACGCCGAGGTCAAGGGCCTCGACTCTCAGGCCATCATCGAGGGCATCGGCCTCGACCCGCGCATCGGCACCCACTACAACAACCCGTCGTTCGGCTACGGTGGCTACTGCCTGCCCAAGGACACCAAGCAGCTGCTCGCCAACTACGACAACGTGCCGCAGCAGATGATGACCGCCATCGTCGAGAGCAACCGCACCCGCAAGGACTTCATAGCCAACCAGGTGCTCAAGATGGCCGGCTACTACGACGACAACAGCTCGTACGACAAGAGCCGCGAGGAGCAGTGCGTGATCGGCGTGTACCGCCTCACGATGAAGAGCAACAGCGACAACTTCCGCCAATCCTCAATCCAGGGCGTGATGAAGCGCATCAAGGCCAAGGGAGCCACCGTCATCATCTACGAGCCCACCCTCGAGGACGGCACCACCTTCTTCGGCTCGCGCGTCGTCAACGACCTCGATGCCTTCAAGCGCCAGTCCCAGGCCATCCTCGCCAACCGCACCAGCCCCGACCTCGCCGACGTCCTCCCCAAAGTCTACACCCGCGACCTCTTCTCCCGCGACTAACGGTCTTGTGGCCAAATTTAAAATCCCATTTTAAAATTGTCCACCTTAATGCAAACGCCTTACATACCTCGCCACGCTGCTGCCACAATACCTCCCTGCGTTAGCCAGCATCCCGTTTTCGGCAGTTCCCCTACAGGAATATTACAATTATCCGAGAAACAACAAAGATATCTCAGAAAAAATCATTAATTTTGCGGATAACTGTCTTTTACCCTCTGTAACTGTAACAAGTCATGTTGATTAATATAAGCCAATTTGGCTCAATAAGAAAGGCTGAGATTGATACCGCCAAACCATTCACTGTGTTTTGTGGTCCTAATAACACGGGTAAGACTTATGTGTCTTATCTGCTCTATGCTATTTTCTCACAGGATTTTGCTTGTGACTCAAAGTTCATTGGCCAAATTGTCAACATGGTATTGGAGAAGGGCGAGTTCCAGATGAAGCGGGAATATCTCGACCAATATCTGGCTGAGATGGAGACGATGATAAGCCAGTCAATCGGTTCTATCTTTGGCATTTCGGATAGGGATGTTTCCAACTTCAAAAATTTCAAGCTGAAACTCTCTCTTGGTGACGAAGAGGCAGATAAGATTATCCAAGACACGCCACTCATGTGGAGATTCCAGACCATTGATTTTAAGTTTGAAGCAAAAAAAGAGACTCATTCGGATAAAATCACGGTTGCGATCGAACTGAGATCCCCCGATGGAGAACGTATGGTGCGCCAGCTAATGCCATTATTTGTTTGCAAGATTCTAAAGTCGTGGGTTACTAATGGAGTGAACGGGGCAAGAATGTTGACGGTCGAACGCAACTCAATCTACACATTCAAAACCGAGCTCTCAATCACCCGCAACGAATTGGTCGACAGTCTGCTCTCCAGCGACGGCAAGGGACTGAATCTCGAGCGCATACTTGGCAAAGGCTCGCGCCGTTACCCATTGGCCATCCGTGACAGTCTGCGCATAGCCAATGATTTGGTAAATATTCAGAAAACTAACAGCCTATTCTACGAGGCAGCTTGCCAGATTGAGCAAGAGATGCTAGGCGGTGCCATTACCATTTCTAAGGATGGAGATGTGATTTTTACCCCCGACATAGGAGACAAAGAGGCAGGGTTGCCTATCCAAATCTCATCATCGATTGTAAAGACCCTATCGAGCCTTGTGATATATCTCAAGTTTATCGCTAAGCCAGGCGACCTACTGATTATGGACGAGCCAGAGATGAATCTGCACCCCGACAATCAGATTCTGCTTGCCCGCATTTTCTCTGCTCTGCAAAACAAGGGATTAAGAGTACTGATTAGTACTCATAGCGACTATATAGTGCGTGAAATAAACAATCTGGTGATGGCTTATGAGCTGAAAAAACTGCAAGCCGATGGTGATAAAGCCCTCTTTCCTTACAACGATTCCATTCTGCTAAATCCCGACTATCTGCAAGTGTATTATTTTGATTACAAGAAAATCGAAAATATCAATATGGTGGAAAGCATCTTGGTGGATAAGAATCGCTATGGTTTCAATGTCTCATCGATTGACAATGTCATCAATCAGCAAAATGACATTACCGAATCCCTCTATGACACCCTCTCATTCAGGTACCAATAATGAAGGAGTTCGAACTGATACGTCGAATTTTGGATGATGAATTCTTAGTCTTCACCGAAAATGATCATATTAGGTTGACAGAATCCAAAGGCAACGATGAATCACACATCATTGATGTCAATATTGCCAATGGCGTAGACCGCTGCGCCGTTTACAAATATGAATTGGATGAGAAAGATTTTCTGCCATTCTTCAATGATAAGCAAGCTGGAGCATTCCCACGGCTAAAACGGCTAAGAGGATTTTGTGATTATATCGTTTTGGTCGAGAGCAATGACAATCTCAGCATCCTCCTCATCGAAATGAAGAGAGGCAATTCCGATGATGCTGAAGACCAACTGGCCGCAGGTCGAGTATTCATGGAGTATATAGTCAGCAGTGCCAATCGCATTAAGGACATAAATGGATATAGTGATTTTGACTGCAATGCAATCCAGTATCGACTGATCAGCCTAAAGCGCCCCAAATCCAACAAAACGACTACCAGACCAAAAGACCTTAGCGATCTGGACAAAAACCAAATAATGCACATCAGCTGCCCCGGCCGCTTCTACCTCAACCGCATCCTCTAACCCAAATATGTAGAAACCATCAGTAACCCGAATCAGCGTCCTGCGTAGCGTGGTGGGCCCAAGCGCCCTCGCGGGCCCGGTCAGCCGCTGGCAATTCCCTCCACGCGTCAGCCAGCCTCCCGTTTCCTGCAGTTCCGCTGCCGAAATAAAAAAATTCTCCCCATGCCTACCCTCCTCCAACTGCTCCAAGAATATTTTGAAAACATCCCTCAAGATATACTTGACAAAGAATACGAGGAGATATTTTCCAAATACGCCTACGGCCCCACCGTAGACGAATACCTCCTCAATCTGCAACAACACAATCTCTATCCCTCAACCCAAGAGGCAAAGATTAATCTCCCCTTATCTCCTCAAATTATAAATCATGAAGGTTACTATAACTCTCCCCAACAACCAGCTCACTATATTGGAAGATATAGCTTCTGAGAGAGGGTGGGTTTTGGACGATTCTCCCTCCAGTACACCTCTGATGGCCTGCGAGCCAGAGGAAGCCTATAGCTCCCTATCCCTCTCCTCCGACCCAGAAATCGTAGCTTTAAGAAATGAGCGTAAACAGTGGCGGGCTCGTATCCAGGAGTTGGCAGCCTTGCAGCAAGACTGGGATGACGAAAACGCAGACCCAATTGTACCATCCCTCCTCCAACTTATTGAGACATTTCTTACTTACGCCCCCCTCCAGGTCTTATCTAATTGGTGGCTTTTTCCTGCGCCAAACGGCTCTGTAGGCCTTTCACCTGAAGGTAAGAAAAGAGCATCTGTGAGCATTGGCACCAACGGCATATCCTTTGTGGCTCGGAGAAATAACAATGAGATTAGCGGTACCATATCCGCTGACCCCAAACTCCTCGCCAATCTTATGCTTCTACTCACCTTAGCTTTCTGATCATGGGTATTGAAGATAATGAAACCTTAATACGGTATATAAAACCTATACACCTCTCACGCGGTGGAAAAGTCTCAAATGAAGCCTTATTGCTTCGTAGACTGCCCAGTGGAATTGACGAAAATTACCTCTCCTTAATGCGAAAAGGATACAGAGACTATATTCCATCATTACAGGTATCACCAATAAAATCACCAGCTGGCTATCTGTCCTTTTTAGCTATCGAATGTAGAAATGCAGAAAAACCGGCTACTATTAAGGTTGAGTTGCTTCCCAAACCCACTAAAGGATTCCCAGCGCATGCTGGCCTGTATGTCTATCAAAAAGACAAGGTAGTTACTGGAATCTGCTATGATGAAGATTACCTCTCTTTCATCGACTCCCTCCTTGATAGTTGTACTTTCACTAAATTTTAATTCCTCTCAGTTTGTGAGTACAGATAATCTTCTCTCTCACTACCGCGCTGAATGTGCAAAGCTGCCCCTGGCTGATGACCGAGCTATAAGTATAGCATATCCCAGACCGAGAGATAATCAGAGGCATAGTGGATCTGAAAGATGGCATAAGAGTGCGTTTCGTGCATGATATTAATGATGAAGATACAGAAAGAATAACATTCAATATTTACCAAAATGGCGCCCTATTTGCCAGTAGCACTGACACGCTAAGCCACTTGGTCAAATCAATACAAAAATCTTTTATCTCTCCATCAGAGGTTGATGACCCCATCCCCAATGCCACTACACTCGCAGCCATGACCGATAGATTCTCTGATCAAAGCGACGTGGATGTCCTCGTTGACTTCTGGCCCTTTGACCTAAAGACAAACTCATACGCCAAGAATTACTTCTCCCTAATCAGCGGCTTAGAGAATGTCTTCAACCGCGCAATAGATCTGGTCACAGTCAGCAGCCTCCGCAACCGACTTTTCATGGACGAATTAAACCGTACTCGCCTCAAAGTATATGATGCCCACGAGGATTATACTCCCCTCCTCCCACCAATCCCCCTTTGGGGGGCTAATCAAGAAAGATGATGCTTCTTATAGAAGACAACATAGAAAGAATAAGAGAGCTTTGTTCCAAGTACAATGTGGAATCTATGTCTGTATTCGGTTCCCTTCTCACCAATCGATTTAATGATAGGAGCGATGTAGACCTTCTCGTTACATTCTTGCCCCAGGATCTCGATTCATTTGACTATGTTTCAAACTATTTTGGATTGCAAGAAGAACTTGAAAGATTGCTTGGACGAGAGGTTGACCTCGTAGAAGAAAAAGGCCTTAGAAACAAAGTTTTCATGGAAGAAGTAAGTCGAACAAAAAAAGGACTATATGACAGCAGTACAAAAGCATATTCCAACCCTCAAAACAAATGTCTTATCCCGCATTGCCATCTACGAAGATTACCTTGAGGATTTAAAAGACGAACAATAACCCTCCCCCTATGCTCAGCGAAAGAGTCAAGACATATCTGCCCATCATCAAAGCCTACCTGGCCAATCAGCCGATTGACCGAGCTTGGCTGTTCGGCTGCCTCCTCCCCTTCGCCCTCCCCTCAGCCGACCGCGACAAAATCCTGATATATGAGAGAGAAAGTTAGAGATCCTGAAAGACTCCAACACATATTGGACTCCATCAACACCCTTCAATGCTTCACTGTTGAGCAATGACGCGCCCCGAAAAGCTTGAAATAATCCGCTCGGTGCTCCGCACCGTCGCCCCATCCAATCCCCCTTTTACCACAACATCCAACAAGAAGGCATCCGACTCTAATGGATTCAGTTGAATTATAATCTCCTCCCTCCCCACCCATCCGCATGGCCTTTCCCCATTAGGGGGTTAGGGGGCTGAGACTTACTAACGAACCTTATTTACGGTTTACTATAATGCTAATCGGTCTATGGGAAACACACATTTTAGAGAATCAACAATCACTTTACATATAAACTTAACATTATGAGCCTTTTCACACAAATCAAAGAAAACAAATGGATATTTAGAGCCCTCCTCCCTTCCATTTACTTTAACCTCCACTACCTACCGTTTCGTCAAGCAATAAAACTCCCAATTCTTGTGTACAAGCCTAAGTTCAAGGCCCTCAAAGGAACGGTAGAAGTCAGGGGACCCCTACACTTCGGTATGATCAAATTGGGTAAACCAACCGTTTCTGTGTATCCTAATAGCGGAATAATGTGGGAAAACCATGGAGGAAAAGTTGTATTTGAAGATAGAGTACTTATTGGTAATGCCTCTGCTTTATCAATAGGAAGAAAAGGGACTCTCTCTATAGGAGAAAACTTTATTGCAACTACCTCATTAAGAGTAGTATGCTATAATTCCATAACAATAGGTAAGAGATGTCTTATTGCTTGGGAGAGCATTGTTATGGATACAGATCTTCATAAATTGAAGAATCTAAAAACTGGTAAATTCACCAAAGGCATTGGATCCATCGAGATTGGTGACAATTGCTGGATAGGTCTTCAATGTGTAGTATTAAAAGGGACAAAAACACCTTCCTATACTATATTTGGAGCACGTTCCCTTTTAAATAAGGAATACGATGCTCCCAAGTATAGTATTCTGGCAGGTAATCCAGTGGAACTAAAGAACACAGGATTCTATAGAGATGTAGATAATGACAAATTAGACTACTAATCCGTCGAACTCCCTAAAATCAGGTACATATTCTTTTATACCTTTAGAAGTTGAGGATTCAGACAAATAATGCCATCTTCCAAAAATAAGCGATTAGCCAAGAATACAATTATCCTTTACATAAGGATGATATTCTTGATGGCCGTCTCACTTTATACATCCAGAGTAGTACTAAACGCTTTGGGTATTGATGACTATGGTGTATACTCGGCGGTAGGTGGATTCGTAGCCCTATTTGGAATAGTATCATCATCACTATCTTCTGCTATTAGTCGCTTCCTTACTTTTGAGTTAGGGAAAAACAGATTTGAGAAGTTAAAGCTCATTTTTTCAAGTGCGGTTTTGATACAGATAATAATGGGGTTAGGGATATTACTCCTAATTGAAACATTAGGAGTGTGGTTTCTCAATACAAAAATGACTATTCCGAACGGACAAATGGGAGCAGCCAATTGGGTTCTACAATTTTCCGCTATCACCTTTGTAGTAAATATAATAAGCGTTCCATATACAGCAGTTATTATTGCCCATGAGAAAATGAGCGCTTTTGCCTACATAAGTATTTTTGAAGCATTAGGTAAACTTGGAATAGCATTTCTTATTATGTGTAGCTCTGTCAACAGATTGGTTACTTATGCTCTATTACTGTGTATCCTGTCAATCATTATAAGGGCTATTTATAATATATATTGTAGACGAAATTTTGAAGAATGCAAATTCAAACTAACCTACGAAAAAGGTATTACAAAAGAAATTTTTTCTTTCGCTGGTTGGAATTTCATTGGGGCTAGTAGTGGGCTTCTTAAAGACCAAGGCATCAACCTTCTCTTGAATGTATTTTGTGGCCCTGTGGTGAATGCCGCAAGAGGGATTGCTATGCAAGTGAGTAATGCTATTCATTCTTTCATAAATAGTTTCACTACTGCCCTTAATCCTCAAATTACAAAAGAGTATGCACAAGGAAATTATAAAGGGTGGACTAGCCTTGTGTTTAGAGGTACAAGATTTTCATGTTATCTTTTATTACTCCCAGCCTTACCAATATTCCTGGAGACCCCACAACTACTTATCTGGTGGTTAAAAATAGTCCCAGAATATGCTAATATATTTGTTCGTCTTATTATAATATACGTATTTGTCGAAACCCTCTCAGTAACCCTTATTACCTTGATGCTTTCAACAGGGAAAATTCGCAACTACCAATTAATAGTAGGAGGGTGTCAATTATTAAATTTTCCAATCGCTTATATTTTACTCTGGCTTAAATTTCCGCCACAATCTACTATAGTAGGGACGATAGTAATAGGTATGATTTGTTTAATGCTAAGATTATTGATGTTGAAACGAATGGTAAGACTTAATGTAGGCGAATACATTAAAGGGGTTTTACTTAATGTAATTTTGGTTTGTTTAACCTCTGCCATAATACCTTTAGCATTAAATATTTGGATGCCTCAATCACTTATAAGAATCCTTATTGTAATCATAAGTTCTCTCATATTTACCTCTCTCTCTATTGTTTTCATAGGGTGTAACTCATCAGAAAGAGAAATGATTCTTTCTCAAATAACCAAACGCCTCAAACGGACCCATGCATATAAATAAGACTCAGTTTGACTGTTCAGGATGTACGGCTTGTGCATGCGTTTGCCCCAAGCAATGTATATCGATGGAACCAGATTCATTAGGATTTAAATATCCCAATGTGGATCTTTCAAGGTGCATAGATTGTAGCCTTTGTGTAAAAACTTGTCCCTTTAATAGCGAATACAATACCACTTTGGAATTTGATAAACCCATTACATTTGTTGGCAAGAACAAGGATCCCGAGGAGGTCATGAAGTCTCAGAGTGGAGGAGCTGCAGATATTTTGTCTAAACATATTATTAAAAGAGGAGGAGTGGTATATGGTGTAGGATTTTCAAAGGACTTTCAAGCAGTCCACAAAAGAGCTTCTACACTTCAAGAAATCGAAGAATTTAGGGGTTCTAAGTATGTCCAAAGTGAGTTAAATGACACATTTAAAGAGATCAAAAAAGATTTAATAGAAGGAAAAGAAGTTTTGTTTATAGGAACTCCCTGTCAAACCGCAGGCTTACAATCCTTTATTCCTACTAAACTCAAGGCCAATCTATATGTCATCGATATAATTTGTCATGGAGTAGGATCACCTAAACTCTGGGCTGATTATTTGTCTTATCTTGAAGAGAAAGAAAATGCAAAATTGGAAAAGGTAAACTTTAGAGATAAAAATATAAGTAGCCTCCGATGGCATTCCTGTCTAGAATCCTTCAAGTTTGTCAATAGAGAAAAAGTTTATCATTACCTGTATCGATTTTATAGCCATCTCCATCTCAGATATTCTTGTAAGGAGTGCCCATTTACTAACTTACGAAGAACTTCTGATATTACTATAGGAGATGCTTGGGGCATAGAAAAAACCGCTCAATCTTACTTAGCAGCAGACCAAAAAGGTTGTTCCTTATTTTTAATCAATACATGTAAAGGGGAAACCTTGTTTAAAGCCATAAATAATTCGCTCATTTCTCAAGAGGTGGACCTATCACAATACCTACAACCTCAATTATTACATCCTACAACTTTTGATAAAAAGAGGGAAAGATTTGAAAAAGACTATGTA
>NWBJ01000050.1 GCA_002633115.1 Muribaculaceae bacterium Zag1
GTTTTCCTCATAACTCATAACTTATAACTTATAACTCATAACTCATAACTCATAACTCATAACTCATAACTCATAACTCATAACTCATAACTCATAACTCATAACTCATAACTCATAACTCATAACTCATAACTCATAACTATCCCCGTGGTTCTCTACGCTTGCGATCTCGATGGCACCCTGCTGGATGCCGATGCGCGCCTCTCAGCCGAGACGGTGCGAATGTTCCGTCAGCTCACCTCTCAGGGAGCTAAGATTACCTTTGTCACGGCGCGCACCCCGGCCACCGTGCAACCCATCATGGAGCCCGCCCAGCCACAGCTTTCGGGCGTAGTCATGACCGGAGCCGCGCTCTGGAATCCGGCCCGCAAGGTATATGAGTCAGTGGTTTACCACCGGCCTGACGATGTGCGCGTTATCGCCGACATCTGTCGGCGCCACGGCATCTCGCCATTTGTGTATACCATGACCCCGGGCAGCAACTCGCTGCTGGTATATCACAATGCGCCCAAGCTCACGCCTATCGAGCAGCATTTCGTCGAGGACCGCACCCTAAATGAGTTGAAGACATTTTGCCTCGGCCAGGAAGCCCCGGCATATACCGAGCAATGCACGGTGCTGTTCTTTGCCATGGGCGATAAGGACAAGATACAGGCTGCCGCCGAGGCCATCACCCAGGCCACCACCTGCTATGCCTCATGGTATCCAGATACTTACAACCCCGGCATCACCCTGCTCGAGGTATTTGCACCTGGGGTCAGCAAGGCTGCTGGGCTGCTCAAGCTCAAGGCTCTGCTCCAGGCCGACAAGGTGGTCGCCTTTGGCGACAATCTCAATGACATACCTATGCTGCAAGCCGCCGACCTGAGCATTGCCGTCGAGAACGCCCACCCCGAGGTCAAAGCCATCGCCCACCTCGTCATCGGCCCCAACACCGCCGATTCCGTCATCAAATGGATCGCCCAGGATTATAAGGGCAGCACGGCCCCCATCAGCCGATACTAATTCCCCATCAGCAGTGGTGGGCCCAGGCGCCCCCGCGGGCCAGGTCAACCGATACTAATTTCAAAAAAACACCATACCATGATCAAAAAACACATCATCACCATTTTTTGTCTCCTCACAATTTTTATTGTGAGGGCTGAGACCTATGTCCACGACACCACCGACGACCCATACCAGTGGCCTACCGACCCGGCTGTTCTCAATCACCTGCATGATTGGCAGCAGCTAAAATTTGGCGTGCTCATCCACTGGGGCCTATACAGCCAGGCTGGCATCTGCGAGTCATGGCCCATCTGCTCCGAGGATTGGATTACCCGTCCCGACGGTTTCAGCTACGACGGTTTCAAGCAATGGTACTGGGGGCTGAGCCGCGATTTTTGTCCCACCGACTTTGACGCCTCGCAGTGGGCGCAGGCTTGCGCTGACGCCGGCATGCGCTATGTCATCTTCACCACCAAGCATCACGATGGATTTTGTCTCTACCCCACCGCCTATACCGATTTCTCGATTGCCCATGGGCCCTTTGCGAGGGATGCCAGGGCTGATGCCGTCGGCGAGGTATTTGACGCGTTCCGCGCCAAAGATTTCATGATCGGGGCATATTTCTCCAAGCCCGACTGGCACTGCCAATGGTATTGGAATCCCTACTACGCCACCCCTAATCGACGACAGAATTACAAGCGCGAACAGCACCCCGACTGGTGGGAGCGCTACCGCCTATACACCCAGGCGCAGCTCAATGAGATTACCGAGCGCTACGCGCCCATAGATATCCTGTGGCTCGATGGCGGCTGGGTTTCGGGCGATGAGATAGGCCTCGACAGCATACTGATGCGCGCCCGCGTAGGCGAGCAGGCTGGGATGCTCAGCGTGGACCGCACAATCGGCGGACCAAATGAGAATTACCAGACCCCGGAGCAGACCATCCCGCGCCAGCAGCTGTCCCACCCCTGGGAGAGCTGCATCTCGCTCAGCGATGACTGGGGCTGGACACCCAATGCGCGATTTAAGAGCCCGCAGCGCATCATCAACAGCCTGGCCGAGATTGTCGCCAAGGGCGGCTCGCTTGTGCTCGGCGTGGGGCCCACGCCGCAGGGGCTGATACAGCCCGAGGTGGTGGATATCCTCAAGGAGATTGGCGCATGGCTCGCCGTCAACGGCGAGGCCATCTATGGCACGGTGCCGACCGAGGTGTATCAGAGCGGGGATATCTTTTTTACGGCCGCGCCCGATGGCTCGGCGCTGTATGCCATCTATGCTCACCCTGAGGGTGAGCCCATGCCGGTCCAACTCAGCTGGGAGGGCAATGCCCCCGCCGGCTCGGTGACCCTGCTGGCCACTGGCCAGGCGCTCCGCGCCTCGACCGCTGATGGCATCACCACCATCACCCTGCCCCGCCATCTCCCCGCCGCCCCCCTGGCCCTGCGCTTCGCGCCCCACCCCTAAGGGCGCCCAAAGCGCCCAGCACAGTGGTGCCATGATACGCCCCTGCCATCCTCCCCTATCTGCAGCCCCATATCCAGCCCTATGTGCCCCTGCCATCCAGCCATATCTGCCCATCTGCTATCCGTGCCCATGGCGCCAGCCATGGCTCTCCCCACGTCCTATAGCGCCACTGTGCTGGGCGCTTTGGGCGCCCCATTGGGCGGCAGCCCCTCCCCTGGCGCCACTGTGCTGGGCGTTTTGGGCGCCCCATTGGGCGTCAGCCCCTCCGCCCCTTGAGCCAGGGGCTATCGTATGGGTGGTAATATAGCGGCTGGCCGCACATCAGCAGCGCCAAATCATTGAGATCCTCGCATTGGCGCCGCATTATATCGCGGCGCTCATTATGATACTCCCAGGGGCAAATCTGCAGCAAGCGCCCCTGGGCGCAGGCATCAAATGCCTCGCCGCTCGGCTTGTAATATGGCGGAAACGCATTCTCGCGCAGCACAATCTGATTGTAGCCGCGATTCATGGCCTCGCGCATCACATTTTTCTCGGGCTGGGAAATAGCGGCGCTGACCAATATGCCACCGCCCTCGGCAAAATCAAGCCACATGCGCTGCTTGGCCTCAATCTCGACTGGGGTGTCACTGCGATGCACAATCACAGCCATCTTGTCGGGAATTTGCAGGAAATCCCTATTTCCCACCCCATGGCAGGGCACTCCCACCACATCCATGGCATGCAGCACAGTGAAATAATTCCTATTTTGCCTCTTGAGCCACAGGCGCCGGGCATTGTCGCGCAGATAATCCTTCCAGCGGTCAATCTGGTCATCCTCATAGAGGATGCGGTCGTTATAGCCAGATTCAAATAGCTTATCCTTGGGGCGATAGCCAAAATATTTATAATATACATGGTTGCATCCCACCTTGAATCCAGATACCACCGACCCCAGATGCTTGCCCTTAGGAAATGGCTCTGCCACATGCACTATCACATGCAGATGGTCGGGCATCAGGCAGCGGTCCCATACCTCTACATTAGGATAAAACTTATTGATCTTGTCAAATTCATTGTTGATTATATCCATGGCCAGAGTGGTAAAATCCACCTGTGGCTCAGATGGGCATATCAGACTGCCAAACAGTGGCCGACGGCGGTCGATGACCATCGTAAGCATATACGTTGACGTGAGGGTATAGTCATGGAAATTGGCTCTGCGCTTGTTGTGATGGATAGTGGGATGAATGGGTATGCCCAGCTGCAGGGCCTCTTTTGCAGTCATAATGGATTGGTATTTAAGGATTTATAGATATCTAAGGGCGCCCAAAGCGCCCAGCACTGTGGCGCCCCACTTGCGCCCTGGCTGCCATCAGTGCTCCCGCCCTGGCGCCATCGGCGCTTCCGTCCTTGGCTGCCGCTGGCGCAAGTAGGGCGCCACGGTTCCCGGCGCTTTGGGCGCCGGTCCTCGATTTTGCCGTCAGGCAAAATCATCCGCAAATTTAGCCTTTTTATCTTTAACCACCAAATCTCAACAAAAGTTTTTAATCAATTGTGTGCATTGACCTGTCCCCTGTACACATAAGGGTTAGTTTTTACCTATGGGTTAAACTTTTTCCTACTTTTCTTTGTATTATCAATAAATAGCAGTATCTTTGCCATACAAAATTTTACTCAAAGATTAGTGTGGAAATAAGAGAAATATACAAAGGCTGTTTGTATAGCGTCAAATTTGAGGATACTGACACCGATGAATACAGCCGCGCGATGGCCCTATGGAAAGATCTTGACTATCTTGTCAATTTCTTTGAGGCCAACGCTAAATATGTCGATCAACCTTTTTGGCGCGAGGTTGGTCTGGATCCAAAGAAACCCAAGGCATCCGCTGAAAGGGTTGCAAGCGAGGCCCTCGTACTGGCCGCCCATATACGTGATTTGGCAAGAAATGCTGCAGTCGGTGACCTACCTGATTTCGAGAGTTTCTTTAAGCCTCTCGGAGGCAAGTATTCTTAGGTTCGCGAACTGGAGCCACAAAAATCTTATGGCACTTTCAAGCCATCACTACTGCGCTTATACGCTATTAAGTTCAACCCAAACACTTACCTTATAGTGTTTGGTGGCATCAAACTTGGAAGCACCATCCAGAATTCGCCTGGATTACGAGAACAGGTTTTCAATCGTATTGACAATGTAATCTCTTTCCTAAAAACTAACGGCATCTTGGAAGGCGAGGACATTTAAAACTAAATTTGTATGAAATTCAATATTGAAAAACTGCAAGAGATAGCTAAGCCGCTGCCAGAGAAGGAGCGGCGCGACATGGAATACCAGATAGAAAATCATGACTGGCTCTTGCTGTCAGTAAGGCTGGCTCTGCGCATACGCTCTCTAATGGAGGCGCAAGGCATAAGCCAATCAGAGCTTGCGCGGCGCATGGGTGTCAGCCCTGCACAGGTCACCAAAATCCTGAGTGGTCATGAAAATCTGGGACTTAAAACCATAGCCAAAGTAGAGGCAGCTTTGGGGCAGCCGCTGTTTAATATCGATGTAGATGGAGATGTCTCCGAGGTAGAGGCCCGCAACTCGCATCGATTACTGGTGATAAGGCGCCCCTCATCCTCAACGTCACGGCCAATAGCATACCCATAAGCCATCCACCACTGGAGTCATGGCTCCGGCCTACAGCTCTGCTGCGGGTTGCTGATGGGGTTTCGTGTGTGGCTCCCTCAGCAGGCGGCAGCCTGCCCCCTTTAGGGGGTTAGGGGGCTACCATTAGAGCGGCGTATCCGCATGGCCATCCCCCCCTTTAGGGGGTTAGGGGGCTGCCTTAGGGGGCTGAGACCTCAAAAAAACTCGCGCGGTCAATGGCCACGCGAGCTTTTTATTGGATTAGGGATTAGATTATTCGTTGTGCACTATGTAACTCGCCATCCATAATGGTATTGTGGGCAGTTCTCATAGTCTCCTCAGCTCGCTTCATACGGTAGTCTATGAGGGCTCTTTTATTTTTAGGGGATAGTGTCATAGTCTTATGCCTTCGTTCATTACATTGCAATAAAATTCAGAGATGATAGGTCTTTCATACCATTCCTTTTTTGAATACACCAAAGGGCTAACATCTATGCCCTTTTCCCACAGCAACTCTAATAGAGGGTCTTTGATTTTGTAGACATCTGTAAAATGCAGTTTCTTAGGGGTAAGAATCAAGAGGTCAAAATCGGAGTCTGGTCTGGCGTCACCACGAGCTTCAGACCCATACAGGATCACCTCGGCATCAGGAGCCACCTTCCTCAACACCTGGAGTATTATTTTTAATTTTTCTGGTCTTTTCATCCTCTGCTTCACTTTAGAATACAAATTTACGAATATTTCTTTAAATAATAACACTTTACCCAGAAAAATATCAGTGTACTTGTTTTTTCAGTGGTGTCCCTGCCTATTCACTTGTGATGCAAAGCAGTAGGCCGGAACCACCCCCCTTTAGGGGGTTAGGGGGCTGGCCTTAGGGGGCTTAGGGGGCTGTGCTAACTAAAAAAAGCTCGCGCGGTCAATGGCCACGCGAGCTTTCTATTGGATTAGGGATTAGGGGTTAGTTTATTTTGTGAGTTTAAGGTTGGTTGTGATATCTATCGAGAAGCCAGCCCTTGATTTCTGGGAAAGATAGGGATATACGCAAATCTTCGTTCAATCCTGTATTTATGACATAAATAAATGACTCTTTACGATAGTACTTATCCCCTACCTCAGCAATTGATTTGTCTATGGTATCAGCCTTTGATATCAGACATACCATCTGATAATCACGGTTGACCTCTTGTGTCTTGTTGTTAGGATGAGCCTTAGTGTAATGCTGAGTAGGGGTCAAGAGAATCAGATTCTCGATATAGTGGGCTATGCCCGGAAATTGGGATTTCGGGAAAATATGATGCACTTGGGTAGCATCACCTCCACCCCACTGGTCATGTACCTCGCTGCCAACCTGGATTTTTCGCAACAAGGATATCGCTTTATTAGTATAATACTTCTTTAGAGTTTCTTTCTTCTCTGCCTTGGATTTCTTACTTTGAGTTTTAGCCTCTTCTGCCTCATGACGAGTCTGAGTCTTATCTTTCCCGATATCTCGCCAATTGATACGATTATACATGAGGTCAGAATAGAGGCGAGGGTGTTTCCCACTGCTTCCGATCAGCATGTGCTCGGCAGCATATACGTTAAATACCTTATGGAAAATGCGTTTAATGTCTAAACGTGACTTGGTGCGTGAGTTTCCTCTCACAAGTTCAATGTATTTCTCATACACCTCGTCTCTTGTGAGTTGTCCGTTTTTATAATCCTCAAGATTGTGTAAAAATTTACTGTCTTTGAGCACTTTGGTAAAGAACTCATATAAGAATACATAGGCATTGCGATCACGCTGAGCTATCCACTCCAATATTTCCTCATTATTGACTGAGAGTCGGAGGTATCTTCCTACCTTTCGCACATTGAGCACCTTTGAGTAAGCCAAAGTTTTTAGGGGTTGGCTTATAACTTTGTTGTATTCATTACTTGCCTTGCTATCATTAGCCCATGGCTTGTTAAACAAAACACGTATATTCTGTATGAAATAATCTGTATTCCACAAGTCCTTTATGGTGAATTCGGGTTGTGTAACCGTCAAATTCACCACGCAATCAGCTATAAAACATACTATATCAGGAGTGCATTTCTGATCTACGTAGCGGCAATCCTTAGATCCCTGAATGGGGTATTTCCACTGCGACAGAAACTGTTTAATCTTATCTCTTATCTTTTATATACATTTACGTTTTCCAAAGAAGAAAACAGAATTATTATCAATATTTAGTGAGCGAGACCCTCGATTCCGAGCTATCATATAGAAATTTGAGAACTCTGGCGTACCAAAAAATGTAAGGTCGGCTGGTGTAATCACCATATTCTCATCTTTCGGTGTCAAGACTGCTACGGAGCCATCCACGATGCAACCTTTGGGCAAAAAGCAAGCTCTGGGTTTATAGGTAAGATTGGGTACCAATACACAATTAGGAGCATTTAGAAATTTTGCCACATCTAAAGATTCCACATCATCCATGAAGCAATCGTAGCCCGGGATATCCTGAATGCCATTGCTTATTATATTCCTGGACTTCAAAACTCTGATCAAGCCAGTCTGCTTAGTGGTAGACTGGGTAATGCTCCTATCCCGATAGCTCTTAAATATTCCCAAATCTAAAGATTTGGCAATATCATCAAAGTCCTCATTTCTATATATCAACCAATAAGGAAATTTTGAATCCGTGATATATGACTGTGATTGATATGTCACAGTATTTGTAATATATGATTCTATACGAGTGTCAGATTTCTTTTTTATAGGGCTCACCACAAAGGATATAGTTTCTATCTTTACGCCTTTGAAAGCTTTTTCCCCAAAATCCAATAGGGTCGCAATGGCACATTCATTGAGTAGATTACGAGTTTCATTGAACTCAGGAGCGTTAATCAAACTTTTGGGTACGATTAGAGATACAATATCCCCTAGCTTAAGTGACTTTTCAATGAAAAAAGAGAATATGTTGTTGGTTGCAATGTTACGTTTATCTCTCTTATACTCAAGCAATAGTTTTTTTTCTTTTGTAATTTTCTTATAGGGTGGATTACCTATCACTATATCATAATGGCTATCAAAATGTCTTAGCAGAAAGTCTCCTTCAATAAGATTGATTTTGATATTATCCGGTACCTTAAGAGCACCCATCAGAGCTTGTAGCGTGGCGAGACTGTTAGGGTCTATATCCACTACATCAATAGTTACCTTTTGTACATCGCGATATTTCTCAATCAACATAGGTAAGAAATTACCTACCCCTATAGAGGGTTCTAGTATCCTCAAATTAGAATACTTGGATGGGTCGGGCAGATTCTTGACTATAGCATAACAGATGTCTTGCCTAGTATAGTAAGCAGCATTATCATCGCGTACCGAGTTGGCGAGTTCAGCAATCTTGCTCAACTTCGGGAACCCCAAATCCAAATGTGAGGATATGTATTCAATTAGCTTATTATGATTTGACAATTGTCTTTTCTGAATCAAAGTGTCGATTCCTTGATCCGAGAGGAAGAAGCGGCCGTTCAATCTTAGAATCTTCTTCGCTATTTGTTGGAAAATCACTGTAGGGACAGCCTCACCCAGATTCTGCCTGATGTTCATTTCCTCCTTTCTCAAAAAAGCCTCCTTATCTTTCGGCAGCATTAGATTGAGTTCTTCAGTAGATTTTTCACTCCACTTAAAAGAATCGGGCACCGACATAAGCAGCATTAGCTCTCTGATGCTGAAAACTCGATTGTCCTTTGGATGAATAGTATTCTGGCTGGCTAAGATATCGTTTCTTGTATGGATACAAGGACCCGGCCTATCCCAATATTGACGAGTATACTTATCCCCATTCTTTTGGGTATTATACACCACCACGCCATTCTTTATGGTATGGGGGATGCGCCAAGATTCCTCATTATCAAAAGCAGACTGACCCTCCTTGATATTCTCTATCCATGGGAGCATTCTGACATCAAACTTTCGATAATTATGGTATATATCCTCATCCCAAATCTCTCCCATCCTTTTAAGAGAGGGTAGATGACCAATGGTCTCCCTAAGCGTGCGCTCAGGCCTTTGGTCAGGGAATAAATCGTAAGGAGTAACCTCCATCTGATCTTTCCTTACACCTATTACCAAGGTGCGTGTTCTGCTTGAGGGACATCCATAATCTTTGAAATTAATGACCTTTGTCAATATGTTATATTCACCAGAGAGATTCAAATCGATAACTTTGCCTATTGGTTTGTCAATACCATCCAGATCAGTGCATATCGATTTCATGAACCCTCTCACATTCTCGAATATGAAAAATCGGGGCTTCAACACTTTAGTCATTTTGATGGATTCTACCACTAAAGAATTTCGTTTCAGCTCATTTCCCTTTTTATGGTTGGCTACAGACATCCCTTGACACGGTGGTGTGGCTATTACCACATCCACATCTGTAATAGGATAGAGAGACTTCCACATCTCAAATTGTTCTACGACTTTGCATTGGGTTACCTCATCTGTCATATCACCACAGATGTAACCGCTATCGTAGATACATTTTTTATTGTACTTTTGGATTTTCAGGCGCTTTTCGAGTAATTCTACAGTGGCAATGCACAGATATCCCATTTCTTTAAAACCATAGCACCCCACACCAGCGCTGCTAAACAGACTGACATAAGTTTTGATATTATATTGGGCTTCGCTTTCCGAGAGGCCAATATCTTTCTTTGCTATAGTTTTATAGATTTTCTTTTTTGCATTGCCGTTTCTGAGACAACGTTTCATACTTTACTTATCTACGAGATTGCCATATAGTTTATGCAAAGATACGAATAATTCTTTATATTCTTACAATCGTCATGAAAATTTCTTTTACACCTCATAGGATTACGATTGGGGTTAGGTAGTAGGCCTGAGCCACCACTTTAGTGGTGTATTGGAGATGATTCTTGTGACTGACAATTGCGTGGCTTTTGATTAATCCACCACTGGAGTCATGGCTCCAGCCTACAGCTCTGCAGGGGGTTGATGATGGGGTTTCGTGTGGGACTCCCTCAGCCGGCGACATCCTGCCCCCTTTAGGGGGTTAGGGGGCTGTGCTAACTAAAAAAGTTCGCGCGGTCAATGGCCACGCGAGCTTTTTATTGGATTAGGGATTAGGGGTTAGTTTAGTAGTTCTTCTTATCAAGGGGATTGCTCTCATCTTTTCCTGGATTGACTGCCCATACAGTAGTCACTTCTGAGGTAGTCATATCAGCAATGGTCAAGTTATCGAACACGATAGGATAGAGGGCTGGCTTATCCGGATCGGGATCTTGAGGATCGTCTGGAGTGGGATCGTCTGGAGGATTAGTGGTACCTGAAGTATTCTTGGTAATCTTAAAAATGTAAGTGTATACTGTGTTCTCTTCCCAATTGGTATAAGTAGGTTCTATGTATACACGAGCATTTCTTACCTCAATTACCTCCTTGGTATCATCAGCAATCAAATCAAAATTCATGACAACTTGGAAGCCACAAGCCTGTTGAGGGATAACTCTATAGATATCTGGCGACATCGTTACGGTATTTGCAGTAACTTCAGAAATGTCAGTACGATCAACTATATATTTATCTGATGTGAGTGGGCTCATACCAACAGAAGAAAAACAACCAGCTTGATTCGACTTCACCTCACTCTCACTCGCATAACTTGTAAGATTTTTAGTTTTGGTAAAATCAACTGCGGGGATGCCACCCACAATGTATTCACTCCTTGAAAATTTAGGAGAGCTTGACTCATTATATATAACGGGGATAGCAGCGATGCCAGCGATTGTTTTGCCACCAACTGTAGAAGATATACTTACTGGCTGCATTTGTACGTGATAGCCAGGAATATCCTCATACACACCAATCTGCATTTGGCCCATCATGCGGTAGAAGGTCATGGAGACATCCTCAGGTGTACCACTTTGGCTTGGCTCAATTGCTTCAGATTGGGCATACATATAATCTACATCATCAGTTCCACCGACAAGACTCATCCAAATATGGGTTGGGAATTGCATTTTCTTGGATGAAGGATCAAAGGTTACAGTGGTATATCCATTGAAGTCCTCTTTTGTAGAAGCAGATTTCTTATCCGTATACAGAACACTTTCATCTGCTTTGGCACCTTTCTTATATCTGATATAGGGAGAGTATGCAAAGAAGCGGTAGTATTTTGGGCTCATGCGCAAAAGTC
>NWBJ01000051.1 GCA_002633115.1 Muribaculaceae bacterium Zag1
CACTTGACCCATGCGCAGACGGATTTCGCATCAGTGTAGATCTTGCTCCTGAGCTCTTTCCTCAACGCGGAGATTTGCAGACAGGTGAGCTTTCCAAAGTAGCCCTTGTGCTTGTTCTCCATGAGACCGTCAACTCCGCACTCCCGATATGCCTTCACGTAACGGTAGGCTGTGGACAAATCCACTCCGAGGCAGGAGGAAACATCGCCGGGAGAGTAGTGCTTGGCAAGCATGATGATTGCGGTCACCTTCACATAAGCCGGGGTGCCCACTACGTTCCGTTGGATCTTTTCCAACTCCTTCAACTGCTCTTTACTCATCTCCAGATTCATGCTGCAAAGGTAGGGAACTTTTTCCAACCTTGCAAATTTTTCTCAAACTAATTGCGTGTTACTATAAACAGCTGGCCCATGCCGGGGAATGACCACAGAGCATTGTCTTTGCCCTCCATGGGGATGCTGGTGGTGTGGATGAGATTGAAGTCGCTGTCGTAGAGATCGATGATGAAGTGGTTATCCTCAGTGACATCGGGGTCGGTATAATAGTTCTCATTATACACCCAGAAAGGCTGCTCATAGTAGGGGATAGCGTAGTAGAGCTGATTGTTGTGGGCATTGCACAGGAATGGCAGGGCATAATTGCCAGCGCCGGCAAACAGCTCATAGTCAATGACAAAGGTGTGCATCAGCTGGGCTGAGGTGCCATAGCCAGCCTTTTTGTACACATCGTAGTAGAGATAATACTTAGAATTGCCATCTGCATCATAGTCGTAGCCATCGCGCATGAAGGCCATAGTGAAATTCTCGCTGTAGGCGTCGAGCTGATTATTAAGGGCAAACACCTGGTTGCCATCAAAAGTCTCAACGTAGGTGGCAGTATCTGAGCCGGTAAGCGAGTAAACTTCGGTAAAATCGCGGCCGCTATAATCTTCGGTGGTGCAATGCACATACACCATCACCTCGTAGGCATCGTTGATGTTGAAGAATTTCTTTGACAGAGTGGGAGCAATGGCAACATAATTGATGCCAGTGTCGCCCTGGGTCATGTCGAGAGTAATTTGGAATCTGCCAGCTTGTTCAAGCGACGCATTGTAGATTACGATATCCGCTCCAGTAATGGTGGAGTAAGTGTAATCGATGTCCTCGTTGTAAAAATGGTCATACTCATAATTCATTGTGTAGAACCATTCCTCATCATCGGGGGTGTAGAGGCTGCCCCAATTTGAACCACTGTCAATGCTTCCATCTGGCTCGGTGCGCACGGCCTTGCGCATTGTCGAGTTAGCAGTGGCCTTGCGCCAATTTGCGCCTTGTCCTACAGTGAGTGCTCCGGGATGAACATCGCTAAAACCTGTGGCCCGCAGATTTGCCACAGTCTGCTCGAAGCGATCCTTCATCGATAGTGGGGTAGCTGCTATGGCAGAAGATGCTGTGACAGCAGCCGCTATCCCAATACTCATTAGTCGTTTCATAAAATAGGTTTTAAGATTGATTAAAATAGTTTAATTCAAAGGGTACCACTTATAAACACCAAAGGGCGGTACCTGATTGTGCCGCCCTGTAGGTGTATCTATGCGTTTGGTCGATATTTATGCCTTGTAGTACTCAAGTTCCTCGGGTTTGAATTTGGCGATAAACTCAGAGTGCTTCTCCACTTCTGATTCAGCCAGGTTGAGGTAAACATGCAGAGTGCGGTTGAAGCTGTCGTTGCGGTTGGCATCTGACAGGAGCAGATAGCTCATGATGGTGTTGCCAGCCATCTCAACCAAGCGGCGAGCCATGAAGTCGGTGTAGGCCTGAATCTTAATCTCAGATACCTTGCCGGCAGCGGCAAAGAAGAGCTCGGCCATCTGGGCAATGCGCTCCTTGGCGGGCAGGAGTTCGGCCTTAATCTCCTCGGCAGCGTAGGTCTCGATCAGATTCTTGTATGTGCCAGAGAGGACGTGGCGGATAGCGGCTACGACTTGCAGCTGGGTGGTGCCTTCGTAGATGCTGGTGATGCGGGCATCGCGATAGATGCGCTCGCAAGCGTAGTCCTTCATGAAGCCCGAACCGCCATGGATCTGGATGCAGTCATAAGCGTTCTGGTTGCAATATTCGCTGCCCATGCCTTTGGCGATGGGGGTGAGGGCGTCGGCGAGCTTCTTGTATAGCTTCATCTCCTGGCGCTCTTCGCCGGTGAGCGGACGCTCCTTGGCAATGTCTTCATACACCTTGTAGACGTCAACAAAGCGAGCGGTCTCGTAGAGCAATGAGCGTGAGGCGTCGAGCTTGGCTTTCATGATCGAGAGCATCTCGGCCACAGCCGGGAACTCAATGATGGCCTTGCCAAATTGCTTGCGGTCCTTGGCATAAGCGAGGGCCTCGCGATAAGCGATTTCGCTTACGCCGACAGCCTGGGCGGCGATGCCGAGGCGAGCGCCGTTCATCAGAGCCATTACATATTTGATCAGGCCCATGCGGGTGTCGCCAACCAGTTCGCAAGGAGCATTCTTATAGGTGAGCTCACAAGTGGGCGAACCCTTGATGCCCATCTTATTCTCGATGCGGCGCACGTTGACACCGCCGTTGCGCTTGTCGTAGATAAACATTGACAGACCGC
This sequence comes from Muribaculaceae bacterium Zag1, assembly GCA_002633115.1. Classification (GTDB taxonomy): domain Bacteria; phylum Bacteroidota; class Bacteroidia; order Bacteroidales; family Muribaculaceae; genus CAG-873. The sequence continues at coordinate 2,602 of NWBJ01000051.1, forward strand.
GACCGTCGCGAGTGCCCTCTTCAGAGCGAGCCAGCACCAAGTGGATGTCGCTGTCGCCATTGGTGATAAAGCGCTTCACGCCATTGAGCACCCAAGTGCCGTCGTCCTTCTTGGTGGCCTTGAGCATCACCGACTGAAGGTCGCTGCCGGCGTCGGGCTCGGTGAGGTCCATCGACATGGTCTCGCCAGCGCATACGCGAGGTATGTAGCGTTGCTTTTGATCCTCATCTCCAAATTCGTAGAGAGTCTCGGCGCAGTCTTGCAGACCCCAGAGATTCTCAAAGCCAGTGTCGGCGCGGCTCACGATGTCGGCAGCCATGATATAGGGGGTGATGGGGAAGTTGAGGCCACCGAGGCGGCGAGGCATAGCCATGCCCATGAGGCCGGCTTTGCGGCAAGCCTCGAGGTTTTGCTGGGTGCCAGATGCGTAGGTCACTCGGCCGTCTTTGAGGGTGGGGCCTTCGTGGTCGACACCCTCGGCATTGTCGGCGATGATGCCGCCGCAGAGGTCGCCTACGATTTCAAGCACGCGGTCATAATTGTCCATAGCGTCCTCGAAGTTGAATGGCGCGTAGTCGAACTTTTCAGCATCGGTGAAATTGCGCTCCTTGAGCTCAACGATCTTGCGCATCATCGGGTGGTTGAGATGATGCTTCAAGTCGGGATTGTCAGTATAGAAATTAGCCATTTTGAGTCGGGGTTACTTCGAGTTTTTCTTGTAATATTTGATAAGCTTAGGCACAACGTCCTCGACGTTGCCATTTATCACATAGTCGGCGATGGTGTTGATGGGAGCGTTGGGGTCGTTGTTGATCGAGATGATGATCGAGCTCTCTTGCATACCGGCGATGTGCTGGATCTGGCCCGAGATGCCGCAAGCGATGTAGAGCTTGGGACGCACTGTGACGCCAGTCTGGCCGATTTGGCGTTCATGCTCGGCAAAACCGGCATCGACAGCGGCGCGAGATGCGCCTACCTCAGCGCCGAGAGTGTCGGCGAGCTTGTAGAGCATGTCAAATCCTTCCTTGCTGCCCATGCCGTAGCCGCCAGCCACGATGATGGGAGAATTCTTGATGTTGATTTTTGATTTCTCGATATGGCGGTCGATGATTTCAACGATGAAATCATCGTCTTTTACATACTTGTTGGGGTCGAGGTCGATGACTTCGCCTTTGTAGTTGGGGTCGCGCACCTCTTTCTTCATCACGCCCTCGCGCACTGTGGCCATCTGAGGACGGCACTCGGGGTTGACAATGGTAGCAACGATGTTGCCGCCAAAGGCTGGACGGATTTGGAAGAGCAGGTCGGTGTATTCCTTGCCGGTCTTGGCATCCTTGTGGTCGCCAATCTCGAGAGCGGTGCAGTCGGCGGTGAGGCCGCTATGCAGACAGGAAGATACGCGTGGGCCAAGGTCGCGGCCAATGCAAGTTGCACCCATCAAGCAGATTTGGGGCTTGATCTCCTTGAAGAGGTTGATCAGCACCGAAGCGTGGGGATTTGAGGTGTAGGGGAAGAGACGCTTGTCTTCGACCTTGTAGACCACATCGGCTCCGTAGGGGAAGATTTGCTCTTCAATGCCCTTGAGGTTGTCGCCAATCACGAGGGCTTCGAGCTTCACGCCGAGACGGTCGGCCAATGCGCGGCCTTTGGTGAGGAGTTCGAGGCTCACGTCGGCCACTTTTCCTTCGTCGAACTCGCAGTAAACTATAAGGTTGTTCTTGTCGGTCATTTTCTGCTAAATTATATTCAACGGCTATGCTGGGGGCGAATCAGCCGATGGTGTGGTTAGCGATTAGGTCCTTAATGAGATTTTCGATTGCGGTGTCGTCATCGTTGAGCACCAGATTCTCCTTAGCGGTGAATACGACATTCTCGACAGCCTTAACCTTAGTGGGAGAGCCCGGGAGGCCGATTTGAGCTGGATCAGCCTCGACGAATGCGGCGTTCCACTCCTTGATATTCAGGAAGGGGCGAGCCTCAAGCAGAGCCTGCTTGTCCTCGGGGAGGTTAGCCTTCTCGCTGGGCGAGGCAGCGTATTTGTATTTCATCACGCGCTGAGCGTTGCGTGGGCGGCACTCAGCAGCGGTGCCGTTGACGGTGACAACGCAGGGCAGAGGAGCTTTGACAACCTCTACGCCATGCTCGAGACGGCGCTTCACGGTGACGTGGCCATCGCTCAGGTCGAGAATCTCCTCTGCGTAGGTCACTTGGGGGATGCCAAGTTTCTCAGCGATTTGGGGCCCTACTTGAGCGGTATCACCATCGATAGCTTGGCGACCGCCAAGGATGATGTCATAATTTCCAAATTTTTTCACGGCTTGTGCCAAGGAGTAAGAAGTGGCCAGGGTATCGGCACCGCCGAAAGGACGGTCGGTGAGGACGATACCGCCATCAGCTCCGCGATACATTGCCTCGCGCACGATTTCGGCAGCGCGGGGCAGACCCATAGTGAGTACTGTCACTGTAGAGCCGGGGTTGGCGTCCTTGAGCTGAAGGGCTTGCTCGAGAGCGTTGAGGTCCTCGGGATTAAAGATTGCGGGGAGAGCGGCGCGGTTGATGGTGCCGTCTTCCTTCATGGCATCTTTGCCTACGTTGCGGGTATCGGGCACCTGCTTGGCAAGCACAATGATGTTCAAACTCATATTCTCTTTATTTTATGTAATATTTCCGAATTTATTTGCAAGGCTCGGTTTTTAATTTGCAAAGTTAACAATTTTCAAGGAGTTGACAAAATCTAATTAACAAAAGTTGGTGTTTTGCAGCCTCATTCACACAAATTAACCGACAAACGCAATTCACATTTCATAATTCACAATGCTGGTCGCTCTCAGTAATAGTATTTTTCTTTCTTTGGATTTTCTGATTTGGAGAAATATTCTTATATTTGCAACGGTAAGATTTAAAGACAGAATGACCATGGAAGAGAGCGAAAAGAAGCCCAAGAGAGAAAGGGCGAAGAAGCCGAAGGTGACAGACGACAAGAAGCTGATAAGGTTTGACTGGGCGATGAAGTACATGCTGTGCAGCCCGGCCAACTTCGACGTGCTCGAGGGGCTGCTCTCGGCCGTGCTCGGCGAGAAGATAAAGATCGTGGACATCCTCGAGAGCGAGGGAGACAAGAAGGAGCAGGACGAGAAGTTCAACCGCGTCGACATCCGCTGCAAGAACAGCAAGGGCCACATCATAATCATAGAGGTGCAGAACACCAGCGAGGCCGACTACATCCACCGCATCCTGTTCGGGGTGTCTCAGGCCGTGGTGCGCCACATCGACG
>NWBJ01000052.1 GCA_002633115.1 Muribaculaceae bacterium Zag1
TTCGACTTTTTAAAGCGGACTCAGTATTTAATTTGCAATAGTAAAAAAGCCCTCGGATTAATCCCCTAAAGCAATTTTATAGGAGTTCAAGATGAATCGTATAGACAAAATAATTGGTTAATAAAAAGAAAGAGTCGGGTTCGTGACGAATCCGACTCTTTTTTTATCACTTTATAAGGATTAGGCGAGAATTCCCATCTGTATACCTTATAATATTAACACCCTTCCTTGGCTCGCAAATCCGGTAACCCTCAATGGAGTAATATTCTGCTTTCTGGTCTTGGCGAGAGAATGGGATTTCATAAACCGCCCCAGTGGCTTCAAAATCCTGGTATGGGAGGGTAGAGCAATTACTGATTTGACATTCTGTCGGATCCGATGGATCAAAATCCCATACGTAGGCGATGAGGCTGAGATTCTCGTACTTGCAATCCGACTCTATCGGTAAGATGCATTCGTATTCATACATATCGCCATCCCATTCCATCTCTTCTCCCCAGGCGGAATTGTTGGCTCTGACTACATGGTTGTGGTAAAAATCCTCGATGGTGCCTTTTTGATTACGAGCCTTGACCGAGTCCTCTAATAAGCTTACTGTAAGGCGAGGCGCTTGATTGGTGAAGGTGGGCAGAGTGCGTTGGCCCGTCACTCTCACCTCAACCGTGTTTTTGTCAACAGATAGCTGAGCGCTAAGATTTACCGATACAAGGGCCCATTCCTTTAATCGCCTATCGAGTTTGGCCCTCATAGCTTCATCGTCACTGGAAAAAAACACAGGCGAGGCTGTGTCGCTTGTTGTCTGGCGATCAATCATTAGCGCTGGGGCATAAGTTGATTCCTGATTGTAAAACCATAGATATTCTGTATCTGAGAGTGATGTGAGCCAGTCGGTATAGAAACCGCTATGATGGCAAATCATAGCAACTCGTTGGGCATATTTCTCATCTGCCAATAGATTTTGAAGGCGATAGGCCATAGAGGGGCAATTAGCACATTGTTCGGTGGTAAACTCCTCTAAGAGCACCTTTCTGTAAAATGCCCTATCAATTATGTTGAACTCTCCGTTCAGGATGTTATTGCTTAGGTCGGCATCTTCTCCCTCAGCTGTTCGGGCAGCTTTTATCTCTACTGTATGGATTTGGTCATCGGCTACCGAAAAACAATCGGGGAAAATTATAAAACTAATCGTCTTTTCTTGTCCATAACTTAGATTCAACTCCACCTCCGCTGCGTAAGTAGTCTCCATGGAATCAAATCTACACTCTATCTCACAGGCTGAGATGGTTGCAGCTCCAATGTTTTTTATTGTAGCGTTTACTTCAAATATCCCATGTTGGATTACATAAAGCTCAGGTATTTCAATCTCCATTAGCATCAAATCGCATTGAGGCAGATTGTTGCCGGTAATGACGGCTTGTATTGGAGCTGTGCCTTCGATATGTCGGTCTTCCCACAAGGCATTTTCCCCAAGTTTTACATACAGGGCATGTTCTCTGGGCTCAACATCTTCTGGCGATTGTATAGCCAGGGCTTTGGTCTTTTGTTCTTGGAAAAAGGAGTAGCCTACGTATAGTCCTTGTCCTGAGGCAATGGCCCAAGGCGTGTCAAAGCAAATCTCGTTCCATCCTTTCTGAAAGGGAGTGGTTTGAGTTCGGTAAATTACCCCTTGAGTGAGATTTTCTCCATCAAGAGAGGTTCTCACCCAGACTTGTATGGTATCGACATTACTTACAGCACCTAACGCAACCTTGATTTTGCTGATGTCATTGCCTTGGTATTGGCGTAAAATCTCATCGGGCAAATAGATGGCTTGAGATACCCATGTGTTTTCTTCGTCGGTAGTAAAGGCAGCTGCTCCTTGAGTGCTAACCGACCCCTCGCAATATCCAACATATATTGCATCTGCCACCGTCTGTGCGTGGCTATGGGCTTGGCATAGCATCAATGCCAGACCCAATAAAACTTTTCTAATCATCCTCATAGTGTTTATGAATTACCTTTCCACAAAATTAAGGCTTTATAGTCAAAATTGTCTATAGAGGCAACTGGTTTGTGTCGAATTTTCAAAAAAGTAAGATAATTTTTCTGGGTATTATTGACTAAATATAAAAGGTTTTTGAAAATAGGATGTTTTCAAAAATCAGATAGTCAATCTTTTATAATAAATCCCTTATCTTTGCAGAAAAAAATATACCCATGAAGACAAAACGTGTATCCCTATGCCGCGTATTCCTACTCGGTATGATTTTGATGGTCTCGGCTACGATTCTCTTTGCTCAGGAGAGAGAGCATGCCTCAATCAGTAAGATTGCCAATATGGCTCAAATAGAGCGCCCAACATCATCTATCTCTCCCGCTGCCTCAGAGGTAAAAAAGGCAATGTCATACGGCTCGATAATCGATCAGCAACCTCAAGGACAATCCCGATTTTACACCATCCAGGGACAAGGATGGTACAAGTACATATTCTGGACTATAGATGAGGAATATGCTGCTCGTGCCGGTCAGATGGTCTTTGACGGCCAAGATGTTTATATTCGAGATATAGTCAACAGTCTTGACTATGGCACATGGGTAAAAGGCAGCCTGAGCCAAGATGGCAAGGAAATAACCATCCCTGTCGACCAATGGCTATTTTATGACAACGCATATCAACAGGGAGGAATTCTGTGTGCCATCAACCAAAAAGATTCAAACTCCGATCCAGTAATAGATGAAGAGAGGACTCAGATAAAATTATTAGTACAAGACGATGGCACTATAGTGTCAGAGGCTGATAATTCAGCCGACGGTTATGCAATTGGGGCCCAATGGGAGGGAGAATGGATTAGCGAAGGGAGCTATAATTTGGTTTATAGTGAATATGGCGAATCATTGCCGGTACTGCCCGATGACATCGAGGCTTGCGCAGAGAGATATGCAATCACTTATCTTGACAACTATTTCACTGAAAGTGGCAAATTTGTGAATGTCGCTTTCGTGGATGATTATGTGTATGTCAACAATTTGTTTGAGGGGGCTTCCAACGATTGGATAAAGGGTAAAATTGAGGGAGAAAAGGTCATATTCGAGGCCGACCAATTCCTTGGCATATTCTCCAACTATTTCATATATTTCGTCCCGGCAGAGCTTCAATATTCAGCCCAAGATGACACATACTATTTGATTTGTCAACAACAGATAGAGCTTGAGTTTGATTCTGCCACAAAGACCATTTCAGGTACAGGCGTGCTTTTAGCCATGACCGGAAAACTCGGAAGCACCGACTGCTACTTTGTCGATCTTTTCATTGACCCCAGCATTTATGAATATGAGGAAAAACTCTCACGTCCAGCCGATCCGGTAATTTCTAATTTGGTGTACTATCAAGAATTACAATACGGATACATCAGCACCAGTATTGCTCCTTTTGATACTGAGGGGAATTTCCTTAATCCAGAGAATCTCTATTATAGCCTCTATACCGACAATGACCAACTCTTTGTCTTCACCCCAGACTGCTATGATTATTTAGACCAATCCATCAGTGAAATTCCTTATCTTTATACTGACAACTGGGATATCTACGAGCGCGGGCAATTCATATACTTCTATGAATTGGATTTTGACCGCATAGGCATTCAAGCAATATATAAGAGCGGAGGCCAGGAGGCACGATCCCACATAGTGTATTACGGAGTATCGGCCCAAGATGAGATTCAGATCGACACAGTAAGACATCCTATCGACACATCTTATATTGACATAATGGGCCGCAAGGTAGAGGCTCCTGCCAATGGATGGTTTATTCAAGTAGTCACCTACGATGATGGTACGGTAGAAACTGCCAAAGTAATCCTAAAGTGAAAGCAAGGAAAAATTTTCTCATAAACTATGAAAGCCTGGCCCTTGGAGGGTCGGGCTTCATTCCATACAACATTGGTTAGAGATGAAGAATCATGGCTGGGGACCTCTACAGATCTCCAGCCATGTGTACTGTCAAGAATCTACCAAGGATTGGTATGGATTCGTTGATGTTGAGTAAAGCTATAGGTTATGCCAGTTGCTGGTGTTTTTTCTTGTGGTCGTTATGCACCTTGATGATGAAGATGATAGCGGAGCACACAGTGGTAATCACGTTGGTGATGACCAGAGGCATATTGTTGAGCAGGATGCCTTGCACCACGAAGAATACGCTGCCGAGGCCGAGGGCCAAGAAGGTTGGCATTGCGATTCCGTCGGTGTCCTTAGTGCGGATAGTCATGATAGCCTGTGGCAGATAGCCAATGATCATGCAAATGCTGGCGGTATAGCCTATGATTAAGATCCAAGTATTCATATCAATGAGTTTTTTATGGTTTTCTATTAAATTTCATTTGTCATTATTCAGCCTCCTTTCTTTTAAGGGTAAGTCCCTCAGGAGAGAGGGGTAGAGGCTCATGTCTCTAATATAAAGACAATAAAGTGTGAGTTAAAGTTGATTTAACTTGTTGAATAAAGATAAAAAAGGCGCGCCCAGCGGGCGCGCCTCTAAGTCTTTATGGGTGAGAGAGGTCAGATATCCCAAACTATGTACATGGCTCCCCAAGTGAAGCCGGCTCCAAAGGCTGTGAGGATCAGTTTGTCGCCTTTCTTGAGGCGTCCCTTCATCTCATCGAGGCACAATGGTATTGTGGCGGCCGAGGTATTGCCGTAGTGCTCGATATTGACAAGCACCTTATCCATGGGGAAATTGGCGCGGTGAGCCACAGCCTCGATGATGCGCAGGTTGGCCTGGTGAGGCACCAGGAAAGCGACATCTTCGATGGTGAGGTTGTTGCGCTTCATCACATCGAGCGATGAGGTGAGCATATCGGTCACAGCGTGCTTGTACACAGCGCGGCCATCTTGATACACATAATGCTCATCAGCATCGACTGTCTCATGAGTGGCGGGCTTGGCTGAGCCACCAGCCTTCATCAGCAGGAAGGGGAGACCGGAACCATCAACATGGAACACTCCATCAATGATTCCTACGCCCTCTTGCTCGGTGGGCTCGAGCAGCACGCAAGCGGCTCCGTCGCCAAAGAGAGGACATGTAGAGCGATCCTTGTAGTTGGTCATCGACGACATCATTTCGGTGGCTATCACGATTACCTTTTTGTAGAGGCCCGAGGCAATGTATGCCTTGCCGTCTTGCAGAGCCACAAGGAAGCCAGCGCAAGCGGCTTGGATGTCGTAGCCATAGCAGTTGCTGAGGCCGCAATCATGAATCATGATTGAGGCTGTCGAGGGGAAGCGATAGTCGGGATTGGAAGTGGCGCAAATCAACAAGTCGATTTCCTCAGGCTTAGTGCCCGTGGAATCGAGAAGGCGCTTGATAGCGTGGGTACCCATCAATGATGAGCAAGCGCCCTCGCCTTTGAGGATACGGCGCTCTTTGATACCTACGCGAGATGTTATCCATTCGTCATTAGTGTCCACCATCTTTGAGAGCATCTCGTTGTCGAGGATGTCATCGGGGACATAAGAAGCGATGCCGGAAATGCGAGCGTTCAGCATAAACAGGGGTTAATTGGTTGGTGCAAAGGCCGCGCCCATATTGTAGGGCGCAGGCATAATGAGAGGGATAAGTGGCCCGGAGAGCAGCTCGGATTAGAGAGCTTCTTCTTTAACGATAGCCTGACGGCCGCGGTAATATCCGCATTCGCCGCATACGGTGTGGTATACGTGCCAGGCACCGCAGTTGGGGCAGAGAGCCAGGGTGGGCATTACGGCCTTGTCATGGGTGCGGCGCTTAGCCGTGCGGGTCTTGGATTGTTTGCGTTTAGGATGTGCCATTTTGATTTATTGTTTTATGATTTATTTTTCGAGAGGAATCGTATTTTTTTCGAGAGGAATCATCGGGAATCGACAGATTCGACAGGAGTCGATATAGAGGAGCCGGGAGCCTCTATTCGTCGGTGTTGACGTCCTTTAGGCCGTCCCAGCGCGGGTCGGTGGGCTGGTCTTGGCCTCCCATTGTGTCCATCTCGTCGATGAGGTCGTTTTCGAGCTCGGCATCTTCGTCGGCTGGACGGGTGCGGTGCTTGCGCAACAGAGCGGTCATCTGGCGGTTGCACTTGCCCATTGGGTGGACATGCTTGATGGGGATGGCGAGGGCAGCGGTGTCGTAGATCATGTAGGCTACGTTGAGATTGTTGTCGCTCTGCGGTATCACCAACAGGTCGTCGCTCTCGTCGTTGTAGTCATCGCCATATTCCACCATTATGTGGTAGTTAGCGTCAATGGGAAGGTGCAAGTCGTCGAGGCATCGGTCGCACAGGGTCACTACCTCGCCACCGACATGGAATTGCAAGTCATATTTCCCGCCGCGCACTTTCACGATGAGCCTTACGTCCAGGTCGGCATCGCGCACGTCTTCATTCTCCATATTGGCGAAGAATTGACGCCCGAGATGGTACTCAAAGATATGCTCTCCGTCGCTAAGCGATTTTAGCGGCAAATTAAATTCTGTGAACTTTCCCATGAGCTTTGGTTTTGAAAAATCACGCAAAGTTACGGAATTAATTGGTAAGTACCAAGAAATTCCGAGAAAAATTGAGGAAAAACCCCCAATGAGAGGGGGGTTTGGCCAATTTTAAGGATTGTTGAGATTTATTGCAAACCGCTTACAGCTGCTGAGCGGTCAATTTTGCCAACCAACCCTTGCAGCACTTTGCCTGGACCGATTTCGATGAACTCGGTGGCTCCGTCGGCAATCATGTTGCGGATAGTCTGGGTCCAGCGCACTGGGGCGGTGAGCTGAGCGATCAGGTTGCCCTTGATTTCGGCGGGATCGGTGTGGGGCAGAGCGTCGACATTCTGGTACACGGGGCACACTGGCACGCTGAATTTGGTGTGGTCGATGGCTTCGGCCAATTCGGCGCGAGCCGGCTCCATGCAGGGCGAGTGGAAAGCGCCGCCTACGTTGAGGCGCAGTGCGCGCTTGGCTCCGGCAGCCTTAGCGGCCTCGCAAGCGGCCTCGACGGCATCGATGTCGCCCGAGATTACCAACTGGCCCGGGCAGTTGTAGTTGGCGCAAACTACGATTCCGCCAACTTTGGCGCAAATCTCCTCGACTGTCTCATCGGGGAGGGCAATTACGGCAGCCATGGTCGATGGCTTGATTTCGCAAGCTTTCTGCATAGCCATGGCGCGAGCGGCAACCAGGCGCAGACCGTCGTCAAAGTTGAGAGCTCCGGCAGTCACCAATGCTGAGAACTCGCCCAGCGAGTGGCCGGCTACCATGTCAGGCTTGAACTCCTCGCCCAGGCTCTTGGCCAGGATCACGGAGTGGAGGAAGATGGCGGGTTGGGTCACCTTGGTCTGACGCAGGTCCTCGTCGGTGCCGGCGTGCATCAGGTCGGTGATGCGAAAACCCAGTATGTCGTTGGCGCGCTCAAAGAGCTCTTTAGCCTCGGGGTTGTTGTCGTAGATCTCCTTGCCCATTCCTACGAATTGGGCGCCTTGTCCAGGGAAAACGTAAGCTTTCATTGCTGTTGCTTTGCTAATTATTCTAATATTTTGTGTATTACCTATTAAAACCAGCGCAAAGTTACGAAATTCTCGGAAATTATTCGTAACTTTACACTCGAAAAAATAAGCTTGGTCTTTAGTTTTTAGTCTTTGGCTTTTGGAAACAAATGATTTTCGATGTTTTCGAGGCTTTTTGCGCTGATTACTGTAGATTAAGCACTCTTCTCCAAAAGCTAAAAACCAAAAACCAAAGACCATTCATTATGGAATTATTGTTTCTAGGGCTGCGCGGCTGGCAGCTGATTATAGTAGTATTGGCGATAGTGCTCCTGTTTGGGGCCAACAAGATACCTGATCTGATGCGCAATCTGGGCCGGGGGGTGCATAGCTTCCGCCAGGGCGTAGAGGATGCCAAAGCCGAAATCAACAAAGAGGTAAAGAAAGCTACCGACATCGATACCGATGCAAAGCAGTGAGATGAGCTTCTGGGGCCACCTCGACGCTCTGCGCGGGGTGTTGCTCAAGATAGGGGCTCTGCTTGTATTGCTGGCAATCGGTTTCTTTGTGGCCATGCCGTGGATTTTCGACCATGTGATCACGGCTCCCTGCTCGAGCGATTTTCCGCTATACCACTTGCTCGACTTCATCCGTGGCGATGGTTCATTCTTGCCCGACCTCGGCAGCAATGATTTCCATGTCTCGCTCATCAATATAGAGCTGGCCTCACAGCTGATGGTGCACATGTCGGCATCGTTTTGGGCTGCCTTCGTGGTGGGATTTCCCTTGGTGATCTACCTGTTGTGGAGCTTTGTGGCTCCGGGCCTCTACGAACATGAAAAGCGCGGCGCGCGCAAGGCTTTTGTCTTTGGCAACGTGATGTTTTATCTCGGTTCGGCCGTGGGGTATTTCATAGTATTCCCGTTGGCGTTGCGTTTTCTGGCCGATTACCAGCTGAGCGACAAGATTGCCAACACGGTTTCGCTGACCTCGTACATGGATACCTTCTATACCGTGTTGTTGATGATGGGTCTGCTATTCGAGCTGCCGCTCTTGGCTTGGGTGCTGGGCAAGATGGGATTCTTGCAGCGCAGTTTCTTCAAGAAATACCGCCGCTACGCTATCGTGGCCATCCTCATATTGGCGGCCATGCTCACCCCGACAAGCGACGTGTTCACCCTTGCGGTGGTATTCATACCGGTCTATGCCCTCTGGGAGGCCAGCGCCCTGCTAATCCCAAAATCTAAGAAAACAGAAAAAGAATTAACCTCCAATCCAGCTTGATACCCTAATTTCCTCAATGATTGGGTACAAAATGGTAATATTTCCAAAAACCAAAAACCAAAAACCAAAGACCAAAACAATGAAAAAGAAAAGTATCGGATTATTGCCACGCATTGTGATAGCGATGGCTCTCGGCATTGGAGCCGGCTACCTCTTCCCCTCGTGGCTGGCTCGATGCTTTGTCACTTTCAATGGAATTTTCTCCCAATATCTGGGCTTTATCATCCCGCTGCTGATAGTGGGCTTTGTGGCTGCCGCCATTGCCGAACTCGGCAAGAAGGCTGGCAAGCTGCTGATTTTCACCTGCGCCTTGGCCTACGCATTCACCCTGCTCTCGGGCATTGTGTCGTACAGCACTGGCGCTTGGCTCTTTCCCTCGATGATTGAGCCGGGCTTGGCCCTGGGCGATGGGGAAGCGGCTGCCAACTTGGCTCCGTATTTCACCGTCAGCATCACTCCCCTGATGGGAGTGCTCACTGCTTTGGTGCTCGCATTTGTGATGGGCTTGGGCACAGCTCAGGTGGGCAACTCAGCCCTGCTGCGCGGCCTCAACGGTTTTCGCGATGTGATCGCTTGGGTGATCAATAGCTCGATTATCCCTCTGTTGCCGCTGTATATCTTCGGCATCTTCCTCGACATGACCATCACTGGCCAGGTGGGTGGCATCTTGCTCACATTCGTCAAGATCATAGCCGTGATATTTGTGCTGCACGTGCTGATTCTGGTGGTGCAGTATAGCATAGCTTGCATCGTGACCAAGCAGAATCCTATCAAGTGCCTACTCACCATGCTTCCGGCTTACTTCACCGCCCTTGGCACTGCCTCGTCGGCCGCTACCATCCCAGTGACCCTCAAGCGCGCCACTATGCTTGGCGTAGATCAGGAGATTGCCGGATTCACAGTGCCGCTCTGCGCCACTATCCACATGTCGGGTTCTACCCTCAAGATTGTGGCTTGTGCTTTGGCCCTGATGATAGCCCAGGGAATGCCTTATGACTTCCCGATGTTTATGGGCTTTATCGCCATGCTCGGCATCAGCATCATTGCCGCCCCGGGTGTGCCGGGCGGAGCCATCATGGCCAGCCTTGGCATTCTCGCCACTATGCTCGGGTTCAGCGAGGCTGACCTCGCCCTGATGATTGCCCTCTACATCGCTATGGACAGCTTCGGTACCGCTTGCAATGTCACTGGCGACGGAGCCATCTCAATGATTGTCAACGCCGCCTTCAACAAGGGCTTGCGTAAGCGCAACTTGGTACTTGAATCTACAGAAACCTTGGCATAATTAAAAACCACGGATTACACGGATACCGTCCGGACGGTATCTGAGTAATCCGTGGTTTTTCTCACCTACGACGTATAATCTGTGGTTATAGTATAGTTATGGATACGGGGCAGTGGTCGGAGCCGAAGATGTCTTGGTGGATGTTGGCCTCGAGGAGGCGCGGCAATAATCGCTCTGACACCAAGAAATAGTCGATGCGCCACCCGATATTCTTCTCCCTCGCCTTGAATCGGTAGCTCCACCAGCTGTAAGCCTTTTCTTGGTCGGGATGGAAATGGCGGTAAGTGTCGACAAATCCAGCCTCGAGCAGGCGTGTCATGCACTCGCGCTCCTCGTCGGTAAATCCGGGATTGCGCCGATTGGTGGCCGGATTTGCCAGGTCAATCTCGCGATGAGCCACATTCATGTCGCCGCATATAATCACCGGCTTGTCTTGATCAAGCCGCTTTACATACTCCAAGAAATCCCTTTCCCAATCCAAGCGATAGTCCAGTCGGGCCAGCTCGGATTGGGAATTTGGCGTATATACGGTGACGAGAAAGAAATCGTCGAGCTCGAGGGTCACTAAGCGGCCCTCATGGTCGTGGGCATCTACGCCCATGCCGCGGCGCGAACTGCGGGGCTTTTGCCGGCAAAAGATAGCCGTGCCGGCATATCCCTTCTTGTCGGCATAGTCCCAATAGCTTTCATAGCCGGGAAAAGCCAAGTCGATTTGTCCCTCTTGCAGCTTGGTCTCTTGCAAGCAAAAGAAATCGGCATCCAGCTGCGCGAATATGTCGGCAAATCCCTTGCCCACCACGGCTCGCAGCCCATTCACATTCCAAGAAATAAACCTCATAAGCGTCTATTGTTTTTCCATCCAAGGGATTAGCAGGTCGTTGAGCTGCTGAGTCTCGACCAAGAAACCGTCGTGGCCAAATGGCGAGTGTATCTCGTAGTATGACGCATGGGGTATCTTGCGAGCCAGTTGGCGCATATCGTCGGGGGTAAATACGATGTCGGTGGTTAGGCCCACTACGATTGTCTCGGCCTTGATGCGTCCAAGAGCGCGCGTCACGCCGCCGCGTCCGCGTCCGATGTTGTGGGTGTCGAAGGATTGCAATATGGCCATGTAGCTGTAAGCGTCAAAGCGGTCTACGAGCTTTTTGCCCTGATATTGCTGGTAGGTGCAAGCGCGGTGTAGTGGATGGACATAGTTCTCGTCATCGTCTTGCTGGGTCAGATTGTAGCTCTTGCCGCCGCGATAGGTAAGTAGAGCGATTGCCCGGGCGGCTGCCAGGCCCTTTGAACCTCCGTCGGGACGGTCTTCAAAGTAGGTAGGGTCAGAGAGTATGGCCATGCGCTGGGTCTCATCGATGGCGATGGTCCAGGGCGATGCCTTGACGTCGGTGGCCATAAGTATTAGCTTGTCGGCGCGGTCTGGCTCCTCGACAGCCCATTCCACAGCTTGGAATCCGCCTACCGAGCATCCCACCAGTACCTTGATATGGCCGATGCCGAGCTTGTCGGCAAGCAGTCGGTGGGCCGACACGATGTCGCGCATGGTATAGCGCGGAAAGTCGCGGTAATAAGGTTTGCCGGTATTGGGATTGGTGTGCATGGGGCATGTGGTGCCGTAAGGCGAACCGATGAAGTTGGCGCAGATTACGAAATACTTAGCCGGGTCGAGAAATCCGCCTTTCTCGACGGTGCCGGGCCACCAGTCGGGCACATCGCTGTTGCCCGTCAGGGCGTGGCACACCCATACGATGTTGTCGCGGGCTTCGTTGATTTGGCCGTAGGTGTGGTAGGCAATGGTGAGCTCTGGGAGTTCGCCGCCGAGTTCGAGTTTGAAAGGCTTATCGTGATAATAATAGTTGAGCATATAGTAAGTCAAAAGTATCAAGTCAAAAGTCAAGAGTGGAAATTACCTTGAATTGCATTGCAAAGTTACGAAATAGAGGGGAAATATCAACAAAAAACCATAAGGATAATCAAAAAGCTAAAACAAATTCGTAATTTTGCATAAACAAAAAGTGTAATTTCCACTCTTGACTTTTGACTTGTTTCACTTTTGACTTATTATGACTGCTTGGATAGAAGCGATGAGGCTTAGGACGCTGCCGGTGTCGGTGGCTGGCGTGTTTGCGGCTGTGGCGATGGCCATGGCCGATGGATGTTTCCATTGGGTTCCGGCGGCTCTGTGTTTGGCTTTTGCGGTGTTGGCTCAGATTGCCTCTAATTTCGCCAACGAATATTATGACTTCAAGAGCGGCCTCGACAAGCCCGGACGCGACGGCCCACGACGCGGCGTCACCGAGGGCGACATCACCCCAGAGGCCATGAAGCAGGCCACTTACGGCGTGCTGGGCTTGGCATGCTGCATTGGCCTGTCTCTGATATATTGGGGCGGTTGGTGGCTCTTGCTTGCCGGGGTGGTCATAGCATTGGGGGCTGTGGCATACAGCGCTGGCCCATATCCCTTGTCGCGCCATGCACTGGGCGAGGTGGCGGTATTGTTTTTCTTTGGCATCATCCCGGTCAATCTTACCTACTATGTGCAGAGCGGATGCTTTACGCCCCAGGTGCTCTGCGTCTCTGTGGCCTTTGGGGCTATGGGAGCCAATGTGCTGCTTGTCAACAATTACCGCGATGCCGATGATGATCGGACAGTCGGCAAGATGACCTTGGCTGTGCGCTATGGCCGAACGTTTGCTTTGCTGATATATGTTGCTGATGCATTGGCGGCTGCGGCCCTGCTCTACGCGGGCACCTTCATCCGTTTTCATCACTGGGTATGGTCTATTAGCTTAGGCTATTGCGCTCTCAGCCTATTGCTGGCCTACGGCATAAGCCGCACCACAGGCCGCGCCCTCAACCCCTACCTAGGCCGCACCGCCGTCCTGATGCTCGCCACCGCCATCGCCCTCATCTGCGCCGCCTAATCTTCCCCGCTATATCGATTCCTGTCGAATTTGTCGATTCCCGACGACTCCTCTCGACAAGAATCGAAATGAATCGACAATTTCGACATGAATCGATATAGGGGAGATGTTATTTCACGATGGGGATTTTGTAGGCGCGGAACTCGGCGAGGAGCTCTTGCTCTTGGCCGCCGCAGTAGGCGTCGCATATCTCATGGAATCGTGGCGAATGGTTCATCTCGGAGAGATGGGCCAGCTCGTGCTTGACCACAAAGTCGCGCAGGCGCTGCGGATAGAACACCAAGGCATAGCTCAGCGATATTATGCCCTTGCTGGTGGTTGAGCCCAGAGTGCGATGGCCATTGCTGATCATCCACATCAGGGGGGAGACACCCAACTCATGGCTTATCTCGCGCGCCCGGGGCAGCAAGATGCCATCGGCTCGGCTCTGAGCCATGCGGCACAGGAATTTGCTAATCTGCGTCATAGTGGCCGGGGCCGCCATATCCCATTGCGAACCCACCTGGATAATGCCCTCTGAGCCCCGGAAATTCATAAGCATGCGCTCGGGCACATAGTGTTGCTCGATGATTCTGACCGTAAACTCAGGCAGCCTGATCTCTTGGCCTATATGGTACAGAGGCTGGGGTTTGATCTTTTGCAATCGGGGGTTCATGCGATGAGCCGCGTCCAACAGGGAATCATAGTCGCATCCCCACGGAGCGCCAATCACGAGTTGACCGCCTTTCCAGCGGGCCGTGAAGTTGCGCATGCCGCGCTTCACATTGATGCGCACCACGCCCAGCTCCTCGAGCTCGTAATCGCCTGATTTGTTGATTACTCTCTTCATTCGCTCCAGTGGAGTTTTTGTCTGAGGGGGATGGGAAATTCGTGTCCGGGGCGTACTATCAATCTGAGTTTGAAGGGGGCTTTCTCTATTTCGATGCGGGTGCCGAGTGGCAGGGCCACGGCGCGGCCATCGAGGGTGAGGCGGAATTGTCGGCCGCGACCATCCACCTCGATTGATATGTGACTGTCATCGCTCACCACCAATGGGCGCATGCTCAGCGAGTGGGCGGCGATGGGAGAGAGGGCCCACACAGGGGCTGAGGGTTCGAGTATCGGGCCGCCTACCGACAGGTTGTAGGCGGTGCTGCCGGTGGGGGTGGATATCACCAGTCCGTCGGCACGATAGTTGGCAAGCAGGGCACCGCCGATGCTGGTGTGGGCGATGATCATCGAGGCTGTATCCTCTTTGGCGACAGCTACCTCGTTGAGGGCATAGGGCCAGAATGGGAGCTCTGGCTCAGAGACATGCATTAGGGTGCGACTCTCGGTTGGCCATGAGCCGGAGAGCAGCTCGTTGGCGAGCGAGGGAAGCTCCTCGACAGTGGCTCCCGAGAGATAGCCCAGATGACCGGTGTTGACGCCTATGATGGGTATGTCTTTGCTGCCTACCCACATGGCAGTGCGCAGAAGAGTGCCATCGCCTCCGATGCTCACCGCGCAATCAGCCATGAAGTCGGGGCCAGCCACAATCTTGACCACAGGGGCCATGTGGGCTGGCATCAGGCGGATGAGCACGTCAAACAACTTGCGATGCATCACCACTCGCGCCCCGGCCCGAG
Source organism: Muribaculaceae bacterium Zag1 (assembly GCA_002633115.1). Classification (GTDB taxonomy): domain Bacteria; phylum Bacteroidota; class Bacteroidia; order Bacteroidales; family Muribaculaceae; genus CAG-873. The sequence goes on from NWBJ01000052.1 coordinate 14,574, forward strand.
CCAGAGCGTCGAGAAAAGCAGCTATTTGTTGGGCATAAGGCTCCTGCCTTCTGCTACCATAGATTGCTATTGTCATACCTCGAGATAGCGGAGCAGCTCGTTGGCGCGGCTGCGCATCTGTTCATTAAAAACCGGCGAACTCGACTTAGCGGCGAGGACGTCGTAGCCGTAACGCATCAATGAGCGGCTGATTGCCTCGGCATTGCGGTGGTTGACGCGCAGGTCGATCACCAAGTCGGCAAATTCCGAGGGCAAAGATGTGACATTGAGGTTTAGCACCTGCGCATTGCAATCCTCCACGGCACGGGATATCATCGAAGCGCTGTAATCGCCTCGGCGGCACCCCACCAAAATGCGGCTTTCATCGTCGGTAGGCGGGAAAAGCTCGGCAATTTGGGTTGATTGCACATCTTTTGGTGTTAAATCTTGAGTCCGCTTTAAAAAGTCGA
>NWBJ01000053.1:0-10328 GCA_002633115.1 Muribaculaceae bacterium Zag1
CAATCTATTTCGCTTTAACTATAAGACCAGTTATGTGAAAAGCAAATCTGTAGATTTCTTTATAAATTATTTGGATCGTCTTTCCAAGCTCAGTACATTGTCCTGGAAAGAAATTGCTACTCAGCCTCGTCATGGTTTAGGTTATGAATTCATGCCTATCAGCGCCATTAAACCCAATGTGCCAGTCACCCCAGATTCTAATAAACTGATGGTATTCAGAGCTACTGGGGATAATCATGTATTTATCGGCTATAGAGTAGGGTCAGTATTCAATGTCTTATTCATAGAGGCTCAATTTGGAGACATTTATGACCATGGTTAATCTGACATGATATTTAGAGATTGATTTGTAATCGATTTATGCAGGTAGGAATCACAGAAATAGTAAAAAATAGGATAATCACAATTTTGACAGCGGTCTCTTTGATGATAGTAGGGACTGATGCCACAGTTTTTGCGGCCAATAATTCTTATGCTTTCAATGCCACGCGGTTGTTTGCTCGGGGAGATGCTAATGTGTTTTTCCGCAACAATATCGACCGTAGCTTAGGCGAACTCAACAAGCGAGCCGTAGAGCAGATGGATCAGCAGCATCCTGATAGCGCTATCCTGTATCTGTCTATGGCCTCGACTCTCTACGAAGATGGATTGCGCAAGGGCGAGGATGACAATGCCGTGCTGGTAATGAATAATCTTGGGGTGATTTATATCCAAGCCTATAATGATTATGTGGCAGCGGCCGAATGTTTTCTCAAAGGCAAAGAAATAGCCGAGGAGAGGGGATTAAACAGCTACATACCCCTCTTCTTGCTCAATCTGAGCGATATCTATCTGATCTATGAAGATTATGAAAAGGCTTTGGATTTCAATACACAAGCATTCCATGAGGCTAAGGAATATGCCGATTATAAGTCGGTAGATATGGCCCTCCTTAATCTTATGGTAATATCTCAAGAGAGCAATTATCGATTGAACCTCTTGCCCTACATTCAGGAGTGGGAAGCAATGGATACCTCCACTCCTTGGAATCAATATGTCTCTTTCCTATGTGAAAGCGAAAAGAAACGACAACAGGGCCTGATACCCGAGTCAATCGCATTGGCTGATTCTGCATCGGTCGCATCCGATAGAGTGGAATCGTATGAGGAATCTTTCAGAGTGCAGAAGTTCAAGCTCTGGGCGCTGCTCTCTAAGTCGCGCCTATGGCTTGAAAATGGCAATGCTGGGCAGGCGCTCGCTTCGGCGCGAGAGGCCTTGCCTCTAATCCAGTCGGTGGGCGACAAAGACCTCGGCATGTCGCTTTATGGGCACTTGGCTCTTCTTTATAAGCTTGCTGGCAAGCCTGATTCGGCGCAAGCTTACCATTACCGTCAACTCGAAGCCAAATATGACCTGTTCAAACCTCGCCAATTAGGCTCGGTGCATGATTTAATCAATCAACGCGAACTCGACAAACTCGGGGCTGATCTGCGTCACGAACAGGAGGTGAAATCCTTGATGGTCGTTATTTTCAGCATCTCGTTGATTCTTGGCTTAGGCGTGATAGTGCTGTTAACTATGCTTTGGATTAAGACACGGCGAGAAAAAGAGACATTGAATGCTCTGTATCAAAGGGCTGTAGAAAAGATGAAGCAGCCAATGGCAGCCACGAGCCTTAAATACGCCACCTCATCGCTTACTGATGATGCCAAGGATGACCTTTTTGACAGGATTACGGATGTATTCAACAATAGCGAGGAACTTTATTCGCCAGATTTTACTGCAAGCCGATTGGCAGAATTGACAGGCTCGACCGAGAAAGAAATCTCCCAAGTATTCGCTGAGAGGTTTGGCAATAATTTCAATGTCATGTTGGCAGAAAGCCGAGTGCGCCGCGCCTGCCAGATGATTTCTGACGAAGAGGCAATGAAGCAGTACAATCTCGGAGCCATTGCCGAATTGGTGGGCTTCCGCTCAAGAAGCCATTTCTCTACGGTCTTTAAAAAGGTGACTGGCCTGTCTCCCTCAGAATTTCACGCTGTGAAGTGTAAAGTTGACCGTCACAGACCCTAAAAACATTTTTTCCCGAATTCCGAACAATGTTGGAGGGGTGAAATTCGCCCTATATTAGGTCGGTACACTACCTTTGTGTCCGAAATAATCACCAAACCAACATTTATCGGACATGAAGAAAATTTTTACTTCCATCGCAGCAAATCTGCTGCTCGTGTTGACCGTCCTGCTGTTCCCGCTCAAGGGCTCTGCGCAAGACGCCATCTCGTTCACTCTGCGCATCGACAATGCCGAGCGCATAAGCGTGTTTATCAACAGTTCCCTCCAGACCATCCAGGACGGCGACAACTTGTTTGAGGATGTCGTTCTCCAATCCTATGTGATGGTACAGGGTTCGCAACTGGGTGGCGTAAAGTCAATCGTGCGCGAGAGCGACGGAGCCGAAGGCACGATCTATTCGCCAATGTACTGCTCGATTTCAGGTATTGAGGACGGCGATGTATGGGTAATTACCACCCAATCGCTCGAAGAGATTTACGAAGAGATGCGCACCGAGTCGCTCTATGTCAATGTCAATATTCCGGAGGGAGTGAATGTGTATCGCAACTATGAGAGCACTCCGCTGCCTTTGGTGGCCGGCGAGAATATCTTGAAATTCATGGATTATGAAAATATCTTCCAATTTGAGCCGGTCGGGGGTTACGAAATCACTGAAATCACCCAAAATGGAAAGGCATTGTCTATGAACTATGGTTACTATGCCGCCTTGGTATATGATGGCGATGTAATCAACATCACTGTGGTAGAAGCATCTCAAGCCACAATCTCGTTTGTCCTCAACATCGACAACGCCGACAATGTGACCGTAGAAATCAATAATGAGGCTGTGGAAATCCAATCGGGAGAAAACGCTTTCGCTCAGCAACCCGAAGACGCGGTAGTGAAAATTATCCCCGCCAATGGAGCCAAGATTGAAAGCGTGGTAAGAGCAGAAGATGAATTTGAAATCGAGGGAGACGCTGACGGTATCTTCACAATCGCCCCAGCTTATCTCTCTGACGGCGACCAATGGATTGTGACCACTACCTCTTCCACTGGCATTAATGCCGTTTCAGCCGATCAAGTCACATATACAGTGGTAAATCTTGATGGCACAGTGATTCTGCGCAATGCCGCCTCAATCGATGGCCTTGGCGCTGGCATTTACATCATCAATGGCAAGAAAGCAATCATCAAGCGTTGACCCGAACCATGAAAATCTTTCACAAGCAGACTATAACTATGCTTACAGCCCTGATGGCTGTAAGCATATTTGGAGCCACTCCGCGTCTTGACGTGCGCCCCATCAGAGCGGCTATCGATCCTCAGGCTCTTAGCGGGCAGAGAATGCCAATGTTGTCTCCAACCAAAATCGCAGAGGATGAGACGGATTTCCGCACGATTATCTCTGAGGATTTCTCTTGGTTTACCGAAGGAAGCGAAGAACAATGGGCCGCTGATCCGATATGCCCCAATGCCATGCTGGGCGAGCCATTTTTCCCCACTGGTTCTACTTCCCAAGATGGCTGGAGCAGCTATTGCACCTATTCAGCCGGCGGATGCTTGGCCATCGTGGGAGGCTTCATGAATGTGCCCATGGGCAATTACGGAGGACAATTGCGCATCCGCTTCCGCGCTCGCACAATAGCTGACGGCCAAGGCCCTCTGCTCATTTACTCGGTGGTAGGTGGCGGTGTGTATAATCCCGATCAAGTTTTCTCATTCAATCCGCAGCGTCTCACCAATGATTGGACTGAATATGAATTGATAGCAGAATGCCCCACTGCTGCCGATGACACTTTCGTGCAATTCCAGATGATAGGCGAGACTCTCCCTTGTCTTATCGATGACATAGAGGTAGCCTACAATGCCAAGCATATTATAGCTCCCGACATCTTCTCAGGAGTTGACTTCACCAACGATAGCTTCACCCTGCAGTGGAATCCAGTGCTTGGCGCTGAAAAGTATGATGCCTTGGTTTATAGCCGCGAGGTGGTGGGTACAGAAAATTATTCGGAAGAACTCGACTGCGAAAGCTTTACTCCTGGCATTTTGAATCCTGATGAGGTGCCTGCAGGATGGGAAATATCTCTGCATGGCGCTACCCAAGTAGTTGGTCAGGATGTAACCGGTGAATCCAAAGCCCTTGTAATCAGTGATGATAACGACTGCATCTTGTTTCCTGTAACTGGTGGAAAACTCTTGAATGTGCATTACGAAATCTGTCGTCCTACGGAAAACCCAGATCCTTCGGGCGTGATGTATATGGAGGTCCTGACCAATGGCGAATGGTACAAATATGTGTATCACGAATTTCAATACCTTGATTCAAGTGTGCAAGTTTTCGACATGAATGAACTTGAACGCATGTATAAGGAGGAATTGGGCCTTACCCTTACATTTGGCAACATGTATGATGCTATCCGTCTTACAGTCGATGATATAGGCGACGATGTGTTATACATAGACAACCTAAGCTTTGTGACCACCCCGGAAGCTGAGACCGAAACTATTGCCGAATTGACAGATTTGTCTAATACCTCTTATGCCATCAACGATGTGGATCCATATTTGGAATACTTTGCCCAATTGCGTGCCTACAACTCAAGTGCATCCTCATCTTACAGTCCCTTCTTGCATCTGCCCAGGCTGCCCACACCGCAGCCTCTCGAAGCCGAGGTGATTGACCAAGCAGGTCCCTTCTCGGCTCGCTGGGAAGTTACGCCTAAGGCTGATACCTACGTAGTGATGGCTTATGGTCGCGCAGTCGTAGGGGAAGATGACCCCACAGCCATTCTCTTGGATGAGAAATTCAACGCTGTGACTTCTACCGCATCAGATGATGCGCCTGAGAGCTATAAAAATGGCGAAGAGACCTCACTTGATGATCTCACCGAGCATAAAGGCTGGTATGGCCGAGGCGTGGTCTTAGCTAATGGCAAAATAGGATGCTCTGCCACTGAGGATCTCTTTAGCCGTCACTATCTGCGCACTTATGAAATGACCTTGTCAAACAACGGCGGCTACGCCAAAATCACAGCTGATGTGTTCACTGATGGCAATTATTTTGTGTTTGAGACCGCTGGCCTGTCGCAGTCTTTCGTTGTCACTCCTGGCAAATGGAAAAGATTGACTTTGGAATTGGATTATGGCCAACTCCATGACTATGTGGCATTCTACACTGGCGAATATGAGGCATTCCTGATTGACAATGTAAAGATACAGACTTCGCTTGAAGCAGGCGACGAACTTTTTTGGTATGAAGGCGGATATGAAACCGACGATACGGAACAGATGTTCCGCATAGTTCGCGATCCCTCACTCGACTATTGCTTCAATGTCACGGCCTATCAGCAATATTTCCTTGAGGAATATGTCTCTGACACATCAGAAATGCAATATGTCGATTATACTTCAGGAATTGCCAAGACAGTAGCCCCACAGCCTTTCACACTGCGCGTTTATCCTGACGGCATCGTCATCGTTTTGGCCGATGCTTGTGATATAGACGTTTACAACCTGCAAGGCATGAAGATGGCCGGAATCGCTGGCCGAGCTGGTGAGAATCATTTGAATTTGCCCTCCTCAGGGGTTTATATTGTCAACGTAGGAGGCAAATCGGTAAAAGTTTCGAAATGAAGTACCTATATTTTCTCGTTTTGACCCTCATCTTTGGGGTGCCCGCTATGGCCGACACAGCTTATCACTGTGACTTCCAGCGCGGGTTCCCCGCCGATGTGGGGACTTATGACTTGGATGGTCTCGAACCCTCGACCGATATAAAGGATTACGGATTTGATGGGCCGTCATCTTGGAATTTGTACCAACTGCCTGATTCTCATGAGTTAGTAGCCATTTCATCTTCTTATTTCCGAAAAAGCGGCGCGGCCAATGATTGGATGGTGGTGCCAGAATTTGTAGTGCCAGATGGGGGCGCCACTCTCTCTTGGCGAGCCAAGGCCGGAGACACTTCTTTCAGGGATGGATATTCAGTATATGTCTCCACTCAAGGGGGAACTCCAGAAGATTTCACCAATGAGGCCATTCTTAAAGTTGAGACCGAAAATCATGACTGGACATTCCGCAGCCTTGCGCTTGACCAATATGCCGGTCAGTCGATTTGGGTGGCATTTGTAAATGACTCCAAAAACAAGCACGTGTTATTCCTTGATGACATCCATATCGGAGAGCCCCATCGCATAGTGGCCAAACCGCTCGACAGCGAGGCGATAGACCATGAAGGCGCTTGCGAGTTGTCGATGCAAGTGTCATCGCTTGATGGAGATTTGATAGGGGATTTTGAAATAACTGTTCTGAGCGCTGACGGCAGTAGCCTTAGCCAAAATTTCAGCAGCGATGATGTTGTGACTGAAATTGCGATGCCTATGCCGTTTGAGGCTTATTTCAACAGCCCCTGCAATTATACTGTCAACCTTAAGGATACCCAGGGAGGCCTTTATGCAGTAACGCGAGCATTGACTGCTATGGAGCGCTCGGTGCTTGTAGAGGAGGTGACTGGCACTTGGTGCGGATGGTGTACTCGAGGCATTGCCATGTTGAGAGAGCTTGAAGATGTGTGCCCATCAGCTTGCATCGCGGCATATCATCTCAACGATGTGATGTCGATTGACGGCGATTGGCCTGGTCCGCTTAGTTCTTCGGCTCCGGCTGTCACCCTCAATAGAAATGTTGATTTGATATTTGACCCTCAATATGTGGTGACACGCACCCAGGATGAGATGGCTGGGATGCTCAGAGGCGGCATAGCCCTACAGGCTCAGCTCTCTGATGACAAAAAGCAAATCTATGCCGAGGGCACGGCAGTAATCAGCCAGCCTCTTGCTTCTGCTGGGGTATGCTTCATTATAGTCGAGGACGATGTTTATCATCCCGAAAATCGCAGCTATGCCCAGAGCAACAGTTATTCTGGCGGCGAATCAGGCCCGATGGGAGGATTTGAGGATATGGACAATCCTATTCCCGCCACCGAGATGCATCATCCCCATGTGATACGCGCCCAGCATGGCGATAAATTAGGAGTCTCCGGACTCCTATGTGACGTAGAGCCACATTGCGCTGTAGATTTTGAATACACTATGCCAGTACCTGACAATGCTGACAATCCCGAAGGCTTGACCCTTATTGCCTTATTGGTTGGCCCCGATGGAATAGCTTTGGCATCAACTCAACACCATCTCTCGGGCATTGATGCTGTCAATTCAGCGATAAAAGATGTCGATGATTTACCTGTGATTTGGTATAATCTACAGGGGGTAAGAGTCGATTCTACACGCTATCGCGGCATCCTGATACGTCAACAAGGATCCACCACAACCAAAATATTTCGCCAATAAATGATTAGGGGCAGTGCCAATGGCACTGCCCCTAATCATTTACATTATTGTAATAGCTCGAGGAATTGGTCTTCGTTGATGATGGGGACGCCGAGGGCCTGGGCTTTTTCGAGCTTGGCGGGACCCATGTTCTCACCGGCGAGGACAAAGGTGGTCTTTTTGGAAATCGAGCCAGAGTTTTTGCCGCCGTTGAGTTCGATCATCTTTTTGTACTCGTCGCGGCTATGCTTGGCGAAAACGCCCGAGATGACGATGACCTTGCCAGCGAGCTTGTCGCTCTTGAGGCTCTCGTCCTCCTCTTCCATAGCCAATTGCACGCCGGCCTGGCGCAAGCGCTCGATAATCTCGCGATTGATGGGCGAGGCGAAATACTCGATTATGCAGCGAGCCAACACGCCTCCGACATCCTCGATGGCGCAGAGTTCTTCCTCGGTCATATTCATTAGGCGGTCGATTGAGCGGCACGAGCGTGCAATCTTCTTGGCCGTGGTTTCGCCCACGTAGGGAATAGAGAGGGCGTAAAGTACGCGCTCAAAAGGCACCTTCAGCGAGTCTTGAATACCCTTGAGCAGGCGGTCGGCCGACTTCTCGCCAAAGCCCTCGAGCGTAAGCAATTGCTCGCGAGTCAGGGTATAGAGGTCGGCGATATTATGCACGAATCCAGCCTCAAACAGAGCGTTGGATATTTCCTCGCCGATGCCGTCGATATTCATCATGCGGCGCCCCACGAAGTGCTCGACTCGGCCAGTAATCTGCGGTGGACACCCGTATTTGTTTGGGCAAATCCAAGCGGCTTCGCCGTCTTTGCGCACAAGTGGACTGCCGCAAGCAGGACAGTGGGTGACGAATATAACCTTCTTGGCGTCGGGCTTGCGAGCCTCGAGGTCAACGCCCACGATTTTGGGTATGATTTCGCCGCCTTTTTCGACATACAGCATGTCGTGCTCGTGGATATCGAGCTGGTCTTGCATTATGTCTTGGTTATGCATCGATGCGCGCTTTACCATGGTGCCAGACAACAGCACCGGCACCAGATTGGCCACGGGGGTGATGATGCCCATGCGGCCCACATCGAATGACACGAATTTCAATTCCGTGCAAGCCCTCTCTGCCTGGAATTTATAGGCGATGGCCCATCGCGGCGACTTGGCTGTGTAGCCGAGGTTGAGTTGCTGCTGCAGAGAGTTGACCTTGAATACTAGGCCGTCGGTGGCCACCGGGAGTTCGCGGCGCGCCGTGTCCCAATATTTGATGTATTCGTCGACCTCCTTCATGTCATGTAGGATCTTCATCTGGTCAGGCACCTTGAATCCCCAGCGCTTCACTGCCTCCATGTTGCCATAGTGGGTGGTAGATGGGAGATTCTCGCCAAGCAGGTAATAGAAATAAGCATCGAGATGGCGCTGAGCCACAATCTTGGGGTCTTGGAGCTTGAGGGTGCCGGCAGCGGCGTTGCGCGGATTGGCAAATAGTGGCTCTTCGTTGAAGGCTCTTTCTGCATTGAGTCGCTCAAATTCCTTCCAAGGCAGCAGCACCTCGCCACGGAGTTCGAAAATCTCGGGCCAGTCGCCGGGAGCCAGCTGCAGGGGGATGCTGCGGATAGTCTTTATATTGTCGGTGACCACGTCGCCGCGTTCGCCATCGCCGCGCGTCACGGCTCTCACCAACCGCCCATGCTCATAGATAAGCGAGATGCTCGTGCCATCAAATTTCATTTCGCCCACCAAGTCGCTTTCTTGACCGGCTAGAGCGCGCTCGGTGCGCTCGACCCATTGGTCGACTTCCTCGACCGAGTAGGTGTTCGACAGGGACAGCATGGGGTGTAGGTGCTCGATTTGCTCAAACTCCTTGGTGAGGTCCGAGCCCACGCGGTGGGTAGGCGATAGGGGGTCGTCATATTCCGGGTGCTCCAGTTCGAGTTTTTCGAGCTGCTTGAGCATCTGGTCGAAGTCGTAGTCAGAGATATCTGGCTGGTTTAGCACGTAGTATTTGTGGTTGTGAGCGTTGATTTGGTCTCTTAGCTCTCTTATTTGCTTCTCGATGGCATCCATAACTATATTATAAAGAGGTCATATAAAAATAGAAACGCTTATCCGACTACAAAGTTAACAAAAATAATGGTTCCTCTTTGGGGTAAAAGGAAAATTTTGTAATTTTGTAAAAATATTTGTAATGCCATGTTGATACTATACAGAATATACCAATTCACGATATACTGGCCCATACTGCTTGTGGCCACAATCCTGACCGCCTCGCTCACCATCATCGGCAGCGCCCTGGGCTGGGGCCGCAGCTGGGGATATTACATCCCGCGCTTGTGGGCCAAGCTGTTCTGCTGGCTCACCTTTGTCAAGGTCACGGTCAAGGGTCGAGAGAATGTCGAGAAGGGCAAGAGCTATGTGTTCGTGGCCAATCACCAGGGCGCCTACGACATCTTTGCCATCTACGGCTATCTCAACCATCAATTCCGCTGGATGATGAAGAAAAGCTTGGAGAAGATACCCCTCGTGGGCTACAGCTGCCGCGTGTCGGGACAAATCTATGTTGACAACTCTTCGCCCTCGGCTATCCGCGAGACCATGGAGGATGCCAAGAAGCAGCTGGCCGGAGGCATGTCGGTGGTCGTCTTCCCCGAGGGTTCGCGCACCTTCACCGGCGCAGTGGGCCGCTTCAAGCGCGGAGCATACACCTTGGCCATGGAGTTTAACCTGCCAGTGGTGCCAATCACCATCGATGGCGCCTTCAAGGTGATGCCTCGTACCGCCAAGCTGCCTCATTGGGGTCACATCACCCTCACTATACATAAGCCCATCGAGCCCGGCGAGGAGGGCCACGACCTCAACCGCCTGATGGACGACAGCCGCAATGCTATACTATCATCACTTAAATGAAAAATGAAAAATGAAGAATGAAAAATTGCCATCCGGATGGCAATTTTTCATT
>NWBJ01000053.1:10417-15710 GCA_002633115.1 Muribaculaceae bacterium Zag1
TTCATTCTTCATTTTTCATTCCTGAAACTATTGAGGGGGTTGGTTGTTAATATTTATAAATTCTAAATGACAACCAGCTATGAAGAAAATCGCGACCTATATGAGCTTGGCCATACTGGCATTGGGTATGGCGGCATGCGACAACCGACCCAACGTAGTGGGCCAATGGCAAGGACAAATCAAGCAAAATGATGTTGGTTTCCAAGCCGACTATACCGTCAGTCTGGGCTTTGGCGGTGATGGCAAGGCGTCGGCCTCGGTGCTCGCCGCTATGTCAGAACCAATGGCCGAGACCGACAGCATCGTTTCGCCTTATCAGTTTACCGCCACGGGCACCGCTACCATGTCGGGCACCTGGCAATACGCCAAGGGCAAGGACGATGAAATAGTGATAACATTTGACCCCTCGTCGCTCGATGTGCAAGTGCAGCCTGATGCCGTGGTGCAGCAAGAGAATGTCTTCACTGGCCAGCAAGACCCCGAGATGGAGGCTCTCAAACCGGACATAGCCGACAACCTGAAGGAGAAATTCACTGAAACCGTCCAAGCCAACGGCATGAATGTCACCATCACCCACGTCAAGGTCAAAAAGCCCCTGATGGAGTTTAAGTACAAGGGCGAAAATTATGTCTTCAGAATGGCCAGCGGCCCCACAGCTGAGGAATAATGGCAATATTTGTAATAATTAATAGAGCATCGGTCAGTGACCGGTGCTTTTAATTTGAAAACCTGAACTTATTGATGAAATCCATTGTTTGAAATAATGAAAAATACGCATTTCAACTAAATAAACACGATGAAGTTATGAAGAGAGTATTGTTTGACGGCATAGCCTGTCAGAATGAAAATAACAAGAAGCAGCAGCGCGGCGGCTCGGAATATGGCAAGCATATTCTGCGCATGGCGCTCGATAGGGGTTACAACTTCGACATCGTGCTCTACAACGGGTACACCACTCCCGATGACCTTTCAGAACTTCTTTTGAGATTTCCGCAGAGCCAGGTGCACTATGTAGAGGACCGCACGGAGCTCTATGATCTGATCGATAAGGGCGATTATGATGTGTTCTACACCACCTATCCTTACACCTATACCGACTATTCATGCAATACGCAGATGATATGCGTGGTGCAAGGATTGAGGAAAATCGAGTGTCCCTGGGACGATGAGGCTTGGCGCAGCGAGCGCAAGCTGTTCTATCGCATCATGGGGCGCCTGTGTCCCCGCATGATGAGCCGTGTGATGAAGAAGAGAAACATGCTCGAACTCTCCACGCTGTTCACCCTGCCCCACGTGAGAATCATAGCTACATCTGAGCACACCAAATATTCGCTGCTCAATTTCTTCCCATCGCTCCAACCGCGCAACATACGCGTGTATTATCCCTACGTCTCGACCAATCAACTCGGGCCGGACGAATACATTGGCAACTATTTCTTGCTGCTCAATGCAAACCAGTATGAAAAGAACATACCCATGGCTATTGAGGTGCTCGACCGCCTATTCACCGAGGAGCGTCTTGGCAACAAGCATGTGATGGTGACTGGGGTGCAGCCCGAGGAGAAGATGAGCAAGATTAAGAATAAAGACAGATTCCTGTTCTTGCCTTATGTGCCCACCGAGATGGTCAACAAGCTGTATCGCGAGGCATTCTGCCTGATATACCCTTCGCTCAACGAGGGATTCGGCACAGCGCCCATCAAGGCTATGGCTTGTGGCGTGCCAGTGATCGCATCATCGGCAACAAGCATACCCGAGGTATGCGGCGGAGCGGCTATGTATTTCTCGGCCGACAATCCCAACGACTTGGCCAACCGCATATTGCAAGTCACCCTCAACGACTGGCAGCGCAAGCGCCTGCGCGACGAGGGTCTACGCCGCGTCGACTACCTGCTCGACAAGCAGCAGCGCGAAATCGACCAGTGCCTGCAATACATATTTGGGTGAATGAAAAATGAAAAATGAAGAATGAATAACGGTCCATCCGGATGGCCATTCTTCATTTTTCATTTTTCATTTTTCATTCTTCATTTTTCTTTGCTTACCTCTCTATAGAGAGCATACAACTTATCGGCCACGGCATCGATGCCGTAGCCTTTTTTTAGGAAAGCCTCGCGGCCCCGGAATTGGCTCCGGTCAGATCGCAGCACCTTGTCGGCTGCTTCGGCCAATTCCTCGGCGGCAAATCCTTTTGTCACGTAGCATCCCGGTATGTCGCCCATCATCTCGCCCACATTGCCCACTGGCGTACTCACTACTGGGGTGTTGCAACACAGACATTCCTTGACCGAGTTGGGCGACCCCTCAAAATCGCTGCTGATCATGTGCAAGTCAATAGCATTCATGATGGTGGGAATCTGTTCGCGCGGCGTGTTTGACAGCTCTATCGACACGATATCGTGGCCATATTTGACGCGCAATAAAGCCAGGGCTTGGTCATAGCGGTCTTTGCGCTTTTGGGTGCGTTTGCCCTTGTTTGAATCCATATACAGGATGTAGCGCTTGTCCTGGTCCCAACCCAGGGCCTTGCGAGCCTCGGCTTGGTCCATCGGATGGAAAAATTCACTATTGCACCCGTTGGGCAGGTAAACGCATTTGCTGAGTTGCAGATACCGAGATGGATTGTTTTTGATTATGATTTTGTTGTAGAAGGGGTATAGCAACCAAAACACCCATTTGCCGTATTCGCGATCAGGATCGTTTTGGTAAGATAGAATGCATTTGTTGAACAGCGCGCCCCCTGATAGCAAAAATATCAACCCGGACACCGCATGATGGCAATGCACCATATCATAGCGGTTGCGGAATAAGTGGCCCATCATCTTGAATACCGACTTAACATGCTGCTTCATTCCGCCGTTCTCCTTGCCGTTTGAGTAAAATAGTGTATTCTCGGCTCCGAGTTTGGCCACACTGTCGGCTTGTTCCTTCATGAAAATGCCGAATATGGGAAATTTTTCGGTGGGATAATTGGATGTTACTTGCAGTACCTTCATCTTGAAAATGAAAAATGAGTAGTGAAAAAATGAAAAATAATCTCTGAGTGGTAGCCTCAGAGCCATCATTCATTTCTTGAAAGAGTTGTAGAGCTCTGAGGTTTGGGTGGCGATGTGGTCCCAATCGTAGGGGGTGAGGTTGTAGGTGCGGGGGGTGGCGGGAGCCGCAAGCTTTTCCTTGAGGCGAGCGGCCAAGGCATCGACATTGCCGACTGGGAAGAAATCAGCAGCATCGAGGGCTGATATCTTATTGGCTGGTATGTCGCTGACGATTGCGTCGAGGTTGTAACTCATAGCCTCGAGCAGGGCTATTGGCAACCCCTCATGATATGATGGCAGCACAAACAGGGTAGCATGGCTCATCACCTCGTTGAGCTTTTCGCCCTTGATGAATCCGGTGAGCACCACTCCGTGCTGGCGCGCCTGCTCCTTGAGCTGGGTGCTGTAATGGTCTTGGTGGTCGCTGTCGCCAGCTATCACTAATTTGTATCCTGGCACCTTGGCGCGGCTGAATGCCTCGATCAGGTCGTGAAAGCCCTTCTCCTTGACAAATCTGCCGATTGTCAGCACATATTTGTCATCAGGGCCGATGCCGAGCGATTTCAAATAATCACGGGATTGGCTCTTCGTGGGCATATTCACGCCGTTGTAGATCAGCGTGGTGTCGGTGCGTCCGTATTTAGATGATAGGATATTGGCGATAACCTCAGAGATCACAATGATTTTGTTGCTCCAGCGGGCGCTTACGCGCTCTGACAGGCGCAACACACGCTTGGCCATCTTGCCCCATTTGGCGCGGTCATAGTCGGGCCCGTGATGGGTCATCACCACCTTCATGCCGAGCAGTCGGGCTAGCGGCACAAGCAGCGACGGACCGATAGTGTGGAAATGCACAATGTCGGGGTTGAGTGAGCGAGCCTTAAGCACACCCAGGAAAGTGTGCGTGATGGCCTCGATGCTCTTTTTGCGCGGGGCGTAGACGTCGCATAGCTTCACCCCCTTGTATTCATTGAGAGGAGGTTGCTCGTTGACATACGGGGTGCGGCGAATTATAGTGATGTCATGACCCATAGCAGCGAGCCTCGGATATAGCTCCTCGCAATGGGTCTCTACGCCTCCCAAGATGTTGGGTATGCCACGCGTGCCAACTACTACGACTTTCATGCCTTCTTACATTTCACTTTTAGTATATCTCTCGTCACACCTTGTCTCTCAGGTCGCCTTGGCGCGGGTCTTGACCAACATCATACCATTTCTTGTCAAGACAGGGTTTCAGGCCGCGCAGCGAACGTATCTTGTTTTTGATTGCCCATTGCAGCGGATGCTTGATGTATTTGTGCATCACCGGCGATGCGGTGCCAACCATCCAACAATTCTTGGGGCACTTCCTAACCAGTGCGCGCACTCGCTCGGCTTGCGGGCTATTCCAAATCTCGTCAAATGATGCCTGCCGTATGTTGCCCATCGATTCCTTCCAGTAGCGCTCCTCCAGGCCGTTGCAAGGATATACCTCGCCCCAAGGGTCGATAAAGAAGTTGGCGCTTCCGGCCTCGCAAGGCAGCATGCGCTTTCCGCCCTCAATGTAATTGATTAGGCCCATGTTGAAGAAAGCGCGGAACCAGCTCTTGGGGTGCTTTTCTTGCAATTGCCACTCGATCAGTTGCTCAAAGTCGGCGCATACCTCCTGGCGGTTGGTCACCTCGTTGTCTTCTTTGTGGAAATAGTAAGAGTTGTGGAACGATGCCGTGGCAAACTCCATGCCCAAGCTCTTGGACAGCTGATACAGGGCCAGCATGTCCTTTGAGTTGTTGTTCGACACGGTGCAGCCAAATCCTATATCCTTGAGGCCCATCTCTTTGAGCGTGAGCAGGGTAGAGAGACCCTTGTCAAAGCCTCCCGGGCGGCCGCGCAATTCGTCGTTCTTGGCGCTGAGGCCCTCGATCGAGATGCGGATGCCGATATTTGGAAAACGTTTTGCGATTTCAATCACACGGTCTTGCAGCCAGCCCGAAGTGCTAATGACAATCCTCGAGGTGTGCTTGTAGCACTCCTCGATGATTTCAGCCAGGTCGTCACGCACAAAAGGCTCGCCGCCGGTCAGGTTTATGAATTTGAGCTGCGGCAATGAGCGCAAATCGGCAGCTGTAATCTCCTCGCTTTTCTTGGTGGGAAATTTCCAGATGTTGCACATTTTGCACTGCATCGGGCAGCGGTAGGTTAATATGATAGATGCATCAGTAGGTTTTACCATGTAGGAATCAGGTTGCGCTCTAATTATAGTTAAAGCGAAATAGATT
>NWBJ01000054.1 GCA_002633115.1 Muribaculaceae bacterium Zag1
CTTACAGATTAAAAAAGTTTTTATGGTTAATAGTCTTAATTGTATAGAGGACAGCTTTACGACAACAGATAGAATAGGAGGCGGAAGCATATATACTGCTGAAACACCTATACTGCTACAAGGTTGTCAATATCGTTGGGCCATTACTGAATATACTGGCTTATATCTAACCAACTGCCACATTGACGGTCGCAATTCGGATGATGAAAGTTGGAGTGTCTTGGCTCGTTTGTGGGGTATTGGACAAGTCGTTTTCCAAAGCGATAACGATTTCCTTCAGGTCAGAATTTTTTGGAATAAAACACAAGAGGAAAAGTATACGGACATTTCTTTTTGGGTTCGACCTGATAATTCCATTCAGAATTGATTTACAATCTGCCTTAAAATCAACGCCCTCCGTAGATAAGGATCCATTTCAACAGTGAGATGCCCCCATCGGAAGCACCTCACTGTTGCTTAATTGTATAAAAAATCAGATAAAAACTTTGTGATTTTAATGAGAAAACCTTAAATTTGCGCTTATGGTTCTAAATATGTGAAACTTTGCGGAAATATGAATTATAAGGAAGAAGACATAACGGAATATATTGTTTGGTTGATTTCTGACTCATCGCGACCAGATATGCCTTGTCAGTAAAAACCGATACGGCGAATCCTCAGTAAAACCACTCTCTGACTATACTGGAGTGCGTGCGAATTCCAAAATTGGAAAGCTTTATCGTGAGGGCCGTTTTGGCGCTTTGACCTATTTAGAAAATCGTTCTTAATTTTGTATATGACAAGATTAGTCATGAGTTATGATTACTAACTACTATCCACGGCTCGGCAAGGGTGTGGGTGATGGGGGAAAAGGCAACGCCAACCTTGTATACTGCGCGAGGATCGGTTTGGTATGGGATGGCATTGCCATTTTGATCTATCTGGTCTATGGCATCTTGGGCTGTGCCGTGATATTTGAATTCCATTATGTAGACATACTTGTCGGTTTTGACCACCATGTCGATGCGGCCATTGCTTGTGTGTTGCTCCACACCGACGCGCATCCCCATGAGGGCGAAAACTATGTAAAGCACATTCTGATAATGCTTTTCGCAATCCAAAATCAAGTCATAGTCGCAACTTGCCAGCAACGACTGCAGACGCTTGAGGAATGCATCGATTTCGCCACGTCGCACCTCGTCGACAAACTTGCCGATTTCAAAGCGGCTCTCAGTTGCACCCAAATTGACATAATTGGGAAGCAAATCCTCCAAGAATCCTTGCCTTACCTCATCATTAGGGAACCTAAGGCATAGGCATCTCTTTCCTTATCGTAGTGCTTGATGGTGAGATAGCCGCTCTGGAAAAGTACAGACAAGGGATTAGTCGCGGGAGAGGGTGGTGAGGTCGACATCGTGGTCGGCGATGCGGTAGGGGATGTCAGTGGTGGCATAGTATTCCACCAGCTGGCGCTCGAGATCAAGGTTATAGACGCGATAGCAATCTGTAGCTACAGGGCGTGCCGGCACGCCGGCAAGGACAGTGCCTGGAGGCACAGAAGAATAATCCTTGTTGACAAGACTATTAGATGTGATGACAATATCATCAGGGATGCGAGCGCCGGCATTGATGGTGGTATTGTTGAATACGCACACATTGTTGCCTATCGTAACCTCGCGGTCGCGAGGAGGGATTATCCCCTTGGCGAGATTGGCGATAAAATGATAGTTGGTGTCGAAAATCTGGCAGCGGTGCACAATGCGCACCTGATTACCCATCTTGATGTGACGGTTGCATCCGATATTGACCATGTCACAAATTTTGAAGCCATAGCCTATCTCAAGTACGCCATTTGATTCCACCTTAAGGCGCACCCCAGTGTCAATCTGGCCTTTGCCACGGAAAATAATTAACCCCATGTGAATAAGTTCGGATTGCACCGAGCCCACCGATGGCGACCCCGGATGCGAGCGGTTGAATGTCACCAATCCCGGTTTGACCTTGCACTCAAAGCGTATGCGCCCCGCGGTACAGTAGAATCGTGGCCTCCCATATACCCATATCGGCAGCTTGATGGCCTGACTAAAAGGCAGAGTGCGGAAATTTAGCCACAATGTAGCCAAAGGGTTAAGCCAATTGCTGGCCAGCAGGCGCTCAAGACGCCCGATGCCATATTTGCTGTCGGCGCGCCGGATAGCGCGTCCGATGCCGTATTCTTTTATCTTGTCGAGAGCCTTCATTACAATCGATGTGAGAATTTGCGCACTTGCGTCTTCAAGAATTCGCGTTCGCTCTTGGTGGCCATCATGTAGATAACAATGCAGTTAACTATCACTGTGTCAGCCACCACTGATACCAAAGTCCAGAAACCCTCGGTTGGCAACGAATTGTTGATGATGTAAGAGATGGGCCACGTGATGGCTACGACAATGCAAATGGGCAGGAATGCCTTTTTGAAATACTCCATGCGTGAGAATTTCAGATAGCGGCGCACCACATTGATCACCACCCACAGATAAATCATTCTCACTACGGCCAACACCATAAACACGGTAATCGGCGAATATCCCTCCTTAAGGCATACCCATCCCAAGGGGAAAGCCAATAGGAACACGCTGCTGCCGATCACAGTGTACCAGCGCAGACGCCCCACTGCCTGAATAGCTGACCACCAGGGATTGGTCAACACATTCACCAAGTTGTAGACCATAATCCATATCACAAACGCTCCGGTATATTCCGGCACCTCAGTGAGCCATAGGTGCAACACATAGTCGATGCGGAGCATCAATGGCAAGCTGATAATCCACATAAGATAGAAGCCATAGCGCGAACTGTTGAACACCAGGCTCACCATATCTGAGATTTTTTGCTGCGCGTATTGCTTGACAATCTGAGGACGCACAGCCACAAAGAAATTGGCTGAGAAATTAGTGACAGCAGAATCCACCTGAGTGGCAATGCCCTTTGCGGCATTGACCACCGGGCCAAAGAACATGTTGAGCAGAATAGAGATGCCCTGATTGTTGAGCATCATCACAAAGCAGCCCACCAGATTCCAGCCCGTAAAGCCAAACAGAGCGCCAAACAGGGATTTATCCCATACTCTCTCAAGGCGGCACTCGCTGTAGATCCTATGGCAGTAAATGGCCGGCATGGCGCGCGTCAGCAACGTGGCCACCATAATCAGCACTGCGTAGAGAATCAGCTTGTCGTCTTGCACATAAAGGATAATATAGGCAATGGCCAATTTGAGGAAGGCGTCGGCTACGCCCACCCACGCGAATATCTTCATATTCTCATGGGCAATCAGTACCGAATCATAAGCTGTGCCGACAAATGTAAGGCATAGCGAGATGGTGAAGCACCACAGCACCCAATTGGCCGCCACCATGCGGTCGGGCGGTATCACCAATTTGGCATCGAGCAGCCAATGGCCAAAGAAGGCTATAGCCACAAACACCACCAGAGCTATCAGACCATATACCAGCAGCGACAGGTTGAAAATTTTGCGCAGCAGCCCTTTGTTCTTGCCACCAAGGGCTATGTTGAGGAAGCGCTGGGTGGAATTGGAGAGACTGGTTGAGAAGAACATAAACGATGCAGCCAGTCCCCCCACTACATTGTAGATACCAAAATCCTCAACGCCGAGAGCCTCGAGTATGATGCGTGAGGTATACAGAGTCACAGCCATGACCACCAACATCCTCACATAGAGGAAGCCAGTGTTCTTGGCTATTCGCTTGTTGTTCTGTGCCCTTGCAGTAGCCATATCTTCACACCTTTCCTGTGTCGCTGTCAGTTGTGGGCTTTCCATTAAGCAGTTGCTCAGTATATCTTAAATTGGTTTTATTCTTTTCTGATAGTATTACCACCCCGTAAGCCATTCCCACCAGAATCAAGCCGTGAGGGTGTGCCAGTGTGGCGAAACCGCCCATTCCCATCCAAAATACCGCTAAGAGGGAGGTATAGTACAATTTGGCTATCTTGTATTTCCTGATCACCCAACACGTGTAGGCATAGAACAGGAAATATATCAGCAGCCCCAGATACCCGACGTTGACAAAGGTCTGCAGCACCTCGATTTCAATTCCAGCAGCTGCCTCCTCTGCCTTTTCTATATCGCTGTAATACTCATTGAAGATGATGTATTTGGGATTCTTTGTCTCTGTCGGATGCAGGAAGCCAAGCCCTACCCACTGCTTCTTGTACTGATACACCAGGTCAAGCTTGGGGAGAGCTTGCGCCATACGCCCGGAACCGAACTCGGCCAAGTCTTCATCATCTTGAGCGCTGCCAAGACTGGCAAATTGGTCGATTGTAGAGCTGATGCGCAGCGTGCTCTCAGTGCCATTGACCACACCCATCGCCTTGTCAAAGAAATAGATAGGGATCATCACCACAATAAGACCGGCCAAGTATAGAGCTGTGCGGCGAGTATTGTCTTGGAACAGCAAGTAGACAATCACCAGAGCCGAGATAAAGGTAAAGGTGCGAGTAGTCAGCAGTGCTATGGCTATCACTACCCATTGCCATGGGCGCAGCTTGTAGAAATTCTGGACTGGATAAATCAACAGCACCAGCATGAACAAGCCAGGCGGATACTTCCTCAGGAATCCGAATGAGAGCGGATTCCAATACAGGGCGTAGAATCGCGAAATGGCGTTGCTTGGCAAGTGGGTATTGGGCACCAGCACATTGCCGCTGAATATCACGCAGTCGATGATATAGAATATGCAAGCAATCAGGGCGTAGGGGAAAAGCCGCTTGAAAAACTCGGCCACATTGAACTCTCGATTGGCGAACACCAAAAGAGGCAAGACGAAGTAGATGAAGAAGAAATACGATTTCATCAGCTTGGCTTGCACCCTCATCGACTCATCGCTTAGCGTAGCCAGCCCTATAAGGGCTAAGGCGTACAGGCCCAGAGCAATCATGCTCTTTTTCGTCAGAGAATTCCAACGCAGGAAAATGGCACCAAGGAGACATACCAGCGCACCTACATTCCAGCTCTGGAAGAAACGGTAAGAGTCCATGGCTGTAAAGGAGTAGCCCCCGCACCACAGAGCGAATATGATAAGAAAATCATATCGGTTTTTGAAAAGCCGATTGATTATCACTATCACCAGAGCGATATAGCCGAGCGGAAACTCCAAGCCAATCATTGCCAAGCTGAGCAATGCGGCCAGGGGCCACAGCCAGTCGTGGGGCTGCAGATCAAGATAGCCTTTCTGCCTCTTTGTCACCGGAGCAGCGATCTGATATGTAGCTGCCGTTGTCAAGCCTCAGTAGATGATGGGCTTGGGGTATCCTGCTGTGATTCTTTCTTAAATACGCTCTGCAGATAGATTACCACAGGAGGTATGCACAAGCCAATGAATACAAATATAACTAACCAAACCTTCTTGTCAAACCCGAGGGGTTCGCGCAGGGTGTAGGCCTCATCGATGATTTCGGCCTGAGGTTCATCGTTGGCAATAGCCAACTGGGTCTGCTCATAGCTCTTGAGCAGATACAGGTACATCTGTTGCTTGATTTCTTGCGAGCGGCGCAGCGACACATATTCGTTGGCGTACTTAGGCATGCTGCCAAGCACAGCCGATGACTGGTTCATCGATTTCTGCAGGTCGCGCACCTGAATCAGAGAGTTGCGGTAAGCTTTCTCGAGCGACTGATGTATGTTTTGGCGCATAGCATCAATCTGCTCTTCGAGCTTGACGAGGGTGGGATTGTTGGCCTTGACGGTCTTGACCATGTTCATGCGGCGCAGCACCAGATTGTTGTAGGTGGTGACCACATCGGCCAGAGCCTCGCCGCCCTCGGGGAGGGCAGGTATCAGGCTATATGCATTCTCGGGATTGGAAAGGAAATCGAGGGTAGTCTTGAGGATTTCGCTATTGGTCTGAGCCGCAGTGAGCTTGCCCTCGCTTTCGCCCTTGAGCATATAGGTGTATTCGGCATCGGATTCGAGATTGGCGATGCCGTTTTTCTGTTGATAGTGCATCAGTTCGGCCTCGGCCTCATTGAGCTCTGCTTCGGCCATGTCAAGACGCTCGCGCAGGAATGTCGATGTGCGCGAGTTTTGCATGTTCTTCATCTTGATGCCGCGCTGGTTGTACACCTCAATCACCTTGTTGAGAATGTCCTCGCCATATTGAGGATAGGGGCTGACATAGCCGAGCATCAACACATTTGAGCGCTTGCTGGCCATATCGATGCTGATTTTCTCTCCGAGGAGTTCGGCTGCCGTGCCATATCCCATCACCTTGACGTAGGTTTTGAGGCTTTCGCCCTCTGGATAATGGCTGGTTTTGTCGATTACGAAGTTGCCATAAGGGGTCTCAACTGTTACAGGGAATTGGGCACCCTTGACCTGAGCTACAGTCTTGCTGCGAGCCTTGGCCTTTACATTTACCTCTCCATCGCTATCTACGTTGATGCGGAACAATACGGATGTGCGCAAGGTGTCGAGCATGCCCGGAGCTGGGTAGACTTGTACTGGGTAGTCGGTGTATTTAAAATCTTTAGCCAAAAGGCCGGTCTTAACATCGTGTGTAATGTTGGTGTTGAGATCTTTAGCCACCTCCTTGAGCACGCCGTGCGAGGTGATGATGAAAATCTCATCTTCGACATCGGCATTGGCTCCAAACATGCTGCCCAGGTCGCCCAAGCTACCCAGGGCTGCGGTCATGATGCTATTGGTATTGCTCGTGCCAAGCACGATGTTGGCGTTGATCTGATATTTGGGCTTGATTATGCTTATAAACAACAGACCAAGCAGCCCCATTACCACCACTGATATCACAAAGTAATACCATTTGGATAGATAGGTCTTGATCAATCCCTTGATATCTATAAAATCTGATGTGTTAGGAGTCTGTGTCATAGTCGAGGTGTTACTTGATGCACAATGCGATAACCAAAGATGCGATAACCGAGCAGGCGCTCACAATGGTGGATATTACCGACAGCTTGTACGAGTCGTTGGTGTTGTAATCGGCATTGTCTTTGCGCACCGGGGTTGGCTCTACATAGATGTAGTCGTTCTGTTTCAGATAGAAATAGGGCGATTCCAGGGTTGCGGCATCGTTGAGATTGACGCGGGCATGGGTGCGCTTGCCATCTTGCTCGCGGATGATAAGCACATTTTCGCGCATACCGTAAGGAGTTAGGTCGCCAGCGGCGGTGAGGGCATCAAGCAGGGTATAGCGAGTGCCAGTCACCGATACGCGGCCAGGGGTTTTGACTTCGCCAGCCACATTAACCACGAAGTTGACCAATTGGACATTAACCACTGGGTCCAGAACATTCTCGCTGATGCGCTGGGTCAGGTATTCGCGCAGTTGCTCCACATCCATTCCGGCCACATGTATCAGCCCCAGGATTGGGAAGTTGATGTCACCCTTTGAATCGACTATGTAGGTTTGCTGCTTGGGCTGAGTAGAGAGCTGCATGTCAGATGACTTGCCCGGATTGTAGAGAGGCAAGTTATAGTCGGCAGTAGCTGAGGGCACCTCTGAGGTGACGGTAATCATCAGTTCGTCAGAGGGTTGAATCTTTACCTTGTAGTCGCCAGTGGGTATGGCGGCTTGCATAGTGTCGATGTCCTCAAAATATGTGAGGGGGGCGCGATGGCTCGAGCACGAGGCCATGATGGCGCATATAGATAGGATGGCGCAGTAGCGCAATGTCTTCATACAGGAAATGTCTAATTAGAGGTCCATTTTAGTCTTTAACGCAATGGAACCTCATTTATTTTGTCTTTGCCCTATCAAACCCCAATTAAACTAAGGAAGTCACTGTTGTCGTTTGCGGAGAATAGGCTTGCATACTCATACCATCTCCCAATTTGACTATACCCCTAAGCCGTAAGCCCCATGGCTCTTGGGTATGCTGCAAATAAATTTTAGAGGGGTAGAGGGGGTTAGGCGTAGAGGGGCAGAGGCATAGAGGCATAGAGGCGTAGAGGGCTAGAGGCATAGAGGCTATCCGGGCTGCTACGCCTCTACGCCTCTAGCCCTCTATGCCTCTATGCGAGAAATCCCCCTCTATGCGAGAAATTTCCCAAAAAAACACGGGATCTTTTGGAAATTTCAATATAAATCACTAATTTAGCCGTAAAATACCTTATAAATTATCACCATGGGAATACTCATCACTTCCGTAAAAAGCTACTATACTTTAGATGTATGGGTGTTAGCGCAGATCCTGCAGCTATACAATCAAAAATTCAGTATGCAATTTCTCAATGAGAAAATTGATCCTTGTCATCGTCTGCTCGATCAAATGCTGATGGCAGCTCGCTCTGGCACCGCCAATATCGTAGAGGGCAAATCTCGACACCAGACTTCCATAGAGACTGAGTTGCGTCTGTTAGATGTGGCTCGAGGCAGCATCGCTGAGTTGCAACAGGATTATTTCACGCTTGCTCTCGACCATTATATCGAGCCCTGGTCAAAACACTCAGAGGCCCATAAGGCTTTTCGTGCCATTCCTCTTGATGCGCCTGCCTACACTGATGATTGGATGCGCGAGGCATACCTGCATGTGCAGCGACAGAGAGAAAAATTCAGAACTTGGTTTGAGCATCCCGAGCTCGCGGTACGCATAAATTGCTTCTTGATCATGACGGAGCGTATCCTTTTGATGTTGGAGAAACTGATGGGCTCTCTGCTTGAGGAATTCCGTCAGAAAGGAGGATTCACAGAGGGGATGAGTCAAGAACGCGTAGCGGCGCGGCAGCAGCAAGCTGCTGCCACTGGTGCGCCCGCTTGCCCAGGCTGTGGCAAACCTATGGTACTCCGCTACCGCAAGAAAGGGGCTGTGAATAATCAATTTTGGGGGTGCTTGGATTATCCGAAATGTCAAGGCACTCGCCCCATCGGTCAATAGGCTACTTTCATTGTGCGGCCTTGGTTGTCGGCGATGATGTAGATGCCACGGCTGGGCAATGAGATAGTGCCTACGCCTTGCGCCACCATGCGGCCAGCGAGGTTGTAAGCTGTGAGGGTACCTTCGCCCTTTACCATTCCATTCTTTCTGTCAAAGAAGAAATTAGCGTCAATGTCGGCACTAGTGATACCTCCAGATTCAAATACTGCGTCTATTTCGATGGGTGATTCCTCTGCAATTTCCCATTCTAAAGTTGAACCTTCGATAAAAATGGGTTCCGAATCACCTACTCTTACACTCCAACCCTGCATGGTTATAGTAACACGCAATTAGTT
>NWBJ01000055.1 GCA_002633115.1 Muribaculaceae bacterium Zag1
CGGACTTTTGCGCATGAGCCAAAATGTCAAGATTTTTTAGGGAAAATGGCAGTTGGGTGAAGAATTTTTCCTAATTTTGTAGGTTGTAAAAGAAATAGGTCTTTTGAATAACCAATAGAATGGAAAAAATAGACAATCTGGACCGCCAGATCCTACAGATAGTAATACGCAACGCGCGCATCCCGTCGAAGGATGTGGCCGAGGAGTGCGGAGTGTCGCGTGCGGCAGTGCATCAGCGCATACAGCGCATGGCCGATTTGGGAGTGATCACCGGCTCGGGCTACCATGTCAATCCCAAGGAACTGGGCTACATGACCTGCACCTACATTGGGGTGTCGCTGTCGACCGGTTCGATGTACCGCGAGGTGGTGCCGCAGCTCGAGAAGATTCCCGAGGTGGTAGAGTGCCACTTCACCACCGGCCCCTACTCGATGCTGATCAAGGTGTATGCCCGCGACAACGAGCATCTGATGTGCCTGCTCAACGACCAGATACAGGTGATACCCGGTGTCACCGGCACCGAGACCCTCATCTCGCTCGACCAATCCATCAACCGCGAAATCCCAGTAAACTAAGACATAAAACCACGGATTACACGGATTACACGGATACCATCCGGAAAATCCCAAAATCCGTAAGAAATGAAATTCTGGATTACCCAGCAAAAAATCCGTGTAATCCGTGGTTTTTAAGATATTATCAATCATTTAATCTAAGTAAGTAGTGACAAATCATCGAAATCATAGGCAGAAATTGAGCGCCAAGGAGGATTTTATCAGGCGAGTAAAAGACAACAAGCCCACGCGCTGGGTGAGATTCGGCATAGTGGCCGTAATCTTCATCGTGTGGGTGGCCTGGATCGGCAATTGGTGGCTCGCCCTGTTGGGTTTCCTGCTCTTCGACATATACATCACCGGCTACATCCCCTTTACTTGGTGGAAACGCTCAAAGAGCAAGACCGTGCGCAGCGTGATGAGCTGGGTCGACGCCATCGTCTACGCCATAATCCTGGTGTACTTCATCTTCGCCTTCCTGGGCCAGAACTACATGATCCCCTCATCGTCGCTTGAGAAGACCCTGCTCACCGGCGACTATCTGGTAGTCAACAAAGTGACCTACGGACCGCGCGTGCCTATCACCCCTATCCACTTCCCGCTGGTGCACAACAAGCTGCCCATCGTCAACACCGACAGCTACCTGTCGTGGCCACAAAACGACTACCACCGCCTCAAGGGGCTGCGCTCAGTCGAGACTGGCGACATCGTAGTCTTCAACTTCCCAGCCGGCGACACCGTGGCCTCTAAATTTGAAGAGACAGCCAACTACTACGACCTGGTGCGCACCTTCGGCTGGGAGCGCGTCAACCGCGACGAGGCCACCTTTGGCAAGATCCTGTACCGCCCCGTAGACCGCCGCACCAACTATGTCAAGCGCGCCGTGGGCCTCCCCGGCCAGACCCTCAGGATTGTCAACGACACAATCCTGATTGACGGCGTAGCCATGAAGCAGCCCCAGCATGCTCAGTTCCGCTACTTCGTCACCTCGCCCCACCCCTACACCCAGGAGATTGCCGACCAGTACGGCATCACCCCCGAGGACATCTCGGGCGTAGCCGAGGAGCACCGCCAGTTCCTGGCCAAGAACCTCGGATTTGACCTCAACCAGCATTTCTACAACATCCCCCTCACCGACGAGATGGTCGAGGGCCTGACCGCCCAAGGCCTGATAACCCAGAAAGCCAAGGTCAACGATGTGTTCATCACCGGACTGGGCGAGATGTACCCGGCCGGGCTGGGAGCCAGCTGGAGCACCTCAAACTGGGGCGGAGAGAGCGGAGTGCTGATACCGGCCAAGGGCCTGACGGTGCCACTCACCGAGGAGAATTGGCAACTCTATGAGCGCTGCATACGCAACTACGAGGGCCATCCCGAGGCTTATTTCGCCAACGGCCAGGCCTATATCGACGGCCAGCCGGCCAAGGATTACACCTTCAAGATGGACTACTACTTCATGATGGGCGATAACCGCGACAACTCGCTCGATTCGCGCTTCTGGGGCTTTGTGCCCGAGGATCATGTGGTGGGCACGCCGCTGTTTGTGGTGGTATCGTTCGACAAAGACAAGTCGATCTTCAACGGAGGCATCCGCTGGAATCGCGTCTTCACCACCGCGAACCCAGACAAATGAAGAAGGTCTTTGGTCTTTGGTTTTTAGTTTTTGGAAACATTAGAATAGTTTTTGGCTTTTGGTTTTTGGAAACATTAGAATAGTTTTTGGCTTTTGGTTTTTAGTTTTTGGAAATATTACCAATAATTACAACCAATCCCATCCCTCACTAAACCTCTACCAATAACCAAAAACAATTAACAAAAACCTACTGCATACTTTTCCAAAAACCAAATACTAAAGACCTACTGTATACTTTTCCAAAAACCATAAACCAAAAACCTAATGCATACTTTTCCAAAAACCAAATACTAAAAACCAAAAACCAATACACGATGTTTGCATATTCAGACGAAGAAGACAAGAGCTTTGGACTCACCGGCATGGTGATATCGCTCAACATATACGACCAGTATTCAATGCTGCGCGAGGTGTCGATGGACCGTCCCGACGGCGAAGGGATAGCGTTTACCCCCGACTTTTATTTCGACGGCAACCCGCGCATGTCGGCCAAGATCGCCTGGAACGAGATGGTGCGCCAGTACCAGATGCTCACCGGCATGGTGCTGGGCAATGTGATGTGCCGGTCGATGGTGCATCTGCGCAAGCCCCTGGCTCAGGAGCGCTTAGACGCCATGAGGCGCATCGTCGAGGAGGAGGGCACCCAGAGCTGCTCGCTCGAGCAAGACGAAATCGATGCCATCTTCAACAAGACCTACAATTACCTCGAGCGCCTGTATTCCAACCGCCAAGTGGCCACCATCGCCGACCGCTTTGCCGCTGTGCTGCGTCGCCGCCGCACCATGACCGGCACTGACGTCGAAGAAGAAATCGAAACGCTACGCAGAGCGTTTTAAGGCAAAAGTCAAAAGTCAAAAGTCAAAAGTGACGGGGATATTTGCGCCGCAATATTATGGGTCGGTGAGATACTACGCGGCGATGGCCAGGTGCGACCAGGCCATCGTCGACATCGGCATGCGCTATGACAAGCGCTTCAAGTCGGTGCACCGCTGCGCTATCGTCGACGCCCAGGGACCATTGCGCCTGACCGTGCCGGTGAGCAAGCCGGCCCTCAAAGAGCGGCAGCCCGGCCAATACATGCCCCTGCGCTGGGACCAAGTGGTGGTCTCAGACCATGGCCAGTGGTGGAGCGACCATCTGATTTCCTTAGAATCCGCCTACGGCCGCACTCCCTATTTCGAATTTTACATCGACCGCCTGCTGCCCTGGCTCAGGATGCGCGAGATGCCCATCACCCAATTTGACGCCCAGATCGACGCCGAGGTGCGCTCGATGCTGCACCTGCCCACCAGGGTCGAGTATCTCGACCTCTCAGCCTCGGGCCCTATGCCAGAGGCTCAAGATTTCCGCCATAACCAATTTCCTGACATTCAGGATGTGCCATATTACCAAGTGAGGATGCAAAGATTGGGATTCGTACCCAATCTCTGCATCCTCGATTTGCTTTTCAATCTCGGCCCAGAGGCCCAAATCGTTCTCGCCCAGATGGTTCGGGGCGAGAAGTAAGGGTATGTGTTTCGATTAGAAATAGAAATTCATTTGCTTGGGATAGTATAGCAAGCCGCTGCCGACCTCTTGAGCCTTGGCATCGCCAAGAGCTTGCTGCACTATGGTGAGGGCAAAGCGCATGGCCGAAGCTGGGCCGTTGCCAGTGACGATGTTGCGGTCTACGATCACAGGGGCGTCGTGCATCTTGGCGCCGCATTTTTTGCATTCAGCCTCGAAGCCGGGATAGCATGTGGCCTCCCTGCCCTTGAGGATTCCGAGAGGGGCGAGCACTACGGCCGGAGCGGCGCAGATAGCGGCGATATTTCCGCCATCGGCAGCGTGGGCCTTGAGCAATTCACAGAGTGGGGCGCAATTGGCCAGATTAGTAGCGCCCGGCATGCCGCCAGGGATAATCAGCCAAGGTGCATCGTTGAAATCTCTAACCTCAGTGTAGAGGCAGTCGGCTGCGACAGTCACGCCGTGAGCACCGGTCACAGCGGGGGTGTCGTTGATTGATACAGAGCTAATGCTCATTCCAGCGCGGCGCAGGATGTCGATTACGCTAAGGGCTTCGATTTCTTCAAAGCCGTTGGCAAGGAAAATATAAGAGTGACGCATATTGGTTATGGTATTAAGGTGGGAAGAAACTCTGCAAAAGTACTAAATGGTACTTAAACAACACTCAGAGGGCGTTAATAGTTCTGAGCTTTTGGTAAATATATGTTAAAAAGATTTAAATATGACCATCTATTTTGAACCTGAGATCCTACAGGCGGCTCCGGGGCTGCGAGTGCTCGCCGTCGAGGCCGAGGTCGACAATTCCCCTACCCCCGATGCCCTGTGGGCCGAAATCGAGGCCGAGGGCGCAAAGCTGCGCCAACAGGTGCCTATCGAGCAGGTCAACAAGCTGCGGGGCATCCTGCCCACGCGCCAGGCCTACAAGGCTTGCGGCAAGGAGCCCAACCGCTATCGGCCATCGGCCGAGGCTCTGACGCGCCGCATGGTCAAGGGCGTGGACCTGTACCGCACCCTCACGTTGATTGACCTGATCAACCTGCTGTCGCTGCGCACCGGCCACTCGATTGGAGGCTTTGATGCCGACCGGGTGCAGGGCCAGGAATTGCACCTCGGCGTAGGACGCGAAATGGAGCCGTTTGACGCGATTGGGCGCGGCACCCTTAACATCTGCCACCTGCCCTGCTATCGCGATGCAGAGGGCGCTATAGGCACCCCTACGAGCGACTGTGAGCGCACCAAGCTGTCTGAGGATACTCGACGGCTCTTGATGCTGGTCAATGTCTACGACACGGCCGAGGATATGCAAAGATTAAGGGAGCAGATCAGCGACCTGCTCCCCCGGTATAATTGTGTGATTACAGAGGTCAAGGAATATCACGCCTCGACGGGCTGCTCGATGAGTTGAGCGGCCATGTGCTGGGCGGCGTTGCGGCCATCGCCCATGGCGAGGATCACCGTGGCGCCGCCGCGCACGATGTCGCCGCCGGCGAATAGCATCGGTATCGACGATTCCATATCGTCGTTGACCTCGATGGTGCCCTTGCGGCTCACCTTCAGGCCCTCGCCCTCGAGGCTGCGCGGGATCAGCGGGTTGGGCGACACGCCCACGCTAACAATCACCTCGTCGACCGGGAGCTCTAGAAATTCGCCAGTAGGCACAGGCGAACGGCGACCCGAGGCATCGGGTTCGCCCAGCACCATCTTCTCGAGTACGGCTACCTTGACGTTGCCCTTCTCATCGCCACGATATTCCACCGGGTTGCACAGGGTCAGGAACTCTACGCCCTCTTGCTTGGCGTGGTGCACCTCCTCGATGCGGGCCGGCATCTCGGCCTCGCTGCGGCGGTAGATGATGTAGGCGTGCTCGGCGCCCATGCGCAGAGCGGTGCGCACCGAGTCCATGGCGGTGTTGCCGCCGCCGATTACGGCCACGCTGTGGCCCTTCTTGACCGGGGTGGCATAGCCGGGACGACCGGCTCCCATCAGGTTGACGCGGGTCAGATACTCGTTGCTCGACATCACCCCTATCAGATTCTCGCCGAGAATGCCCATGAAGCGCGGCAGACCGGCTCCCGAGCCCACGAATACGCCCTTGAAGCCCTGCTCAACGAGCTGGTCGTAGGTGAGGGTTTTGCCAATCACCACATCGTTGATAAATTTCACGCCGAGCTGACGCAGGGTGTCGATTTCGGCATCGACGATCGAGTTGGGCAGACGGAACTCCGGGATGCCGTATTTCAGCACGCCGCCAATCTGGTGCAGAGCCTCGAAGACAGTCACGTCAAAACCCTTCTTGATCATATCGCCGGCAAAACTCAGGCCAGCGGGGCCAGAGCCCACTACTGCCACCTTGATGCCGTTGCGCTCGGGCATGGCGGGGGCGGATTTCTTCTCGCTCATGCGGTCATAGTCGGCGGCAAAGCGCTCGAGATAACCGATGGCGACGGGTTCTTTTTTCATCTTGTGATAGATGCACTTGCTCTCGCACTGCTTCTCCTGGGGGCATACGCGGCCGCACACGGCTGGCAGAGCCGAGGTCTCCTTGAGCACGGCGGCAGCCATCATGAAATCGCCACGCTGGATATTCTTGACGAATCCAGGGATATTGATGGCCACCGGACAGCCCTCCATGCAGGTGGGCTGCGGGCAGTCGAGGCAGCGGGTAGCCTCGAGGACAGCCTGCTCGGCGGTGATGCCCTGGTTTACTTCTTCGTTGCAAGTGATGCGATATGCCGGGTCGAGCTCGGTCATCTTCACTCGGGGTATTTGGGTGCGCTCTTTAGCGGTCATGGCCTTGCGGAGCTCTTCTCTCCAGCTGGCATCGCGCGGCGCTATGGTGGTATTTTGCATATTGTTTGTGTTTATTCCTCGCGCCCGAAGCGCGAGGAACAGTGGCGCTATAGTGACGCCATTACTTATTACTCGTTACTTATTACTTAATTGTAGCTGCGGAGGCGCATCAGCATCTCGTCAAAATCGACCTTGTGGGCGTCAAATTCGGGGCCGTCGACGCATACAAATTTGGTCTTGCCATCGACAGTGACGCGGCAAGCGCCGCACATGCCGGTGCCGTCGACCATGATGGTGTTGAGCGACGCCATGGTGTGGATATTGTATTTCTTGGTGAGCAGGGCCACAAATTTCATCATGATTGCGGGGCCGATGGTGACAACCAGGTCGACCGGTTCGCGGTTGATCACCTCCTCTACACCGTTGGTCACCAAGCCTTTCTGGCCGTATGAGCCGTCGTCGGTCATGATGATTACCTCGTCGCTATGCTCGCGCACCTGCGGCTCAAGGATAATCAGGTCCTTGGTGCGCGCTGCCAGCACCGACACTACCTTGTTGCCAGCCTCTTTCATGGCCTTGATGATGGGCAAAAGGGGCGCAACCCCCACTCCGCCGCCGCAACACACTACGGTGCCGTACTTGCGGATGTCAGTGGCCTTACCCAGCGGACCGACCACATCGGTGAGGAATTGGCCGGGCTCCAAGGCGCAAATCTCCTTGGTCGACGGACCGATGGCTTGTATCACAAGGGTGATGGTGCCATTTTTTGTGTCGGCATCGGCGATGGTGAGGGGGATGCGTTCGCCCTTCTCGCCGCAGCGCACGATCACGAAATGGCCGGGGCGGCGCGAGGCGGCAATCAGCGGGGCCTCGACCACCAGCTTGACCACATTTTCAGAGAAGTGCTCCTTTGAAACAATTTTATTCATAAGCAGAAAAAATATAGCAAGAAATCGTTTTTGTAAATTCGACACGGCAAAGGTAGCGAATAATCCCGAATAAATCACCTATTTATTCGTTAATTAGGCGCCAAATTTGTTTCATCTCCACCCAAAAACACTTAATTTCCGATTACATCCCCCATTTTAATCGCCCTTTCCCCAAAATCATATTTGTCAAGATTGTGGTTGTGAGAATTATTTAGTAACTTTGCGGAAACAGAGTTTTACGGTTATGATAACTGAAACGATAAAATACCCAGTGGGCATACAGTCTTTCGAGAAGATACGGACTGAAGGTGCGCTGTATGTAGACAAGACCGGCCTTATCAAGCAACTGATTGGCAAGTTTAGCTATGTTTTCCTGTCGCGTCCGCGCAGATTCGGCAAGAGCCTCCTCCTGTCGACCCTTGAAGCCTACTTCAAAGGCAAGAAACATCTGTTCGAAGGTCTGGAGATAAGCCAATACGAAGACAAATGGGAGACTTATCCGGTGTTTCATTTCGACTTGAGCCGCGATGAGGCTAGCACTCCGGAGAAACTCGAAGAATACCTGCTTAAGCAAATCAAGAAATATGAGAATCTGTATGGAGTGACCATCGGGAATGACGTCACCAGCGTCGGAGGCAGATTTGGCTGGCTCATTGAATATGTGAGCCTGGCCACCGGAAAAGGCTGCGTCATACTGGTCGATGAATACGACAAAGGTATTCAGGAGACCATCAAGGACCAGCCCGCATTGAAAAGGAACCAGCAACTCCTGCGTCCTTTCTTTTCCCAACTCAAGGCTCAAGACAAATACATAAAATTTGCCATGGTCACTGGCGTGGCGCGTTTCAGACATTACACCCTTTTCTCAGGAGCCAACAATCTGGAAGACATATCTTTTATGAAGGATTATTCTGCGATTTGCGGTATCACTTTTGATGAACTGAAAGTATATTTCTCCCAAGGGATAGCCTCATTGGCGCAAGAATATGAAGATACCCAAGAAGCTATTGTCAATCGGCTGCTACAGAAATACGACGGCTATCGCTTCTCGCGGGCTGATGTGCACGTGTGCAATCCCTTCAGCCTGCTGAGAGCATTCAACAACAATTCTCTGGGAGAGTATTGGCTTACATCGGGCACGTCAAAGGTCTTTATTGATTTCATTAAGCATGCCAACTACGACTTCTCACAGATTCATGGCATTTGGGCTACGGAGAAACGCCTTAGCAGCCTTTACGATGACAACGACCCAGTGCCTCTCCTGTTCCAGACGGGCTATCTCACCATCGGAGAATACAATCGCGACCTCGAGGAATATCTCTTGAAAATCCCTAATGGGGAGGTAAGAGGAGCTCTTTTCGAAGACTTAGCTCCCACTTACCTCGGCATTACATCCACCGATGGCGCCCAGAAAGCAAGGAAACTACGCAGCTATCTGATGAAATGCAACCTTGAAGGTTTCGTAAAGACTCTGGACTCTCTCATATCCAAAGTCCCTTATCCCATCTTCGACAAGGATAGCAAGGAAAATGCCTATCATTTGATCGTATATTGCCTATGCCTGGCGGTCGGGGTTGACAATCGGTGCGAGGAACCAATGGCAGATGGTCGACCTGATATGGTAGTTTTTACTGACAAATACATTTACATCATAGAGTTCAAACTTGATAAGTCAGCAGAATCGGCTCTGAAACAAATTGACGAAAATGGCTATGCCCGACCCTACCTAAATGATGGTCGTGCCATCTACCGCATCGGAGCTTCCTTCTCATCCGAGAAACGCAACATCAAGCGCTGGCTCATACAACCCCCATCAGGAGAGGTCTACGAAATCAAAGTGGATACCAAAGATAACCCTAACGGTTAAGTTAGGTTACCAACTTTAGGTCGCAAATTGCGACCTAAAGTTCGGGCGGTGGACAATATTTGAGTTTAAATTTTTTAATGAATTGGGGGCCATGGTTGGGAAAAAATACGTAACTTTGCGGTGATATGAAAAAGGACACGCCGAAATCACCGATGCTGGGAGAAGTCCCGGTCAGAGCATGGAGATTGGCAGCCCTGCTGATTGCCCTGGCAGTCATGGCTGCTGCGCTGCCGTCGTGCCACCGGCACTCGGCGCAGTGGGAGCTCATGCTCCACGCCGAGAGCGTCATCGAGGAGGAGCCCGACTCGGCCCTGGCCATCGTGCTGGGCATCGACCGCGCCGCGCTGTCCGGCGAGCGGGAGCGGGCCCTGCACGGGCTGCTCTACACCCAGGCCGGGGTGAAGCGAGACAGCGTATTCTGCTCCGACTCAATCATCTGCCCCTCCGCCGAATACTACCGCGCCGAGGGCGACAAGCCCCGGCTGATGCGCTCGCTCTTCTACAGGGGCGACATCGCCCACAACCGCGGCGAGCTGTACACGGCCATGAGGGACGTGTACGAGGCGCACGAGCTGGCCTCCGGCCTCGCCGACGACTACTGGAGGGCCAAGACCGCCGAGCGCATCTCCGACATCTTCGCCTCATCGTACATGTACGACGAGGCCGAGCGCTACACCCGCGAAGCCGCCGAGCATTATGGCCGCTCCGGCCGCGGCCTCAACCGCCTCTACTCGCTCTGCGACCTCGCATACTGGATGGGAATCAGAGGTGAAAGAGAAGAGGCGTTAGAGTTAATGGATAGCGTATTAGACAGGGCACGATACGCATTGGGCGATTCCTCGCTGACAGCCTATGCCCTCAACAACAAAGCCGCGCTTGCTGTGCAGTTTGGAAGGTTGGAAATGGCCCAAAGCTCCATAAATGAATTCGAGTCGGTGGTACCAGCGCGAGGCTTTGAAACAAACATAGACATATACAAAATCGTTTTGCTTATGCACCAGGGGGATGCGAAAACCGTTCTTTCAGCCATAGAACAGCTCAAAGAGGAAGCCACCACCCCCGCCAGAAAAGCCAAGCTGTTGGAGCTTCGACTTGAATGCCTAAAAGCTTTGGGTGAGCCAGTAGCCGCCATGGCATGTGCGGATTCTCTTTTGGCAATCGAGGCTTCTGAATTCACCAATGCCATAAACCAAGCCCCCCCCTGAGGGCAGAACGGGATTTATCTAATCTCAAGGCTCAGAGCCACCAATCCCTTGCAAAGAGGCTTTTGTCCACTTTAGGGCTTCCGATATTGGCTCTTCTGGCGGTTTTACTAATCACTGTGTCATGTAGCCGAAAAGCCATCCATAAAAAACAATCAGCCTTGGATGCCATCATTAGGGAGCTGTGCGAATGTCAAAGCACCTTAAAGGATACAGAAAGGGTCATAAAAGACCATACTAACACCATCGACTCACTCATCAGAGAAGGAATAGAGTCAAAGAGCCAGCTCCTGAAGCTGGAACAGGACAATAAGGATATCTCCAGGAGGATGGACTGCATTTTGTGCAATCGCCAGTCTGAGTTCGTCAACCAGTGGAGGATAGTCAACTTAATATGCCAAGAATATCTTGAAGAGGAGTCAGATCCATCGATGCAAAAAAGGATGGCCAAGAGATTTGAAAAGGAAATGGCAAAGCTGCGCTCTGAAAAATCCCTGCGAGACATAGAGGCCGAAGTCAATGCTGTGTTTGACAATTTGATTTCCTATTTTAAGAAAGAAATGGGTAATGTCTCAGAGGAGGATCGCACCATGATGGTATTGCTTGCGGCCGGCTTTACCCCCAAGGCCATCACTTGGATACTTGGCATAAAACTCAAGACGCTCTATACGCGCAGAGCCAGACTTACCCGTAAGATAGAAGACAGCGGGGCTCCGCACAAAGAGGATTTCCTGAAAGTCCTTTAGGTGCTCCCCTGCTAAAAAACGTTATTATAAGGCCTGAAACCACTCCCGTTACCTCCCTCTTATGCCATAGCCGTAACCATGAAGAAAAAAGCATTTTTCCCTCTTCTGTAATTTATTGCTTTTCAATGGGCTATCCAAAGATGGTGAGGAATTTTTAAATTGGTGAAAATTTGGTAAATTATAAAATGTTTCCGAAATTTGCAGTGTGGGGTTAAGCAAACCTTCCTTAATTCCCATCACAATATGTTGAAGAAAATATTTCTTTTATCAATGGCTTTTATGACCCTCCTCTGCGCTTACGGAGACGGCGACGGAGGGTCAGGATCGGGATCGGGCTCCAACACCTCTGGGAACCCAATTCCTCTCAACCCCATCAACAAGAATAACCGTCCCAAGGCCCCGTCGCTCCAAAGCATCTCCTGCTGGTACGATGGCGAGCACCTCACCATCTCATTCGCCATCTCCGAGGGATGGTGCACCCTCACCGTCGAGGACCTCGATGACGCCTCAGTCGAGACCTTCTCGTTCGATTCATCCTCTTCGGCCACCATCTGGATCGGAGAGCACGCCAACGCCTCCCTCGCCATCTCAACTGCCAGCGGCAACGATTATGAGGGCGTAATCGGCTCCTAACCCATTATTTCTTCTGCCTTATTCATTAACCCCCTAAATTCATCCAGCAATGAAAAACAAATTGCTTTTTCTTCTGCTCCTGAGCGCGGCGCTTGCCCATGCGCAAGACGAGTTCTACTACTACCATGGGAATCAGATTCCTCTGTTCTCCATCTCCAATCGAGTGGTGTGTCTCACTGATCCAAACACGGACACTTCCTTCCTCAACGGGCTCACCCCCGTCGAAACCATCGCCGACACTGCGTGCTCCATAAAAGTGCTGGAAATCCCTTCTGCCATGTCAAGATCCCAGCTCGGTACCATTGCCCAAAGAAACGGAGTCAACGCCAACCTCCAGAATTGCTTCCTGACCGAAGCCAACGACACCCTTTGCCCCACTGGCTACATTAACGTAAAGCTGAACGCATCTTCTGACTATCCCCTTCTCCGAACCTTTGCAATCCGCTACGACTGCGCCGTGGCCGGACACAACCGGTTCATGCCGCTATGGTACACAATACGAGTCCAAGAAGAAACGACTTTGGGTTCCGTGGAGATAGCCAACGCTCTGTACGAGACCGGGCTGTTCGCCGCAGTGACGCCCTGCTTCTGGTTCGACCCGCTGGAAATCTCCTACGATCCCAACGTTTACGATCAGTGGAATCTCTACAACCCCACCTACGAGGGAATAGACATATCCGCAAGCAAGGCATGGGATTACGCTACCGGCCACGGGGTGAAGATAGCAGTAATCGACCAAGGAGTGGAATTGACCCACGCAGACCTTGCCGCCAACATCTATCCCCTTAGCTATGACGCCTACACTGATTCCTCGCCTAGCGGACTGTACGGAGACCACGGGACCCACTGCGCCGGGATCGCCGCCGCTGTGCGCAACAACAACGTGCAGATAGCCGGGGTCGCCCCCGATGCCCAGATTATGTCAGTGAGCGCCCTCAATGGCCCAACCTCGAATGGCATGCTGGTCATGAGCGATGCCATAAACTGGGCCTGGAAGAACGGGGCCGACATCCTTTCTTGTTCTTGGAGTTGCAGAAATAGAAACGAGCTGATTGAGAACGCGATTGACAGCGCTGTCTGCAGAGGGCGCCAAGGGAAAGGATGCATTTTTGTCAAATCAGCCGGCAACACTGGGGACTCCATAACCTTCCCCGGAGGTTACAGCGAGGATGTGATAGCCGTAGGCAACCTGACATCGGCTGGCATTATAAATGATGGCTCTTGCCACGGTCCCAACCTGCTTGTTTGCGCCCCGGGAACCGACATACTCTCTACAGTTTTAAATGACGCAATAGATTATAATACTGGCACCTCCATGGCATGCCCCCACGTGTCTGGCGTGGCTGCCCTGATTTTAGAAAGGAATCCCAACCTTACCGCACAGCAAGTAAGGGCCATAATGGCGTCAAACGCCAAGAAGGTCGGCCCCTTGTCTTACGATACCGTGAAGGCGTACGGAACCTGGAACGAATACTACGGCTACGGACTAATCGACGCTTACCAATCAATAATCAACACCCCAAGAAACTGAGTTATGAAAAATTTTTACAACATTTTGGCCGCGATTGCGCTATGCTCGCCAATCGCCAATGCCGCAGAAATCGAGCCATCCTACGGCTGCTTCGAGAACGGAAGCCTAGTGTATTACCCAATTGAGACAGTATGGGTGGTCTTTTCGGGGGCCATGGAGCTTTCCGAAGAGGCCGAGGTAGTCATAGAGGGGCAGGAAGGCATCGTCGCCGCCGCTCCCCTGCAATCCAAGCAATACGGCAACTCAGCGATTACCGAAACCGAGCTGTACGGAACCTTCGATGCCCCGCTCACGCTTGAGAAAGGCCGAAGCTACGTCGCCAGAATCCCGGGCAGCATTTTGCGAAGAGTCGATGACGCAGAGGCGACAAACACTCCCATTGCCCTGGTGTTCTCCATCCCAGACTACCTTCCCAAAGCCCACACGGGCATCAGCGACGGCGGCAACGCCGAGTCCTCGCAATCTCTCCGATTCGATTTCCCCACCGAGATCCAGACAGTGGGGGAAACGTCGATGCTTCTCTACCGCGAGGGAGAGCTGATTCAGGAAATCCCCTGCCACGTGAGCTGGGATTGGGACCTCGGCTGCGTGTGGCCAGACCTCAAGACACCCATCCAGTTTGAGGAGGGCGTGGCTTACACCGCCGTGCTTCCGGAGAACAGCGTCTGCAGCCTGTACCGGGAGGACATCTGGAACCAAGAGCAGACCATCTCTTTCGTCGGCGGATACCAAGAACCCGCACCCGAGATCTCCTGCATCTGGTGCAGCCTGTGGTACGAGCGTTTGGGCGACACCCTGGGCGAAGTGCGCTTCGGCTTCGGCCAAGAGGTAGCCCTGTCGGAAGACCCGTCTGTGCAGCTGTGGACCGCGGACATGGGATCTCTCCTGAAAGAGGTGGTCCCGACCCTGGAAACCTCAGAGAGCATGTGGATACTCGTGGCCGATTTCGGCGGATACCCGCTTGACGGCCTCGCCTCCGGATTCATAATTGTCGTGCCCGAGGGTACCCTCGTGACCCCGTCGGGAGAAGCCGCCAACAGCCGCAGCGAAGTGCGGATTGACGAGAGCAACTCGGTTGCTTCCATGCGGCAGGATTCGGCTGTGGTCAATGTGTCAGGGAACCACCTCACAATCCGATCAATCCCCCAAGGGGAGCAAGTCTGCGTTTACAGCGCTGACGGCGTTTTGGAAGCCATGAGCGCAAGAGCAGCCGACACCCTTGAGGTGCGCCTCGCCAATGGCGTGCACATCCTGAGAATCGGGAACAAGGCATACAAAATCAAAATCTAACCAACCTTCCCCATGAGACTGAATATAAAATCCAAGCTGATTCCCATTCTGGCGCTCATGAGCGCGCCGATGGGAGCACCCGCTCAGGAAATCCCGGAGCCCGGATCTCCATTGGAGACCTCGTTCCTCGTGACCGTCCCAGCCTCGGGAGAGTACTCCCTAGCCGCATGGGGTTGCCCTTCGCTCAAGAAAGGCATAGGCTATACCCGGTTCGAAGTCCTTGTCAACCAGAGCAGCGTGGGATGGATTTCCCCGACCAGAGGGGGATTCCAGCAGCTGTCGCTCGACTCCGATTCGCCAGTCGCTCTCAACGCGGGAGAAAACACCATCGCCTTCTCCGCCGAAGGTCCCGATTACCCCTGCGTTGAAACCGTCAAGATCGGAGAAACGGCAGCCCAGGCCTCTTTCGACCAAACGGCTTACGACAGCTATTTGAGCCATGCCTTGGCAGGGGATGTGTGCCAAGCCATGGCGGAAGAGGAAAGCCATCAAGACATCTCTGAAACTGAGGCGCTGTCCGGCCTGATATTGTTCCCGGGACTCTCCCAGGTTCCGCTGAAATACTCCGTGTACAGAATTTTCCGATGGACCCGGGGAGACTCCGTGATGATCCGCACATCGAGCCCTGTCGACCATGTCGTAGACGTGTTTTACCACTCAACCGGTTATAACCATGGTCTCACTCCTTTGTCAGGAAATCTCTCCGAAAATTCGGATGCTGAGACAATGTCAATAGGAAACGGCACATCAGACCTCGTTCCAATAGAATTAAAGCTCGGATATGCGATGTCCCCTACCCAAATGCAGGGCATCAACTATCGGGGCAATTCCGAGGTTTCCCTCACCGATCCCAATGCGTACGAGGCGAATGTGAGAATCTGGTCCGTGCCCCTTACGGGCAACTACATGGTGGCGTGCAGAAGCGCGCAGGACGGAGTGCTCAGCACCGTAGACATCGACATCAACGGGGAGACGCAGCTGGACAGCATGCCCATATATTGCGCCCAGCGCCAGATTGAGCAGAGGGCCGGAGCGGACATAGGCACGATGACAAAATGCACGGATTCGGATGCTGATCCCATCCTCTTCATCGAAGGCGCAGATGCAAGCAGAGTCGTGGGATTCAACGACGACGCTCCAACGGACAAGGTCACCCAATACGGGCTTTCTTCCAAGGATTCATACGTGAGCAAGACTTACTTCGTGAAGACAACTGGGGTTCACGTCTCAAATTACTCATCCCTCAACCCGG
Source organism: Muribaculaceae bacterium Zag1 (assembly GCA_002633115.1). Lineage (GTDB taxonomy): Bacteria > Bacteroidota > Bacteroidia > Bacteroidales > Muribaculaceae > CAG-873. The sequence continues at coordinate 15,934 of NWBJ01000055.1, forward strand.
AGTCCACTTGCGACATTTGGGCACGCGTGCTCGACAGCTCCGACTTGCCTGTCCTGAGTAACACCCAGAGCCCAGTAGCGGTTGGCCTTGCGGCCATCGAAACCACCTCCGCAAGTCCATGCGCAAGCATGAGCGTGGTGAATGGACACCTTGTAATAAAAACCGACCAGAGTGTCAACCTCCTGCGGGCATACGACATGATGGGTAATATGTGCGGCTCGTTGGACCTAATGGCTTCCGAAGGAAGAATAGGCCTTTGGGAATTGGGGATATCTCATTCTGGCGTGTATGTAATCTCCCTGGACAATGGGAAAGGAAGAACCACTAAGAAGATAGTGGCACGATAACTTCGCCATTATCCCTAGATAGCCTGGCTGCGCGAGGGGAAATCCCTCGCGCAGCCTTAATGTTCTGAATGCCATCATCTGGATTAAATTGTCTGGGGGATGGGAACATTTGGGAGGGGGGAGGTGTTGATAGTTATGGATAATAATGAAACCAATACAATACGTGCAAGTATGGACCAAAAAGCAATGTTTATAGTAACACGCAATTAGTTTGAGAAAAATTTGCAAGGTTGGAAAAAGTTCCCTACCTTTGCAGCATGAATCTGGAGATGAGTAAAGAGCAGTTGAAGGAGTTGGAAAAGATCCAACGGAACGTAGTGGGCACCCCGGCTTATGTGAAGGTGACCGCAATCATCATGCTTGCCAAGCACTACTCTCCCGGCGATGTTTCCTCCTGCCTCGGAGTGGATTTGTCCACAGCCTACCGTTACGTGAAGGCATATCGGGAGTGCGGAGTTGACGGTCTCATGGAGAACAAGCACAAGGGCTACTTTGGAAAGCTCACCTGTCTGCAAATCTCCGCGTTGAGGAAAGAGCTCAGGAGCAAGATCTACACTGATGCGAAATCCGTCTGCGCATGGGTCAAGTG
>NWBJ01000056.1 GCA_002633115.1 Muribaculaceae bacterium Zag1
ACACGGTCTCCAAGACCGAGGCCCAAAAAACGCATGAAGCTCATGCGGTCGTTGATCTGAAACTCGGTCTGGTCATCACTGAGATTGTAAATCCGTTGCAGCACAAGGATTTTGAACATCAGTACAACATCGTACCGGGGTCGTCCTCCGGGGCCCTTGCGCTCCTTGCCCGCCTCGGCGATGGCATCGTTCAGGAGGGGACGGAACATCTCCCAGTTGATGGCGCTGTTCAGCCTTTCGAGCGAATCCCCAAGCTGGCTCAGTTTTTCCAGCCGATTTGTTTCATCAAAGAACCCCAGTTGCATACTTTTCTCCTCCTTGTTCATTTGAACCCTTACTTGAATTATACCATAAAGTGAAGGATATGGGGAGAGTTTTTAGAGGCTACCTAAAGAAGAAAGAAGTAAAGAAGAAATAAATACTGACTCAAATAAAAGAAAGAAGGAGAAAGAGCCTCGCCACCAGTATGGGGAGTACAGCAATGTCCTTTTGTCAGATTCTGAGCTTTCTTCTTTACAGGCTGAGTTTCCCCATGACTACCAACGACGGATCGAGCGATTGTCCGAGTATATGGCCTCCACCGGGAAGTCATATAAGAGCCATCTGGCTACCATTCGGAGCTGGGCAAGACGGGAGCGGCGACAGGCAGCTTCTGCCACGGGAACGGGCGGCTACAGCCACGACAACTACAGATGCGAAGAAGGAGAAAGCCTATGAACGAGCTGCTATCTTCCCTCTTTGACAGGAACATGAAGGCCGAGCCTTCCGACGAGGAATATGTCGGAGAGGACGGCCTTTTTTACTGCAAGAAATGTCATACCCCCACTCAGTGCCGGGTGGAGTTCGGCGGCAAGTCTCGTGTTGTCTCCTGTGTGTGCCGGTGCCGCAAGGAGGAACAGGAACAATACGAGCGTGAACTGGCGGAGATGAACCGCAGAAATTATATCTACAGCCTGAAAGCCAACGGCATTCAGGAACGGGCCTTATACGACTGGACGTTTGAGAAGGCAGCGGACAGCCCCAGCATTCAGATGGCAAGGCGGTATGTGGACAGTTGGCCGGAGGTCAAAAAGAACAACCTCGGTCTCCTGCTTTGGGGCGATGTTGGAACAGGAAAATCATTTACAGCCGCCTGCATTGCCAACGCCCTGCTGGAGACCGGGGTGCCGGTGCTGATGACAAACTTTTCTAAGATATTAAATCAGATGGGTGGGATGTACTCTGAGGAGCGGTATAAGTATATCGCTTCTTTTTCGTCCTTCGAGCTGCTCATCATCGACGATCTGGGCATCGAGCGCAACACCGAGTATGCGCTGGAACAGGTCTATGCGGTCATCGACGAGCGTTACAAATCGAAGAAGCCCCTCATCATTACCACCAACCTGACCATCAGCCAGATTCGCAACGCCACAGATGTGGCTCACGCCCGTATCTACAGCCGGGTGCTGGAGCTGTGTACGCCCGTGCAAGTGCGTGGAACAGACCGGCGCACGGAGATCGGGCGGGACAAGCAGGCGCTGGTCAAAGACTTGCTCTATGGCAATTGAGGAGGTGGTTCCCATGTGCTGATTCGGTTTTCCACAAAATTCACGCAGAAATGGAGGTGACGATTTTTGTCGAATGATGTCGAAAGCAAAGACACACCCGCACAGGAGCAGGTTCAGCAGATACCCATCTCGGAACTGCACCCCTTCGAGGGACATCCCTTCCGGGTGGTGGATGATGAAGCCATGACACGAACAGTGGAGAGCATTTCGCAGTTTGGAGTCATTTCCCCGCTGCTGGCCCGGCCTGACCCGGACGGTGGATATGAAATCATTTCCGGCCACCGGCGCTGTCATGCGGCGGAGCTGGTGGGGATGAAAACCCTGCCGGTTATCGTCCGAGAGATGGATGATGATGAAGCGATCATCGCTATGGTGGATGCCAATCTACAAAGAGAGACCATCCTCCCCAGTGAACGGGCGTGGGCGTACAAGATGAAGCTGGATGCTATCAAACACCAGGGAGCGAGAACAGATTTGACTTCGCCGCAAGTTGCGGCGAGGTTCAGGAGTGACGACCTGGTTGCCAAAGACGCAGGAATAAGCGGCGATACAGTACGTCGCTATGTCCGATTAACCAATCTCATCCCGGAACTGATGGACATGGTGGATGAGAAAAAGATAGCCTTTAACCCGGCTGTGGAGATTTCCTATCTCTCCAGCGCGGAACAGGCGCTGCTTCTGGATGCTATGGACTACGCTCAGGCGACCCCTTCTCTCTCCCAGGCACAGCGGCTGAAAAAGCAGAGCCATGAAGGAACGGCGACGCTGGAGTCCATGTGCGAGATCATGAACGAGGTCAAAAAGGACGACCTTGACCGGGTGACGTTCAAGGCCAACGATCTGCGGAAGTATTTCCCCAAGTCGTACACGCCCCAGCAGATGGAAAAGACCATCATCACGCTGCTGGAACAGTGGCAGCGGCGGCGACAGCGAGACCAGGCCCGGTAAAGGGCCGCAAAGACACTCAACCGTGAAAGGAGACCACACTATGGATTACAAAATGAAAAACGGGGCGATGCCCAGGACGGACAAGACTCCCAGCGAACGGTATCATGAAATGCCGGAAGACCTGCGCAACCTGATTATGCGGATGCGGACAGCGCAGATGGTCTGTGAGCTGCTCCACCGCTACCCGGAGGAAAGCGAACCGGAGGGCGACGATAAGAAAATCGTCATGGTTCTCCGTCCCGGTAAGGAGCCGAAGGTGCTGACCTGCGCAGAAGCCTGTGAGCTGATGCCCAGCTTCTATGAGCGGTTCGACTGCATTGAGGACTTCGCCGGTTCCGACCTGACACTCTACTACCGAGCCGATCAGGTTCTTAAGCTGGACGGCAGGGTGTTCCTGCTGGGCGCTGCGGTGGTGTGCCGGGAGAACGAGGACTGCGACCTGCTGTCCCTGACCGGCGACGACATCTACCGGACGTTCTGCTATGCGTCCGATAACGAGGCCACCCTCTGCGGCGATGGAAAGGAGTTCCCGGCGATGCTCCTGGAGTGACAACACCATGAAAACAGAATACAGAGAAAGCATAATGCGGTCATTTGGATGTGTTTCGGCACCTGAGTGGCCGCATTTTTTGTTTCCCACGAACTTTAAGGAGGAATTTTCTATGCAGGATATTAACGTGATCGTCTCCGGCGGCATCGACATCAATATCAATTTCGGGTTCAAGGCCAACCAGACCACCCGCACAGACGCCAACGACGCCATGATGGACGAGACCCTGCGCCAGCTCGACAAGCTGTTGCAGGAGGAGCGACAGGAAGAACAGCCGCTGTCTGACGAGGACGATGAGGAAGATGAGG
>NWBJ01000057.1 GCA_002633115.1 Muribaculaceae bacterium Zag1
CAGAATACGCTGTCGCGCTTCACCCCGGCCTGGGTGTAGAGCAGCCCGTGCAGGGCCCGCTCCCGCTCGCCGGACAGCGCGGCGCGGTCGATGCCCAGCACGACGGCCAGGGCCGAGTCGGGCTCCTCCTCGCTTACGCTCTCGGCGTGCAGCATCCGCTCCCAATGCGCCGTGTGCCGCCGGCACGAGGCGCATGCGGCCACGATGGCCAAGGCCAGGAGGAAAACCGCCTTCCCCCAAGCCGTCCCATGGATGCGCCGTCTGCCGTGTGATTTCATTAACTCCATGCTGTAAAGTTACTAAAATCTGGAGATTCAACCAAAAATCTCCGAATTTTTGTCATTTAAGGAGGCGCTAATCAATTTCTAAATCTTTGATATATTCCTTGATGACTTCGATTTTGATGTTAGACGCCTCGCTTTTGTCATAAGCATAAATGAGATAGATGGTGTCCTTGATTGCAATGGCATCAAAGACAACAAATCGAGCACCTCCGCTCTTTCCTTTCCCTTTGCTCTTAATGGCCACTCTTATTTTCCTTAGTCCGCTCCCCAAATCAGTCCCTAAGGATGGATTTTCTCTAAGCTCTTTAAGAAATGCTTGGTAGTCGCTGTTGAAGCTGGGGTATTTCTTGGCCAGAGGCTTTGCGCTGGCTAAGAATTCTGGCGTGGGTTTGATGTCCATGGATCAAAACACTATGTCCTCGGCGTTGGGAAGGTCTATTTCGCCTTTGATGTGGGCCTTCATGGAGGCTAAAGAGGCAAGGATTTCGTTGGTCACTATTACATCCTTGTCGGTGATGGGCTCAATTTTGAAACTTCCTTCGCGCGATGTCAGTATCACCTGCTGCCCTTGGCGTGCTTTGCGCAAATATTTGGTCTGGTTGCTGCGGAATTCCCGCACTGATATCATTTCCATAACTGTTGCTCCTGCCCCGAAAGAGGAATTTCTCCCGTTTGTGAAATTGTCTTGCAAAGATAACAAACAAAAACCAATTTGGTATCCTATTTAATAAAAATTAACTATATCATGGGAGTTTGATTGAGCAATTGAAAAAAAAGAAAAAGGTTCCTGAAGGCAGGGCTTTGTCCCTATCTGAATCAATACCGCCTGGATGAGGGATATAGAAAACGCTATCGCGTCAAGGTCTTTGAAGCTTATGATGGGGGATGGCTAGATTATGTCGTGGCTTGTCGCAAGCAGCGAGAAAGAAAAATATTCGATGTGGTGATTGGCGGAATTGCCAATGACAGGGTGTTTAACACCATAATACATAAGTAACCAGCCAATTCAAAATTAAACTTCATAGGCGTTGCCTAACCAATGATGCAGCGATACACAGATTGCGCAGATGACACTCAGAGCATCTATGGCAAAGGCGATTCCACAGAGGCGCAGACCATGGGCCAGCATGCCTCTGTGTGTCATCTGCGCAATCTGTGTATCTCTGCATCCAAGAACATCCTTGTTTCAAGCTTAACAATAAATTGACAGGCTACTTAATCCGCCAAAACCGCGCGATGAGAGGCAAAAACTAAGGCTACGGCTGCCCAAGCCAATGGCCCAGCAGGGTCTCGCCTTCGCCGTAGGGGAATGGCATCATCATCACGGCGGCGAAGAGTGCCAGCAGCGCCAGCGCCCCCAGGGTGAGCCGCGCCGACACCGTGTCGATGCCCAGGCCCCGGGCCGCGTCGGCGATCGCCTTGAGCGAGACCCCCTCGGACGTCGGGGTGCACCTCCCCGCCAGGTACGCCGTGGAGTACGCCCTCCCCCAGTGGCGGCACACCATCGCCAGGCACGCCACCCCGCACTGCATCGAATCGTGCTGCTTCACGAACGGGAACTTTCTCATTTGAGCTGCTTTAGGGTGATTCCGGGGTCGGTTAGGCCAATCCCGTTCTCGATTGGTATCTTCTTCTCTGCGCGCTTGCGCATGTTCCACCTGACAAGGATCCAGGGATGGAACCCCTTGTCGGGGTAGTGCGCGACTGTGAGGCTGCGGAACGAGCCGTCGGCCATGCGCGTCTTGGTCTTGTACTCGAAGAGCTGGCACCAGGCCGCCACGTACAGGTTCTCGGTGATGGAGTAGTTGACCTGTATGGTCGCTTCCGACGGGCTGTACTCGCGGGTGACGCTGATGTCGGTGTAGGCCTTGGGCTGGTAGGAGACGTTGGCGTAGACGCGCACCTTCCCCCATGTCCAATCCCATCCGCAGCGGACGTAGAGCTCGTCCCTAGGGGAGAGTCCCCGGTAGAACTTGCGGATCCATATCGCTCCCCCCGACAGCCTCGAAGGCCCCAACCTGAGGCTGGCGTTGACTCCGGCGTTGGTGTCAGTGTACCGGCCCAGGTTGTCGTAGGTGGATACGTACACCCCGTCCGGGGTGGTGTAGCCCGAGGCCGTTATGACCTTGCGGTAGAAATTGGCCCTGAAGTACGGCGACACGTACAGGCCTCCCCTGTTGAAGGTGTAGCCTACTTTGGCCGATTGCATCGTCTCGGGCTTGAGGCCCGGGTTGCCCCTGCTCTCCACCAGGGAGTCGGTGGACGTGTCGTAGGGGTTAAGCTGCCCGACCGACGGGAGCGTGTTGGTGGCCAGGTATGATGCGTCCACCGAGTGGCGGTCGCTGAAGCTCCATGTGGCGCTGGCGGTGGCCCTGGGCTTGGCGAATCGGAACGAAGCCCCGGCGCAAGAAATCCGCGCCAGCTCGAACCCCGGCGAGACCATCCACTTGAGCTTCCCGGCCGAGCCGCTCCACGCCCCGTAAAAGCACTCGCGGACGTTGCGGTGGCGGAAGACCGGGAGGCCAGAGTGGCCTATGCGGTCGAACACCCCAGAGAAGGTACACCCTATCCACAAGCTCCCCCCGTTACGGAGGGTCTTGACGTAGTCGGCCTGGGCGCGCACCGAGTTGCGGCGGCTGCTGAAAAGCGCATCCGAAAGGAAGGGGCCGTCAGCGTACTCCTCACGGCTGGCTGTGGACAGGCGGTCCCTGTTGTAGTTGTACGAGACCGTGGCCTGTGCATGTTCCCCCTTGGAGAACACGCGCCTGTAGAATAGGGACGACGTGGCCAGGGTCGAGCGGCTTCGGCTGGCTCCCGAGGAATAATATGGGCTCTCCTCCCCGGCTGTGACCGTCTCGCCTTCTCCTGCTTCATCCACCTTAAAGAAGGCGGATGTGGCGTAGCACTGCAGGGCGAAGCGGTCCTTCTGGGTCGGGGCCCACTTCAGCAGCAGCTCCCCCAGGACGTCGTGGCCGTTCCGGACCGTGGACCAGCGGTAAGACTGCCGGTATCCCTCATTCTCCCGCTCGGTCTCGCCGTTCTCGTCCAGGTCGTGGGTGTACGAGACCGCGGCCCGGCCGTAGAGGCTGACCTTGGGGTTGCCCACCTCGAAGTAACCGACCCCGAACCCCTTTCCGATGGGTATGTCGTGGCGCGTCGCTCCCTCAACCCACACGTAGGGCGCGCGGTCCTTCCTCAGCTTTATGTTCACGATCGAGGTGATACCCTGAGCCAGGTACTTGGCCGGCACCGTCTCGATGACCTCGACCCACTCTATCTCGGCCGGGAGGATCGGGCGTATGCCCGAGTTTATGTCCATCCCGTCGATCTGTATGAGGGGCGACTTCCCGTCGAGGGTGGTCACCTTCGACAGGGCCGGGTCTGAGATCAGCAGCGGTATTTCCCTGAGGGCCATGAAGGGGTCTTTCATCTCCTTGGCTTCCTTGGAAAGATAGAAGCGCTGCCCGTTGGCCAGGCGCGTCACTGTCTGGCTGCGGTCGGCCTCGACCGTAACCTCCTGGAGCACCTTCGGGCTAACTTCCTCCCAGGCCTCGGATTGGGGGACACTGTCCTGCGAAGCCGCGCCGGCGCGCGCCGCAGCTGCCGCCCCCAGCATGGCTATGGCCAGGGCCGTCCTGAGCTTCCTCGCCTTTCTCATTGGGTTTGTTTTTTCGTTGCGTGTTCTGTAGCTGGGAAGAGTTCGTTCCAGAGCAGGTTGTACTTGAACAGGTAGACCAGGTATTCGGCCTCGCTCAGGCTCATGGCGTCGAACGTGCAGAGCCTTTCGCCCGGATGGGCGAGCAGCTGCCGGTTGCACGGCCCCAGGCAGGCGCCGAACCATCCGCACGCCTTGCAGTGATCCGGGCTGGCCTCGGCGTGCCAGCTCCTCGTCTTTTCCGCGTCCCAGACGACGCTTCCTGTGGCGAAGTTTAGACTGCCCAGGCTATTCTCCTGGTCGAACGCGCTGATCGTAGTGCACTTGAACACGCCTCCGTCGTAGTTGAACAGCGTCTGTTGCTCCCTTTCGGCGAAGCACACTCCTCCCTTGGGCATGGAGTAGTAGTCGGGAAGGAACTTCCGGTCGAGCAGCTCCTGGATTCCGTCCATGAGGGCCTCCCTGTCTATCTTCTCACTCCCTACCTGCCACACCTTCTTCACTATCACGTAGGTCTTCCTGCGGTCCAGGAAGTCGATGTCGGAGATTATGCGGTGCATCTCCCTGAGGACGCGGTTGTCGAAGTTGATGCGCACCGCGACGAGCCTATCGGGTATTCCCTCGTTGATGAGCTTGAGGGCCTCGAGGGTCCTGCGGTAGGGGCTGGGGCATGTCGGACCGGCTTTGATCCGGTTGTGGGTGTCTTCAGCCCCGTCGAGGGTTATCTGGAAGTGGCACCTGAACCGTGACAGGTACTCAGCCTCCCTTTCGCCTATGAGAGTCGCGTTGGTGGTGAAATCGGCGATCAAGGCAATGCCCCTTTCCCTGCAGAAGCCCTTTGCGAAGTCCAGCAGCTCCCTTATGGCCGTGAACTCCAGGAACGGCTCTCCGCCGAAGAAGGAAAGCTTAAGGCACGAGTAGGCGGTCTCCTCGTGCTTCGAGGCGATGTGGAACTTGATCGAGCGAATCAGCTCGGGCGACATGCGGCTTTCGGGAATCCGGCTTTCGTAGCAGTACCAGCAGCGCAGGTTGCAGTCGAGGGTGGTGTTAACCACGACGTTGTACCAGCTCCGGTCGAGGACTGCCTTCCGCTTGCGCTCCAAAACGGTGCCGCACTCGTCCGCTTCGTCTGGGACGAGGAAGCCGTTGGCAGCCAATGTTTCGTAAAGTCGCGGGTTGGAGGCCTTGATTTCTCCGGGATCAGAGTTCCAGAAGGTCTCCTGGTTTCGTTTGCTCAGGAGGAGGAACCTGTTGCTAACGGAGCAGTAGTTGAGGGATACGCCGTCAGCAACAGGATGGGATATGAGATAGAAGGATTTCTTCATTGAGTCTGAAAACAAGTTGTCAGGTGACGATGATGGCAAATGTGGGTTTGCTTAATTACATAGGTCCTTGTATCAAGAGCCGGGGTTGGGGGTTATGGGAACAACGCCGCAACTCCCGCTGCCATTATTGGTTCCGCCACACTTGCCGGATTCATTGTTTGTTCCCTGGCATGTGCCGTCTAAGGCATTTGTCCCTAGACAGGTACCTGAGCCATTATTGGTCCCTGTGCAAGTGCCTGTTGAGTTGTTGGGTACGCCCTTATTGTCTGCGTCATTACCACCGATTACCAGCATCATTTCGTCGAGGCTGAGCTCTTCAACGATGACTGGGTCCAAAGTCATAAGTTTTGACATGTTTGTGCTTTTTAGTTAAAGTATTATACTTAGGGTTATATTTAACTGAGAAGGAATCTTAGTTGCGCGAAATGCATATCTGCTCTCCTCACTGATTTAACCATAAAGTATGGTATAGAGGTATTCATAAGTGTTTTTCTTTTCCAGTAACACAATCCTTTCTTTTTAGGGTTAGACTTCAGTTGGTGAGGTAGCCCACGTACTCGTTTCCGCTCTCGGTGGAAATGTAGATGGTGGCGTTGGCGTGCTCGCCGATGTAGACTTCGGCGGGGGAGGCAGAATCGAACGAGGCACTCACGGCGGAGGCATCGTCCTCGTCAACGACGGTGATGTCGCACCAACCCTCGGGGTCGGCGAAGTCGATGGTGAGGTGCTCGCCGTCGTACCAGCAGGAGATGCTTTGGAGCGACGGGGCCTTGGGACGGTCGTTCTTGTTTTTGGGCATAAGGACTATGGGAGTCGATGGGCCAGAGGGCTCATCGGCAATTGCCGTTCCCGGAATGGCAATCAGGCAGGCAACGGCCAAGGAGATTAGGTTTCTCAGGATTTTAGCGTTCATTTCTACATGTTTTAGGATGGTTGCAAATTTAGCCCCAATATTTGAGAAAAACAAAGATTGGGACAAATATTTGCGTCTTCAAAACCGACTTAAGTCGTTGATAATCAATATGAAGAAAATCGGGAATTTCTTCATCCCCAAAACCATAGCCACCAGACGGCAAAGGCACCCCAGCGGGGATGCCTTTGAAGAAAATCAAAAAGCGTTAAGACAGGGATTTCCCTCCGATCAAGAGGGTCGAGGGGTCTGAAACCTGGCCCGCGGATGCCTTGCCGTTTGGCATCAGCCTCAGGAACTCCTGGGCCGACGGCGTAGCGGCAGCCGCTATTTTCTGTTGCAAGCGGCTCAGTCGCGTGTACACGGTTTTCAGGTTGGCGTTGCGGGTCCAGCTTATGGCCTTCGGGGTGAAACCGGCAAATGCCAGCACCGCTATGGAGATGTCTGTCTCCTTGAGATCGGGCATTTCTGCCCTTAGGCGTGCAACCACTCCGTTCATGCATCTGTTGACGGAGGCCTCCAGGGCCTCCAGGGTCTGGGGCGACCTCAGTTTCTTCATCTCCCTGTCGAACTGGCCAAGCAGGCGCTCCGATGCTTTGTCGTTCTCTTGGTCTTCGATGTATGTCTTGCTCAGTCTGCAGAGGAGATCCCATTTGTCGC
>NWBJ01000058.1 GCA_002633115.1 Muribaculaceae bacterium Zag1
ACAAATTGTTACGAAATCCCTCCCATTTCCATTTTTTGCGCTAATTTTGCAACAACTTACCACTAATATCCCAATACACAGATTAACCAGATTTCACACAGATCTTATTTACCCTTTTTAATTGCCCATAATTTCATAGAGGTGCTGAGCACCGACAGATTCCAGAGATACCACCCGGATGCTATCTGTGGAATCTGTCGGTATGACTATGCCTCTATGAAATTATTGACCAGCGGTGTCTGTGTGACATCTGTGTAATCTGTGTATCACTGTCAAATTAATTCAACGAGTAGCATATATATTTCTAATGCCAAATCTCTCCTCAAAGCTCTCATAGACATTTCATATATTTCCAAAAACCAAAAACCAAAAACCAAAAACCATTATATGATTGAGAAGATTGCCATCATCGGTGCCGGTAACATGGGCGCCGCCATCGCCCGAGGCCTCGTCAAGAGCGGCCGCATCCAGCCCCAAAACCTCTGGGTCTCTGACCCAGCAGTCTCCCAACTCGATGCCCTCCGCGCCGACTGCCCCGACATCAACACCACCAACGACAACATCCTGGCCGCCTCGATGGCCCAGCTCGTGCTGATCGCCGTCAAGCCCTGGCTCGTCGAGGATGTGCTTACCGCCCTCGACCAGAAGCTGCGCCCCGACCAGGTGCTCGGTTCCATCGCCGCCGGCATCAACATCAAGACGCTGCGCGAACTCATCCGCTACGGCGCAGCCGCCGAGGCCCCGCTCTACCGCATCATCCCCAACACCGCAATAGCCATCGGCGAGAGCATGACATTTATCGCTCCCGACCTCACCACGCCCGAACTCGATGAGGAGATGCGCGACATCTTCTCGCAGCTTGGCCAAGCCATGATTGTGACCGAGCCGATGCTCGAGGCTGGAATGGCAGTCGCATCTTGCGGCATCGCCTATGCGATGCGCTATGTGCGCGCCGCCATGGAGGGCGCCGTGCAGCTCGGCATGACCCCCGCCGCCGCTCTCACAACCGTGCTGCAGACCGTCAAGGGTGCGGCAGCTCTGCTCGAAGCCACTGGCGAACACCCCGAGGTGGCCATCGACCGCGTAACCACCGCCGGCGGCGTCACCATCCGTGGCCTCAACGCCATGGAGGCAGCGGGCTTCAGCCCCGCCGTCGTCGACGGCCTGCTCGCCTCGCACTAAAAACGTAAGCACGTAAGCTCAACGTAAGCACACCAAAAATGAAAATTAATTTTCCTTAGTTAATTATAAATCCCTATAGTGTGCTTACGTTGAGCTTACGTGCTTACGTTTTTAGTGGTATTATTTTATCCAATGTTGGGATTAATGTGGATTATTGATATTTTTTGAGATTAAAATCGTATCTTTGCAGTAAGATTAGCCTCGGGCTCTGCGCTGTCGATAATATCGACAGCGCAGAGAGTTATCGCATGATACATTTAATCTCAATTATCCTATATGACCCGCATTCTTCCCATTGCCTTGTGTGCCCTGCTGCTTGGGGGCATCGCTTGCAAAAAAGAGGCAGCTCCAGAGCCGTCTCGCTTCGTCACCGTCGGTGACGATGGCCAGTTCCACATCGGCGACAGCGTCTACAACTTCATCGGTGCCAATTTCTGGTACGGCGCAATCCTCGGCAGCGAGGGCCGCGGCGGCGACCGCAACCGCCTGATGGCAGAACTAAACCTGATGCAAGACATCGGCATCGACAACATCCGCGTGCTTGTGGGCGGCGACGGCGAGGAGAATATCCCCTCGCATGTGATGCCAGTGCTGCAATTCGCCCCCGGTGCCTACAATGACACCATCCTCGACGGCCTCGATTTCCTCATGGCCGAGCTCGAGCGCCGCGACATGAAAGCTGTCCTCTACCTCAACAATGCCTGGGAGTGGAGCGGCGGCTACGGCACCTATCTCGAGTGGGCTGGCGAAGGCCCAACCCCCAACCCATCGATTGATGGCTATCAGGCCTATATGGAGCGTGCCTCGCATTTTGTGCACAACGAGCGCGCCAAGCAGATGGCTGCTGAGCACGTCAACAACATCGTCACTCGCACCAACCGCTACACCGGCCAACCCTACAGCGAATCTCCAGCCTTGATGACCTGGGAAATAGCCAACGAACCTCGCGCTTTTGCCAGCGACTCGCTCACCAAGGCTCTCTTTAAGGACTGGGTGCTGTCGACCGCTCGCCAAATCAAGCAGCTCGATCCCAACCATCTGGTATCTACCGGCAGCGAGGGACTGCACGGCTGCGAGGGCGACCTCGACCTGTGGGCCGAGATTCACAACTCGCCCGAGATTGACTATGCCATCATCCACCTCTGGCCCTACAACTGGGGCTGGATTACAGCCGAGACAGCAGCCGACAGCACCCGCGTGGCTGTTGGCAACGCTTATGAATATATAAAGAAGCATGCCGACCGCACCAACAAGCCTCTCGTGCTTGAGGAGTTTGGCTACCCACGCGACGGCATGGCATACCAGCCAGGCACCTCGACTTTTGGCCGCGACAGATTCTATCGCGAGATTTTCCGCATGATTGATGAGACCGACATGGTGCAAGGATGCAACATCTGGGCTTGGGGCGGCATAGTCACTCCGCCTCACGACACCTGGCAGCCTTGGGACCCCTACACCGGCGACCCAGCTCAAGAGGCACAGGGCCTCAACTCGGTCTTCGCCTCCGACCACTCAACCCTCGACCTAATCAAACATTTCTCCAAAAAATAAACCAAGATAATAAGCACCACGGATTGCACGGATTTCACGGATCCATCCGGATGGCAATCCGTGAAATCCGTGCAATCCGTGGTCCTTAAAAATTCCTTAACTTCTCCCTGTTATGAAAAAAGAAATTTTTGTTACTTTATTGGCTATAGCCTCGGTGGGCAGCATGGCTGCGCGTGACCTCAAGGTTGATGTTGACATGAGCCATAATCTGTGGTGGGAGGCCCCCGAAGTGCCTTGCGTCAAATTCACCCTCAGCGACTCGCTCGGCAACGCTAACACCTCGCCATTCACTTTCCGCGTCACCAGCGACCGCGACGAGTCAAAACCCCTGATGAATTTTCAGGAGAAAGCATCAATCACCCCCGGCAGCACCCAAAAGGTGACATACATGCTCAAATTCGCCGAACCCGGATTCTACAAATGCTTTATCGAGGACGAGGGCAATCTGATCAAGCAGTTCAATATCGGCTATGAGCCCACGCTTGTATCCTCGCTCCCCGACAACAAGTCTGATTTCAATAAATTCTGGGATACAGCCCTCGCCGACCTCGCTGCCATACCCGGCGATTTCACCATGACCGAGGTGACAGAGCTGAGCGGCCAGAAGCGCAAGGTGTATGACGTGACGATGCAATCGCTCGAGAACGAGACCGTCAAGGGCCGCATCTACATACCCGTTGCCGAAGGCAAATATCCCGCTCTCATATTCTATAATGGATATGGCTCTAAGCCTTGGGACATCGACCCTGACGGACGCGATGACCTGATCGAGTTTGTGACCTCGGTGCGCGGCCAGATGTACTCGCAGCCCGACAACAAGTATGGCGACTGGATTCGCTACCACCTCGACGACCCCAACACCTATTATTATAGGGGAGCCTACATGGACGCCATCCGCGCCATCGATTTTGTCGAGCAACTGCCCATGGTTGACACCAATCGCATCTTCGCCGAGGGTGGAAGCCAAGGCGGAGCCTTGACCCTCGCCGCCGGTGCGCTGTGCAATGGCCGTCTGCGAGCCATCATGCCCTACATACCATTTATGAGCGATTTTCCCGACTATTTCAAGATTGTGAGCTGGCCGGCCAATGCTGTCGAGGAAGAGGCAGCCAAGATTGGCCTATCCACGGCTCAGATCTACCAGAACCTGTCATACTTTGACATCAAGAATCTGGCTCGCCGCATCGAGTGCCCGGTGATGATGGGCATCGGCCTGCAGGACCCTGTCTGCCCTCCCCACACCAACATGGCCAGCTACGTACTGATCAAGAGTCCCAAGCAGCTCCACATCTACCCCACCTGCGGCCACACCGTCGACTACTCTGACTGGAATCCCCGCCGCGACGCCTTTATGGCCTCCTTTAATTGACCCCGTAAGAATCCTAGGCTGCCTAGGATTCCTACCCATAATTAACCCCTTAGGAATCCTAGGCAGCCTAGGATTCCTACCCCCTCCTCAGAGCCCCCAAGGGGGGCGATTTAATTAATCTAATCTAAGAAATCAGGGTAGATTGCATATTTTAGCACAAATCTTTTTACCAATTGTGAAAAAGTCTCTAATTTTGCAGCGTCATCCGATGGATGACGCTGCAAAATATTTTTGGCGGTAAATGCGCCTACACAGTACCATCCTTTTCATCCTCATTCCTCACAGGCGGTATATGCGCCAACACACTCATCAGCTATTCGTCCTCATTCCTCACAAGCGGTATATGCGCTATCTATTAAGAACTACTTTCTACTACACTCAACTACTACTTGTAAATAAAATTTCATTTTAAACTGCTTTCATAACCACTGAGCGCGGCCACAGCCGCGAGGGTGCTTTATTGTGCCATAGGTGCGGCCACTGCCGCGCCAGGATGATTATGCGCCTCACTCAGCCGGTTGAGCAACCGCATGAAAATGAAAACTACTCTCACATACCTTGTCTCACTGCTGCTTGCGGCTCTCTGCCCTATGTGGGTCCAGGCCCAACAGGTAGCCGTGAAAAACAATCTCGTCTACGACGCCCTGCTTACCCCCAACCTCGGCCTTGAGCTACAGACCGGCGAGCGTTCGACGCTCCAGGCCTTCTACGGCATCAACGCCTGGGACTCGACCTACGGCAAAGAGCTTAAGCACTGGGTGGTGCAGCCCGAATGGCGCTACTGGTTCTGCCAGGCCTTCAGCGGCTGGTTTGTCGGCGTCCACGCCATGGGAGGCGAGTTCAATGTCTCAGATGTCAAATTTCCCCTCGGTCTCACCGATGTCTTCAAGCGCGGCAAGCGCGAAGAGGGCTGGTACGCAGGCGGTGGCCTCTCTGTCGGCTATCAGTGGATGCTCGGGCGCCACTGGAACTTTGAGGCATCCATCGGGGCCGGCTATGACTATATCCACTACAAGCGATACAAATGCGGCCATTGCGGCGACTTCGACAAGCGCGGTCACGACCACTACATCGGTCCCACCCGCGCCGCCCTCTCCATATTATATATGTTTTAACAATGCGTCCGGATGACTTTCGTGACCTTCATGGTTAAAATACTGTTGATTATGAGTTTAAGATTACATATAGTTGGATTTGCTGTTTGCGCAGCCGCCACGGCGATGGCGGCGAGTCGCGGCGGCTGCGACGCCAAGATCTCCGGCGCCGAGGTGCGTGACTTCTACGCCAACCGCGCCGGCGACCGCCTGGCCGTGTCGATGCAGATTGTGCTCGACAGCCTCGAGCTCAAGAGCGAACAGCAACTGATCCTCTCCCCGCGCCTCTCGGCCGATGGCGACACCATGGCGCTGCCGCGCATCTTCATCAACGGCCGCAAGCAGCAGCTGCGCTATGAGCGCGGCGCCGACAAGGCCCCCGAGCGCGGCGACATCGTAGAGCGTCGCCGCAATGGCAAGCAGCAAACCATCGACTACTCGGTGCTGGTGCCTTACCAAAGCTGGATGGACCACATGACAGCCGAAATCTCTGAGACCGACTGCGGATGCGGGCGCCAGACCCCAGGCCCAGTAGTAGCCTTGCAACTGCCGACAGCCGAAGTGTCATACTTCCCCGAACTCGCCTATATCCAGCCGCCAGCCGAACCCAAGGAATATAACATCCACAAGACCAGCTATGTGACATTCCCGGTCGACAAGATTGAGTTGTACCCGACGTATATGAACAACCCGGCCGAACTCGACACCATCATCTCGACCATCCGCGTGGTACGCGACGACCCGAATGTCAGCATCACCAGCATCAGCCTCCACGGCTATGCCTCGCCCGAATCGCCCTACGACCACAACGAATACCTGGCGAGCAACCGCTCACAGACCATCAAGGACTACGTGCAACGCATGTCAAACCTCGCCGACGGCCTGTTCCATGTCACTTACACTGTCGAGGACTGGGACGGCTTGAAGCGATTCCTCAACGAGCGCGGCTCTGAGATAGTCCACGCCGATGAGATTCTCGCCATCTGCGATGACCCCAAGTGGGCCGACAATCCCGACGCTCGCGAGTGGCGCATCAAGAGCCAATATCGCGCTGAGTATGACTATATGCTCAAGAATTGGTACCCCTATCTGCGCCACACCGATTATGACATCAGCTACACCGTCAGGTCGTTCTCGATCGAAGAGGCCAAGCAGATCCTCCAAACCAAGCCTCAGCAGCTGTCGCTCAATGAGATGTACCTGGTGGCGCAGACTTATGCGCCGGGGTCTGACCCGTTCAACGAAGTGATGGAGATTGCCGTGCGCCTCCACCCTACCGATACCAGTGCCAACCTCAATGCCGGATGCATGCGCCTTGAGCATGACGACTATCAGAGGGCCAAGCCCTACCTCGACCGCGCCGGCACCACCGCCGAGGCTGTCAACGCCCGAGGAGTTGTCGCCTATCTCGAGGGCGACCTCACCGAGGCTCGCGCCTGCTGGGAGCTCGCCTCCCGCATGGGCCTCCCCGAGGCCACCCGCAACCTCGCCGAGCTCGAGAGGAGAATGAAAAATGAATAATGAAAAATGAAAAATACCCTGCATCTTGCCCCTCTCGCCCTCCTCTGGCTTCACCGTTCCTCGCGCTTTAGGCGCGAGTCCCCACTTCAATCCGTGCAATCCGTGATTTTACACTTCCCATAATCTTGGTACATAACTACTTTACTACTTTTATACACAAACCAGTAAAACACTTTTACAAATGAAAAAATTTGCATTTATGGCCCTCGCCGTCGCAGCCCTCACCCTCCCCGGCTGCTCCAGCGACGACCTCAAGCCCGGCTCCGACCCCGACAACGGCGGATCCCAGACCGAGGAGGCAGGGAATGCATACGTAAATGTATGCTTGACCCTACCAACCGAAAAATCATCCCGTGCCAATGACGTCTACGATGATGGCGAGGCTTCAGAGTATGCTGTCAAGAATGTACTGTTGGTATTATTCAAGAGTGATGAAACCACTCCTACCGAAGCAACAGCAAAAGTTGTGGGTGCCTATCCTCTGGCTCTTGCTTGGAATGATGACCCACAAAATCAAAACATCACCTCTCAGGGATATGTAGTACAAAAGATTACGGTTGAGAGTACAACCTCAGCAAAAGATTACTCAGATTATTATGCCCTTGCTATCCTCAAC
This sequence comes from Muribaculaceae bacterium Zag1, assembly GCA_002633115.1. Lineage (GTDB taxonomy): Bacteria > Bacteroidota > Bacteroidia > Bacteroidales > Muribaculaceae > CAG-873. Next base: position 7,334 of record NWBJ01000058.1, read on the forward strand.
AACAATGGTATAGTTTCCGCAGATGACTTCAACAGCGATTGGAGTGGCAAGAGTTTCAAGGGCAAAACTCTTTCAGAAATCGCTGCTTTGTGTCTCGAGCGCTCCTCGGCTGGTCTTGCCAATATCTCTACTTTTGTGAAAGGTATGAAATCTAATGGGATTTTCATGACCAATGCAGTTCTTGCCACAAATCCTGGGACCGGAGAAACCAATACCTCCACTGTTCTTGTAAATCTCAAAAGTAAGATATATCCCACTGAAGAAGAGGCTCGCTCAAGTGCAGCTGCTGAAATTGTAGTAGAGCGCGGAGTAGCTAAAGTACAAGTATCTGATGGAATTTCTTCTGGTTCAACAGTAACTATTGACAACAAGGCTCTAAGCTATAAGATTCTTGGTTGGAAACTGACTAATACAAGTGAAAACTCTTATATAATTCGCAATTGGGGTCACTATGCTAATGGTTATAAAACTGACAGCATTGGTGATGCATGGTTTAAGCTCACAAATTCAGCGGCTTCTACAGATCCTACCAATCAATATCGCTTCGCTGGTGTAAAAGAAGTTAAGGTAGCGGATAGTCAAACCCTCCTTAGCCAACTTGCATCGCCTTATCTCTATCGCACATATTGGGCTCTTGATCCAACATATAATCCTAATGTCGGAGCTACAGAGGCTGTGCCTGGTCTTATTAATAATGAAGATGGTGAATTTCTCGAGGTTGGTAAATATGACTATTGCCTTGAGAATACATTTGATGTAGCCAATCAAAACGCAAAGAACACTACCGCTGCAGTCATCAAAGTACAACTTGCCACAGATCTTTCTTCTCCTGCTGACCTTTATACTCTTGATGGAGTACACAATATTCTCTATACTGAGGATAAACTTATAGGTCACGTATCATCTACCCTCAATGACAAAGTAGGGCTTGCTGAAGCTTTTGAAGTAGTTTTAACAGCTCAGTTAACAGCTAGAAACAAAAAGAATCATACAGATTGGACAGAGGAGAAAGTTATAACCTTTATAGAGAATTACTTTACCTCTCATACTTTCAATGAAATTAAAGTTTGAGTCCGCTTTAAAAAGTCGAA
>NWBJ01000059.1 GCA_002633115.1 Muribaculaceae bacterium Zag1
CCAACTAACCCCTAAAGATGGGAATATAGCAATAATAATTGAGACTGCTTGAAATCCAACATTTTTTAACTACAAAAAGACCATAAGGACATAAGGGACCATAAGGACATAAGGGACCGTAAGGACACAAGGGACCCTAAGGACACAAGGGACCGTAAGGACATAAGGAACCGTAAGGACATAAGGAACCGTAAGGACATAAGGAACCGTAAGGACGTAAAAAGCATGATGACTATATGCGGTCTTATGTCCTTATGCTCCTTATGTCCTTACGGTCTTTTGTCCTTACGGTCTTTTTGTCCTTAGGGTCTAAAAAGCGAATTGCGCTTTTATAATCTCGAGGGGGAGGGAGCGGCGCTGGGCGTAGGAGGCGAGCTGGGTGTCGGAGGGGCGACCCACGCTGAAATAGTGACCCTTGGGCAGGTAGATGCCGCAGATGGCCTCGCCTGGCACGATCATGCAGCTCTCGGTGAGGCGCATGCCGGTCTTGGCCTCGACATCGAGAATCTCAAACACGTCGCGCTTGAGGGTATGGTCGGGAGCCGAGGGGTAACCAAATGCTATGCGGCAGCCCTCGAGCATCGTCTCGGCATAAGCCTCGGTGAGACGGTCGGCCAAGAATTTGACCATCAAGGCATTGTACTCATCGCCCTCGGCGCGGTATTGTTTGCACAGCTCTTCGACGCCGAAGCCGCCGCAGATGGCAAACAGCGTGGCCTCGCCGTCGACAAAGTCGGCAACCGACAGCCTATCGCCATCTTCTTGGCGCAGCATGGCCAAGCGGCGCTCCTGGCCATCAGGGAGGGTAAGCACCACATCGTCGCCCTCGGCGCGAGCCGGGAAGGTCTCGATTACGCTGCGCATCTCGATCAAGCCCTCATTGATTATGCGGTCGAGCATGCGCTGCGCGTCATCATACAGCTTGCGAGCCTCTTCGCCACGGGTCGGGTGGTCAAATATGTCGGGCAGCTTGCCCGGCACACCCCAAGCGGCAAAGAAAAATGCCCAATTGATATTGCCTCTTATAGTGGCCATCGACGGCTCACCATCTTGCTTGGCCATCGCCCCTGTGCAACACGGGCATCCGCACCCAGCCTTATGCCTATACTGAGACGCTATCTCCTCAACAGCATCTCCCCCTTTAGGGGGCTGAGGGGCTGACTCAACCCCTTTAGGGGGCTGGGGGGCTTGCTCCCTTTCATATTTTTCCCTAATCTCTGCCTGTTTCCTCGCATTTTCAGTAATCAGTTGCTCGCGATTCTCGCTGCGCAGGGCGCTTACGATGCGGGCCGTGTCGGCGGCATCGCGCGCGTGAATCACCGGGGCTGTCGTGGCGGTGGCAATCTTGACGGCAGTGTGGAGCGGCGTGGTTGTGGCTCCGCCTATTATTATGGGCACGTCTACGCCTTGGCGCATGCCCTCCTCTGCCACGCGTATCATTTCGGTGAGCGAGGGAGTGATCAGGCCGCTCAGGCCGATGGCGTCGGCTCCGATTTCGCGGGCCTTGTTGATGATGGTGTCAGGCTCGACCATCACGCCGAGGTCGGTGACCTCGACGCCATTGCATGCCAGCACCACGCTCACGATATTCTTGCCGATGTCGTGCACATCGCCCTTGACGGTAGCAAAAACCACACGAGGAGCATTTTTGTCGTGGCCGCTCGAATCCAATCGTGGCCGCTCGTGGCCGCTCGTGGCGGCTGACGCAGTGGAAGCCGATGGGATGGAATCGATTGTCATCGATTCCCCCGCGTCAGCCACTCGATCGGCCGCGATAGGATCGATAGTCACGAGCGGCCTCGATGATGATGACGGGGCTTGGATATAGGGGGTCAGGGCATCGACGGCTTGCTTCATGACGCGGGCGCTCTTTACTACTTGGGGCAAAAACATTTTGCCCTCACCAAACAGCTGGCCCACGCGCTCCATGGCCGGCATCAACAGGTCGCTGATTACGGCTATCGCGCTGCCGCATTGGGGCATAGCCTCGAGCGCATCAGCCGCAATGGTCGATGTGTCGCCCCGGAGCATAGCCTGGGCTATCCTCTCACCCACGCTCAGCTGCTCCCCCTTTAGGGGACTGGGGGGCTGCTGGCTGGTAGGCTGTTGCATCTTAGCCGCAAACTCGATCAGATGCTCTGAGGCGTCGGGGCTGCGATACAGTATCACATCCTCGACCACCTGGAGCAAGTCGGCCGGTATGTCGGTGTAGAGTTGTACCATCTGCGGGTTGACGATGGCCATATCCATGCCAGCCTGGATGGCATGGTACAGGAATACAGCGTGCATGGCTTTGCGCACATCGTTGTTGCCTCTAAATGAGAATGATAGGTTGCTCACTCCGCCCGACACCTTGGCTCCAGGCAGATTTTGCTTAATCCAACGCGTAGCGTCGATGAAGTCGCGCGCATAGCGGTCGTGCTCGGGCATGCCGGTGGCCACGGCCAATACGTTGGGGTCGATTATTATGTCGTTGGGATTGAATCCGATGCCAACGAGCAAGTCGTAGGCGCGTCGCGCCACCTCGATTTTGCGCTCGTAGGTGTCGGCCTGACCGCGCTCGTCAAATAGCATCACCACTGCGGCTGCGCCGTAGAGCATGATGGTGCGCGCGTGCTCCAGAAATCGCTCTTCACCCTCTTTCAAGCTGATTGAGTTGACGATGCCCTTGCCTTGCAAGCACTGCAGTCCGGCCTCGATGGTAGCCCAGTTGCTCGAGTCAACCATCACTGGCACTCGGGCGATGTCGGGTTCGGCCGCTATCAGGTTGAGGAACTGTGTCATAGCCTCGGGGCCAGGGATCATGGCATCGTCCATGCACACGTCGATCACTTGAGCTCCGGCAGCCACCTGAGCATGGGCCACATCGAGGGCTTCGTCATATTTGCCCTCGCGGATCAGACGCGCGAATTTGGCCGATCCGGCCACATTGGTGCGCTCGCCCACATCGGTGAAGTTCTCGCCGATGCTAAGCGGCTCCAACCCAGCGAGATGAGTGAGTTGGTCGGGTTGATACTCGCCGCGCTTATATCTTTCAATCAATAGGGATAGACGGCTCTTTTTGCCAGATGCCTCGACTGCCTTGGCGAGGGCGGCGATATGCTCGGGGGTGGTGCCGCAGCAGCCGCCCACGATGTAGACAAGTCCCTCGGCGAGGTACTTTGCCATGTCGGCGGCAAACATCTCAGGTGTCTCGTCATAACGCCCCTCGATATTGGGCAGACCGGCATTGGGGTACACAGCCACGCGAGTGGGGCAAACGGCGGCAAGGCGCCTCAGATAGGGCAGCAGATGGCGAGCGCCGTAGCCGCAGTTGAGACTCACGGCGTAGGGACGCGCATGGGTCACCGAGGTGCAGAATGCCTCGACCGTCTGGCCCGAGAGTGTGCGTCCCGAGGCATCCGACAGGGTGCCGGAGACAATCACAGGGATTGTCTGACTGATTTCGCGTATGGCTTTGAGCGCGGCTTTGGCATTGAGGGTGTCAAATACGGTCTCGATTATAATCATATCCACGCCGGCCTCGATCAGAGCCCGCGCTTGCTCGCTGTAGGCCTGGTGCATCTGCTCAAATGTGATTTCGCGATAGCCGGGCCTATTGACATCGGGCGACATCGACAGACAGCGATTGGTAGGCCCAAGGCTGCCGGCAACATAGCGCGGCCGCTCGGGGGTGGAATATTTGTCGGCTTGCTCGCGAGCTATGCGGGCAGCGGCGGTCGACAGGTCGGCTGCGCGATGCTGCAGGTCATAGTCGGCAAGCGATATCTGGTTGCTGCTGAATGAATTGGTGGTTATGATGTCGGCTCCAGCCTCTAAGTATTGGCGATGGATATCGGCCACAATGTCGGGACGCGTGAGGCACAGCACATCGTGGCAACCGGCTGCGGTGTGGCCGTCAAGCACGTAAGCCTCGGCCCCCAGGCCGTAGGACTGTGCCATAGTGCCCAAGCCGCCGTCAAGAATAAGAATTTTTTCGGGATTGGGATTCACTGTATATAAGGTGGGATTGGTGAGTGAGGGCTATTTGGCTGAGAAGGCGAGGGCGTCGAGCTTCATCTGCTTGACCATTGAGAGTAGGCCGTTGCTGCGAGTGGGGGAGAGGTGTTCGCTCAAGCCGATGGCGTCGATGAAATGCAAGTCAGCATCGAGTATCTCTTGGGGCGTATGGTCGTTGAGCACGCTGATCAACAGCGAGATGATGCCCTTTACGATGATGGCGTCGCTGTCGGCGGTGTAGTGCACCTTGCCGTCTTTTAGCTCGGCGTTGAGCCACACGCGGCTTTGGCACCCCTCGATCAGATGCTGGGGAGTCTTGTATTTCTCATCAATGGGTGGCAGGGCATTGCCCAGGTCGATGATGTAAGCGTAGCGGTCCATCCAATCATCGATGTCGCTAAACTCATCAATTATCTCTTGCTGCTTTTGATCTATAGACATTAGGGTAATGAAAAATTAAAAATGAAAAATGAAAAATAATTGTTAATGAAAAATGGAGAAATGAATAATGAAAAATGGCTATCCAGATGGCTATTTTTCATTATTCATTATTCATTTTTCATTACATAGTAGTTGCTCCAGGGTCTCGCCGACGGCGCGGAGAGTGGCGGGGTCGATGTTTGAGAGATTGTCGGCATGGGTGTGCCAAGCTGGCGGGAAGGTGCCGGTAGTGGGGTTGTTGCTCTCGATGATGTCGATGGCCGGGATGCGGGCCATGATGAAATACACATGGTCGTCAACTACGGCTCCGCCCAAGCGGTCGGGGAAGCGCTTGCCGTGGCCAGCCTTGCGTGCGGCTTGCCATACCTTGTCGTTGACTGACGGGCAGGCGTATTCGCTATGGTATTCGCGGGGAAACACTGCGTCCTTGCCGCCAACCATGTCAAGCAGCACGGCATATTGCACGCGGCCCAGGTCAAGAGTGGGGTGCTCAAGCCAATATTGTGTGCCAAGAGCCCAACTGTCGGTATCCTCGTCAAGCTGGGGCTGGTCGCTGCGTCGGCCATAGTCCTCGGCATCGACAAGCAAGATGTCTACACCGCATTTGGGTGGATTCTGGGCGAAATGCCGAGCCAATTCCAAAATCACGGCTACGCCCGATGCGCCGTCGTTGGCTCCGTCGATCGGTTTTTCTCTCAGGTCGGCATCAGCCTCCTGGTCGGCCCAGGGGCGCGTGTCCCAGTGGGCAAGCAGCAGCACCCGGTCGTTGGCCGAGGGGTTAAACTGCGCCGAGATATTGGTGATGTCGAGGCGGTCGCCATTGTAAGCGGTGAGGGTGGCGCGCTGGGCGGTCACGCTGTCGGCTCCGTAGCTCTTGAGCTTGTCTTCAATCCACTTGGCACAAGCCTTGGCCGAGGCGCTGCCCGGCACGCGTGGCCCAAAGGCTACCTGCTGGGCCACAAACTGATAGGCGCTGTCAGCATTGAAATTGAAGTTGCGCTCGGGCGCGGCCTCAGCGGTAGCTGTCGCGGCCTTGGTGCCAGCCGATGAGCAGCCACTCATAGCGATGATAGCCATTATAGGAATGATTTTCAATAAATTTACCATAGACAAAGCAATTTTAGGCCAGCCCCAGCTTATCAGGGTAGGAATCCTAGGCATCCTAGGATTCCTAAAATCCTAGCCAGGGGCTAACAAAAAAAGGGTAAGCTTACTACATCGCACCGCTACGACCCCCTACCCTTGCTTCGGTCAAGACCTGGGGGAATTCGGGGGGAGCTGGTCGTGTAGGACTTACCCGACTGCAAAGGTAGGCATTATTTTCGATTTGACCAAAAAAAATCGATAAAATTTGGGGAAATAAGGCCGCGAGCGGCCTGGAGACCACAAAACCATAAGGACATAAAACCGTAAGGACATAAGAAACGTAAGGACATAAGGGCATAGAACGTAAGCACGTAAGAAAAACGTAAGCACCCCACAGGTAAATAAATTTATTACCTGGTTTGTGCTTACGTTTTTCTTACGTGCTTACGTTCTATGTCCTTACGTTAATCTTACGTGCTTACGTTCTATGAGCTTACGTTAATCTTATGTGCTTACGTTTTATGTGCTTACGTTTTCTTACGTACTTATGTTCCTTACGTCCTTATGGTTCTTGTGTCCTTATGGTTCTTGTGTGCTTATGGTATTACCAGCCGGGGTTCTGGGTCAATTCATAGCCGGCGGTGGAGTAGAGGTTGATCTGGCCGCTCGGGATAGGATAGAAGTAATACTTCTTGTCATAGATGCGCTCGTTGCCATTCTTGGAATCAATGTAGCCGTCAACATTCGAGATGGGCTGGCAGCCCTCGGCGGTAACATTGGCGCCGTACTGGATGTTAGGATAATTCATGGTGTCGAGCTTGTCGAGCTGGTGCCAGCGCACGAGGTCCCAATAGCGGAAGCCGTCAAATAGCAACTCGCAGCGGCGGCAGCGGCGCACCTCCCAGATGATGTCGTTGACATTCATATTGTTGGCTGGGTCGTGGAATATGTTGGCCAACTGCAGGTCGGGAAGCTCGGCGCGCGCATAGAGCTTATTGATCGAGGCGTCGAGGTCGCTCTGGGTGATAGTGCCGAGTTCGGCCTTTGCCTCAGCGTATTCGCAATAGATCTTGCTGAGCCAGTAGAGAGGAGCGCACACATAATTCTTGTTGCCCTCAGGGCGATAGGCGACTGGTATGCTGATATCGTCAAACTTGGCGCAGCCATAGCCAGTTGATGAGGTCATCTGGTGAGCACCGGCGCGCGACCATGACATCAGCTGATAATAAGCCACAGTGTCGGTGAGCACTGAGAGGCGAGCATCGCGGCGGTCGAGCAGGTCGCCGATGTAGTACCAGCGCTTGTCCCAAGTATATCCGTCGAGGTTTTCGATCTGCTCGGGATCGTCGGCAGATGTGAGGGCGCGCTTGCCTACGTATTTAACAATGCCGACCTCAGAGGTGTCATAAGATGTGAGATCCTTGGGCAGACCGTCCTTGAACAGGAAGGCGTTGAAAGCATCCTTGGTGATGCCATTGATCTGAGTGGATGAGCAAGTGTAGTCAACCACTGAGTTCATAAACACATCTTTCTCATATCCCTTGAAGAAAATCATCTCGGGATTCTGGTTCATGGCCGACAGCACTGAGCGATAGTTGGCTGCGTAGCTGCTGCTCAGCGAGTAGGATGACATCAGCGGTGAGCAAGCGTTGACTGCCTCGTTGAGGTACTTGTTGGCGCGAGTCTCGTCGGCTGCCTTGCCATTCTCGGCAGTGGTGCGATATTTGCAGTAGGTGCCTTCGTATAGGCAGATTTCTGCCTTCATGGCCATGGCCAAGTCTTTGCTCCATACCTGCTTGCCGCTCTGGGCCGTGATATTCTCGATGGCGTAGTCGAGGTCTTCGAGCACATAGTCCATCACCTTGTCGCGGTCGACGCGCGCTCCGTAGATCTCCTCAGTATCGGCTGGGTCAAGAACCGTAGTGATCAGAGGCACATCGCCATAGCATTTCACCAACTGATAGTATTGGAATGCGCGGTTGAGACGAGCAATGCCGGTGTAGTTGGCGGCGTTGGATGCGCTCAGGGCGTCACCGGCCTCCTCGATGCCTTGGATGATGAGGCAGCAACGGCGGATTTCGGTGTAGGGCGAACTCCAGTTGGTGCTCGACGAGGGCACGTTGGTGAATGTCCAGGGCGTAACGCCGGTCACAGCCTGGTCGTCGTTGAGGTTGGTGAAATAGAATGTGCCTTGGCCAGTGCCGTTGCCATAGCCCGAATAGTTTTCGTATAGGGCGTTGGTCTGGGTCTCAATGTTGCTGGCATTTGTCCAGTACTCTTTGTTGTTGATTTGTTTTGTGAGAGGATAGCGGTTTTCATCGAGGAAATGGTCGCAACTTGATGTCGCGAATCCGAGCACCGCTAAAGCTCCCAAAATTTGTATCTTGTTCATGACTGATGTTGCTTTGAGTGGTTAGATAGTAACTTGAATGCCAAATGAGAAGCTGCGAGGCATAGGAGTGGCACGGCCGAATGTGCCCGAGCCAGAAGCATCGCCCCAACTGGTCTTGGTGCCGCTGCCGCCCATTGCGATTTCCGGGTCGATGGGATAGTCGTGCATGCCATTGTAGAGGAAGCAGAGATTCTCAGCGGTGAAGTAGACGCGAGCAGTCTGGATGTAGGCCTTCATCGTGATATTGACTGGCAGGGTATAACCCACGGTGAGGGTCTTGAAGCGCAGGTAAGCCATATTCATCAAGTACTTGGTCTGGGGATAGAAGTTGTAACAACCCGAGCCAGTCACTGTCGAGTATACGCCATTGTTAGAACCGCCGGCATACATACACGGATATTTGTTGTTTTGGTCGATGATATAACCGATGATATTGTTCTCATCGTCAAATATCATTTGGTTGTAAGAATCTTGATGCGAGTAGGTGGCATCGGCGCCTCGGGTGAAAGGCATCACAAATGCTGAGGGCGACCACATGTGGCGTTTGCCCACGCCTTGGAAGTAGCAGTCAATGTCAAAGCCATGCCAAGCGGCTCCGAGACGGAATGAATATTCGTATCGAGGCTGGGTATTGCCAATCACCTTGAGGTCGCCATGATTCTCCATTGTGCCGTCGCCGCCATTGATATGGCCATCGCCATCTTGGTCAACAAATTTGATATCGCCAGGGCCGTACACGAATTTGCCAGTCTGAAGAGCTGTCTGTTCGGCTACGCCTTTGGCATAAATCCAAGAGCCATCGGCATTCTTGCCTACGAAGTCGCTCTCCTCAAAGTAGCGGTCGGTCTCAAAGCCCCAGATATCGCCATAGTAGCAGCCTTCGCAGAATAGGGTCTGGCCCGGCGACCATGAGTAGAGGTTTGACTTGTTGGCCCACTTGGTAATCTTTGTCTTAGCATCGGCTATGTTGAAGTTGGCATATACGTCCCATTCGCCGAATGAGTGGTTCCAGCTTACTCCTAATTCCCAGCCGCGAGTGCGGAGACGTCCGGCATTGGTGTAGGGAGCCTCAGCACCGAGGGTGTTGGGGAGCGCTTGCATCTGAGCGAGCATGTCGTGGGTGTCGCGTTGGAACCAGTCGAAGGTCAGGTTGAGCGAGTTGTTGAGGAAACCGAGGTCGAGACCCACGTCGGTGGTGATAATGCGCTCCCATGTCAGCGAGTTGGATACAAGGGTTGGCATCGAGTACTCGGTAATCTTTTGGCCGCTGGAGTTGATCCAGTGCACATTGCTGGCCGAGACTTGAGAAACGGTTGAAAGAAACCTATCGTCGCCGACGGCCTGGTTGCCTACTTGTCCATAAGATACGCGCACCTTACCATTGGTCCAGATATTGGTGTCCTTGATTTTCTGGAAGTATGATTCCTCGGAGAAACGATAGCCGGCCGAACCGCTGGGGAAGAATGCCCATTGGTCATTTGCGGGGAATTTTGAAGATCCGTCATAGCGGCCATTAAACTCTACCAGGTAGATGCCCTTGTAGTCATAGTTGATACGGCCGAAGAAGCCGGTGGTGGCGCGATGGGTGATAGAGTTGCTGGTGGTATAGGTGTCGCCTGATGTAAGATTCAGATAAGGCAGGTTGTTATCCATGAGCACATTGCGGCGAGCGCTGAAATAATTGTAGTCTTCTTTTTCAGCGGTGAAACCGAGCATCACCTTCACATTGTTGTTTTGAGCGAATGTGCGGTCGTATGTTGCATAGATATTGGTAGTCCAGAGGTCATCCTTGTAGTTGCTCTGGGTGGCAGTGGTCGACGACTGGCCAACCACATAAGTAGGCTCAGCGATGTTGCCGCCCCATGAATTGTAGCAATACACGGGCAGATAAGCGTATACGTCATTGTAGTTGATCACATTGTAGGTGAAATCAGCTTGGAGGGTGAGGCCCTTGATGATTTCAGCCTGCAACCAAGCTTGCATACGGGTCTGGGTGGTGGTGGTCTTCACATCGCCCGCTTGCTTGCGATAAGCGATATCGTTGCGGTAGTCAACCTTGTTGCCATCAGCATCGTAGGAATATCCATAAGGGCCGAAGTATGAACCCCAACGCCACATATAAGTGTAGGTGTTGCGCCCAAGGTTAGGATAGGTGTAGCGCTTGTCGGCCCAGTTGAAGCGAGCACCGGCTTTCAACCATTTGAACACTTGGGTAGAGATGCTGGCGTTGGCGGTGTAGCGTTTGAGTTGGTCGGGATTGTAGGTCATCAAGCCCTGCTTGTGGTCGTAGCCGAAAGCCAAGCGGTATTGGGTCTTGCCCGAGGTGCCCTCGAGGCTCACATTATGCTTGTTGGACGGAGCCGCATTGTTGAACATGATGCCCTTGACATCCCAGTTGGCGTAGTACATAGCACCAGAGCCGTCTTCGTTGACATAGTAGTCGCCTACGTCGTCCCAGCTCTTGAATGGTCGCATCTCGCCATAGCTGCGTGGACCATTGTTCTGCTGTTCCCAAGCCTCGGCGTATGGGAGCATCTTGTCGAGATACATGCCGAATAGCTCGTTGTCGACGCCTTGGCGATTGTTGGTCTGCATAAGGGCGCGGATCTGGTTGGGCACGCTGCTGTATTCGGGCAGCGTGGTAGCCTGGCTCCAGGCGAAGTTGTTGGAGTATTTGATTGAAACGCGGTCTTTGGTGCTGGGCTCCTTGGTGGTAATAAGGATTACGCCAAAAGCAGCGCGAGTACCATAGATTGAAGACGAGGCAGCATCCTTGAGCACCGAGATGTCTTGGATGTCGCTGGGGTTGAGGAAGCTGAGGTCGTCGACCACCACGCCATCGACCACTACAAGCGGGGATGAGTCTTGATAGTTGGTCAGGGTGCCGGTGCCACGGATTTTAAATGAGGCAGCCGCGTCGATGTCACCGTTGATGGTGGTAATGGTGAGGCCGGGCACAGCGCCTTGGAGAGCTTTCATCACATCGGTCTGTGGCCTGTTGTCCATCACGCGAGGCACATCCACAGTGGCAACAGCGCCGGTCAGATTGGCTTTCTTTTGCGTACCGTAGCCGATCACCACCAGCTGGTCGAGCTGCTCGGTGGTTGGCTGCAGATACACTTGCATGCCATTGGTGGCTGCTACAGTAACGGTCTTGTAGCCAACATAGCTGATTACAAGAGGAGTGCGCGGAGCGACTTGCAGCCTGAAGTTGCCCGCAAAGTCGGTGTTGACGGCGATATCTTTGTTAGTCTTGGATGCCACATTAGCGCCGATCACTGGTTCGTTGTTTTCGTCAAACACCGTGCCTTGGATCGTAGCTGCGGCTTGGCTGGCGCTCATGGGTTCGGGTGTGGGAGCCTCGGTTGCTTTCATAGGTAAGCAAACCGCGAGTGCCAAAGCAGGAATAAGCAGGGTTCTGATCATGGCCTTTGGTTAAAAGATTTTTAGTTAATTTTGGTTTCGTATAGGGATTAAGCCTCTCTTGGCTCTGATAGATTTTGGTTACTTTCACCTATCCACCACAAAATTACAAAAATTTTTAACCGATTCCTAAAAAATGTAAATAATTTAAAGCTAAAAATTGTTATTACATATTTTATAGGCCACTTAGTGGCAAAAATCTCACATTATAGGATATTAATCTATGACTTTTGGCAAAGATTCGACCAACCGTGCCTATTTGTCGTAGGCAGCCAGGGCTTGGCGTAGCTGGTCGCGCATGATGGCGCGGAGCTCGCGGGGCTTTAGCACCTCGATTTTTGAGCCTAACGAGAGGAGCTCGGTTACCAAGTCCTGGGTGACGCGCATGCGGAAATGGAACACCGAGTAGCCGTCTTGCACCATCTCTTGCTGCGAAGGGTGCAGCGGCAGCGCCCTCCAATACTTGGCTTGCATTGGCTCGGTGCGGATCTCGATGTCGCGCGGCTCGCCCTTGTCGACCACGATGCCGAAGGCGTAGCGGAAATATTCCTTGGGGTCGAAATCCTCGGGGAGCTGGAAATGCTCGGGCATAAGCTGGGCGCCGCGCATGCGGTCGAGCGCGTAGGTCTTGATCTTGTCTTCCTTGACATTTCGGCCAATCACATACCAGCGCTGCTTGAAAATCTTGGTGAAATACGGCTCAAGCAGTATTCCCGTGGTGGGCAGGCTGCGGGTGTAGGGGTGATAATCAAAGCGCACCACGCTGTTGTCCTTGAGGCCCTCAAGGATTACCGCCAGATGCTCGCGCGCCGATGGCACATCGTCGATAAACACTCGGCCGGCCACGTCGCGAGCCGAGGTGATCAGCTCGCTCGTGGCGGTAGAGTTGAAGAGCCAGTTGGTGAGGCTCTCGAGATGCTCGTCCTCCTGGGCTATGTAATATTCGTTGGTGGCTGGGTCGCACTCGATGTCGATGTGAAACATCTCAGAGATGGCGTTGCGGTAGTTGTAGAATGTGCGCCGGGGGATGGCCCCCTCGTTGTTGCTGAGGGGCGAAAGCACCCATTTCTCATTGATTTCCTTGAGTGTGAGGCGCCCGTGGCGCTTGAGAGTGTCGACGAGCCACACGTAGCGGCCAAAATGCTGATTTGTCATCTATTAGAGGATGGTGGGTTATGCTTGACTGCGCAGCAGTTGGGTCTGCGAGTCGGTCTCGGGGGTTGTGGCGGCTTGTCTCTCACCCTTGAGGATGTAGAGCCCCGCCATAGTATAGAACGCGTTGAACAGCAAAAGTTCGAATCCGGTGTGGTAATCGAAATAGCGGAGCAGGGCCCACTGGGTGCACCAGCTCAGCACCGGGGCCAGGATGCACACCACCGGCACCAGTTTGTCGCGCACCGGGCGCTTGCACATCATGCCGAAGGCGAATAGGCCCAGGATTGGCCCGTAGGTGTACGATGCTAAGGTGTAGACAGCCGAGATGGCGTCTTGTTCGCTGATGTAGTAGAAGACGATGATCACGGCTCCCATCAGCACCGACATGCCCACGTGCACAAGCTTGCGGATGCGAGTCAGCCTCTCCTCGGTCGAGGTGCGATGGGCGCCCAGCACATCGACTGTAAACGAGGTGGTGAGCGAGGTCAAGGCCGAACCGGCGGCTGCATAAGCGGCGGCAACCAAGCCAAGCACAAACAGCACGCTCACCAGCACCGGCATCGACGGGTGGGTGGCAACCAAGCCGAATATGTCGTCGGTCTTGGCCGGGGTCTCGATGCCGTTGCGCTCGATAAATATCATCAGCAGGGTGCCGAGCAGCAAGAACAGGGCGATGACGAAAATCTGCACCACGCCGCCTACGATCATGTTTTTCTGCGAGTTGCGAGTACTGTCACAGGCCAAGCTGCGCTGCATCATGTCCTGGTCGAGGCCGGTCATGGCTATAGCCAGGAACACGCCGGCGATGAATTGCTTCCAGAAATACAGGCTCGACGACGGGTCGTCGAAGTAGAACAGGTGGCAAGTGGGGTGGGAGGCAATGGCCGTCATGGTCTCGCCAGCCGAGAATCCGAGGTTGCGAGCCACGAAGTAGATGCATAGAATCACCGAAGCGACCAAGCAGAAGCTCTTGATCGAGTCGGTCCATAGCACAGTCTTAACGCCCCCCTGCAAGGTGTAGAGCCAGATGAGGGCGATGGTGACTATGACGTTAAACTCAAATGGGATGTGCAATGGCCCAAAGACCAACAGCTGCAGCACGGCGCACACCACAAAGAAGCGCACTGCGGCTCCCAACATCTTAGAGATGAAGAATATCCAAGCGCCAGACTTGTAGGTGGCCGAGCCGAAACGCTCGCCGAGATAGCCGTAGATGGAGATGAGGTTTTTGCGATAGAACATCGGAATCAGCACGAAGGCTATCACGAAGTAGCCCACCAAAAATCCCAGGATCATCTGCAGATAGCTAAAACCCTTGGTGGCTACCATGCCGGGCACGGAGATGAAGGTTACGCCCGAGATGGCCGCGCCCATTGTGGCGAGGGCCACTAAGGGCCAGGGGGCCTTGCGGTTGCCGCTGAAAAATGTAGCATTGTCGCTGCCGCGGCTGGCGCGCCAAGATACCGCCATCAGCAATAAGAAATAGGCGGCTATTGTCAATATTACGATTACTGGAGTAGACATAGAAATGAAAAATGAATAATGAAAAATGAAAAATTAATAGA
>NWBJ01000060.1 GCA_002633115.1 Muribaculaceae bacterium Zag1
GGTTTGACTGGGCGATGAAGTACATGCTGCGCAGCCCGGCCAACTTCGACGTGCTCGAGGGTTTGCTTTCTGCCGTGCTCGGCGAAAAGATTAAGATCGAGGCCATTCTCGAGAGCGAGGGTGACAAGAAAGAGCAGGATGAGAAGTTCAACCGTGTCGACATCCGATGCAAGAACAGCAAAGGGCACATCATAATCATCGAGGTTCAAAACACCAGCGAGGCCGACTATATCCACCGCATCTTGTTCGGAGTGTCGCAGGCCGTGGTGCGCCACATCGACGAAGGCAAGCATTATGCCGAAATCCCCAAGGTTTACTCCATCTCCATCATATACTTCAAGCTCGGCAACGGCTCTGACTACATTTACAGGGGCAAATACGAGTTTACTGGGCTGCACAACCAGGAAGCGCTGACATTCACAGACAAGGACAAGAAAGTCTTGGGCATCAGCTCTCCCAGCGATCCTATGCCTGAAACCTACTTCTTGATGGTCAAGGACTTCGACAAGGTGGCAAAGACACCGTTGGAAGAATGGATGCGATTCCTGAAAGACGGCGTAATAGACCCAGACACAAAGGATAAAGGGCTGAAGGCCGCGCGCCACAAGCTCGATTACATGAAGATGTCTCGCGATGAGCAAGACCGCTACATGCGTCACTACTGTGATGCCAACAGTTTCACCTATACTCAGGCGCGTGAGAAGGAAATAGCCTTCCACGAAGGTAGGGAGGAGGGCATCGCCATCGGTGCCCAAAATGCCATGGTCGATGTTGCACGCAAGATGAAGGCGGCTGGGCTTCAACCCTCAGAAATTTCAAAATTTACTGGACTAACCGAAGAACAAGTGAATGAATTGTAGGTATTCGCTTATACTCCATTTTACATAGACTTAAACTGAATAAAACAGAAATAAGGCGCGGATCCGGGGGATTCGCGCCTTATCGATTTATAGGGGGACAGCTGGGATTACTTTACGATCAGCTTGGTGACATGGCCATTGAGGGAGACGATGTAGAGGCCCTTGCCACCTATCGGGTAGGTGTTGTGGCCCGACTCTACATTGAGGACAGTGCTGCGGCCAGCAATGTCGCTGAGGATAGCCTGGGCCGAGCAGGGAGCCACAATGTGGAGCACACCGTCAGACAGCCAGAGGCGGAAGTCAGAGTTGACAACCGAGGCAATGCCCTGGGTGTCGGTCACAATTGCACTGGCATCATCGGTCGAATAACTGATGATGTCGCTGCCATCGATGGTCACCACTAGGCCATTGGTGAGGGTAATCTCCTGCATCTGAGGCATAAAGTCGGCATCAGCCTCAATCACCACCTCAAAGACAGTGCCAATAGTAAGGGCATCCTCAATCGCGCTGTACAGAATCATGCGATTCAGAGAATTGCGCCTCCAAATCACATAAGTTGATTCTGGCACATCATCTCCAGCGTACACATCCGATATGGTCAAGCCGTCGGGCAGTACCAGGTCGGCTTGCATAGCGGCATAACCGCTGCCGTCAACGATGTTGACCTTGAGCACAGCCTTCTCAGCCGGCTCGATAGCCAGATTGTCGATATCGAGAGCGGCAACCGGTCCACCCCAAGTGAGAGGAGCGGTCAGGCGCTTCCATTTGGCAGCGAGGTCCAGGATAGTAAAGATATCATCGCCATCGAGCGAGTCATTCTCATCGGCATCAGCTGCCACCTCGTCAAACTCATCAACCTCGTACTCATCGAGATAGCGAGCCAAAGCCACGGCATCGGCCACAGTAATCTGAGTGTCGGCATTGGCATCGCCAAGCACGTAGCTCTCGGTGCTGCGCAAGTCGGCATCAACGGCAAAGTCGCCATCGACAGTGATGGTAATCTCGCGGTCGCGACTGTAAATCTTGCCATCTACTCGCCAGCCTACCCAACGATAACCGGCAGCAGGTTCGATTCCAATGGTGAGCTCATCGCCATACTCATACACGCCTGTAGCGGCGCCAGTGAGAGCGGCAGCGCCCTCGGGATAATTCACGTCCACGCGATAACGCTTGGCAGCGAATCCGGCGGTATAGAGAGCATCGCCGAGCAGCGTAGCCTTGTATTCGGGCTCAGTGCTTACAGTCTCGCCATCGCGGCTCCAACCGGTGAACTCATAGCCCTCGGCCGGCACAGCCTTGAGAGCCACCTCTGCGCCATAGTCGTAGCGGCCCGAGGCAGGAGTAACGGTGCCACCCTTGCTGGGCGAAGCCACAACCGAGAGAGTCACCTTGCCATCGGCATACTGTATCCACGAGGCCTGACGGCCAGAGGTGCCAGTGAATCCCTCTGTATCAACGATGCCAGCGGTCTGTACGGCCAGAGTATAATATCCATCCCCTGAATTGACATTCGATAGGTCAAGCGAGTATTGCTGGTCAGAGAGCTGAGTGATTGTTACAAGTGCCGCATCAAGCTTCTCGCCTTGGCAATGCAGAGTGATGTCATCTGCCGAGAAAGTGGTCGAGTCGATAGCCTTGTTGAACTCAACAGTCACCTCAGCGAGAGGCTCCTTGAGCACCACGCCCTCGTCGGGCAGGCCATTGATAGCGGCTACCTCGAGAGTCACCTCGGGTCGAGGCTCGAAGGTGAGCACATAAACATCAGCTCCACCGAGCATATTATCGGCAAAATGAATCAAATTCTCATAGATAGGTTCCTTGCCGTCGGGCAGAGTGCGGTCGGTCTGCCAGAAATTGCGCAAGTTGATCTGCTGTCCGTCGCTCTGGCGAGTGATTGAAGCGAGAGCTTGTCGCCCGGCCGTCGGGTCTACGATAGCACCGTAGTTCCATCCAGCCGAGGATGGGGTCACAGCCAACAGGTAGCGCTCGCCATCGCCCGAGGCAATCTCTGCGCTCTTGGCGATAGCCACATCCTCGACACTGCCATCCGACAGATACAGGCGGTCGGGATAATCATTAGCATCCTCAATGTCGTTGACCAAGAATCCGGCCAGGGCATCATCAGTGGTGCCTAGCTTGAGGCTGCGTATCAACTCATGGATGGTCACATCGCCGAGCAACGACAGGTCGGGATTGCCATAGCTGGTGACATGAGTAGCCTCGACATTGTAGCTGTTGAAGTGGCCAAGCAAAGTGCTGGTAAACCACCACTGGGCATACGCGGTCGACTTAGACGGAATCTCGCCAAAGTCGGTTGCCACGGTGCCACCAAGAGCGAGGGTCTTGTCTTGGCCATTGAGTTGGGCGCTGATGATTTCAAAGTCGATGAGCAGACCCTTTTCGTTGTCGACAATCTTGGGCTGCTCGGTGAAGATTTGCACGCGAGTGGCATCGCCATTGCCCACATTGTTGATCAGGAGCGAGAACTCAGCCTCTTGCATCGGTTCGATTGCCTCGGTCAGCGGGTCATCGCCGAATACATCGCGCTGCATAAAGTAGGTCAGGTCGAGCACTGGGCTCGGCTTAACAGTAAGAGTAACCGGCGAGAGGTCGCGACGCACCTCCAATCCAGTGCTTGGATCGATATAGCTAAGAATACCACCGAATGAATATTCCATCGGCAGCTCGGGAGCGGCATATTTGGTAGGTATAAACAGCACGGTGGCTGTGCCGGTCGACTGAGCGGCAAGGCTCCAACCAGCCTCAAGGTCGAGCTGGCCAGTGAATCCGTCGAGGCTCTCAGCGTTGATTTGGAACTCGCGGCTGGTAGCCACAGCGCCATTGGGGTCGGTGATAGAGATAAGCAGCTTGACATCGGTCATAGCAGTCGACTCATTGCCATTGTACACGGTAAGGGTGCCACGGAATGCCTGGCGAGTCACAACCATCGTCTGCGAGAATTGCACAGTCACGCTCGAGCAAACCGACTTGGAACCCTCAGAAAGCAGCGGCTCCATAATCTCGTATTGCTCATTCCACATCTCCTCGGTGCTTTCGTAACCAAGGGCTATCGACTGATTCTCGGCATCCTTGATGAGCTCGACATACTCAGCGAGTTTATCATAGTCGATGTAGTTGTCGCTCGATGGAGCCTTGCCATTGTCGCGGAGGAATGAATTGTTGATTCTCTCCACGAAATGAGCCAACTCAGGAGTAGATATGCTCATCGGCTTGACATCCACGAAGTCTTCGATGGTAAAGCTCTCCTTGTCGCTCTCGGCGATTACAGAGAACATTCCCTCAAGCTCAGTGCCAATAACCTCGTCCCAAGCGTCAGAACCCAGAATTTCGAGCAAGAACTCGCGATAAGCGGTAATCTCTTGCAATGGAATCTCGGCACGCTCATGGAATGTGGCGATATTGTCGCTCTGCGCTTTGCGCACTACCATATAGTCGGTAGGATTCTTGGTGCTATCTTCGGGACACGGCTCGGTGAGATTTATCAAGCACGAACCGATATTGGCCAGCCAGCCTACGATTGTGCACCCGGCAGCCGCAGCTGCTCCGGCTCCTGTTGCTGCGGTAGCAGTGCCAATTGCAGCGCATACCGAAGCTACGCAAGACACAGCGGTAAGGCCACAGCCAGCGGCATTACGGGCGTTGAATCCGCCAGTAGCGCAGTCTGCTACGCCCTTGGGGCATCCCCATACCGGATCCCAACCGATGATGCAATCAATCCATTTCTTAGCAGCATGGGCGCGGCATGGGTCGCAAAAGTCAGTGTCGCTTGTAGTCGGTGTCGACTGGTTGGAGCTCGGCCCGTAGGTGCCGCCTCCGCCGCCACCTCCGCCAGGACCGCCGAGGCCGCCTCCTCCGCCACCAAAGCCGCCGATGCTGCTGGCGATAGTGCCGAGCATACAGGTGCCGACTGCGAATCCAGCAGCTGTGCTATTGTCCTTCAGGTCTTGGCCGGGGCAGAGCGTCTTGTGGCGTTCGTTCATATTGGCCATGCAGTTGGTATAGGTGCGAGTGGCATCGCTGGCACGGCGCACAATCTTAGTGGCGCTGCCGCTATCGCTCAGGCCCTTGCGGGTGAACAGCACGGGATAAACCACGGTCTGATTGGCAGGAATGTCAATCAGTCGCTGCTCATCGACAAACTCAAATTTCCAATTCTCATTCTCATCAGGCAGGATAAATTGAGTCTCAAACGCGGTAATCAAGCCCTTGTTGGTGAGGGTGAAATAGTAGAGACGCGATTCGCCATCGACCATATCGTCAAACTCTATCTCATCGGGACCCTCGATCAGCACCACCGGAGCCGGCACATTGGTCTCGAAAGCGACAGTGGTGACGATGCGGTACTCGTCTTCAACCTCGGTCTCGACCACATCCCAGGTGTAGGAGATGGCCTGATACGATAGATTCACATTGATTGAGCGGGTCTGAGCCGGGTCAATCAGGATATTGTTGCTGTAGCAGTCATGATTTTGAGCGCTTACGCTCAGAGCATAGTAGCCCTCGGGCAACTCTACATCGTAGCAGCCAGTGGCATCTGTCTCGCCCTGGGCAACGACGGTATTGTTGTAAGTGCTGCGCACAATCACCTTGGCACCCTCGACATGCGGAGCCTCAGCGGTGAAATAGGTGTACTCGTCGCAAACATCGACATGCAGCCAACCCGTAGTCTCAGACACTGGCACGATCGAGTAGGGGATTGACATGCCCTTGCCGCTCTCGCTGTTGAGGGCGATGGTGCCGGTGATTGGCACATTGATATTCATCGATGAGGTGGGTTCGAGCATCAACACCACCTGAGCCGTATCGTTCTTGGCCAGGCTGTTGATTTCAAGCGGAGTAGCGCTCTTCATCCAAGATGGCAGGCTCAGTGTGATTTTGCCCGTGGCTCCATCGCCAGTGTTGGTAATCTGGAATGGATAAGCGCGGCTTTCGCCCACGGTCATCGTGGTATTGATAGTTGACACGCTTGCCTTGAGCGTTGGCTCGGCATTGCGCACATAGTAATATACGGTGGTGGTAAGCGCTTGACCATAGTCAGTGGTAACTGTCACATCCAGAGGATACCATTTCACCTCATCGCTCTGCTTTGAGCCGGTAAGAGTGATGCGCAAATCAGCCTTGGCACCACTCTGCATAGTGCCGATGGGCTCAACTGTCACTTGCATATCATCGGGCGCACCAGCCACTGTTGCGGTCACATTGCCCATGGCGATATCGCAAGGATTGGTAAGCGGAATCTCGCATACATAGGGCTTGTCGGTAACCATCTCGCACTTGATATAGCCAGTGGTAGCGCGCTTCAGGCCGTAGAGGTTGAAGTATGCCTCGCCATCGGTGAGATTCTCGCCGGGATAGCAAGCGCCAACGTCAAAGCGGCCCACTTGGCCAGTAAGAGGAGCGAACTCGGCCGAGAAATCACCATTGTCATCGCTCTTGGCCGAGAGGGTCTGGCGCACGCCATTGTTCACTACATAGATCTCAACGTCTTTTTGCTTGACATCCTTGCCAGTGACCTTGCCGGAAATATTGACCGATTCTCCAGCCTTGACTTCGGCCTTGTCGACCGCTACGCTCAGCGAGTAGGGCGACACCACAGTGACGAGGGCATAAGCCGAAACATTGTTGGTGTAGTTGATTTCTTTAGCCTTTTGGCCATCATTGACCACGGCATAGAGATTGGCTGCGCCAACTGTGGACGGGAGGGTAATTTCTTGCTCGATTTCAAGCGTAGTACCCTCGGCTACATCCTGCGGCAAATAAGCGGTAGCGGCAGCAACTGTCTGGCCAGCAAAGTAGAAACCTACCTTGGTAGCCTCGGCCAGAGGCGCAAAACCAATATTCTCAACCGTAATCTTTGCAGTGACTGTCTCAGACGCGCAGCCCTCAGATGCACTCAGCGAGATAGCCGAGATGATGCCATCGGGCAGCGACTGGTCGGTAATCATCACCCAGCACTTGCCCATAGTGTAGTCAGTGGCCTCGGCTGTGAATACTATTGTCTCGGTATCATCCGAAATATCATTCTTAAGCACATTCACCAAGGCCTGCACGCTATTCTCGCCTGACGGGATAGTGACTTGCGAGGGGTACTCAACGCGGCTGTCGGCATTGCTGCTCAGGCTGACTGTAAGAGCACGGTCGGCTGAGGTATTGCGCGACACTGTGAGCACATTGCCCTCCGAGCCCTCAAGCCAAGTTCCATTCTGGGCCTTAAGCTCTACAGCCGGGCCATCATTGTCAAGAATTGTAAGGGTAGCCTTGACTGTGCCGCCCGAGGTGTTTGGAGCCGAACAACTGCACGATGCGATATACACGGCAGCCTGAATCTCTACATCGCTTACCTCATCGACAATGGCATTGTCGACAATTCCGATTGAGAATTGCGCTTGCTCTACACCGCTGGCCATGGTGATCATGTCGGTCTGGTAGTAGATGCGCCCCTCAGAATTGTCGGTAATCTTGATTGTGGCTTGCTTGTTGATATTGGTGGTGCGCTTCAGCACTGCCACTACGGCGTTGGGCCCAGCGGCCTCGCTCACAGCATCGGGGGTGAGCTCAAGAGTGATCTCCGGCATATCATCGTCGGCAATCTCCACTGCGCAATAGCCATCTTCAAAGCCTTCGGCTTGAGCGGTAAATACCGCAGTGGCGTCTTCCTCAACATCGTCATTGTCAACAGTCGAAATCTCGACAGTCACCGAGCTGGTTCCAGCCGGCAGCGCGACAGATGAGGGATAGGTGAATCTGCGAGGCAGATCGCAATAAAGATTGACAATGGCATCGGACTTAGGCGCACGCTGAGCAGTAATTGTCAGGGTCAAGGATTCGCCCTCAGTGACTGCGCTTGCCGAGGGAGTAATCGACAGGGCCGGATATTCGTCATCAATCACGGTGAGCGAGGCCTGAGCCACCTCATAAGCATTGCCGGATGCCTCAATCAGGAATGCATCGCTCTCGTCAAGCTCGGAATTGTCAACTACAGAGATTGAGAAATTGGCCGAGGCAGCCCCCGAGGGGATTGTCACTGACGCTGGCAGCGCCAAGCGCGAATCGCCCTCAGCGAGAGCGAGGTTGAATACCTCGTCGGCCTGACGGCTGCCGCTGCGAGTGAGTTTGCACGAGAGGGGCAGTCCGTAATTCTCATCAACCGACGCGGTAGGCAACTCGATGTAGAGCTGTCGGCCGATATTGATGGGGTTGGCCGATACGGCAGTGTTGTTTGCTTGAGCAGTGGCCGGTTCGCCAGCATCGCTATTGGCAACTACCTTGACTTGCACTGTGGCGTTGCCGTCCAGTCCGATTATCTGAGGCAGCTCAATCTGAGCCTGTCGCGAAGCGGTGCCAGAGGCGGCAAGATTGCCGCCATCATAATAAACAGTGGCTATCTGCTTGCTCTCCAAGCCATCAGCGCCGATCAGCGAGATTTGCTCCTTCCAACCGCCGGTGGTAGGCATACCGCCCACGTTGGACACTTGCCAGCTTACGCTGATGATGTCGCCGGGCATGGCCTGGCTCTTGTCGGTAGTGACTGCGCTGGTCTCAAGGTCAGGAGCCTTGACTACCGAAAGCACACCAGCAGAATAGCCAGTCATCACATTTGCGCCGGTTTTATCCGTAAGGGTCACGTCTGAAAGAGCGAGTTGGTAATCGCCCTCGGCAAACCCATCGGGCAGGTAGGCCTCGATGTAGAATAGGGTGCCAGAGTTGCCGCGCATCGCGCTATTGTCGGTCGAGAGACCGAGCACGCGAGTGGTGCCTGCCACATTGGCAATCTGTATCTGGTGCGAGGCCGAGCGGTCAGTGGTGGCTACGCCAGTGGCATAGATGCCTTGCGGCAGAGCTATGTCGAACTGGAAGCCAACGATTTCGGCCGTATTGTCAAGCATTACTGGCAGCTGCGCAGTGCGTCCGGCTTGGGCCTTGACATCTGGCAGGGAGAGCTTGTTTTGGGCTGCGCCCAATCCTACCCCAAATGTCATGGCCAACAACAGCGCCAGCAGTCGGCATGTTATCTTTTCCATAATTCTATAGGATTATTCTGAATAAATTTTGGTGGTGATTGGAGCAATCCCCTTGGCTGTGAGGCGAATTATTGCCACAGTGCCGTGGGCAATGCGCAGGTCAATCGATGGTTCGACCGAGGTGTCGGCAATCGTGCGGTCAGCGATTAGGCGTCCGTCAACGGTATAGGCCTGTAGGCGCACATCTTTCAGGCCAGCTGGCAAAGCGAGCTTGCCGCCATTGATGCGCAACTCAGCAGCGCTTGCACCGATCGAAGAGATGCCCATGATGCCAACGCTCTCGGTGATGGCCTGAGCTTGCTGATTTGCGAGAGTGCAATCAGCCACTGAGCCAGACTGAAGCGTTGCTATCGGGGTTATGCCAACTGGCAGAGTAGCCATGCTCAGCGAGTAGCCTATCAGGCGAGTGCGATTGCCGCGAGCAGCTTGCTTCACTGCGAATCCCATGCTCTCAAGCGCCTCTGATATCGCCAACGCATTGGCATTGTCGATGAGAATATCGAATGCGGCCACTGGCTCGGCTGCCGAAATCATCAGTTGACCATCTGCGATGTAGCAGAGTGGGGTAGAGTCTGCTCCATTCTCAGCGGCTACGCGGAGAGCGGTTGTCTCTGGAATATTGTCGCACAGCAGGTTGACCAGGCAAACGGCATCTTGCACATTCACCATAGAATCCTCCCACAGGTTGGCGGCAGTGAAATTAAACGGCATGCCCTGGTACATCTCAAAGATATGGGCAATGATGGCTTGGAGGTCAAGCACATCAATATCGCCGGTGAAATTGGCATCGCCCATAGCAAAGCTCAGAGCCAATTGCATCTGATGGCCAGTATTGTTGGCATTTTCTGTCGAAATATACACATCCAGCTTGTCGCCCGAGGCTCCGTGGTAGTCGGTGGGTGCGCTCTCAAGCCACAGCGACAATTGGCCATTGTAGCTGAAACCTATGCCCCAATCCTCGGTGGGCGATGAGCAACGGAATGTTACGCCCGCCATGGTGGTATTGTAGTCGCGTATCTCAGGATTGTAAGCCACTATGGTGGGAATTCCGGATACTATAGCCGTTGGATCCAGATCAGACAGGTCAATAGCCATTACCCTGTCAATGGTTTGGCAGCTAAGATCAATCTCTGTGATTGTAGCGGGGAGGGCTGGATAGAGGTCGGCAAAGCAGTTGCCGTACACATTCAGGTTCTGGAGATTGCTTAGCGCATAACCAATAGCTCCGACATTGCCAGTGAGTTGGTTGCAGCTCAGGTCGAGACGCTTCAAGGCAGTGAAGGCGTATACCGAGGCGGGCACTTCTCCCTTCAGTCCGCGATTTGAGAGGTTGAGGCTAACTGCACGGCCGCCCTCAATTGATATCTCTGAAATGGCCGATGCGCCAGCTGCTCCGCGAGTCAAATCCCATTGCGGGTCGCAACCTATGGCTGAGAGTTCTTGCGACAGAGCGCACACTGCCAACCAGTCGTTTGCGTCAAATTGATAGATACTGAATTCAATGGGGAAGTATTGGCCATCAAAGCTTGTGCCATAATAGCAAGCCCCTTCTTCCACGCCAAGCCAATTGGCTACATATTTGCCAGCCTCGCATGGGATGCCATCAAATGATGCGCCATCTTTAGTGTATTGGATGATAGCCTCGCCTATGCCCCATGGGCCGTTCAGCCTCACGGGATGCTGCTCGCCATCGTAAGTGATGTCGTCTCCGTCATACTCTATCGATACGCTCTCTGAGGGGTACGGAGCCTTGTCGATGTAGAACTCTGCCATAAGCTCACCGGTGAAATTGTTGATACCTTGCACCGTGACAGTGCCAGTGCCGGGGAGCCAGTTGTCGGCGTAGGTGGCGATGTAGTCCTGATTTGGATACAAAGACTGATTCCTCTGATCAGTAAATGACCATTCGGGATATTGATTTGAGCCATCGTAGACCAATTGCGTCTCTGCCAGCTGTATTGAGCCTGGCAATGGCAATTGAGTGACCTCGAATGTGTAAGAACGAGTGCCTATAGTATATGGGAAGAGGCCCTCAACTCGCATAGTAGCCACACCCGCATTGACATTGCTGGAATATTTCACCGTAAACTCGTCGGTCGGAATGGAGCATGACAATGCTGGCTGCCATACTGGTTCGCCGTAGTTGTAGGGGAGAGCCTGTATGCCAGCAACCTCGTAATAAGCCATATCCTTGTACACGATCGGTTGCAGCACCGTGGTATTGCCCATGGCATCGACAATGCGGAAACGGATATAGTGGTCGGCTTTGGAAGCATCAAAATTGGCCACGAGCGTAGCCTCAAATTCAGAACCGGAAGAAAGCAAATCAGTGATTGCCTCCCATTGGTCAGTGTCTTCTGATGAAAATTCTATACGGCCATCTATGCCAGCTGGGCTCTCGTAGGTGCCATTTATGGTCAGGCGGTGGGGGAGGCTTACATTATTCCAACCATCTGGGTCGTCGGGAGTAACCTCAAAACTGCTATTGGGCTCAAGGGTCACATCGCCAATGCCCATCAAGATTGAGAATGTTTGGGTCTCGCCGGCAGCGAGGGTGCGGTCTTTCCAACACCAGCCCATAGCGCTGTCATACGAGCCGTTCTCAACCATCCAGTTGCCCGACTGTTCGTAATTGCCCACTATTTGCCAAGCCCAGGAATTGTATCCGTAGTTGCCAAACCAGAAGTCATCAACGCTGGTCACACCGGCAATGCCAGACCCGAACAGCACGCACAGCTGCGCGCCCTCGCCGTCCCTCATGGTCAAGCCATACGTTGCTCCCGTGGTATCGATGCAGCGCGAGATAGGAGCCGAGTCATTGTAGCCAATCATCACATCGGCATAAGTGCCAAGGCTGATTTGAGCCGGGCTGGCGGTAGTGTTGCGGAGGGTGTAGGTGATGCGAGCAAAATCGCTCTGCTCCTCGACCGAGGCGGAAAACTGCACCCCGAGGAGCTCAGCCCCATTGAGGCAGTCGACCTCGTCGTAGTACTGCTCACCCTCATTGTTAGAGACACACAGGGCGGCGTGGTAGCCTCCGTCGCTAAAAGTCGATGAATAGTAGTAGTCGCCAAAGGCACCGTAGATGTCGATGGTCCATTCCTGGCGAGCATAGAGGTCGGTGGTGCCAACGCGCTCATAGCCATAAGGAACATCAGATTCCACCGAGCGGCTGGGAGCGAATCTCTTGCTCGGATCCGAGCCCTTAACTTGCGCCATCGCCGCGACAGCGCAGAGGGTCATGGCTGCCACTGGCAGTCCGCGCCTCAACGCCGTAAGCCACCATCGGCCTTTGCGACATGGCGGCATGGGGAGAAATAGCTTCATAGTGATTTATATTAGTTTATGTTGAAATTTCATCATTCAGACACTAGATCTGGTATAGATTGCAAAATTACACAATTTCATAGACAACTCACAATCTTTTTGCATAAATATGTTGGTTTAAGTTGCAAAAGTTTATCGACAAATGGGTAGAACAAAAATTTTTGGTGTGTCGTTAATATTGTGGTTGCGTCCCGACTGAGCGCAGCCCTACACGTTTAACTAACCTTTATTACGACGCAACGGCTATGAAACACTTGACAATCCTCGTGCTATTGGCCATCGTTTCGACTACAGCCAACGCACAATCCATCACTCGCCTGGAACTGGGCACGCGCCTCGACCTGAACGAACAGTGGGTCGACGGCCACTATTATGACGACGGTTCGGGATTCAACGGCCAGTACCTGCGCTTCCGCATCGATGGCACCATCCTCCCCAACCTGAAATTTGTGTATCGCCAACGCCTCAACAAGCAAAACAGCGACGCATCATTCTTCGACTCAGTAGATTTCATGAAACTCATGTACTACACCGGCCGTTTCTGCTTCATCGCAGGCAAGGACGATGTATTTGTGGGCAATTACGAAAACGACCGAGCTGCCTACGATGTCTATTTCTACTCTGACGTGTGGCGCCAGTTCGCCAACAAGGAATTTGGATTCTCAATTGGCTTCAACACCTACGGCGACGACTGGCTCGAGGCGCAAGTGGGCCAGAGCCCATTCTGCCGCAGCGAGTACAACACCTCAGACAGCAAAAACATGTACATGTACAATCTGCGTTACCGCCTCAAGCGCGGCATTCTGGGCGCGATGCTGTCAGAGAGCATGTTTGAGTATTTGCCCGGCAAGTACATCAATTATCTATGTCTTGGCCTGAAGCTTGACATCCCCGTGTTCCTGCTCGAATTTGACTACGTAAACCGTTACACCCGAGGCGAGGCATTCTTCGGCACCGACTATTCGGTGGTTGCCAATACCATAATACGCCCGTGGCGCCATGTGCATTTCACCGCCAAGTACGCCTTTGACTCCAACAACACCGACTATGAGCACGACTACTACGTGCTGCGCAACACGGCCCTGCATGTGGTGAGCGCCGGCATCGAGTACTACCCATTCCGCCAAACCCATGACATACGCCTCCACGCCTTAGGGGCCTACGCCTGGGGACGCTCGCCCGACACCACCTACCACCAAGATCACGAGTGGACCATCAAAGTCGGCATCACCTGGATCATAGACTTCTACAAGTTGCTCAAACTCGAGCGTTACTTCCCTAAAGATTAGTAGGATTTTGGTCGATATTATTGGCGTTATGGGCGAAAACGCACAACTTTTACATAGACAATTCCGTTTCTATTCTTGATTAATTTCATTTAGATGACTCATTTGCCTATGCGACATATCAGCCATAATACCCTGCTCCCCCTGTTAGCTATCTGTTTGCTGGCCCTGTGCTGCGCTTGCAAAAAGAAGGCCGAACCATTGCCAGTAGTGGCCGTAACTCCCTCGACACAAGAGGATGTAGAGATCTACGGCGAATACGTGGGCCGAGCCCGCGCCCAACAATTTGTCGAGGTCCGCGCCCGCGTCGAGGGATACCTCGAGAAGATGCTCTTTGAGGAGGGCAGCTATGTGCCAAAAGGTCAGACCCTGTTTGTAATCAACCGCGACCAATACAAGGCCAAGGCCGAAAAAGCCGAGGCTCAACTAAAAAAAGACGAGGCCAATGAGCAAAAAGCCAAGCGCGACCTCGACCGCATCCGTCCCCTCTACGAACAGAATGCCGCCTCGCAGCTCGACCTCGACAACGCCATCGCCGCCTACGAGACAGCCAAGGCATCGGTGGCCATGAGCAAGGCCGACCTGGCCCAGGCGCAGCTTGAGCTCGGCTACACCACCGTATCATCGCCCATCTCGGGTCATATCAGTGAACGCAACGTCGACCTCGGCACCCTGGTGGGCCCGGGAGCCAAGTCGCTGCTCGCCACCATCGTAAAGAGCGACACCGTGCTGATCGACTTCTCGATGACAGCCCTCGACTATCTGCGCTGCAAGGAGCGCAACCTCGAGCTCGGCCGCAAGGACGAGACGCGCTCGTGGAACCCCTTCGTCACCATCACCCTCGCTGACAATACCGTCTACCCATACAAGGGCCTCGTGGATTTCGCCGAGCCCCAGGTTGACCCCAATACCGGCACATTCTCGGTGCGCGCCGAGATGCCAAATCCCGAGCGCTCAATCCTGCCGGGACAGTTCACCAAGGTCAAGCTGCTGCTCGATGTCAGGGAGGATGCCACAGTGGTGCCCCGCAAGGCTGTCATCATCGAGAAGGGCGGCGCATTTGTCTACGTGATGCGTCCCGATTCGGTGGTCGAGAAGCGATTTATCGAAATCGGCCCTGAGATTGGCAACAACATAGTGGTCGAGCGCGGCATCGCTCCCGGCGAATACATCGTCGACGAGGGGTACCACAAACTGAGTCCGGGTCTGAAAGTGCGCCCAGCAACCCCTAAAGCCGAAGCTGAAGAATGAAGATGACTTTTTTCATCGATAGGCCAGTGTTTTCGGCTGTGCTGTCAATCCTGATTGTGATTCTGGGCACAGTCGGCCTGATCCTCTTACCTATCGACCAATATCCGCAGATCACACCGCCGGTGGTGAAAATCTCGGCCTCGTATCCGGGGGCGAGCGCCCTCACCGTGTCGCAAGCCGTGGCCACGCCCATTGAGCAAGAGCTCAACGGCACCCCCGGCATGCTCTATATGGAATCATCGAGCAGCAACTCGGGCGCATACACGGCTACTGTGACATTCGACATCGGCTCAAGCCCCGAGCTGTCGGCCGTAGAAATCCAAAATCGCGTAAAACTGGCCGAGGCTCGCCTGCCGGCCGAGGTGGTGAAAAACGGTCTGTCGGTCGAGAAGCAAGCCTCAAGCCAATTGCTCACCATCTGCCTCACATCGAGCGACCCCAAATTTGACGAAATATACCTTAGCAACTTCGCCACCCTCAATGTGCTCGACCTATTGCGCCGCATCCCCGATGTGGGCCGCGTGGCCAACATCGGCAGCCGCTACTATGCCATGCAGATATGGGTGCAGCCCGACAAGCTGGCCAACCTCGGCATCACTGTTGGCGACCTGCAGAAAGCATTGCAAGACCAAAACCGTGAATCGGCAGCCGGCACCCTGGGTCAGCAGCCCGTCAAGGGCCTGGATGTGACCATCCCGATCACAACCAAGGGCCGACTTTCGTCAGTTACCCAGTTTGAAGACATTGTGGTGCGCGCCAACCCCGACGGCTCGATCATCCGCCTGAGGGATGTGGCTCGCATATCGCTTGAGGCCCAAAGCTACAACACAGAGAGCGGCATCAACGGCGAGAACGCCGCCGTGCTGGCCGTGTACATGCTGCCGGGAGCCAACGCCATGCAAGTGGCTGAACGCGTGAAGAATGCGATGAAGGAAATCAGCAAGACCTTCCCCGAGGGCATGAGTTACGACATCCCATTTGATATGACCACCTACATTTCAGAGTCAATTCACGAGGTGTACAAGACTCTGTTTGAGGCTCTGTTCTTGGTGATTCTGGTGGTATTCCTGTCGCTACAGACCTGGCGCGCCACGCTCATCCCGCTTGTGGCTGTGCCTATATCATTGATAGGCACATTTGGATTCATGCTCATATTCGGATTCTCTCTCAATATCCTCACCCTGCTGGGCCTGGTGCTTGCCATCGGCATCGTGGTCGACGATGCCATCGTGGTGGTGGAGAATGTCGAGCGTGTGATGGAGCAAGACCACTGTTCTCCCTATCAGGCCACCAAGAAGGCCATGCAGAGCCTGACCAGCCCTATCATCGCCACCACCCTGGTGCTTGCGGCTGTGTTTGTGCCGGTTAGCTTCCTGCCGGGCATCACGGGCCAACTCTATCGCCAATTCACCATCACGATTGTGGTGTCGGTAATCCTATCTTCGATCGTGGCATTGACGCTGAGCCCGGTGATGTGTTCGCTGATTCTGAAACCTCAGGAGCACACCAAAAAGAAAAATATAGTGTTCCGCCGCATCAACCATTGGCTGTCGGTGGGCAATTACCATTTCATAAACCTCATCAAACTATCAATAGCGCACAAAAAGATTGTGCTGATTGGCTTTGCCGTGATGCTCGGCGTGATTGTGCTGATCAACGCCTTGATGCCCAAGAGCTTCCTCCCCATCGAGGATCAAGGCTATTTCACCGTCGAACTTGAGCTGCCCGAGGGCGCGACCCTCGAGCGCACCCGCGTGGTTACAGACCGCGCCGTGGCATACCTGCTCGAAAATCCGGCCGTAGACTATGTGCAGAGCGTGGCCGGAAGCAGCTCGCAGGTGGGCAGCAGCCAAGCGCGCAGCACCCTCACTGTAATCCTCAAGCCCTGGCAAGACCGCAGCGGCGAGACCATCGATGACGTAATGGCCGTTGTTCGCCGCGACCTGGCAGAGCATCCCGAGTGCAAGGTGTATCTGTCGCGTCCGCCGGTGATTCCGGGCTTGGGCACATCGGGCGGCTTCGAGATGCAGCTTGAGGCTCGCGGCGATGCCTCGCTCGAGGACTTGATTGCCGCCACTGATACCATCATGGAGTATGCTCGCCGCTCAGGCAAGGTGACGGGCCTGTCGACCTCGCTCCAAGCTGACATACCTCAGCTGTATTTCGATGTCGACCGCGACAAGGTGAAATTTGCCGGGGTGCCTCTGGCGGATGTCTTCTCAACGATGAAGGCTTTCACCGGGTCGGTATACATCAACGACTTCAACATGTTCAACCGCATCTACCGCGTGTATCTCCAGGCCGAGGCACCATATCGCGAGCATCGCGAGAATATCAACCTATTCTATGTGCGCGGCGCCTCTGGCACAATGATACCCTTGACTTCGCTCGGCACCACGTCCTATACCACTGGCCCTGGCAACATCAAGAGATTCAACATGTTTACCAGCGCGGTAATCCGTGGCGAAGCGGCACGCGGCTACAGTTCGGGTCAGGCCATGTCCGAAATCGAGGAGATTGCCCGCGAGAAACTGCCCTCGTCCATCGCTGTCGAGTGGAGCGGCTTGTCGTTCCAGGAAAAGAAGCAGGGTGGGCAGACCTTCATAGTGTTGGCCCTGGTATTCCTGTTCGTATTCCTATTCCTCGCTGCCCTCTACGAGAGCTGGACAGTGCCATTGTCAGTGCTGCTGTCACTGCCAGTGGCAGCCCTCGGCGCCTATCTCGGCGCGTGGGTGTGCGGCAGGGAGAATGACGTGTATTTCCAAATCGGTTTGGTGATGCTGATGGGTATGGCGGCCAAGAATGCCATCCTTATCGTTGAGTTCGCCAAAGACAGCGTCAACGAGGGCATGCGGCCATTGGATGCCGCCATCGAGGCCTCAAGGCTCAGATTCCGACCCATCGTGATGACATCGCTGGCCTTCATCCTCGGCATGGTGCCTATGGTAATCGCCTCAGGTCCGGGTTCGGAGAGCCGCCAGTCGATAGGCACGGGGGTATTCTTCGGCATGATCTTCGCCGTGACGCTCGGTGTGCTGTTAGTGCCCTTCTTCTTCGTTCTGATATACTCGGGGTTGGCAAAACTGCGCACCGTGCATCTCTCCAAGCTGAGAATCATCATTGGCATTGCTATCCTATCCTCAACCATGTCGAGCTGCAAACTCGGCCATCGCTATACTCGCCCCGACCTGGACATGCCTCAGCAATATCTCGAGCAAAATTACGACTCTTTGGCTCTGGCAAATATGCAGTGGTGGCAAGTATACCAAGACACCCTGCTCCAGCGATTGATTTCCACAGCTTTGGAGTACAACAAAAGCCTGCTGTCATCTGAGGCGCGACTGCGCGAAATGGCGGCTCGCAAGCGTCTGGCCACTGCCAACCTGCTGCCGCAGATCACGGGCGATGTCTACGACCAAAAGGAGGTGCTAAATTACGGTGGCGACAACAAGAAGCCCGACCCAGAGCTGGGCATTAAATTCACTGCCAAGTGGGAACTCGACATTTGGGGCAACAAACGCTGGTCGCGCGAGGGCAGCATTGCCGACTGGCTGGCGGCCAAGGAGACGCGCAATGCCCTACAGCTGAGCATCATCTGCGATGTGGCCAAGGCTTATTTCGAGCTTGTGGCCCTCGACCACGAGTTGTCGATGGTTGAGCATACGCTCGAGGCCCGGCGCGAGGGCGTCAGGCTCGCCAAACTGCGCTACGAGGGCGGATTGACTTCAGAGACATCGTATCTGCAGGCCCAGGTGGAATATGCCCGCACGGCAACGCACGTGCCTGTGATTGAGCGTAATATCGAGCTTAAGCAAAACGAAATAGCGTATCTCACTGGCTCATATCCCACGGCCATCGAGCGCGCCAAATCGATGGGCAGCGAGCAGTGGAACGACACCCTGGCAGTCGGTCTGTCATCCCAACTGCTTGAGCGGCGCCCCGACATACGCGCTGCCGAGCAACAACTGATTTCGGCCAATGCAGCAGTCGGGGTAGCTTATACCAACCGCTTTCCCACCCTTACGCTCACAGCCCAGGGCGGCGTGGAGAGCGAACACCTGAGCGATCTGCTCAAATCGCCGCAGCACTTCCTGCAGGGTGCCTTGTCGGGACCAGTTTTCGACTTTGGCCGCAAGCAGGCGAGCTACCGAGCCGCACAGGCGGCTTATGAGCGCGCCGTATATGACTATGAGAATGTTGTGATTTCGGCATTTCGCGAGGTTAGCAATGCCATCACGCAGTTCAACAAGAGCAAGGAGATTTACCAGTCGATGGCTCTGCTGCGCGATGCCACTCGCGCCACCACGGTCAAGGCGCAGCTGCAATACATCAACGGCGTGATTTCCTACCTCGACCTGCTCGACGCTCAGCGTAGCTATTTTGACGCCCAGGTCAGCGCCATCAATGCCGAGCGCGATCGTCGCATCGCCCTCGCCAACCTCTACAAAGCCCTCGGCGGCTCCTGGTAGCCCCTTATAGTCTCGGAGAGGCTCAACAATATTAACCCCGGGTTGTGGTACCGCGCACGTGGTGCCACAACCCGGGGTTTTTGCAATCCCCTCCCCGCGCCTCGGAGAGGCACCACAATCCCCCTACTTGCAACAAAATATTTACAATTTTTAAACTATCGTAACGTTTCACTCTATACTATCAATTTGCTATTTTATAAGCCTTTAACCCCTCTTTTTGATATTATTTTGAAAATTATTTTGACAAATTGTCAAAATAATTTTGTAATTAGCAGAAATGTGTTTAACTTTGCGTCATTCCAATAGCACTTTTACAAGGTTTCCATACAATTTCCAAGGTTTCACTAATAATCCAAAGTTTCAAGATCAACAACAAAAACAAGGTTTCCAACAAACAACACAATTTCTAAGGTTTCAACACTATTTAATTTGAGAACGAACAATGAAAAAGATTGCGTTAGGAATGTTACTCGGCGCAGCAGGGATGCTGGCGCCGACCGCCAAGGCCGACGTCACGTTGGCAACTGAGGGCGACTTCGCCGCCTCAGTGTCGGCCGATCTGGTTACCACCTACGTGTGGCGTGGCCAGCAGCTCGGAGGCTTCAGCCTCCAGCCAGGGGTCAGTGTGAGCTGGCGCGGCCTGGCGCTCAGCGCCTGGGGCTCGACCAGCATCGAGGACAAGTGGAATCGCGAGGTCGATTTCACTCTCTCGTACACCGTAGGGGGCTTCACAGTGGGAGCCACCGACTATTGGTTCTCGCGCACGGCTGACGGCATCGACGCCCGCTATTTCAGCTACGGGGCGCACAACGCTTATAACTCGCACGTATGGGAGGGCCACTTGGGCTACGACTTCGGCCCAATGGCGATCGATTGGTACACCAACATTGGCGGCCAAGACGGCGTGGACCACAAGGGTCACCGCGCCTATTCATCGTTTGCCGAGGTGACAGTGCCATTCTCGGGCCTTGGCATCGACTGGGAGCTCAAAGGCGGAGCCACGCCATACTGCACAACCTTCTACAACGCCAACTCTTTTGCCGTGACCGAGGTGGCCCTCAAGGCCTCAAAGACGGTGACTGTCAGCGACCGTATCGCCTTCCCGGCTTGGGTGCAGCTGGTGGCAAATCCGCGCAGTTCGGGCATGTACTTCGTGGCTGGCGTAAGTTTCTGATTTCCCTAACCATCCAAAATCCAATCTGTCATGAAAAAGATTGAAGCAATCATCCGCAAGACCAAATTTGAGGATGTTAAGGAGGCCCTGCTTGCGGCCGACATCGAGTGGTTTTCCTACTTTGATGTGAGAGGCGTGGGCAAGATGCGCCAGGCACGCATCTACCGTGGCGTGATGTACGACACCTCGGCCATCGAGCGCATACAGATGTCGATCGTGGTGCGCGACATCAATGTCGAGAAGACTGTACGGGCTATCATGTCGGCAGCGCAGACCGGCGAGATAGGGGATGGGCGCATATTCATCCTCCCCGTGGATGACGCTATACGCATACGCACCGGCGAGCGCGGCGACTTCGCGCTGTACAATGCAGAAAAAGCTGAATAAGAAGGGCACCAGTCGAAATTAACCTAACTACAACCATTTACAAGACACAACTATGAAACCATATAGACCTACCGCAGAGGGCTGGCCCATGCTCAAGCCCGCGCTGCTCATTGGCGCTCTGATGTGCGCGCCGGCACTGATGGCCGAAGGGCCCGGCACCGACAATCTCCCAGACCCGATCGAGACTATGTTGCAGCTAGAAAACGGCCTCAATACCGTGTGGATGCTGCTGGCAGCAATGCTGGTATTCTTCATGCAACCGGGCTTCGCCCTGGTCGAGGCCGGATTCACTCGCACCAAAAACACCGCCAATATCCTGATGAAGAATTTCGTGGACTTCACCCTTGGCGCGTTGCTGTTTTGGATCATAGGATTCGGATTTATGTTTGGCGCCGGAGGATTCCTGGGGATGCCGCATCTGTGCGACTATTCGTTCTGGTCGGGCGATGGCGGACTGCCTTCTGCCGGATTCTTGGTATTTCAGACTGTGTTCTGCGCTACTGCTGCCACTATCGTGTCGGGAGCTATGGCCGAGCGCACCAAATTTTCGATGTATCTGGTCTATACCATAGCCATCTCGGTGCTTGTCTATCCCATCTCGGGCCACTGGACCTGGGGCGGGGGCTGGCTGATGGATGATTCTGAGGGCTCGTTTATGATGCGCACCTTTGGCACGGCGTTCCATGACTTCGCTGGTTCTACCGTGGTGCACTCAGTCGGCGGCTGGATTGCCCTGGTAGGCGCAGCCATCCTGGGGCCGCGCATCGGCAAGTATGCCAAGGACGGTAAGTCGAAGGCTATCCCTGGCCACAACTTGACGATTGCCGCCTTGGGCGTGTTCATCCTCTGGTTTGGATGGTTCGGCTTCAACCCCGGTTCGCAACTCGCTGCCTCTACACCTGATGATCAAGTGGCTATCTCCACCGTGTTCCTTACTACTAATCTCGCGGCTTGCGCCGGTGGCTTTATGGCATTGGCTGTGAGCTGGATCAAATATGGCAAGCCATCCCTCTCGCTTACCCTCAACGGCATCTTGGCCGGCTTGGTGGGCATCACCGCCGGGTGCGACGCTGTGGACGCATGGGCGGCTGTGTGCATCGGCGCCATCTGCGGATTTGTGATGATATTCTCGGTCGAATTCATCGACCGCGTGCTCAAGGTCGACGACCCCGTGGGCGCCAGCTCAGTGCATGGCGTGTGCGGCTTCCTCGGTACTGTGCTTACGGGCCTGTTTGCCACTGAGGGTGGCCTCTTCCTCGGCGGAGGCTGGGGCATGCTGTGGGCCCAGCTGTTTGGAGCCGTTGTGGTCGGCGCGTGGGCCGCTCTGATGGGATTCATCATCTTCACGGGCCTCGACAAGATCCACGGCCTGAGGGTTGAGCATCGAATCGAGGAGGAAGGCCTCGACATCTACGAGCACGGCGAAAGCGCCTACAACATCTAACCCCATACCCCGTTTGGAAACCTCGCGAGCCATCCCGCGCCTCTCCCCGGCGCGCCGATGGCTCGCTAAATTTTACTTTATACTTTCTTATTTACAATTTTTTTACAATTATCGACCAAAATCATTTACAAGTCAATATTTGCAAATGAATTGTTAATATTTGGTCAACATTTTCTTGAATTTCTCAAAAACGTGTAAATTGGCCCATTTGAATTTCTCAAAAACGTGTAAATGTTAATGAAATGCAAATTCAAAGTCTACTTAAAAGGCCGAGAAGAAGTGGCTCGCAATTCTTCAATGGTAGTAAAGTAGGGCACCGTGTGAGCCTTGCCACCCTTCAGGGCGCAACGACTAAGGTCTAAATCTCTTATATCTATAGGATGCTTACTCTTGAGCTTAAACATGAGATAACTTCCCCCAGAGGGATTAAATCCTTTAGCCTTTAAATCTTCAACGGTAGCTGACTTGGGTGGATATCCACTCAATTCATACATCTTACGATTTTTCTGAGCGTCATGGAGCAGCAAATACTTTGCCTTATCAAATCCGTACACTAATTCAATGGAGCCTGGCTTAAACCCTGAAGGCACATAATAGACGAGCTGATCTAAAATGACTTGCTCAGTAGCTTTGTCCTTTATGTACCCCACCAATACCAAATCTTCTCGCTTGGCTGCTTCCATCGGAATATAGCTAAGACCGCGTTGGGGTATTGAATCTTCGATTTGTTGTAATCGAGAGCGGTCAACAAGCACCGAGGTCAAATGTTCACGCAGTAGCCAACCCTCCTTTTCAGGATGGCCTACATCGGGTAATAGGGGAAAGGCACCGATATTGACCGACTCTATGCTCTTATAGAAATAGCGTTCCTTAATCTTGGCATCAGTGGCTCGGCCAGGAAATAGGATGAAACCACCTATGATTTCTTTTGCGGCATGGTCTTCACGTCCGCTCCCATAATAAATAGCATCACGATAGCGGTGCATTTGGTTTATGGCATCGCTGGGAGGATAATCAGCATAGTCGGCATCAGGATTATCCATATCACCAGCATTGCGGTCATCAAGCACTCGATATTTCGCATCGTAGAGATAGGTAAGGGTGAATCCATCAGGCTTAATGATATTAAGCACAATATCAGGTCGTTGCTCTGTGGTGGCAGTATGCACATCACCCGTAAATCGATTATAGGTATGCTGATATCTTAGTTCTATCCTATCGCCACTCTCTGGGTAATAGGTTACAATGTGCTCCATCTGATTATCTCGAAATGGATCAAAACCATCGGGGCGCTCTTGGGTGATATGTTCGTCATCAAATTCCAACCCTAAGATTTCGGCTATCATGCGCTTCATCTTGATGAAACACCAAAGCTCATAGAGTTCCCAAATCGGTCGAACACCAATGTCGGTAGCTCCAGAATAGAGAGACAGACCGGAATTTAATATATGCCAAGCGCGATATACTTGAGCGTAACCTGTACGCTTTTGCAGTACATTGCTCTCTTGCCTAAAGCCCTCAAATCGACCTACACGGCGAAATAGACTGTTACGTGCCAACCTCTTTAAGCTCTCGCTATATCCCGTGAGTTCGGCCTTTTCAGCCGCTGACAATTGGTCTTCATAGGCTTGACATAATTCGCCGAGCACCTTGTTTATTCTGCCTGAAATACTTTGGAGAGTAAACTTAACGAACCTATTCTCACGAGTATCGATAGTGGACTCCTTTACCTAGTTACGAAAACGCATCGACTCCAATCTGTCATCATAGGCAGCCTCATTCAATCGCTCTGCCATTAGCGGACTCCAATGCTTAATCGCATCGGCCCGATGCTGATATACATGACGTTCAACTCTGAAATGAGGCTTATTAACGATGTAGGTAATGGCTTGAATATAATCTGCAACAATTGACTTGAATATGGAAAGCCATATCAAATCATTGCTTTTGCCTCCGCGTTGGAGACCCTGATAGGTTTTGGTAAGGAATTTGAATACTAAGTTCTCGTATTCCTCATTTACTTTATTGAGGATGTGGAGATAATCACGCTTAGTATCCAATTTTGGAGATACTACTTGGAAATCCAAACAATCGGTGCGTTCTGGTTCGCCTATGGGTTTGTAACGGTAGCGGAGTGAAAATTTACCCGGCTCATTGAGGAAATCTACAGAGCCGCTCAAAAAAGCCACTCCGTTGCCACCGCTGAAGCAACTAAATCGCTCTACTACTTCTTTTGATGGATGCCCTATTTGAGGCTCACCTTCGATTCCTTGAAATCGAAGCGAAAAAGTATAAACGCAAGTCTCAAACATCACAGGCCATTCTGTTGGCCAGACCGTCTGGGAGCCCTCCCCAACTTGGACCAATTGTGTGCTTTGGTTGGGGAGGTCTATTAAGGATAGACTGCCTGAATGCGTAGAGGAATAATCTGAATATCTGGTTGCTTCCTCTCCTATACGACTCTTGAATCTACGCCAAGCTCCAAAGACAGAGTTGGCAGCGATTTTTATCTCTACCAACCCATCCTCACTTATATAGCGCAGTACATCCATCCCTTATGGAGATTAGGGCCAGAAACTGGTGAAATTTTTCTGAGCCAAGTAATGTTGCATCTCTTGTATTTTAGCGTTGCTCTTTGGATAGTTTCCTCGAGTAAAACTCTCCAAATTACGCAGAGTGTCGTTAAGTTCCTCTCCTCCATCAACCCTTGGTAGCACTTTCATTAGCATTATGTCATCAAAAGCTTGATTGAGCAGGGCATTGCCATCTACCTCAGGATTCTCCTCACGTAGAGCGGCAAAGTATATCACCAACTCATTCTGCACTCGATAAGCGATGCGGAATGGTGAGCCTTTGAGATGCTGATCTAAGGATTTGAGCATAGCTACGGCATCGACTTGCATCAACTGCTTATCCTCGTCATTCATTTGCGAATGGGCATCACGAGCACTCGCGTATTTGGGTAAGAAATACTTGGCTTCAATGGGCTCATCGCGGTATTTGAGAGTATCTTCTCTTTCTGGGTCGAGCATAGCGTCAAAATCCACCTCATTCATCTCAATGGTCATGGCTCGATCAATCACCTTACGAGAGAATTGACATGTGGTATCATCCATATTCACTGTCCCCACCACAACCAGATTTGGTGGTAAGGTAAGACCGCTTTGAGAAAGCTTTGCCCATACCTCCATATCAGCCTCGGGAACTGTGATATATTTATTATGATGCTCGTTAAAGTTCAGATTGTAATAAGCGCATTTGAAACTATTGAGATTGGCTTGTATCACCTCAGGTTTGACTATCGGCTCACTTACAATTATTCCCTCTTTGAGTTTTCTGCTCTCCAACACGGATAAAAACTCAGCGAAATAATGTTCCACAGGAGCTAAGTTCATCTCATCAAGACAAACAAAGAATGGAACCTTCGGATTCATCCATGCCTTAATCAAGAAATTAAGGAATGGTGTAACCATATACTTGCTGCTAAGAGTTGAATAATATCCCAGAATCTCTGTTGAGTCATGCCAATTAGGCTTTACCTCGATTATGCAATAGTTGCCTGGCGATACTTCGTCTTCATCTTGCAATTCTTGGGGACAGCTTACAAATGCCATCTCTTTCACGATACGACTTTTGCCCGTACCACTGATACCTGCCAAAAGCAAGAAGGGTTTGGTACGCATTGCTGTAAGAAGGTCCTCAAACTCAGTTCCTCTCACCTTATCCATAGCTAAAATTCCAACTGACATGTTATCAGATTCCTTGGCCTCTGCACTCATTGGGAAAAGGGTATAAAAGTCGGCCTTTACCAGTTGACATGGCTGTCCAGACAAATATGATATGGAATATTGGCTCAGAGCTTCTTTAGCTTCAGTTTCCTTTGGTAGCAAGGTATCTACCAATTCCTGAGTGTAATCATTTAATAAGGCCTCCTTCAAACCGTTGTATAAGGCATCAACGGAAAAATCATTGTCTGCTATCGCCAAATTATTAGCACGATTAAGCCAGAGAGCCAAAGCCATTCGAGACTCCACATGAGGAATGTAATGAAGCACGTTTTTGTACATGCCAACATTTCTAATCAACATCTCAGATTGAATGTTGAATAGGGGATATTGGCCGCGCTGGGGATATTCTACAAGTTGGCCACCATTATTGTGTGAAACTTTAACTTGGCCAACCGAATAAAAGTTACTTCCACAATTGTAGTCCCCATTATGTTGTTTCAAAGGGAGGTAGAACTGGGGCGTGTAGAGCATCTCCGAATCACAAACTCTACAGAATTTGCCTACGCAATGACTGAAGTCAAATTTATCTTCTATATCTCTGACATTGCAATTACGACCCTCAGTCCTGTAAAACATATCGAGGGCAAAGAAGTAACGCAATGCACTCACCACTTGCGTGGCTCCTTGCATTGTAGGGTCTTCATGGATTTCAGACAGCTTTTTATAGGCCTCCAAAACCATTGGTTTGGATAGATATGGCATATTTATCGATTTAAAGTATCTATTAATGTTTTAGCGATTACCCAAGCTAGTACTGGGGGTACCGCATTTCCTATAACCTTATATCTCGACTGCAAGGGTATACTTGAGAAGCTATAATCATCTGGGAAGGATTGAATTCTTGCGATTTCACGCACCGAATATCTGCGATTCTCTACTGGATGAGTAATTCCACAATTCTCGGGTTGCGCTGAGGCTGTAATGGTACCATTTATCTCACCATAGGCAAATCTTCTGAAGAATTTAGGAGCATGATATTTTTTCGGATCATTATAAATTTTCAGAAATCTATCCGACAATTTCTCAGGAGGTACATCCTTCCAGGATTTACCTTCAAACGCAATTGGAGGCAGTTGGGACAAAGAAGCACAATTCTCAAACCACTTTATTGCCTCAGCCCCATGAGCACATGGGCCGATATTTTCTATCATATTTTGGGTGGTCTGGCTATATGCCCATACCTCATTATCAGGCAAATCTTTGATTCCCTGCAATATACTCCCTATCATCAAAGGAATATAATTACCCATCTCTACCGAAGGAAGATTTAGAGCTCTTACCAAACCATCCATTTTATCGAAGTCGAAATACCCAAATTCTTCTTCTACTCCGACTATCAGATAACGATATCTATTTTGAGGCACCCCGTAATTACTGGCACAGATTAAACGCGCAGAGACATTGTAGCCCAAAGCTTCCATTCTCCTTCTGATTTCATTAGGTACAGTCTCCCCATTGGGCATTTTTGAGGACATAATACCTCTAACGTTCTCATATACAAATGCTTTAGGATGATACCCCTTGGCAATCTGGCCTTTGA
This sequence comes from Muribaculaceae bacterium Zag1, assembly GCA_002633115.1. GTDB lineage: Bacteria > Bacteroidota > Bacteroidia > Bacteroidales > Muribaculaceae > CAG-873. Next base: position 27,569 of record NWBJ01000060.1, read on the forward strand.
GTATGCGTTCGCACTCCTCAAAAAGAGTTCCGCGACCGTTATGGTCATTTACGCCCTTGCGATTACCAGCATTAGAGAAAGGCTGGCATGGGAAACCTGCCAGTAAAATATCATACTCCGGGATATCTTTAACATCCACAGTGCGAATGTCTTGCAGAAGACATTCATGGCCATCTTTTGTGAGAAGAGGATTAGAATTATAACATACAGCAGCATCCTTGTCAAAATCATTAGCAAAGACAGTCTGGGTATCTAATCGATCAAATTTTCGACCCATAAACTCAAAACCGCCTGAGAAGCCTAAATCTAGGCCTCCGCAATCAGAAAACAACGATGCTATTCTATATGTCTTTTTATTCATTCTAATTTGCAATCATACACACCCAAGAATATGGGTTTTCGTTTGCAAAGGTAACACTTTTTGACGATACTGGGAGAATAGACCCTTGGAAAAATCCAAAAATTCTCTTGTCACCGCAAAGTTAAAATAGGGATTGGGCAATTTCATTGCCCATCCCTATTAAATTATTCAAAAGAAAAAATTATACAGGACGCAGACAACCCATGATAGTAGTAAGAAAAGCAGTCAGAAAACCGATGAAAGCGGTCAGAAAACTCAATATCTAAAAGGACAACTATGCATAGGGCTTCCTGTCGTGCAGATGGCGGAAGCCTTCAATCTTTTCTTCTGTCAGCTCTCCTGTCGCCCAAAGGCGATCGACTTCGGCTTGTGCGAGTTTGGCAAAATGGGAGGCTATGGCTTGCTTTAGCTCGCTGAGCATCTCATCAGATTTGACACAGGCCATCATCTCCAGAATCTCTATTTGCACTGGGGTCAGGTCTTGGATATTCATATTCTATTGTTTATGTTGCCATTGAAATGTAAAACCAATCAGTACAGTAGGCCAAACATCCAGAGTGGGATGCGACCACGGCTGCCGATTTCGGTATCGTCAACAGCCAGATAGCTATTGGGGATATTTGCTATTTGATTAAAATCCTTGCCCTTGCCGCCAACCTCAAATAGCCACTTCCCATCTACCATGAAATCGCCACTGCCCGGGACTGTCACCGCATGACCTTGCTCGAGTTGGTTGAGAAAGAACGTCTCTCGTATAGTCCCCATATCGGGGCTAGGGGTGAGAGCATACATAAGGTTAGGGTTGTCCAAGAAAATTTTCTCTGGGCGCGTCAGATTCTTGTAGCTTTTAGGCTTGGTAGAATACAGGCGCAAAATGTCAGCCCGATCCAGAAGATTGATCAGCTGGAGCCCTTGATCGTAAGTGGTCTCTATTTGTTGGTATACTTTGGATAATTTAGGTACTGTAGGCACATTCTCAGCAATCACCATTAGCAAAGCTTTGGCCTTCTGCCGGGTAGCAAAAGACACATCTGCGACTGTTGGAAGGTCAACATCCAAAACCGTGCGCAACACGTCTTGCAGCCTCGTTAAATATTGGTTTCCCTCTTGTCTATAGAAAGGATAATAACCGTGTTGGAGATAATTATGGAAATGGGGTAGAATCTTTGTACGCGCAGCAATTTCCATAGCCATTGGCACATGCCTATCAAGCAGCTCATTGAGTGTAAGAGTTGGTACCTCCAGTCCTTCAAATGCCAAGTATTCTCGGAATGACAATCCAGGCATGTAATACAAACTCTGCCTTCTTGATAAATCCCCTATCGAATTATCTATCTTGAGCATGCTGCTCCCAGTATATACAATATTGAGCGTATCGTATGTGTCGTAGATGTTTTTTATAATTTGGTTCCACCGAGGATAGGTATGGACCTCATCCAGAAATAGATGAGTGATGCCTTGCTGGTCGGCCCATTGAGCCAGGTCAAGCAAGCTGTTGGTTTGGAACCAAAAATCATCTAGTGATGCATAAATCACCTTAGTAGAGTCGGGAAAGAATTCTTTAATGTGTTGGAGCAACATAGTAGTTTTTCCAACACCTCTGGCTCCTTTGATACCTATCAACCGAGAAGTCCAGTTAATATTCTGATATAAGAATCTTTTGAAGTCGGTATTGATAGGGACTAACTTTCTCAGATAACGATCCAAGAGGGGTTGTGGGGTGGCATTATCCATATTTTTCCGCGTTTAGTAATCTCTGCAAAGTTACAAAAAGTTCTTTTTGAAAAGAACTTTTTGTGGGTAAAAGTTCCTTTTGAAAAGAACTTTTTTACAGAGTTAGTTAGAAATTACCTATTCCAGGAGCATTGATTATTACCAGTAGTTCCTCTAACAGTATAATAAACCGGTTGTATTACGCATGTTTCTATGCTGCGATAGCTTTACTTTTAAGCCGAGGGATAGAAACTAAAAGCCATGAAGGAGTACAACGAATGTTAGGACTGCATTTTATTAAACCTGGATTAATTGGTAAATTTGTAAAAATCAAGCGAGATTTGGTAATACAAATAAAAAGCATTACCTTTGTGGGGATAAAAATTTGATAGGCATGGGACTTTATGTTAACATAGGAAATCGTAATTTTCAAAGGACACGAAATGGCGAGTATGTCGACAAGTCAAGACTTATTGCGGAAATCAATGATACACTTGACACCAATAAGTGCATGACTTGCGTTACTCGCTGCCGTAGGTTTGGAAAATCTATTGCTGCCGAGATGCTGTGCGCTTACTATGACAAGTCCTGCGATTCGCGTGAGTTGTTCCATGGCCTTGAAATCGAGAAAGACCCATCGTTTGAGAAGCACCTTAACAAGTATTCCGTCATATTCGTCAGCCTCACCACCTTTACCTCACTCTATAACCACGACCCTGAGATTGTGGCGAAAATGCAGCGTGATCTTATAGCAGACATACATTCCGAACATCCTGACGTTGAATTAAATCCCAATGAGGATTTGATGGCATTTTTGTCTCGCATTGCGACTCAGAAAGGAGAAAGGTTTTTCATGATCATCGACGAGTGGGATGCGATAATACGGGAATTCAAAGATAGCGAGAAGGTGATGGATGAGTATGTCAAATTCCTTCGCCGCCTCTTCAAGGATCCAATCACCAGCCGCGTGTTCGTCGGGGCCTACATCACAGGCATCCTCCCCATCAAGAAATACAACACCCAGTCGGCCCTCAACAATTTCCGAGAGTACACGATGATCCAGCCCGGAAAGCTCGCCAGTTACTTCGGCTTCACCAAGCAGGAGGTTGAAGCTTTGGGCAGCAAATACGGAGTCGACCCTGAGGATTTGGAGCAATGGTACGACGGCTACAGGATTGGGGTCGAGCCCTCGATGTTCAACCCCAATTCCGTGATGACTGCCATCGACAACGGCGTATGCGCCAACTATTGGAGCAGCACTGGCGCCTACGACAACGTGGCCCGCTACATCCAGATGAACTTCGAGGGGCTTAAGGAGGACATCGTAAGGATGATAGCCGGGGAGGAATGCACGGTCAACTACGTCCGCTTCAACAACGACCTTAAAGAGATAAAGAGCCGTGACGACGTGCTCACCATCCTCATCCACCTCGGCTACCTCTCCTACAACCCCGACACTCGCAAATGCTACATCCCCAACCGCGAAGTGAGGGAGGAGATGGAGAGCGCCGTTTTGGCAACGAAGTGGAAGGAGTTGGTTAGCGCCATCAGTTCCTCGGAGGCGTTGCTGCGCGCCGTGCTCAACCGTGACGAAGCATCAGTAGCCTCAGGGGTGGAGAAGGTGCATCAGGATGTGGTAAGTATTCAGAAGTACAATGATGAGGACAACCTGTCGCAGGTGGTGTACTTGGCCTTCTACTCTGCCATCAACGACTACATCATTCACCGAGAATACCAGTCGGGCAAGGGATTCGCGGACTTGGCTTTCGTCCCCCGGAAGCATATTGACGCCCCAGCCCTCTTGATTGAACTGAAATACGACAAGAACGTAAAAACAGCCATTAATCAAATTAATGAGCGAAACTATCCGGACAAGCTGCGCGAATATGCCTCCAACATCATCCTGGTGGGCATAAACTACGATCCACACACCAAGACCCACACCTGCAAAATCGAACAAGCATAAGAGTCGTTCTTATGAAATAATTTATTGGACTCCTAAGTTACAATTTCATTTTTAGGAACTCTCGGGGATGGACGTGATGGATGCCAGCGTAGAAACCGAGCGAGGAGGAGAGGAAGGCCTCGACATCTACGAGCACGGCGAAAGCGCCTACAACATCTAACCCTATACCCCCGTTTGGAAACCTGCGAGCCATCCCGCGCCCCTCCCCGGCGCGCCGATGGCTCGCTAAATTTATAAGGGGATAGTGGTAAAGAAGGGTTTGGGGGTAGCTTTGCCACGGTGAACGACCTCATCCCAATCGATGTGGGACCAAAGAGGGATTTCTGTAGTATCAAATTCGTAAACCAGATATTTCTTTTCTGGATCTTTATTGCCTTCAAAACCGTAATCCTCCTTCATCTTCCTTTTTGTCTTGTAGTTACCAGAATTAGGAATTATACGGAATAATTCTCTTCTCGGGCCATTATGAAGCAACAAATATTCTGGATGGTCGGGGTGAGGACCATGCATGTCAATAGCACCTTCTGTACCTCCTGTGCGCACATAGCAGAAACCTCTTGCTTTAAAAGTCTCGAATAGTTGTTCTTTTGCATAGACCACCAGCAATACCGCCGAGGTCTTTGTCTCAGAATACTCCAAGCCGCGCTGCGGGATGGTTTCCAGCAAGGTATCGATGCTTGATTTGCCTATTATGCGGGCCAGGAAGCAGCGCAAGAAGCCGTCTTTGGCTCCATCTCGGGCAGGGCGCAAGGGGAAAGCGCCGATATTAACCTTGTCGATCGAGCGCATGTAATTCTTTGAATCTACCCTGTGGCTATATTCAGAAAAAATTTCACGATTTGAGGAAAATTAATGAGGGAATGGTGGTCAGAAAGGTGGTCAGAAAACACAGAATGAGGGAGAGAAAGTGGGGGAACAACGTAGGCTTTCTTAGCAGGTAATGAGAAATCCCATAATTTCCTCCCATCAAAAATTTATGGGAAACTTTACTTTTTATTTGGTTGTTTCAAATAAAGATAGTACTTTTGCATATAACATATAAAAATGTCCCATTATGTTAGGCTATAACTACCCGCGAGAGCCTCTTAAGGGGGAGTTCGCAAAGAAAGTAAGAGAATTGGCCGCTAAAATGAATGTTGACAAACCCATACATTTCAATTCTAGCGCCAACTCTAAAAACAGAAAGAAAATAAACATTATCCTGGACTTCTGATATGGATAACCTAATTATTAGACCTCTTCAAGATTTTGACTCGTTGAAGAGGTTTTCTTGTGGAGAGCCATCCATGGATTCATTCATCCAAAAGAAATTATGGAAAAGCATTGCTTTTGGATATTGTAAAGGTTATGGATGCTTTTCTGAGCAAGATAAGTTAATTGCAAAGACACAGTGTTGATGTTCTTTCCGGTTTTGTAACCTCTTCCCCTTGCCATTTGCATCACAAATGGCAAAATCGTGTGCCGGTCCTGGAGGTGTAAAGAGAGTATTAATGAGCTATGGGTCTATTTTTTTGATAGTTACGCCCCATTAATACTCTACATAGCCCTTCCCGTAACATTGAGTGCACATTTCGTGGCGATGGCCAGTCGAAACCTCTTGACGACATTGCTCACACCATTTCTTCTGCCCAGCCCCATAATGCAGACGGATTACTTGCCCTGTCCCACCGCAAACAGTACATTTGTGCTGAGTCTGAGAATGAGATGAAGAAGGGGTGGTAGGAGAAACCGGCATAGGTGTGGCTGCAGATCCACCAGTAGAAACTTCTCTTCTCAAAGAACATGTAGTTTGACCTTGCGGAGGGGTGGCTTTCTTGTAGACATATACAGTACCTTCTGGAGTGCGAATATTCAACACTCCTTTCGAATCATAAAAAGTGAAAGAACATTCATTGCCATAGTAGCATGCACAAAACGGAGCATTCCCGCCC
>NWBJ01000061.1 GCA_002633115.1 Muribaculaceae bacterium Zag1
CTGACAATTTCTTTACTCCATTCATGATTACAGGAATATTCCCTTTCCGCTTGTATTGTAGAGCAGATAGGAATTCCGGATATCGGCTCCGTTCATAAAGTAGACATCAAATCCGCAAGGCCAATTTCCCCCTGATCAAACTGATAGAATTTATAGTTATACTCATTTACTAACGTGTAGGCGAGATCGATCATGTATTGTATCAGTCCTTCACTCAAATCCCGGTTCAAGAATGACTCTGACACTTTAAAGAAAATCGAGCCGCTAAAAAACTCATAATCAAAATTGCTGTCACTCAAACCGTGGGAAGCAATGCACGTCGCTATCTGACCTTCCCCTACACGCTTATCCTCTGAAATCACATAGGGAAATTTGGACAGCAACCGCAGCTGTTGCCTCTCCTCATCTACACGGATCGCCAGATCAACAGGGAAATGATCCCCTGACATTTGAAAAATCACAGCCTTTCTATCCGAGCTTTTCCTGTAAGCACATCCCCTATGCTCAACTGCCTCACAAAGGGTATGGAAAACACTATCAGCACGTTTTCTCTTATCTCCCTCCATCTCCAAAGCACTTGTGTCCACCCTGAGATTCATCGACGAGAGAAAATCTCCAAAATCGGATTTCCCCTGTGCCAGCTTAAGCAACGGATTATAATTAGAGCAAACGCAATCGATTGTCGTTTTAAACATATCAAAAGCGATGCTGTTGTTGATCGGACTGTCTATATAGCTGTTCGCGATGCGAAATACCATGGCTCCGGTCGTGATGTCGTAGTCAAAGTCCCCGACCGGCAGGTTATAATTCAAATGACTTACAGCAACGGCCACCATATACTTCGCTTCATCGTTCCCACCGGGGAGCAGCGGTGATGTCACCTGCACCAGCATACTGTCCGGCATGGCTCCGGCCCAGAGAATGACAGTACTGTCTTTTCCTGCGATATTGACGTTGACCCTGCATGTGAGTATCAGCTTTTCTTTATCCTCCTTGTAGCTCCAATCCTGCCCTTCGATCGTCTCTTTCAGCACCTTGTATGCGTCATTTGCCATAACATATTTTTCTTTTTCTGAATACATATGCACACCCCTTTTTTGAGCTTTTGGGGCAAAAAAAGACCGCCAACCATGAAGATCAGCGGTCTTTTTGCGTAAGCTTAAGCCAATTTAAAGCCGCACTTTCCCCCTCACGATATTCCATGTACCGTTCTTATTCTTTTCCTTGCTATAAACAGACAAGGCCATAACAATCACCTTTTTAGAGAATTTCTTTTTCACAGTTTATCCTTTCTATTGATTATGGTATCGCAAACATTATCACTCTTCCGTTAGAGATTATGTAAGTGATAATCCCTTCTACATAGTCTCCATTATATGAAAAGTCTACCTTGCCGTTCTTTATATACCATCCACCCCACTGGTTGCCGGCAATCCCGTTATAAGAAAAATCCACTTTCCCGTCTTTGATATACCACCAACCGCTGCTATTCGCGTAGTCAGCTAAACCAGTATATCCAAACAGGACTTTGCCGTTTATCACATACCACCAGCCATTCTTGTTTTTGGCAACGGTGTTTGCGGAAAAATCTACCTTTCCACCTTTGATATACCACCAGCCGTTTTCGTTCTTGTAATTGGCAACGCCGGTGTATCCAAACTGGACTTTCCCGCCTTCCACATACCACCAGCCATTCTTGTTTTTGTCAACTCCATTATGGCTGAAATCGACTTTGCCATTTTTAATGTACCACCAACCATTGCTGTTCTTATAATTGGCAAGTCCCGTAAAGTCAAACTGGACTTTACCACCGACAATATACCACCAGCCGTTAGAGTTCTTGTCGACGCCGTTATGGGTGAAATTGACCTTGCCGCCGCTCACGTACCACCAGCCATTGTTGTTCTTTTCAACGCCTGTGTGGGAGAAATCAACTTTCCCGTTCACGACATACCACCAGCCGTTCTCGTTCTTATGGTTTGCCACGCCGGTGTAATCAGTCTGTACCTTGCTGCCAACCACATAGTACCATGCGCCTTTTTCTCCAAGCGCGCCAGTCGTATCTTTGATCACGCCCGTCGTTTGAAATGTCACTACGCCATTCTCGACATACCACTGGCCATTCTCGTTTTCAGCAAACCCGGTATAGTTAGTTGCCACCCCATCTACATAGTAGCGCCAAACCCCGTCCGAATCTTTATGGAGTCCGTTGATCTCTTCCCTGCCTGGCTCCGGGTCTCCCGTACCGGAATCATCTGTGATGGCAATCTCAATGCTGGCGCTGCCTGTCACGGTCAGATCGTCATTCGTCGCCGTAATTTCGCACTTGTATGTGCCGCTGTCGGACACCTCACCATCAAGCGTCAACACGCGCCATCTCGCATTACTGATCGCCGTGCCGTCTTTATACCACTGGTAGGTCACGTTCGCCGTATCCGGCGTGACGGTCGCTGAAAATCTTAAGACAACCTCCTCGCCGTCATAGGTCTTTTGATTGCCTTCCAGATTGGACGTGATCGTTACGTCGCTGACGGTTGGCGCTACCGCTTCCACCGTATAGGTCCAATATTCTCCGGGATAAGCCGCGTCCCGCAAGTAATCGGTGGATGCGACGGTTTCCAGTTCGGGTTCCTCATACCAGTACTGCTGGACGACAAGCTGTCCCTTGGTAAAGATATCCGTCTTCTCACCAAGTATGACATGTTGAAGGGCCCTGCACCCAGTGGCAAAATCACTGCAGCCATAGGTCGTAAACATATCACTGTAATCATCAGTCATTACGTTTGACGTGTCCCAGCTGCTTAAGTCGAGAGAAGTCAGGCTGCTGCATTCTCTGAACATGCGATGCATGCTCAAGACATTTGATGTATCAAACCCACTCACATCCAATTCGGTTAAGCCTTGGCAGTACTCGAACATTTCGGCCATGTCCATAACGTTGGATGTGTCAAATCCGCTCACGTCCAGATCGGTTAAGCCGCGACAGTTGAGGAACATTTCATCCATGATCCAGACATTGGATGTGTCAAATCCGCTCACATCCAGTTCGGTCAGGCTGCGGCAGCCGGCAAACATACCGCCCATAGAGGTAACGTTTGTTGTGTCAAATCCCCTTACATCCAGATAGGTCAGGCTGTTACAGCCAGAGAACATGTCGGTCATGGATGTGGCGTTCGATGTATCAAATCCGCTTACATCCAGCTCAGGCAAGACGGTATCATAGTAAAACATACTGTTAAAAGATCTAACGTTGGAAGTGTCAAGTCCGCTCAGATTCACCCCGGTCAGGCCGTCGCAGTAAGCAAACATGTATTTCATGTCCGTAACGTTTGATGTGTCAAATCCACTCACATCCAGATAGGTCAGGCTGTCACAGTTTTCAAACATCTCACCCATGGCCGTAACATTTGATGTGTCAAATCCGCTCACGTCCAGCTCGGGCAGGCTGCTACAGCTATAGAACAATCCGTACATGTTCGTGACATTTGAAGTATCCCAACTGCTCACATCCAGCGCGGTCAGGCTGTCACAGGCCCCGAACATGCTGTCCATATTTCTGACGTTTGAAGTGTCCCAGCTGCTCACATCAAGTTCGGGCAGGTCTGTGCAGTAGAAAAACATGTCGGTCATGTCTGTAACATTGGATGTGTCCAGGTTCTCCATCCCCTCGAACGCTGTGCAGTACGCCAAACTTCTAAACCAATAGGCGAGGCTTGTAGGCGAAGCGTTTTTAAACGAGGGATCGATCACCACATCCGTTATCTCAAAACAATACTCATGCCACGGGATATTGTCAGAGCTTGTCGCCTTGATGCCGTCCACATTTTTATACACTTCTGTTACCGTCTTGCCGTTATAGGTGCTTCCCTCTGCCGGGACGGTATCATCTGTATAGAATGACAGTGATGTGTCATCCGCGCAGTAGACGGCAAACGCTTCCTGACCGCCTGTTGCTGCCAAGGTCTTAGGCGCAGCATCGTCTGTTTCTGTCGCCAAGGCAGTTACTCCGCCAAGGCTCATTACCATGCCTGCTGACAACAGGCACACAAGCACTCTTTTAAAAAGATTCTTTTTCATGATCTTCCTCTCCCCCTTTTCAAGTTGCAGTTGGAAAACTTACTCCCCCAGAATCGCCGTTGTGTCTACACTGGTATGATAGAATGTGCTATAAAAGTCAGAAACCATACTCCACATCATTACCATCAGCAACTACAACTTCACTCGGCTCACTCATCGATTCTTAGGCAGGCTCATATCCGAAAGCGATTTCCTGCCCTTCACCCCAGTCTGTAGCGCCAGCGGGTTCCTGGCCTTCACAACAGTCACCAGACATAGCACTACCCATTGCCTCCTCGCCCGTGGACTCGGCTACGCCGTACCCCACCGCCATGCCACCAGTAATCCCTTCGAGTTTGGGGTATGAAAAATCCACTTTCCCGTTTATCACATACCATGTTCCATTCATATTGCTTTCATACCCGGTAAAGGTAAAATCAACCTTTCCGTTCTTGATGTACCACCAGCCGTTCTCATTGGGATAATCGGCAAGTCCCGTAAATTCAAACTGTACTTTGCCGCTTAAGATATACCACCAGCCATTCTTGTTTTTGTCTACGCCATTGTGGCTAAAATCTACCTTTCCGTTTTTGATATACCACCAACCATTGGCATTGGAATAATTGGCAAGTCCCGTAAAGCCAAACTGTACTTTGCCATTTAAGACATACCACCATCCGTTCTTGTTCTTTGCCACGGTATTGGCATTAAAATCAACCTTGCCATCTTTGATATACCACCAGCCGTTTTCATTCTTGTAATTGGCAACGCCAGTGTATCCAAACTGCACTTTGCCACCTGTCACATACCACCAGCCATTCTTGTTCTTATCCACACCGTTATGGCTAAAGTCTACCTTCCCGTTTTTGATATACCACCAGCCATTGCTGTTCTTATAATTGGCAAGTCCCGTAAAGTCAAACTGGACTTTACCGCCGACAATATACCACCAGCCATAGCTGTTCTTGTCTACGCCGTTGTGGTTGAAGTCCACCTTCCCACCAGTTACATACCACCAGCCGTTGTTGTTCTTTTCAACGCCTGTGTGGGAGAAATCTACTTTACCTTTTTTGACATACCACCAGCCGTTCTCATTCTTATGGTTTGCCACGCCAGTGTAATCAGTCTGTACCTTGCTGCCAACCACATAGTACCATGCGCCTTTTTCTCCAAGCGCGCCGGTCGTATCTTTGATCACGCCCGTCGTTTGAAATGTCACTACGCCATTCTCGACATACCACTGACCATTCTCGTTTTCCGCAAACCCGGTATAGTTGGTGGCCTCGCCATCTTCATAGTAGCGCCAAACCCCGTCCGAATCTTTATGGAGTCCGGTAAGGGACGAGCCATCTGTGATGGTAATCTTAATGCTGGCGCTGCTTGTCACGGTTAAATCGTCATTCGTCGCGGTTATTTCACATTTATAAGTGCCGCTGTCGGACACCTTGCCGTCAAGCCTCAGGGTGGTCCATCTCGCATTGTTGATTGCCGCGTCATCTTTGTACCACTGGTAGGTCACGTTTGCCGTATCCGGCGTGACGGTCGCTGAAACGCTTAAGACAACCTCCTCGCCGTCATAAATCTTTTGATTGCCTTCCAGATTGGACGTAATCGTTACGTCGCTGACGGTTGGCGCTACCGCTTCCACCGTATAGGTCCAGTATTCTCCGGGATAAGCTGCGTCCTGCAAGTAATCGGTGGATGCAACGGTTTCGAGTGCGGGTTCCTCATACCAGTACTGCTGAACGACAAGCTGTCCCTTGGTAAAGATATCCGTCTTCTCGCCAAGTATGACATGTTGAAGGGCCCTACACCCAGTGGCAAAATCACTGCAGCTATAGGGGTTATACATAGTACTGTACGTATCGTTCCTTACGTTTGATGTGTCCCAGCTGCTTAAATCAAGAGAAGTCAGGGCGCTGCATTCTCTGAACATGCGGTGCATACGCAAAACATGGGATGTGTCAAATCCACTCACATCCAGTTCGGTTAAGCTCTTGCAGCTCTCGAACATTTCGCCCATATCTCTAACCTCTGATGTGTCAAATCCGGTCACGTCCAAATCAGTCAGGCTGCGACAGTTGTAGAACATTCCGTTCATGCCTGTAACATTTGATGTGTCAAAGCCGCTCACATCCAATTCAGTCAGGCTGCGACAGTTGTAGAACATTCCGTTCATTTCTGTAACATTTGATGTGTCAAAGCCGCTCACATCCAATTCGGTCAGGCTGCAGCAGTCGGCGAACATGCTGTCCATATTTCTGACGTTTGAATTGTCAAAGCCGCTTACATCCAACTCAGTCAGAGCGCTACAGCCAGAAAACATGTAGGCCATGCCCTCAGCGTTTGAGGTGTCAAATCCGGTCACGTCCAGGTCGGTCAAGGCGGTATCGTAGTAAAACATATCGTCAAAATATCTAACATTGGAAGTGTCAAGTCCGCTCAGATTCAACCCGGTCAGGCTGTTACAATTAGCAAACATGTAGATCATTTCCGTAACGTTGGAAGTGTCAAATCCACTCACATCCAGGTATGTCAAGCTGAAACATTCTCCGAACATCTCGCTCATGTTCGTGACATTTGAAGTATCCCAACTGCTCACATCCAACTCAGTCAGACTGCGACAGCTAAAGAACATCCCGCACATGTTCGTGACATTTGAAGTATCCCAACTGCTCACATCCAGCGCGGTCAGACTATCACAGGCCCCGAACATGCTGTCCATATTTCTGACGTTTGAAGTGTCCCAGCTGCTCACATCCAGCTCAGGCACGTCTGTACAGTAGAAAAACATGTCGGTCATGTCTGTAACATTGGATGTGTCCATGTTCTCCATCCCCTCAAACGCTGTGCAGTGCGCTAAACTTTCAAACCAGTATGCAAGGCTTGTAGGCGCGGCGTTTTTGAACGAGGGATCGATCACCACGTCCGTTATTTTAAAACAATACTCATACCACGGGATATCGTCATAGCTTGCCGCCCTGATGCCTTCCACATCCGCGTACACCGCCGTCGCCACCTTGCCGTTGTAGGTACTTCCCTCAGTCGGGACGGTATCATCCGTATAGAATGACAGCGTGGTGTCATCTGCGCTGTAGACGGCAAAGGCTTCATGGCCGCCTGATGCTGCCAAGGTCGTAATCTCCGCATCGTCTGTTTCTGTCGCCAGAGCATTCACACCGCCAAGGCTCATTACCATGCCTGCTGACAACAGGCACACAAGCATTCTTTTTAAATGATTTTTTTTCATGATCTTCCTCTTTTCATTTGACGTCATAAATCACAAAAGATTTCAAACGCATCTTCTATACCATTCTCTTCTGTTGACAATTCTAGGCTCATATCAGTCCAGAAATTTCTCATTCTTCTGTTTCCGCCACACATCATCTCATGTACTTTATCATATGACAGCAGTCTATGGCGATTCATAAATTCTTCCATATCTTCAGAAAGAAAATCAAAGCCTTCCATAATTTTTGCCATTCCATAACACTGAGAATACATGCCATTCCCTTTTATGGCGTTGTTTATACATTTAGCCGCAATATCTGGACTCATATTCCCTCTAACCGTTCCACTCTCCAAAATTAGGTTCTTCAACTCCTTCAACCTTGAAATCGGATAGGCTAAATTTGGACATATCAGAGTAAAAAATGTCTCATATACCTTCCGACCACTCCTGCTCTTCATCTGTAATGATCCAACCTTTAAAGAAGTAACCATGGGAAATGCCGGTAAATAAGGATCATTCGTCAAAAGCAAATATAGGACTATTTCCGTGCCATTCTTTCTATCATAACCCAACTGATGAAATCCAACCGCGAAAACATCTATCATTTCCGCTACTGTGCCATAATACAGGTCCGGCAAAATAAGATTATGTCCAATCGCATCCATCCCTAGACTATGCAGACCATATTGTGTAAGCGTAGACATTATAAAGAGTGCTTCCTGTTTGGATAAGCTTTGATAATTCTTGATCTTAGCCTCCAACTGAGTGCTATTAGGAAATTCAGCAGGCACCTTATGCTTCTCCAAAATCGCGTCTCTGTGCGCAATAACCTCATCATAATATGCCTCATCTCCCGAATGATCCTCATCATACACATCTTTGGCGACAAAGATGTAGCCTTCCACATCTTTTTCCCTACGCTTTAGTAAGTTCTCACATTGGGGGCAAAAATCCACGGCCTTTCTCGACTCAAAAGTCTTCCCGCACCGTTTGCATGTCTGCGTCTTTGAAGAAAAAACGCCACCCTTCTTTTTCTTGCCACCAGCACCGCTTTGCTCATCTCTATTCGCATTCTCTGCAGGTGAGGTATGTGCCATTTTTTCTCCGTCTTCCTTATCAGCATCCGCCGCATTGTATAATTTGGCTCCGCATTTATTGCAAAACTTTGTGCCTTCTTGAACTTCCGCTCCACATTTTGTACAATACATCTCTTTTTCACCTCGTTCCATAAATTAAATAGTTGTCTTTTTTATACGCAAAACTTTTTTCTGTTAATCATATTATAACATGCTTCAATCCGTATATGTAAAATTCACTTTTCCCATTCAGAAAACGGTTGCAGTTAATAGAATAATGCCCTGAGCAAGCTACTTTTGGCCGTTCAGGGCATTGGTTTCTATCCTCATTATGCTAAGATAATCAAGCAGTCCCCATGCTTTGATTCATTTCCTCCTCGTTGGGAATGTCCTCCGCAACGATCAGTTCTACCGTTTCATCCTTGTAATTTTCCGCATGGTGCAAAAGCGTCTTTTGGATAACACTGTCCACAAACCGCCCGTTTCCAAAGTCTTCGTTTTCGGAGAACTGACCCATTAGGCGGAGTACCTTTTCCATCGCCTCTTCATTCACGGAGAACCCATTGGCAGAGATCTTATTAAGGAAAATCTCCCTCAGTTCTTCCGGCGAATAGCCTTCAAATTCAAACGTAAACCCAAGCCGTGAAGCGATACCTGGATTCGAGTGGACAAATCCCCTCATTTCCTCTTTGTACCCAGCGAATATGACAATGAGATTATCCTTGTGGTCCTCCATCGCCTTGATCAACGTTGCAATCGCCTCTGCGCCAAAATCAGTACCATGCTGCGGTGTCAATGTGTAGGCCTCGTCGATAAAGAGAACCCCTCCCATCGCGCGATCGATTACTTCCGCCGTCTTAACCGCGGTTTGACCAATGTACTCAGCCACAAGATCTTTCCGCTCCACTTCTACAAAATTGTTCGACTTGATCACACCGATATCATAGAGCCTTTGAGCAATGATCCGCGCAACCATCGTTTTCCCGGTACCTGGATTGCCCGTGAAAAGCATATGCAAATTGAAGTCCGGGATGGACAGCCCGCGATCCCGCGCCACCATACCGAAATTCACAAAGTGCTCAAATTCCTCCATCCGCGCTTTCACAGACGCCATGCCGATTACGGAGTCCAGAGAAAGCGTGGATGCCGATTCTTTCTTCATGTCAGTCAGATCCGTAATTTCCGGGATGTCCTCTGCGCGGATGGTCAACAGATCATCTTCATTTTCATCCTCGGACCCAGACATGGAATGTTTCATAATGGTTTCCTGTAAAAGCCGATCTACAAAGCGTCCGTTTCCAAAATTCTTTTGTTTTGTAAAATAGTCAAACAAAATACAGATTTTATCTTTGGCTTCCTCTTCCACAAGAAGTCCTGTGGATTCCGCTTTCTTTAAGAAGATTTCCAGAAGTTCTTCTGTGGAATAATCGTCAAAATCGAACGTGTATCCGATACGGGACGCGATGCCGGGGTTCGCGTTTTTGAACTGCCGCATTTCCTCTTTGTAGCCGGCGAATATAACAATGAGGTTATCCTTGTGGTCCTCCATCGCCTTGATCAACGTTGCAATCGCCTCTGCGCCATAATCGCTGGAACTCTGCGGTGTCAGAGTGTAGGCCTCATCAATAAAGAGAACGCCCCCCATTGCTTTTTCTATCACATCAGCGGTCTTTGACGCGGTTTGTCCAACATATTCGGAAATGAGATCCTTCCGCTCCACTTCCACAAAATTGTTCGTCTGAATCACGCCGATATCATAGAGCCTTTGGGCAATGATCCGCGCAACCATTGTCTTTCCGGTGCCCGGATTTCCCGTAAAGAGCATATGCATGTTGAAGTCCGGAATGGATACTCCGCGATCCCTCATCCTCATGCCAAAATTCACATAGTGTTCAAATTCCTTCACCCGCTCTTTCACAGATGCCATGCCAATCACAGCGTCCAGCGGGAGCGTGTCTGCCGTTTCTTTCTTCATATCGGTCAGATCCGTGATTTCCGGGATATCCTCCGCGCGGATGGTCAAAAGATCGGCATCGTCGGACAGAGTCTCAGAATGTTTTATGATGGTTTCTTGAAGCAACCGATCCACAAAGCGTCCGTTTCCGAAATTTTTTTGTTTTGTAAAATAGTCAAACAAAATACGAATTTTATCTTTGGCTTCTTCTTCCACGTAAAATTGAGCAGAATCCGCTTTTTTCATAAAGATTTCAAGCAATTCTTCTGTGGAATAATCGTCAAAATCGAACGTGTACCCGATGCGGGAGGCAATACCGGGGTTCGCGTTTTTAAACTGCCTCATTTCCTCTTTATAACCGGCGAATATGACAATCAGATTATTTTTATTGTCCTCCATCGCCTTGATCAACGTTGCGATCGCCTCGGCGCCAAAATCACCGGCACGATGCGGTGTCAAAGTATAGGCCTCGTCGATAAAGAGAATCCCTCCCATGGCACGATCAATTACATCTCCTGTCTTTTTTGCCGTCTGGCCGACATATTCGGCAATAAGATCCTTTCGCTCCGCTTCAATAAATTTATGGGTCCGTATCACGCCGATAGAAAACAGCATATCCGCCATGATTCGCGCGATTGTAGTCTTTCCGGTGCCGGGATTGCCGGTAAATATCATATGCAGATTTCCACCGGGAACCTTGCCCCCCTCCTTTTTAGCCTTCTGTTGAAACTCGACAAACTTTGCAAACTGGCGGATCTTCGCCTTCACATTCTCCATCCCGATAAACGCGTCGAGCTGTTCCTCATAATCCCGGTGTTCCTCCGAGTCCGTCGAGGCCAATGCCTCAATGCTGGGAACATCCTCCGGAATCAAACAGTTGATCATTTCATTCGTCAATTCCCTCTGCGAATGCGTCAGAATCACATTCTGCATAAGCCTGTCCACAAAACGGCCGTTTCCAAAATCCTTCTGTTCGGAAAAATGCTCACAGCGATCCTGAATCAGTGGAAGGAATTCATCTTCCGAGTACTCGAATCCGGCTTTGCGCATCTTTGTGTCAAACATCCGAACCAGTTCGCTCGCGGAATAATCATCAAAATGAAACGTATAACCAATTCGTGAAACCAATCCCGGATTCGCCGTCAGAAAATCATGCATCTCTTTTTCATATCCGGCAAAGATCATGACCAGTCTGTCCTGATGATCCTCCATCGCCTTGATCAGCGTTGCAATAGCCTCGCCGCCATAATCGTTCGATGACTGCGGCGCCAGCGCATAAGCCTCATCAATAAAGAGAACACCATCCATTGCCTCCTTGATGACTTCTGATGTCTTTGTCGCGGTTTGTCCAACATACTCAGCAATCAGATCCTTGCGTTCCACTTCTTTGCACCGGTTAGTCTTAACAATCCCGATGGAAAACAGCATTTCTGCCATGATCCGGGCAATCATTGTCTTACCGGTACCCGGATTACCGGTGAATACCATATGCATGTGGCTGTTTGGCAATTCCATCCCGTTCATTTCCGCCCGCTTTCGATAGATTGCGTATTTCTCAAATTCGTACGCTTTTTTCTTGACATTGTCCATGCCAATTATGGAATCCAACATTTCGCTTACGGACTGTGTACGATTTACATCCGGCGGCAGACACAAAGAATTCTGCGTGCTGGCATATGCGGCCAGATAATCCGCCAACTCCTGATTGTCTAACGGCAAAAGATTCCGGTTGATCGCAAGGTAATCCATAAACGTATCTTTAAAGCCGCTGTTTTTCGCCAACTGTCCTTTTAATTCATCAGGTAGATTTTCCGCAAACGCTTCATACATTTTCTCCGCACTCAAATTTTGGATCGGAATGATATTGTCTCCGAACAAAAATCGGATCTGTGGGCTTAACTCTAAAAACGCAGTAACGTTCTCCTGCTCGGCCAAAACAATAACAAACGTCTGCGGTGCATACCGCCCAAGCTGTTCCATCATACGGGTTTCTCTTTTCCCATCGCCCAGAACTGACTTACGGGACGCATAGAGGAATTCTCTCAGTCCCGAAATCACAACCAAAGTTCTCTTGGGCAGTTCTTCTGAAGACAAGCCAGCCAAATCCAAAAAAGTGGCATGCACCGGCTCCGGTCGTTCCAGTTTCCCCTGTTGGGACAATAGCATGGCAATCTGCTCCACGATTTCATCCTGCCCGGCGCCCCGCTCTGCCTCTATGATGCAGTAGAGACTACTGTCCGCCTCACTTTTCGCAAGAGCAAACACTTTTTCCAGCTCCGGATTTTCACTTGTAGTTGACTCAAATTGAGACGTTGTCTCCTTCTGGTGCCGAAGCCTGTGTTTGGTGTAGTCGCCATACTGCGCCGTCCTCCGAAGATAATCGACATAGGCCGCCAACATTAACTGACGGCGAAGAACATTGTCATATCGCAATTTGTTGTCAACGTCTGGCGTTGCTGAATAGCAATCTTTATGCGGCAAACGATTCTCTATTATATCTTTTCTCAACGCGTCCACTTGATCTGCCGGACAGTTGACTGCCTTTACGTTATCGATAAAAAAAGACACTTTCCCATCGAATATAACCGTATTTTTATTTAATGAGATAAAATTACGTTCCTGCAGCAATTCTGCCAACTCAAACACATCATTCGGCTCATTTAAAAACAGATCGGGGGGCAGTGTAAAATTAAATTTCATATCCCATGACTGCGCTGCTAAGTCCTCGTTTTCCCTATACCACCGACGATCCCTGTCAATGAGATCCTGCATGCCGCAGTCCCGCAGATAGCTGATATATCCCGCACAAAAATAAACCTGTATTTGCAGAGGTATATTTTTTTCAAAAAGATTCGCACGCGCTTCTATTTTATACGATATAGGCTCATCTCTGGAAGCGGGATCTTTTCGGCTTTCCACATATACCGCCATCTGCGTAAAGGTCAGTTCCGAAGCCGACGTTGAAATTGGCTGCTCGGGAAGGCGCACATAAGAAATAATTTCTACGCAGTTATCCCCCGTCAGGTCTTTCGCCACCTCAATCTGGCCGTCCCGAAGCATCTGATTTGCAAGCTGAAACATATTTTCGGAAACCATCCGAAGGACACCATCCTGTGTCCCTCCCGGCTTCCAAGTAAAAGAAAACGGTCCACTGGGAGTCCGATACTCCCGGCGGGTTCGGATTCTCTCTCCAAGGGCCTTTGAAAGGTCGCCATATCGCAGCACATATTCAATATAAGCGCAGGCCATCAGTATGCAGCAAGATTCTGCGCATTTTGCGCTGTCGCATTTTACCACTAATCCGGTCTCCAAAGAGCTGGTGGAAAGTGTTTTTGACGGCTGCATTTTGGCTCTGACATTGCTACCGAAAACTATATTTTGCAAATGATAGCGCATATTGTTTCTGGCATCACTCTGAGGGCTATTTCCCGCATTGCATATTCCGGAATCTGCCTCTATCTGGATTCCATCCGAGCTAAGCTCTACCTTGGAAACCACGCCGAGCTTCACCAATTCCAGAGCGTAATTCAGTTCATCGTCCTCCAGATCCACGAGGGATGTAACCGGAGTCCATGGCATGTTATTCGGCACCCGGTTCTTCAGGTGATACCGCTCCGGATGAGCAATGAAAGCCGTATCATTCCACTTTAAAAACAACTCTGGTTTTTCGAGCGCAAGAGAAAGTAATTGATAAACATCTTCCCAGTGGAAAATACGGTCGATCTGTTGCTGCTGTTTGGAGGACCGATTGTAAAAAGAGATAGAGATTCCGGCCACCCCCATATCAGTGATCGAAACTGTCTGCTTCGGGAAGCCAAACTCATAGGTTGTAGTTTTCCCGTTAACATTACAAGTAAATTTATTATATTTTGTTTCAAGTGCACTCTCAAATCCGGTCTTAGTCATCATTCCACCTCTTTTTGTATTAAAATATACCTCTCGTTATAATTCCGCTATATATGTGTGTAATCTGCTTTTTCAAGATTCTTGAGAAGATTGCATCTTCTGGAAAATAGCCAGCCAAGTTGCATCTGCCCTCTCCCAAAACCGCCGTTTCTGCTCGCTGCCAGAAAATAAAATATTAAAAACTTCCTGCTGGGTCATATATCCGCTTTTCCTCAACGCCTCGTATGTGGCATCCGGAATGTCTGTCTTATCACCAATCGGATCTTCGGCGCTTATAACGAGGTGTGACATCGCTTTGGCAATCTGGTTCTCTGCAAATTCAATATCCATGTCTCCCCGCATTTGTCCGTCAGCAGCTATCTGCTTCTGCAACGAATCGAGTGCCTGTACCGGATAAGTTAAATTGCGGCATTCTTCAGAAAACAAGTCTTGCGCATATTTAAAATCTTCCGCATTGTATCGGTGGAATCTCTCTCCCTGAAAAGCCAAATAAAATTCTACCGCGGGCATATACCGATCATTGGAAAGAAGCAGGCATTGAAGAAAATCCTTATCTGCATTCCACTGCGATGTTCCAACATGCTTTGCCCAAGACAAACCCACAGCAAAAATATCATTTCCATCCACAATGCTTCCTTCATACAACCCCGACATAAAAAAACTCGGGCCAACAACACACGTTACACTTTTCATATAAGTCATGCGACGAGCCCTCTTAACAATTTGCACGGCTTGATCCATGGACATATTACGATACTCCACAGAGGCATCACAAAGTTCCCCTTCCGTGATCGGCTCGTATTTGTGACTTTCCAATATACGTTCCCGATGAGCAATCAGCTCATCATGAAATTGTTCGTTGTGAAGGCCGGTTCTCTTCAGATTGTTTTCTTGTAAATATTTCAAATATCCCTCCACGGACATTTCCTTGTCGCGGATAATGGACTCACACTCGGGACAGCGGGTTTCAGGAGTCCTTGTATAAAACTCCTGTCCGCACCTGGCGCAAATAACGGCTTGAGAAAAACGAGGACGCTTGCGCGTGGTGGTGTTTCGTTTCGAAGAAGCATTCCCGGAAGAGCTGTCCCCCTGCATCGGACCAGGAGTAACGGGTTCCGGTATCTTCGCTTCTTCCAATTTCGACCCGCAGTTGGTGCAGAACTTTGCACCTTCCCGACATTCGGAACCGCAAAACGGACAATACATACCTAAAAACCTCTCTTTCTTTCACTCTACAAAATATTGTAACACAGAAACCAGGGGGACTGTAAATCAAGCTTTACAAATTTTCACTCCTGTGCATCTAACTCTCTGTCATATGACAGTTCCCATACATCCGCATATGTGCCGAGCGGATCGTCAGAAAGGATGCACATCAACACAAAGCATTCATATGGATTCGCGATATAAAGCGGACCGAGGAAACAATCTTCCAATATGCGATTCGTAGCGTCAATAAAGTCTCCGTATCGCTGTTCCGCGCTTGAAAAATCCTCCGTCATCTGTGAGTATACAAAAAAGTTCAGCGTGATCAGATCGAATCGGCTGATCTCTGCCCTGCCGGTCAGGATCTCATGGATATGCTGCCTGCTGAAACGTTTTCCAGCAAATTGCGCGTTCAATGCCGATGCCTTCCCGGGGGTCAGGTTGCCATGCCGGTCTGTGGGAATCGCGGAACAGATCACGTGCTCGATATCGCTCTCCGTGATGTCCTCCCGTGTATAAGCCGTTTTTGTCGCTCGCTTTTTCTCCAGAAGCTCCTGTTTTTCATAATCATAGAGCCGGTCGTTGTCAGATAATCTGCGTTGATATTCGGCGAGTGACTCATACAGGTTTTCTTCCTCCGTAGAGTTATACATCTCCGCGATCCGATTCCTCGCTTCATCGTACAACTCGTCGAAATGCCGCTTTGCCGTCACGCTTACCTTTGTGCGATTATCCTCGGTCTTCAGCTTTGACAGAAACGCGAGCAGCGCCGCGTCGTCATGAATCGAGTACATCATGTTCCGGGCTCCGATCGTCTCCTCGCTGTAGAGAAGGCCCATATTCAGAGAATCCACCGGCGTTTCCTGATAGATCTGCCAAAGTTTTTCAAACTTCGGAAAGCCATATCCGTTTCGAAAACAGTACCAGCATATGACCTCAAAGGGATCCTTCGCGTTGATTCCCTGCTCCCGGAGCGCCTTGGTAAGAAACTGATTAACATCCTCCAGGCTCATGGAAAGGCCAAAGCCCAGAAGGAAGACCACTTCCCGTTTTACGGAACGCTGTGTCAGCCAGTTTTTTGCAAGCGCGGAAACCTTTGCCGTTGTCGGCGAAAAGGAAGGCGGCGTTTGATTGTCCGCAAAAGAGTCACGGATCAACTGCTGATATGTCTTGACCGGAATATCCTCAAAGGGTTCCGACATCTCCGCTTTTTGATAAATATACCGCCTCAGATAGTCCCCGAACGACAGAGACTGCAAACGTCCCTGCAGCGTGTGGTAGATCAGATCCGCGTCCTGCTCGCGAAAATAGGTGCTGTCCACTGTATCATAGAGTGCCTCCCAGGCATTTTCGGTAAAATCAAGTTCATTTAAGTTTTCCATATCCATACCGACTCTGTTTTGATCCTTTCTGTAGTATGGCCAATCGCAGTTCCACACATCCCACTAATAAGAGTCAATTATGTTGCTGTAATCCCAGCCGTTTTCTTCAGCCTTTTCCTCAACTTCCTTGGCCTCCTCGCGATAATTGGAAGCCGTATCATCGTCCACGACCTCATCGGCCAACTCCATGTCAACTCGAATCAATTTCTGCAGAATTTGAGGACGCAAAGACGAATCAATGTCTTGTGCCGTATAGAGGGCTCTTCTCTCACTTGCTTTATCTCCCTTTTCGGCATAAGCATCTGCAATACGCAGGTACGCCAGCGCTTGCAGATCCACATCATCAACCTTCTCAGCGCTACTGATACAATTGTTAAACTCCTCTATTGCATCATCATATTCTGAACGAGCCTTTGCTATTTCTCCTTTGGCAAAGGAATCATTCCTCTCGTCCAAACCCAGCTTTCGCGCCTCGCCAAGGTACGATTCAGGCAGTGTATCATAGCCAGCATAGGCCAGCGCGATGGCACAATCGCGGTAATAAAGCGGATCTTCTGTACCAATTTGGAAAAGCTTCCAGTAATATTTTATCGCTTCAGAATACTCTCCTTCCTCAAAAAGACTGTCCGCATAGAGATAGTAAACATCCGCCATGAGGCTTTGCTTCAGATTAATCTTCGTGTTCTGCAGGATGTCCTCGTTGATATATTGGATGCATGCGTCATAATCCGGAAGGCCATCTTCTGCCAACTGTTCATGCAACTCCAAAGCATGCTGGTAATAACTTTCCAGTCGGCTGCCACGAATCCTTTGCACCGCAAACAGCGCCACTACAACACAAGCGATGATGATTACGATAAGCAGGATCCGCCGAATCCGTTTCGTTCTTTTTTCGGCTGATTTCGATTCTTCCTTTGCGGACAATGCCTGCTCCGGCTCATCCTGTATGGCAGCAGGTTCTTCCACCGGAGCAGCCGCCGCCTGCGTTTTATGCTTTCCTGCATACCCCTCCTCTTTTATGAGCGGTTGCAGCGAATTTCTCATGGCTTCCGCGGAACGGAATCGTTGACGGGGATCATAGGCGCAGGCGCAGCGAATCACTCCCGTCATTTCCGGAGAAGCATCACAAGGCGCAGGAAGTGTCTCCCCATCCAGCCGGCGACGAATCGCCCGTTCCCGTTCGTTTGGCGTAAGAAGCTGCTTATTCGGATCGTTAAAAGGCAGGCGTTTATTATTTAACAGGTAATACAGAACCAACCCAAGCGAATACAGGTCGACCGTCGCATTATAAGACGCCCCTTTTTCTACTTCCGGCGCCATGTATGCGCCGGTGCCCTTGCGGGAAAGGTCATATGTCAGGCCTTCCATTTGTTTGGCAATCCCAAAATCTCCCAATTTGAAATCGCCAAACTCATTGACAAAGATGTTGGCCGGTTTGATGTCACGGTGAATGATATTCTTTTTTTCGCAAACCTCCAATGCGGAACAGATATCGCAACCGATCTTTGCCACTTCCGTTTCCGTCATTGTCTTGTCTGAAATATACGTTGCAAGCGGGGTGAGCAATTCCATTCGGATCGAAATATCCCATCCAATCTCTTCCGTTCGCTCCACGACTTTATAGTCTTCGACACTGACGATGTTCGGGACTCCTTTGAGTTGAACCATCAGCTTGACCTCGTTTACAAAAGAGTTCACGATCTGCCGCATATAGGTCTTGGAGGCATCATAGTCCATCCCGTCCGTGCGAAGGGATTCCAGTTCCGCCTCATCCTGCGGAATGGAGACCACCTTGATCGCAGAGCGGCTTTCTACCCCGTAGTCATCGGTTCGTACCGCCTCATATACAGTTCCGTAAGCGCCTCGTCCAATCCGTTTTACAAACTCCCATTCCGGCCAGACACAGCGCGGCATGTCATTCCCCACAACTTTTTGTTCCCTTATCTCCTACCTTATCGCAGCATACAAACTTTTTTAAGCGGCTTTTCCTGGCACAATCTGACACAAAATAATTGTAATATTGTCTTTCCCGCCATTTTCGAGAGCCCGCGCCAATAATTGCTGCGCAGCCTCCGAAAGGGCTTCCTCAACGAGTTTTACTCTGTCTTCACAGAAATCCCGGACGCTCTCCAAAATTTCCGCAATCTCCTCTTCTGTTACCATATCGGTCAGTCCGTCTGAACAGATTAGATACACATCCCCTCGGTGAAAATGCCGACTAGCCGTATACGGCTCGATCTGCATTTCGATTGGTGGTATTCCCAGATACTGGGACAACGGTGCTTTATACCCATAGGGTGCAATGGACAAATGGTCCTCCGATATCTGTCGCATTCCTTCTTCCGTGGAAACAAAGATCTTGCTGTCTCCAATGTTGCAGAGGGAAATACCTTCCGGATCAAAAGCAAGCATCGCGGCTGTCGTTCCCATGTTCTGTACTCCGTTACGATCGGCATAGCAACAGATCCCTGCATTAGCCTGTCTGCAAAACTCAAGGAGAGATTCCTCCCGTTCTTTTCCCAACGCAGTCCCAGCCGCCTTTTTTGCCGCCAAAAGTGCGGCTTCTTCACCGCACTCTTCCCCGCCCATTCCGTCAAACACGCCGAGCAGAGACGGAGCATCTGATGTCAGACACCCTATGATTGCACATGGCTCTGTGCTAAAATTACATGTCTGCGATTCGCTGGAAGAAACGTTGTCCCTGCCGGGCTTGAAATCGACATCCCGATATGTTCCATCACAGATAAAGTTATCTTGATTTGTTTGCCTGCAGCGGCCGATGTGGCTGATGCAAGTGTAGGGAATGGTGTAACTCATATTGTTCTTCCTTTTTAAATTTACAGTGTTGTTCCCATTGGGAATCAAACTCAGAGGGGATCTACATATCCGCTGCGCAGCGCAGTAATCGCATCGCTCGCGCCCGTAGCGAACGGACCCGCATATTCATCATATACATAAGAGTTTCCACTGGGAATGAGCAAATCCAATGTACCGTTTCCCGCGCTGAAAACTTTATATTCTCCACTGGTCATCCAGGCAGTCCCCTCCTGTACTTTGCTGTCATACTCTTCTTGGGACACTTCCTGCCCATTAATCGAAATCTCCGTGTAATCTTCATAGGCCTCCAGCTCTGTGACCAATTCATTCTGCTCATTCAACCGCCAGACCGTTATTGTCATGGCCCCCCAGGTGAGCGTACTGGAAATATATCCTACCCGCTCAGCAAAACTGACACTGACAATCTCCTGCTCCTTTACCTGAGAATCTTGGATATACAGCAAGAAGTCCGTCGTCATTCCATGAAGATAGTTTGGCGAAGAGCAGCGCAGCAACTCCGGCACATCATCGTCATTTAGATAAATCAGATAATAATAATAATATTCTTGCGCTTCTTCTGATGCAATCTGATTGACGTTCTCCGCCTCCGTATCTATCTCCAAAAATTCCCGTTCAATGTAATCTGCATAGAGTTGCTGCCACTCCATATAAGGTTCCTCATCCAGATCTATATTTCTCACTTCCGCCTGCGGTTCACCTATATCCTCGACCTCGGCAACATCAATCTCGCCATCTCCGGCCGGAACCATACCTACGATTCGGCAGCCATAGTCAGAGGATGCATCCGGAGCGATTCGATACTGTATATAATTTATATCATCAGGCTCGCCTCCGGCCCAGTGGACCGTGTACTCTGCCATAAGGCTATATAATCCGACTTCGTCCTGCGTGTCGGAGAAGTCCACAATAGAGACATCCACTCCCTCGTTAATATAATCTCCCGCTCTGACATAAAACTTTCCGGAATCATCCTCCAGGACCATATCATTCACTTGGTCCGCATACTCTGGGAAATCATCCAGGCTGTACTCCTCACCGAACAGATTCCGAAGATATTTTTCATAGTATGATGTCGACAAAAGCACATAGGGGCGTATACCCTCTTTCTGTTCCGTGCTCAACTCATTGTATTCATCCGAACTATAAAAAGTGCCGTCCCGATAGTAAACGGATTGTCTGGTTGATGCCCCCCAATCCTCCCGCAGCGCCATTGCCGCAACAATATAAGCTTCGGGCGCATCAATCGTTTCATAGTCCGACAGATTAACCGTGTCGTCACCGATATAGGAAGCATAATACGACCTTATCATGCTATCTGTCCAATACCGAAAGGTCTCGAGAAGGGCTTCCACTTGCTCCTCAGACGGTCTTACTTCCTCGTAAGCCTCCTCATCCTCATAAGACGTATCATCTACCGCACGATTACGGGACGGCTGTTCCCGTATTCCCAAACTGACAAAAACGGAAACCACTACAGCAGCCGCACAGACAATGATCACCAAAAGAATCTTCCACCACTGGTCTCCCTTGGTCGCGTTAATCTTCGCCCCGCAACTACCGCAGAACTTTGCGTTGTTCACTAATTTTTTTCCACAATTCGGACAGTACATGTTTCAGATTCCTTTTTTGTTCATGATACTTTGCGTCCGTATATTTCTATATCGCTGATACATGTGTCACTATAGTCGCTTCCGCGAACCGCATCATCGATCACAACCTGAATGCGGTCTGTTATCACCTCTCCATCTATTGGAACGGTTTCTTTTTCCCCCATAGACGGGTCACTGTCTACAGTTGATACTACGGAAGAGCCATCTGAAAAAGAAAACCTGAGCTCTGTCGGATACCCGTTTTTTGCAAGAATATCGTCATTTTTCTGGTAACCTGGGTACCACACAATTTCGTCTATCTCATATTCTCCATTCAAAGTAATGGTAATCGTTTCACCTATTCCAACTCCTTCTTTATCGCCCTCCACATATGCCGTGGTCAGATCGTTGTCAAACAGATTATATGGACTGTATGAATTCCCATCCGCATCTTCTAATTGAGAAGATGCCGTAACAGAAACGCTTGTGATTTTTTCAATTTCATCGGAATCAGATTCATCTGTGGAATTTTCACTTTCATCGGAAGCATCGTCATCTGTGGTGTTTTCACCTTCATCGGAAGCAGATTCATCTGTGGTATTTTCACTTTCATCGGAAGCAGTGTCATCTGTGATGTTTTCACTTTCATCGGAAGCATCGTCTTCTGTGGTGTTGTCACTTTCACCGAAAGCATCGTCTTCTGTGGTGTTGTCACTTTCACCGGAAGCAGATTCATCGCTTGCCCCTTCCTCGGCATCAGAAAGGACTTCTCCATTCTGATTCAGATTGATCCTGCCAGTTGCGTTGGCCCAAAAAACAATAGAAATAATCACAGCCGCGACCGCAACCGCAACAACCACATAAAACCACCATTTGGGACGGTTTGATTTTGGAGTTTTTATGCCGTCTGAAAACTGGAAATCATCCGAATCGGGCGATACGGCGCCATTGTCCCGGGAGTCCTGCGTCTCTTCCTGTTGCTCTTCCATCAGCGCAACCGACGCTCCGCATTTCGGGCAAAACGAACTGCCGTCTTTAATCTCGTTTCCGCAATTTTCACAATACACCGTCAATCTCTCCCTTCCTCGCTTAAATCTTTTCCCCGAAAGTATCCCCCTCTGTTGGATTACGGACGGTAGATAGGATTAATCTCCCCATGGCCGGCCGGCACCATGCCGACGATTACGTAACCGTATTCTGAATCCTCAACCGGTTTAAAGCGGTACTGAACATAAAAAATGTCGACATCATCACCCTCCCCATAATGTACCTTATATTCTGCAAGAACCGTATAATTTCCTTCCGCGTCCGGGGTGTCCGAGATGTCTACAATAGAAAGGTCTACTGAATAAAAGCCATAGTCTCCTGTAGGCACATAAAAATAACCATCTTTGTCCGCTTTTACGCTCCAAATGTTATCCTCTTCATATGGACTGAAATCTTCTACGACACAATCCTTACCAAACAACTCTCTAACATATGCTTCAAGATCATCCCTGTTCACTTGAAGGTACAGGTCACCAGCTTGCGCTATTTGATCATCACTCATATCAGAATAGGGAATCATTTCACCGTCGACCAAACCATATTTTACATCTATAGGAAGCCTGTAATATATGCCCCCAAGAATCTGCCCTGATAGCGAATACGCCTGAAAAGGTCCGATCGTTTCAAAGGACGCAAAATAAGCACTGGAGACTGCGTCCTGATACTGCTCATCGTTTATATACCAGTTAGTGAGCTGATACCCCATCCAAGTATCAAACAATACTATCATATCATCTTTCACAGTATCCACCGACGGTGGTTGTGTCTCTTCTTCCTTCTCATCCTCTTCATCTATGGCCTTCTGTCCCCTCATTTCTTCTACTTTCTTCTCAAAATCTCTGGCCGTCTCCTCGTCCACCATAGAAGTATATTCCCAGAGGATCTCTTCCGTTTTTTTGTCATCACCGCTTTCTATAATCTCCTCAACGGCGCTGCAATATAAGCTGTCGCTATCTTCCAGGAGTTCCTCAATGCGATCATATGTCTTTACAATTATTGTTCTGGCATCGTCATAGGTATCTTCTGCCGCCGATGTATCCTCCTGTTTCTGATAAGCATCCGCCAGCTGAATATAGGGGTCCACCACCTCGGGGTCAATTTTAATTGCCGCACAAAACTCATCCGCTGCCCCCTCATAGGAATTCTTATTCATATAGTCTTGTCCAATTTCCATGTGTTTCTGGAACTGCTGCGCCCGTACTCCGGACCTCACAAAAAAGAAGACAACTACCGCCGCCGCACAGAAAATGATCACCAGAAGGATTTTCCACCATCGATTCCCCTTGCGCGGTCTTTTCCCATTATCCGGCTGATCTGCATCTATATTTGCGCCGCAATTATTGCAAAACGTTGTATTTTCCGCTAATTCTTTTCCACAGTTCGGACAGTACATTTTTCAGTTACAATCTCCCGTGTTATTTCTTTCTGATTCTCAGCTTTTGTCTCTGGTAATATTTTATCCTTCCGAAGGAAAATACTGTAATTTTCTTTTTTCTTAAACGAGTAGAAACAAAACGCCGGTGCCATTGTGATGCCCCTGATTTCAACAGCTCCAGCGTTATGTATTTCTGATAGATCTTTACAGACTATCTAAATAATCCACATTCTGCTTTTCAATACTGGATAAACGATCCCAGACAACACTCATATCGCTCTCATAGGTGCCAATCTCATTGTACCACGCTTTCTGTTCAAAGTAGAATTGGATCTCCGGTGTAGTGAACCTGTAGCCGTGTTTGGCATAAATCTCATTAATAATCATCTGCTCCAGAGACCGCCCCGCCGGAAGAGATCCATAGTTGCCTGCTGCTCTGATCGCAGACAGATCCGCTTCCGTGATCAGCCGTTCGGAACTGTAGGAGCATAAATATTCATCGGAACCTGCTTCTCCAACCTCGCCGGTGTCTGCCGTATTCCCTGTAACCCCAGTCGTTCCGGAGTTTCCGGTATTACCAGTGCCTTTTGAGCTTTCCGCAGACGGTGTCGTAGAATTTTCCAGGCCCTCTACCGTATACACTTTTTCCGTCTCGATTGGCACCACGTCCTTCGTTTGTTCCAGCTTTTCTGCCGCATTCTCATTAAAGCTGACTGTAATCGTGGTTCCGTTAGTAAGATTTGACGAAGGAAATACGGCAAAATCTCCCTCAGAGATTCCAAAATCCTCTCCTGACGGCAACACCTCTATATATACTTCCCCCATGGAATCCTCGCCGGTAAAGTTCACATCAATATAATCAAAGACATTTATGCCCTCCGCCTCAGTGAGTCCTTTTACTCTATAATTTATGTTGGAATATCTCAGTCTTTTGTTAAAATATTCTTTTACGGCGGCATCATCGCAGTTCCACTCTACCACAATTTTGTCGCCGTTGGACAACGATCCGTCCTTTATACTATCGTCAGGATAGGCTACGGTCCAACCCACACATTTACTATATAGCATCTCTACAGGATCGGAAAAATCAGAGTCCTGACTGGACAAAATATTGGTTGCATCCGTTTCTATTTTTCCCGCATAATCCGAGTAAAAGGCATCATAGTCAAAGTTGCATAACACGGTTCCGAAACCGTCCACTCCACTACTTTCAATTGTCATGTATTTGTTTAACTTAACACTTCCGGGCGATACGAGAAAAACGATGAGCAGGATCACGACCACTACAATGACAACTGCCAGAATTAGCCATTTTAGGAGAGAATGAGGTCCCTTTGATCTTGTTCCGGCAGCCGCCTCCGCCTGCGCATAACCAGAGGCGGATACATCGCCCATCTCATTTACATAATCCGAAACAGCCTCCCCGCATTTAGAGCAAAATTTGGAGCCAGGCGGAAGTTTTTCTCCGCAGTGTTCGCAATAAAACCCTCTGTCGTCCATGTTTTACTTTCCATCCATTATTTGCACTCGAAATGGCCTACCTTAATTCTCCACCTTCTGACCGCAGTTCGGACAAAACACGTCGTCCTTTTCAAGCGTTGAGCCGCAGTTTACACAAAAACGCACTGTTTCCGCCTCAGCATCCTGGACAGGCTCGCTCTCTGGATCCCGTGCTAACTCGCGCTCCAGTGCCGGCTCCGGATCAAACTCAAAATCGTCCTCCATCTCCAGCTCGGGTTCTGGCTCCGGCTCAGGTTCAAACTCGGGAGCAATCTCATCCTCCAACCCCAACTCAGGTTCTGGCTTAAATTCAGGCGCAAGCTCATCTTCAAGCTCGTCCTCTAACTCTGTTTCCGGCTCGGGTTCTGGTTCCAGTTTCGGCTCGGGTTCCGGCTCGGGCTCTGGCGAAACGCTTGCAGGCTCCGCGGGAGACAGTTCGTTTTTCTGTCCACAATTCGTGCAGAATATCGCATCCTCTTCCAGCACCGCACCACACTGCGTACAGCGCCTCTGTGAACCCTGTTCGGATTCCGAACCCTCCACTCGCGCGCCGCATTCGGTGCAAAACGTCTGACCTTCTTCCAGCGCTGCGCCACAGTTCGGACATTTTCTCTCTGATGGCGATGCCGTATACTCAGTAGCCTGCCTCGCACCGCAGTGATCGCAGAACACAGCAGTGCCGCTGATATATTGACCGCAATTGACGCATTTGCGATATCCTTTTAACTCGTTAATCTGATTTTTGCAGTCCTCGATTGTCTTCAATTTATCACTGATCGACTGGAAATGCGGTGCCAAGTCCGAATCCTGCTCGTCCTTGGCATGTTTCTGATAATAACTCTTGCCAAGCTCCGCGTATTGCGATGTGAGCTCCTTCTCCAGACCGGAAATTGTACCATTCAATCTGGTCACTTCCGCATTCCGTCTAGTCCAATCAATCGCTCCCTGTCCGGTCTGTTGTATCCGTTTCCCAAGATTGTCATAAAATGCCATGCCTGCCACCCCTTTTTCAAATATTTAAACGTCTATTTTTATTCTAAATTTTGTACGTATTTTTGTCAATCTACATTATCTGGAGGAATGACTTGCTCCTAAACCAGATTGCCCCTCCGCAGTGGAGGGGCAATCACATTTCTGCCTACTTCATAATTTTCACTGATACCGTGCTGCCCCATTCAGATCGGGTGATATTGCCGTTTGCCGCATCCGTGTAAGAGCGTACCTTGACATAGTATGTCTTCCCCTGCGAAAGACCTGCCAGCCGAAACTCCGTGCTGGAGGAGCCCTTAACTTTCACCATCCCGGTATGGTGGGAGGCTTCCTCTGAGAAATTCGCATCTTCGGAATACATCACTTCATATCCGCTTGCCCCAGACACCGAGCTAAAGAAGACCGTCAGCGTACCCTGAATATCACTCTTTACCTGCAGTCCGAACGGATCCTTCTCCGTGATGGGTGCCGGATTCGCCTTTCGATCTGCCGAAGAGATTTCCGCCGCTTCGACGGTCACGGTCTCATCTGTCGTCGTCTCTTGCTGCTCGTCTGTCGTCGTCTCTTGCTGCTCATCTATCACTTCCTCTGACTGCTTGGCAGTCGACTCGCTCGAAGATACCCCTGAAGAAGGCTTCGAATTGATCTTAAAGGACACCGTCTTCGTACCGGAGTAGTTTCCCTTTCCGGAAACAACCACCGATGCGGTACCCGAATTGATGTTGTTTTTATAAGACACCGTATAGTCTGTTCCGGATCTCAACGTCTTCGAGCCGTATTTCACTGTGACCATCGGGGTCTTCGCCTTGCCGTCGTATGTGTAGCTTGTCTGCGAGAGGCTCACGGTACACTGTGACAGGCTGGTTCTGGCATTCTTAATTGTAAATGTCTTCAAGACTCTTCCGGCATAGCTGCCCTTCCCGGTAATAGTTACTCTGCCGGTTCCTACATTTACATTATTAGTATAGGACACCGTATAGTCCGTTCCGGATTTAAGCGTCTTTGAACCGTATTTCACTGTGACCTTCGGCTTTTTCGCATTGCCGTCGTAAGTATAGTCCGTCTGCGAAAGACTCACGCTGCACTGAGAAAGGCTGGTCGCCATCTTCTTGATGGTGAATGATTTCGTAACACTTCCGGTGTAGTTTCCCTTTCCTTTGATGGTTACCCTGCCTGTTCCTGCATTTACATTATTGCTGTAGGACACCGTGTAATCAACCCCCGGCCTTAAGCTCTGGCTACCGTATTTCACGCTGACGCTCGGCTTCTTCGCTTTCCCATCGTAGGTGTACAATGTTTGCGAAAGGGTAATCGTACACTTCGATATGCTGGTCGACGGCGCGATCACCTTAATCGTTGTGGATGCACTGATCGTTCCTTTGCTCGTCTTGGCCGTAATTTTTACGTTCCCAGCCGATTTTGCCGTCACCTCGCCGGACGAGGACACGGAAGCGACTGAAGGATTGCTGCTCGACCATGTCAGACGACTGGCATCGAGCGCCGAGGTGGATTTGGCATTTCCCCGGTTCTTCAGATAAGCGTTCACGATTGTGCTCTCTCCCACTTTGAGCTGTCTAGAGGATGACGACAAGGTCAGAGATTTCTGTTTGTCTGGTGATACATTCATAACCACCCGTACGTCTTTACTCCCCGATTTCATATCCCCCTTAGCAGAGGAATTGCTATACACCTGCACCCAGTATGTTACACCGTTATTGGTAAAACAACCGATCCCGGTGGCTGTATATCTACTGTCTAACATGTCTTTCTTTTGTCTGGATGAGCTCATCCAACTGTTCACGGCTGCCAACGCGTTCGAATAACCCATGCCGTAATTCTCTCCGCTATACGAGCCAAGGTGGGAATATTCGGTATTCCAAGAACTGCCGTCAGGGCGGGTATGCTTGGTGTCATAGTAGACGCTGAGTTCGGCAGCCCGCTTCATAGCCTCTTCCGTCAAAGTCTGATCCATCGTCAACTTGGATACCCCTGCTTTTGACCTCTGTTTATTCACTTCGGTCAGGACGGCGTTCGCTTTCGTATAATCGTAAGTTCCAACAACGGCAACTGTGTCCGTTGTCGTGGCGGCCTGCGCTTCCTGCGGCTTTGCCGCAAAGAGGCAAGTCAGAGCTATCAACATTGCCATAGCCCCTATTAAAAATCTGTGTTTCGTGGTTGTCATAACATCTCTCTCCTTCTTTTTTGTTTGTTTTCATGCCGGCATTGAAAATGTTTATGGGTTTATATTGATAGTATATTGCGAGCCACAACATGACTGTAAAAAGCATTTTCCCTGCCAGCATCTCCTTTGCAGATTTCTCATCATAGAAAAAGCCCTGAGCCAGCCATTTGGGGCCATTCAGGGCTTTTGAATATTATTTTGTTTTCGTCTTCCATACCCGATAGAAAATCAAAACTCTCCTATATTCTGATATCCCATCTCCATGTCGTAATCATTGAGCTTGTCCAGATTTTTCCACTCAAGCTTAGTGATTAAACTCATATCAAAATCATCCTCATCTGCCGTGCCGGTATACCAGTCCTTTTGAGAGAAATATGCATTTAGATTCTCGTCCTCATATATCCGCCCGTGTCTTGCAAAGATCTCGTCGCGCGCAAGCCGCGACTCTTCTTTGGAAAGTCCCTCCAAATCAGCATCATCCAACTCCACATCGCTACTATTCGGGAAGATATAATCCGCTGTGTACTCGTCATATGACATGGTACTAATATAGACATCGATGGGTACTTTCAAAACGTCGGAACCGGAAGGGAGCAGTTCTCCAGCATTAACCAGAAGCACGATTTCTCCTCCCTCCACGATAAAGCTAAGCTCACGTCCTTCATCCTCATATTCGACATCATTCAAGGTAAGGGAATCAATCTGCGCTTCGGTTCCGTCAAGATATCCCTTCGATTGATCGAGACGAAGCGCGTCCTGCATTTTCTCCAACACCTCCGCATCACTCTCGTCTGTCAAGTCGGTAATCCGCGCCGGATCTTCACTTCCCGTACGATACGTCAGGCCATACACATAGGAAGGAGCAGCCGCTGAACTTTCATCCGAGACTTCATACAGAGTACTCAAAACACCGTTTTTATCATATACCGTCTCCGTTGCCACCTGTGTCTCTATGACAGGATCCTCGTAGATGTCAGGCTCAATCTGTTCATAAACCTCTTCCGGCATATCGCCCTCCGAAATCTCCGTTATCTCTTCCTCCTCTTCTTCCTCTTCCGCTTCCTCTTCCTCCTGTTCCTGGACGGAAGTTACTCCATTTATTTCCGTCTCAACATCTTCTCCCGTTGCATTCTCCGGTTCCACTATCTCCTCCGTCGCCTCATAGGAATCCTCTCTATTGCCTGGCCAATGCAATACATCCGTTAAGAAAAGAATTGCCACAACGGCAGCAGCCACCACAATAATGATGACAATAATGTAAATTCTGTTTCGATTTCCTCCCCCATTGCCAGAACTGCCGGAAGGATCCGAATCCATCGGCTGGTTCGGTTCGGAAAAACCAGGGTTTTCTTTTATGAGCTGGCCACACCCGGAACAGTATGCCGCAGAATCATCATTCTTTTTTCCACAATATGGACAATACATTTTTCGTTACCTCGTTTTGAATTTTCGTTTTGTTACAGGATTTATATTGTTATTTTACCATAAGTCCTGAACTGACTGTAAAAAACATTTTTTTGAACCATCCACTTTCCAATGGAGAACTTTTCAACAATAAAACTCCCCTGACACAACCGCATCAAATAAAATCAAAAAATCAAAATTACAGCCTCCTTTTTTGCGGTGATAGGATATATAAAAACGATAACAGGAAGGAGAAACATTATGAAAAAGATTGTAGCATTTGCATTGATGGGTATTTTAATAGTCAGCATGTCTGGCTGCAGACACAGCAGCAAGCTCTCCTCGTTGGTAGAAAAATCAGCAACAGAAACGGCTGATTCCGGAATCGACACATCTGAAAGTGTTGAAACAGAAACCGATCGGGCTAATATGGAGGAATCTAACAACGAAGAGGCGGCAGAGACGACTGACGAAGAGTCAAGCGAAGAGATTAACACAGACGATGTCACAGATCAGGCTGATGACGATGGAACCTTTGATATTCAAGTGACCATACCAGATAATATCCGTTCGCAACTTTCCGGGGATGAAACATTTATCATCTCATACGAAAGCGATGATTTTGATGGAGAAGTGCGTACCGGTACGTTGTCGGTAAATGCGCTTGAATATGAAAACGCACAGACGGTAACTATGGAAGAGGGATTTTACTTTGTTACCGAAATCACTTGTTTGAATGATACCAACAGCGTGATTTATGATGCCGGATATTCATGCAGCGATTTATTTGTTTCATCAAATGATGAAATTGATCGCACCGCATTAAATATCGCGATCGGATGGGAGGCAATGAAGGCTATCATAGATGAGGAAGGAGCCTCCGTGGCAGTAAACTATAACCCGCCGGAAATGCCAACAGGGCCCTATATAATAGGATAAAGGGATAAAAACATGAAAAAGAACAAATGGATCTCAATCATTCCCCTATTCCTCTTTTGTATCTGTTTGTTGTCCGGCTGCAAAGAAAAAACACTAATTTCCCTTGAAGACTTCCAAACTATATTGGAAAACCATGGTTGCACAATTGAGGGCGATATTATTATTGTAGATGAGGAGGAAGGACGGGCCGTTTATACAAATGGGACAAAATTTTCTTTTTACGATATAACATATTGTGAATTTGAAAAGGAACAGTCTTGCCAAGAATTTTATGCGCAATGTGTTGAGGATATGAAAGAAACCTGTAATTCGTTCACAGAAAACAGCAAGGACCAATGCTATGGAAGTGATGATACGCAGTATCATTTTATATCAAAAGCTGGTAATACATGCATCTGCGCCGACACCGATTTAGATTTTCAAGAGGAAGTAATTGAAATCCTAGAAGAATTACAGGTGGCGGATCCGAATGATGCCCCGGCAGAAGAAGAATCTGCGGAAGATGCCGCCACAACCAACTGGGTCACTGCGACGCAAACCGAATACGATAATTCGGATGTGACAAGTTATAAAGAATTTTCCTATGATGACGAACATCGTTTGGTATCAACCATTCAATATGACGTACCCGGTGGCACTGTTACAAAAACGTGGCTTTATACCTACGACGAAAACGATAATATAACGTTGGAGGTTGTTATGGATTCGAACGGATCCGAGGAGCGTACAGAATATACCTACGATGAAAATGGCAATATAATATCCGAGGCCAATAAAAATTCCGACGAGGATAGTTTTACCCAATATAACTATGATGAAAACAACAACATGACAGAGGAAGTCCATTCCAGTTCGGGTGAATTCTCGTATCTTATCGAATATACTTATGACGACAACAACAATTTAATATTGGCGAAACATCCATCTTCGGACGAATTTTTCGACTATTATTCTGAATACACTTACGACGAAAACGGCAATTTGACATTAGAAGTTGATACATATTCAGACGACCGCGAAGGGTATTCCGAATATACTTACGATAAGAACGGCAATATGACTTCGGAAGTTCATGTGGATTGGGATGGTGCCGCGATTAAATCCGAATATACCTATGACGAGAACGGTAATAAAACCATGACGGTTTGTTGGAATCCGATCGGAGAAAGTTATACCGAATATTATTTTTACGACAAAAACGGGAATAAGATAGCGGACGCTAAAGCATTCGATGTGAGCATCAAACTGCTTCGCAACAAATATACTTATGAATCCTATGAAGCACCTGCTGCAGTGGAAGAAACTGCAACTAATATAGAAAGCTTAGAACCAGAAGGCATTGAGGCCCACAAAGAAGAGGTCTATCAAGACGGATCAGATTTTTCTCAAACTAAGGTATCCGAGACAGAATCGGAAACGAAGGGTGAATTTTTTGTTCAAAAATTTCTGACCGGTATCGTTACGAATTTATTGAAACATGCAAAATAAAGGCGCTCCAAATAAACCAAAAAAAACAAAACTTACAGCCTCCGTGTTTACTGTGGTATGATAATAAAGACAACAGAAAGTGTTATCAGTCTTTTCGCAAAAAATATTAGGGAGACAAAAAATGTATTGCAGACAATGTGGAAGTGAAATCCCGGAAGGGGCTAAATTCTGTAAGAAGTGCGGCAGCCCTGTCACAAATCCAAAACAAGTGAAGGATTCCGGCGTGCCTGGCTCGCCAAAAAATGGCGGCGGTCAAAAGCATGCCCTGCGCAATGCCACAATCGCGATCGTAGTATGTGCCGCCGTTGTGGTCGTGCTGCTCGCTGTTTTATTGCCAAGAGTGAATGGCGAAAGTGGAACGGGCGATGAACCGGTGCCAGCTCAGGACAGCACCACAACCGAACCCACAACAGTCGAAAAAGATACAAAAGAATCGGAAGAGGAAACTGTCCCGCCTACCTGGGTCCTGACAACAGAAACCAAATACTTAAATTCGGAAGTAGAAGAGTATATAGAATATTCTTATGATAAACAGCATCTTTTGGCATCAAAAATCAAGTATAACAAACCTGGCGGCCTCGTTGAAGATACTTGGAAATATTCTTACGACAAAAACGGTAATATGCTATCAGAAATTGAAACATTTTCAAGCGGAGGCGAGCATCGTAATGAATATACCTATGACAAAAACGGCAATATGACATCGGAAGTTGAGACATTTGCAAGCGGAGATGAGTCTCAAACCGAATATACCTACGATGATAACGGCAATTTGACACAAAAGGTTAAAAACGGCAAAACTCTAACCGATTATACCTACGATGATAACGGTAATATGACATCGGAAGTTGTTTCGAATTTGGATGGCTTTAGAAGCCGCACCGAATATACTTACGACGAAAACGGCAATTTAACATCGGAAAATTATACGACTGCATCCGGATCCGAAAAGCTTACCGAATATACCTATGACGAAAACGGCAATTTGATTTTGATGGTGGAAGGAGGCACGGTCGCAACCGAATATACCTACGACGAAAATGGCAATATGATCACGGAAACGGAAAAGAATTATATTAGCCAAGAGTGGTATCAGGAGGTCAGCAACTATGAATATACTTACGATGAGAATGGCAACATGACCTCATGGATTCGAAAGGATCTGAATTACGATCTTGTTTATAAATATACCTACGACGAAAACAACAATATGACCTCGAAAATAATTACAAATTCGGATGGGGACGAACAGCATACCGATTATACCTACGAATACATTTAAAGGAGAAAAATCA
Source organism: Muribaculaceae bacterium Zag1 (assembly GCA_002633115.1). GTDB lineage: Bacteria > Bacteroidota > Bacteroidia > Bacteroidales > Muribaculaceae > CAG-873. Next base: position 33,460 of record NWBJ01000061.1, read on the forward strand.
TGTTTTGCAAAAAATGCGGAAATCAGATCCCGGAAAACGCTCAGTTTTGTCCAAAGTGCGGCGCACCGACTGTTCATTCCGAGTCTGCTTCTACACAACAAAATACGGATGACAGTCCATCTGAGAACTCTGGTTCCCAAACATCTCCCGGAACTCCCGGGAAAAAAGGGCTGCCAAGGTATTTGCTCATAATCATTATCGCAGTGGTTGCGGCAGTTGTGATTATTATTGCGGCCGTGGCGGTTCATTCACATCGGGAAAATTCTATTCCTTCCGATGAAACAACAAAGATAGAGCAGGAGAAAGTTGTAGAGGAGGATGAGGGCAATAATGCTGTCGAGGAGGACGAGGACAAAGAAGCTGCTAAAGAAACAACAGATGCAGAAACTACGGATGAAGTAACTGCTGAAGAGGCCGAAGCAAACGCACTGAAAGAAAAGGTAACTATTTCAGACATAACGTTTAAGGAACACGAAACATCAGATCTGGTAATGGGATACGATAACATTGATTATATGGTCGAAATGACGGTAAGCAATGACAACGATGTCTCCTGTGATGTTTATCCTTCTTTACAGGCAACAGTTGAGGTAACCAATGGTTATGGCGACAAGAGTAACAAAGAAATACACTTGCTCCGTTCAAGAAGCAATATGATTAATTCTCCGTATTCAAGGATGTTTACTCGAGACAGGTATAACGCAGACGACAACTACGACGAATACATGATTCCGGTCGGGCTTGCCCCTCACGAGACGAAGAAGGTCATTTATTACATGGATGGAGCATATACGTCGGCCAACAGCGAGTTTGACTTTGGAACCGATGGTCCGATCACCGATGTAAAACTGCTTGACTATACCGTGGAGGAAGCCCCTTATACATATATAAACATTTCGGAAAACCTGAATAACGAGACCGGCGCGATAACGAATACCACCGGAGAAAGATGGCGCACTGGAGGGGCAAATTATGAACAAGTTACCAACGGCTCCCCAGACTCGTCTTCCAAAACATCCGCGGAACGTTATTCCACTTCTGGTGAATATGTCGACAGAGATGACGATGTAATCATTACGAATTCAGACATATACGATGCGGAAAACGAGACAGGTATGGTACCGGTTCTATTTTGGTATCAGGTGGATTCGGCATATTCTGACAACCATGAATCCGCTGGATTTTAAGGGAGAAAAAATCATGTTTTGCAAAAACTGCGGGAATCAGATCCCAGAAAATGCTCAGTTTTGTCCGAAATGCGGCACCCCTACTGTTCATTCCGATTCTGCTTCTACTCAACAAAATACGGATACCAGTCCAGCTGAGAACTCTGGTTCCCAAACATCTCCCGGAACTCCCGGGAAAAAAGGGATGCCAAGGTATCTGCTTATAATCATTATCGCAGTAGTTGCGGCAGTTGTGATCATTATTGTGGCCGTGTCGGTTCATTCGCATCGGGAAAATTCTACTCCTTCCGAGGAAACAACAAAGGAAGAGCAGAGGGAGGTTGTAGATGAGGATGAGGACAATAACGCTGTCGAGGGGGACGAGGACAAAGAAAGTGCCAAAGAAATAACAGGTGCGGAAACTAAGGATGAAGTAACTGCTGAAGAGGCCGAAGCAAACGCACTGAAAGAAAATGTGACTATTTCAGATATAACGTTTGAAGGGCATGATACTACCGGTGCTTTTGCAGGATATGATAATTATGATTATGTGGTCGAAATGACGGTAAGCAATGACAACGACGTTTCTTGTGATGTTTATCCCTCTTTTCAGGCAACGGTTGTATGGACCAACGGTTATGGCGACGAAATCTCCAGACAAATACAGTTGCTTCGTTCAAGAAGCACAATGATTAATTCTCCTTATTCCAGAATGTTTGGTCGCGACACTCTCAGCGCCGAGGACAATTACGAAGAAACTTTGATCCCGGTCGGGCTTGCTCCGCACGAGACAAAGAAGGTCGTCTATTACATGGATGAGGCGTATACGACGGACGGCGATTCGTTTGACTTTGGGGCGGATGGTCCAATCACCGATTTACAGCTGCTTGACTATACCGTAGAAGAAGCCCCTTATACCTATTTAAACATTTCGGAGTGCCTGGACTATGAGACCGGTGCGATAACAAATACTAGCGGAGAAAGATGGAATGTTGTAGGGGCAAATTATGAAGAGGTTGTTGACGGAAGCCCGCATTCATCCTCCCATACATCTGTTGGATCACATTCCAGCACGGGAAACTATGTCGACAGAGATGAGGATGTGACAGTTATAGATTCGGAAATGTATGATAAGGAAAGCCAGACAGGTAAATTACCGGTTCTATTTTGGTATCAGGTGGATTCGGCATATTCTGACAGCGAAGAATAGGTTGCACATTTGAGGAGGATTTCACTATTACAAATGTGGTATGATATATAAAAAGACAGCAGGAATTGATATCCTTCTTTTCGCAAAAAGTATTGTAGGGAGACAAAAATGTATTGCAGAAACTGTGGCAACGAAATCCCAGAGGGGGGCTAAATTCTGTAAGAACTGCGGTAACCCTGTCGCGAGCGCAAAGCAGACCACAGACTCCGCTGCGCGGAAGTCCGCGGGAAACGAGAAGGGAAAAAGGCACACTTTACGCAACGCCACAATCGCGATCGTGGTATGTGCCGCAGTCGTGATCGTGTTGATTGTTGTCTTATTGCCAAGAGTGAATACAGTAAAAACACCGGGAGAGGGCGACACAAACCCCTGGGTCTTAGCAACAGAAACCGTATATAATGACTCGCAAATGGACAGTTATACGGAATATTTTTATAATAACGACCGCTTATTGTCATCAGAAATCTGCTACGACGAACCCAATGGCAGCGTTAAAAATATGAAGGATTATACCTACGATAAAAACGGCAATCTGACATTGGAGATTTGTACCTATCCAAGCGGAAATGAAGAACGTACCGAATATACCTACGACAAGAACAACAATATGACATCAGAAGTTCATAAAGACTCGGAAGGCAACGAAACTAAACGAACAGAATATACCTACGATGAAAATGGCAATCTGACATTAGAATTGGAAACGGCTCCGGACGGATCATGGGATCGTTCCGAATTAACCTACGACGAAAACAACTATATGACATTGCTTATAGAATTAGATTCGGACGGGTACGGTGGATATGTCGAATGTACTTATGATGAAAATGGCAATGTAACATCGGCAGATATAACGGACACGGAAGGGGAATGGTATCGCGACGAATTTGTCTACGACGAAAACGGCAATGTAACAATGGAGTTTAATACCTACTCGGACGGAGAGGTTGATTTTACGGAATACGTCTACGACTACGATGAGAACGGCAATTTGACATCGGAGGTTATGAAACTTGAGGAAAAAGAATGGCGTACCGAATACACTTATGAGCTCTATGAAACACTTTCTGAATCACATTAATAATATATAGCGCCAATATATACAATCATCCGAATTAAAATAATAAAAGCAATGATACCAAGAATCAAACTTATCGTTGCAATCCCCGCGTTCTTCTTAAATGACATCCCGGCAACTATAATTGACAGAATGCTCAAAATCAGCCTGTGCTTTCGGGTAGATATTGAGAATGTATTGATTATTTTCCATACTTCACCCGCATGGAAGAAAAAAACTCCTGTCCCTCCACCGGCTCAGCTCCCGAATCAATTTCATCCAGCGCTTCATTGACAAGAGCTGCCGCCTGTGCCTCCGCTATGGTCTTTTCATAAAGCGGAATGCTCATGAGGACCATCTCGCCATACCCGTTTTTGGTGACAATGATCGGGACGTCGCTTTCCTTGCAGGTCTGCGTAATCTGTGCTGTATTTTTGAGTTCGTTGATAGGAACCACCTTTGGTAAAATTTGCATTTTATTACTCGCCTCCGTTCTGTGCGAATTATGTTCTTATTATACCATAATCTGCACATTCGTCAACCTGTTGTGAGCAAACAGCGCGAGATTCTATTACCAGGATCCCGCGCTTATTTAGAATCAAAACATTAAAATCTTACTTTTCCGTTCACGACATTCCAGGTGCCGTTCTTATTCGATGCCATGCCGGTATAGGTAAAGTCCACTTTGCCGTCCTTGATGTACCACCAGCCGTTGCTGTTCTTATAATTGGCAAGTCCCGTAAAGCCAAACTGCACTTTGCCGTCTGTTACATACCACCAGCCGTTTTTGTTTTTATCGACCCCGTTGTGGCTAAAGTCTACTTTTCCGTTTACAATATACCACCAGCCGTTCTCGTTCTTGTAGTTTGCCAGACCGGTAAAGCCAAATTGTACTTTGCCGCCCGTCACATACCACCAGCCGTTGCTGTTCTTGTCTACACCATTGTGAGAGAAGTCGACCTTGCCATCTTTCACATACCACCAGCCGTTCTCGTTCTTATAGTTTGCAACGCCGGTGTAAGTGTTCTGTACCTTGCTGCCAACCACATAGTACCAGGCGCCCACTTCTCCGAGCGCACCCGTTGTATCCTTGCATACGCTATTCATGTTGAATGTCACAACACCTTTCTCAACGTACCACTGCCCATTCTCGTTTTCCGCAAAGCCGGTATAGTTGGCCGCTACCCCATTTTCGTAGTAGCGCCAGACTCCGTCAGAATCCTTATGGAGTCCGTTGAGGGACGATTCGCCCGAGGCGGTGAGTTCCAAATAATGTCCACTCTCATTGATCTGTACATCATACCCTTCATCCGAGAAGAAATACTGCGCGGAAGCTTCATAATAATCCGTATCGCTCTCTGCTCCGGTAATCGGAACGGGATTTTCTGCGGTCGGCTTGGCCGCGGTTGTTACTCCAATGGAGGAGCCTGCAGTCAATGCGCCGGCAAAACCGATCTGGCAATCGGAAGGAAGGTAAAAATTATTCTCTGTGCCTGCACAGTCATTATCCTCAACTATAATTGTGCCTGCCATGATAAATGTACAACTATTGCCAATATACACGCCTCCTCCGGTGCTATCCTTGTATGGCGCCGAGTTGCCACGGATCACACTGTCCGTCATGATAAATGTGCCCCTGTTGGCACACACTCCGGCACCATTATCATATACCGAATTACCACTGATTTCTCCGCCTGTCATAGTAAATACGCAGGAATCCCTGTTCATATAAACACCGCCGCCAATAGCGGCAAAGTTTTCACTGATTTTTCCGCCTGTCATGATAAATTCGTTCGCGTTAAATACACCACCGCCCTCATCTACCGGGCTCGTGTTTCCACTGATCTCTCCGCCTGTCATGGTAAATGTGCCATAGATTGAATTATATACACCGGCACCATAAAACAAAACGGTATTATTACAGATTTTCCCTCCATTCATGGTGAAATCACCATTGTTGCATACACCTCCACCACGCTCAACATAATTGTCCTCACTGGTAGACCCGGTAAGTTCACCGGAGTCATTTCCGCTGCCGTCGTTGAGCGTAAATGTACCATTGTTTGTTATAACACTATGATCCCCTGTACCTTTCAGTTTATGACCGTTCAAATCAATAACCACTTCTGCGTCTTCCGGAATCGTGATATCTTCTGTAAGTGTGACATCTCCATCCAGATAATATTCTCCGGATTCTAATGTGCCGCCCGCCGAAGACAGTACGGTTCCTGCGGCAAACATCGCAATGTCACCCTCATCCGCCATCGCGGTTGCAGGCAGAAGAGAACATACCAGCAGCAATGACAAAACAATCCCGATTCCTCTTTTTAAAATACTTTTTTTCATAGTCGTCCTCCTCAAAATGTACTGTGTAAAAATGGATTCCGTAAAACCTTTACTTTCCCTCATATTCCTTGATATCATACGGGGCCGTCTGATATACGTAATAA